>CANQQZ010000001.1 GCA_947626135.1 uncultured Clostridia bacterium
GAGTTTTATTTCCAAGACTTATAGCTTGAAGCTTTACCGACCCCCCGGACTATCCGGGGGTTTTCGTTAGACAAAAAGAAGCGTATCATATAAATGATACGCTTCTTCAAACGCTGTTTTGTCAGCCTGTGTCACCCTTAGCTGTATTTTATCAATACATTCCGCCCATGCCGGGATCCATTGCCGGAGCAGCCGGAGCGGGTTCGGGAATATCCGTTACAAGGCTTTCCGTCGTGAGTACCATCGCCGCTACGGAAGCCGCGTTTTGCAGTGCCGAACGCGTAACCTTGACGGGATCGACAATACCCGAGTCGATCATATCGACATATTCGCCTGTCAGCGCGTTGTAGCCCTTGCCGACCTCACATGCCTTAACCTTGTCTACAATGACCGAGCCTTCAAGTCCGGCATTTTTTGCAATCTGCCATGTCGGCTCCTCGAGCGCCTTTAATACAATGTTAACGCCGGTCTTTTCATCGCCGTCCGTTTCATCGAGCAGAGCTGCGACAGCGGGAAGAATGTCAATATAGCTTGTGCCGCCTCCGGCGATGATCCCTTCCTCAACGGCAGCCTTTGTAGCCGCCAACGCGTCCTCGATGCGAAGCTTCATTTCCTTCATTTCGGTTTCGGTCGCAGCGCCGACCTTTATAACGGCGACACCGCCGGCGAGCTTGGCGAGTCTCTCCTGAAGCTTTTCCTTATCAAATTCCGATGTGGTGGACTCGATAGAGTTTCTTATAACGTTGACCCTGTCCGCGATAGCCTCTTTGCTGCCCAATCCGTCAACAATAACGGTATTCTCCTTTGAGATTTTAACCTGTCTTGCACGTCCGAGCTGGTCGAGCTGTGTGTCCTTGAGCTCAAGACCGAGCTCCTCGCTGATGACCTGACCTCCGGTAAGTATAGCTATATCCTGAAGCATTTCCTTGCGTCTGTCTCCGAATCCGGGAGCCTTGACGGGAACGCATACGAATGTTCCGCGCAGCTTGTTCACGATTAATGTTGACAAAGCCTCGCCCTCTACATCCTCGGCGATGATAACCATTTTTTTGCCGGATTGAACAACCTGCTCCAAAAGCGGGAGAATTTCCTGTATGTTAGAAATTTTCTTGTCGGTTATAAGTATAAGAGCGTCGTCTATGACAGCCTCCATTTTATCCGTGTCGGTAACCATGTACGGAGTAATATATCCGCGGTCAAACTGCATACCCTCTACTATTTCCGAATATGTTTCGGCTGTTTTTGATTCCTCGACAGTGATTACGCCGTCCGCCGTTACCTTTTCCATCGCTTCCGCAATGAGCGTGCCGACCTCGTCGTTTGAAGCCGAGACCGCCGCTACGCGTGCGATGTCATCCTTGCCCTGGACCTTGCGCGCCGACGCTACAAGCTTTTCTACAGCCGTATCGACAGCCTTTTGAATACCCTTTCTCACGACCATAGGATTTGCGCCTGCCGCAACGTTTTTCAAGCCCTCGCGGACGAGCGCCTGTGCCAAAAGCGTTGCTGTTGTGGTTCCGTCGCCGGCTACGTCGTTTGTCTTTGTGGCAACCTCTTTTACAAGCTGCGCACCCATGTTTTCAAACGGATCCTGAAGCTCTATTTCCTTGGCTATCGTAACGCCGTCGTTGGTGATAAGCGGCGCGCCGAATTTCTTGTCGAGAACCACGTTTCTGCCCTTGGGTCCCAGTGTTATTTTTACAGTGTCGGCGAGCTGGTTAATTCCCGCCTCGAGCGCGTGTCTCGCGTCCTGTCCGTATTTGATTTGCTTACTCATTATTTTTACCTCCGATTATTCAACCTTTGCCAGAATGTCGCTCTGTCTTAAAATCGTATATTCCTCGCCGTCAACCTTTACCTGTGTGCCCGCGTACTGCGACATGAGCACCTTGTCTCCGGTATTGACCTCCATAACGATTTCCTTGCCGTCAACCATGCCTCCGGGACCTACCGCGATAACCTCCGCTATCTGCGGCTTCTCCTGCGCTTTCGACGTCAGGATAATCCCGCTTTTGGTCGTTTCTTCCGCCTCGAGCATTTTGATTACCACTCTGTCGCCCAATGGTTTGATAGTCATTTATATTACCTCCTCTTTATTAGTCGCATCATAAACATTGTTTTGATAGCGCTTCTGTTCGTTCGGTTTTGTTAGCACTCAATTGCCTCGAGTGCTAACAAGGTATAATATAAACTTTTTTTTTGCTTATATCAAAACCGATTATGATATGATTTTACATGTTTTTCTTCCGATTCCTTTATTTTTCTTCTGTTTACGTCATTTAACTTTAATTTGGCGTTAATTGCACTTTTAACAAAATGTTCATATTTGAACGCAGCTTTTAAGAAGCAAAGTTTTCAAACATCGCCATAGCTGCGTTTTTGTCGCTGAATACCATTCCTTTTTTCAGCTCGTCTATATCATCCTTCGGATATACGGCTTCACTTATTTTATGCTCCGTAATTTTGACCTTCGTATCGTTTTTCATCTCGTATACGGCGAGGATACCGTTATTTAAAACAACCGCGTATTCCGTTTCCTCCGTCTGAGCGCCGGCGGACGCGTTTATTGCGGCGGTAGGCTCGGCGGATGAGTATTCCTCGAGCAGACCGCGTGATATTTTTCGTCCGCTTGAGAGCCCGACGGCGCAGCCCGCGGCGAAAAACAGCGCTGCGGTCAGTATATATGCGAAAATCAGGACGTATCTCATATTTTTTATATTATTCATTATTTTACCTCCTATGTCGTTTTTTTCTTTTTTGATTATTTCCGGAAAGGATGGAATTTATACTTAAACACACAAAACCGCCCGGGAGCAGGCTGAAATTTAACTATTGCAAAATCCGTGTATTTATTGTATAATTACAGTAACAATGTATTGAGCTATTCAGCCTGAATGCGAGGAGGTGCTGTGAAATATGTCGGATAAAAAGAATAACGGCGGCTACGACGGCGAATTTGACTGGGACGCGTATGATATGATGACGTCGGGACAGTCGCCGTACAGCGGTGCGAACGGGTCCTCATCATCGGGGCGTTTTGCCGGTTCGGACGGCGAGGAGGAGCCGTTGTCCCGCCGAAACAGACAGCGCGGAACGGAGCGGCAGGGAAACAGATCCGGCTCGTCGGGCGGAACGCGGCGCACGAGCAGCCGCCCGGGAACAGAGGTGAGCGCGCAGCGGAAAAAGCCCGCGAAGAAGCGCCGCAAAAAAAAGCAGCTTACCGAAAAACAGAGAAAATTCAGACGCAGGCTCCGCACGTTTATCCTTGTCGCGGCGGCTGTGCTTATAGTAGTCGTTTCAAGCGTGTGCGTGGGTATGTACGCGGCTGTATCGCGCGAGATAAAGGATATGAATATACAAAATCTCGCTCTCGATTCAACGTCGTTCATTTATTACACGGATGTCTACGGAACGGAGCAGGAGCTGGAGCAGATACAATCCGCGGAAAACAGGATATGGCTTAATTCCGATCAAATCCCGCAGGTTATGAAGGATGCTATGGTTTCCATCGAGGATGAGCGCTTTTATAAGCATCATGGCGTGGATTTAAAGCGCACGGCGGGGGCTACGGCGGGATATATTCTGTCCAAGCTCGGCATAGGCAGCGCGAGCTACGGAGGTTCAACCATAACGCAGCAGGTAATAAAGAATATCACAAATGAAACAGAGGCCACGCCTACTCGAAAAATCAAGGAAATGATGCGCGCTGTGGCGCTGGAGCAAGAGCTGTCAAAGGACGAAATACTGACGCTTTATCTTAATATTGTATGTTTTGCCAACGGCTGCAACGGCGTAGAGGCGGCGTCGAACGTTTATTTCGCCAAGCACGCATCCGAGCTGACGCTGCCGGAGGCGGCGTCGATAGCGGGCATCACTCAGTTCCCCTCGCAGTTCGACCCGTATACGCATCCCGATAAAAATATCGAAAAGCGCAATACGGTGCTCGCCAAGATGAACGAGCTGGGCTATATTGACGACGCGGAATACGCTGAGGCGTCGGCAAGCGATTTGATAGTCAACAACAGCTATATAGAAAACGGTATGCATATTTCCTCGTACTTCGTGGACCAGGTGATAACCGACGTTATTTCGGATTTGCAGAGACGCCGCGGCTACAGCGCGGAATTTGCCGAGCAGCAGGTATATAACGGCGGATTAAAGATTTATTCCACGGTTGATGTCAACATTCAGCAAACGGTGGAAAGCGTGTACTATAATGCCGAAGGGTTCCCGTATACGGGTATGGATGCCCAGTCGGCGATGGTGATAATAGACCCGTACACGGGTCAGGTAAAGGGTCTTATCGGCGGGCTCGGTCCCAAAACGGACGTGCGCGGGTTTAACCGTGCAACGCAGGCGAGGCGGCAGCCGGGTTCGTCAATAAAGCCGCTTTCGGTTTACGGTCCGGCGGTGGATTTGGGAAAAATCACCGAGGTGACGAATGTGACCGATGAGGAGATAACGATAGGCAGCGACAACTGGAAGCCCAAAAACTCGTATAACGATTTTTACGGGGACATGACGGTCCGCGAGGCGATCGGACGCTCGGCGAACATTCCGGCTGTCAAGGTGCTTGATATGGTCGGATTGTCCACCTCATACGGATATTTGCAGAATAAATTTCATATCGAAGACCTTTCCGAGGATGACAAAAACTATTCGTCGTTATCGCTGGGCGGTCTTACGAACGGCGTTTCTCCGGAGGAAATGGCCGCGGCATACTGCGTGTTTGTAAACGGCGGCAAATATATAAAGCCGTATACGTACACGCGCGTGGTCGACTCGACAGGGCAGGTGATTCTCGAAAACACAGCCGAGTCAACCCAGTCAATAAGCGCGGCTGCGGCATATATCATGTCGGATTTGCTCAGCGCTGTCGTGAACGACAGCTACGGAACCGGTAAATCGGCAAAGCTGGACAGCGGTATGCCTACCTACGGAAAAACCGGTACCACGGACGACGATGTGGATAAGTGGTTCGTAGGATTTACACCGTATTATGTCGGCGCGGTTTGGTACGGCTTCGATAATCCGTCGTCGCTTTCGGCGGCAGGCGTATCGGGAAATCCGTGTGTGGAGGCGTGGAATCTGATAATGGACCGCGTTCACAGCGGATTGGCGATAAAAGAACTGGAGCGTCCGACAAACATAGTTGAGGCAACGGTATGCACACGTTCGGGTATGCTTGCGTCAAGCAGCTGTCCCGCGGCGGATTCATATTTCGTTGACGGAACCCAGCCAAAGTCCTTGTGCAACGGCACACATTCATCGGGAACGGCGTATGGCTCATCCTCCGATGATGATGACGATGACAGCGAAAGCTCTCCGGTTCCGCAGACTGTTACGCCGCCGTCCTCCACGGTGAATTCGGCTCCCTCCGACACAAGCGGCTCGTCCGACACAAGCTCCGGAACAAGCTCGGGCACAGCGTCCGGCTCGGGCGAGGACACGGGCTCGGGCGGCGACACAGGCTCGGGCGGCGACACAGGCTCGGGCGGCGGCGCGGGCTCGGACGATGAAACAGACTCGGGCGGCGAAACGGGTTCGGACGAGGATACGGACTCGGGCGGCGACACGGACTCGGGCGAGGACACGGGCTCGGGCGATGCGTCCGGCGCTGACGCGGGAGCCGCGGAATAGCCGGCGGACGGGATTGATTTGACAGGATAAAAATTTTACTGAAGCACATAAGAGCGTATCTGTAAAACGATGCGCTCTTTTTGACGTATACCGGCGCGGTTTTGCGGCGGAACAATCATTGTCCGTGCCCGGGGAAGGAGCGGTCCGAACAAAGTCGTTACGAGGATGTTAAAATATTAACAATTTTTCGTTATCATATTGCAAAATATGCATATTTATGGTATAATAACCTCACGAAACAATACGAAATCAAAGATTTCTGTGTTTCGGAGAACATTGTATCATAACGCTGCGGCGACGATGCCGCCTTGCAGTTATGGTATAATATATGCGTCAATAAAATTGCTGGTATGGGGAGAGAATTATGGCGAAGCGCAGAGACGCGGATCTGGTCCGCGGAAATTTATGGAGCGGCATATTGATGTTTGCGCTGCCTCTGGCGGCGAGCAGCATATTGCAGCAGCTCTTTAACAGTGCGGATGTGGCGGTCGTCGGACAGTTTGCCGGAAGCCGGGCTTTGGCGGCGGTAGGCTCGAACGCGGCTGTCATAAATCTGCTGGTAAATATCTTTATGGGATTGTCCATAGGCGCGAATGTGGTAATCGCGCGGTACGTGGGCGAAGGAAACAAGAGCAAAGTCGAAAGAGCGGTCCACACTGCGGTGGCTGTATCGCTTATAAGCGGCGTGATCGTCACGGTTTTGGGAATCGTCGTATCCCGTCCCATTTTGGAGATGATATCAACGCCGGATGATATAATCGACCTGGCGTCGGTATATCTGAAAATATATTTTTTGGGTATGCCGTTCATGATGCTCTATAATTTCGGAGCGGCTATACTGCGCAGCGTAGGCGACACGCGCAGACCGTTTATATGTCTGCTCGTATCCGGGATTATAAACGTCGTATTAAACCTGTTTTTTGTTATAGTGTGCAGGCTGAGCGTCGCGGGCGTGGCGATAGCGACGGTAACGTCAAATATAGTCAGCTCGGGGCTTGTGCTCTGGTTCCTGATGCGCGAACGCAGCGATATACGGGTGGATTTGAAAAAGCTCAGGATAGATAAGCGGATTTTAAAGGAAATAGCCCGTATAGGCTTGCCCGCGGGAGTGCAGGGCGTGGTGTTTTCGTTTTCCAATATCTGCGTGCAGTCGGCTGTGAACAGTCTCGGCTCCGATGTTGTTGCGGGAAGCGCCGCAGCGCTTAATTTCGAGTATTTTGTATATTTTATGCTGAACGCGTTTTCGCAGGCGTGTGTTACCTTCACAAGCCAGAACTACGGCGCGGGGGAGTACGCGCGCTGCCGTAAAATCGCGAGGCTGTGTACACTTATGGGTTTTCTCGCAAGCGGGGCTATGTGCGCGGCGTTCCTGATTTTGGGCAGGCACGCGCTCCGGCTCTATACAAACGAGGAAGCGGTTATGGCGACGGGAATAGTCAGAATGAGGTATTGCCTGCTGTTCCAGTTCACGTCCGTGCTTATGGATACGCTGTCGGGAAGCATGCGCGGTCTGGGATACTCGCTTACGCCGGCAATTATATCGCTTGCCGGCTCGTGCGGCTTGCGGCTTGTGTGGGTATATTTGATATTCCCATTGAATCCGACGTTCGATATGCTTCTGACGGTTTATCCGGCAACGTGGGCGGTGACGTCGGCGGCTATGTTTGCGGCGTATATGTTCGTCTCGCGGCATATGCTCAAACGACGCGGGATGTACGCGGAGACGGCGGTGTAACAGGCAGTTTTTACCATATATACCAATGATAAAATATGTTGACCCGAGTGGTATTATATGTTACAATTATAGGGGGATAGTAATGCAGCAAAGTGAGACGGAAAATAAGGAGAGATTATTATGAAAAAGAAAAAAATTTTGGCGCTCATCATGGCGGCTGCCATGATCATGCCGCTGCTGCCGGCGGGCATGATTGCCGCGAGCGCAGACACCGTACTTGAAGGCGCGTTTGTGCGCGATATTGCGGAGCTTCCGCAGGATGATTCAATCCAGACGGCGCCGGGAAAAAACCAGGTGATGTATGTTAAATTTGACAGCGCGCCGGCGCCGACGGATCACCTTTGGTTTGAGGTGACGTCGCCGCTCGGTTACGTTTACGGCATACAGGCGACGGGAGACGGAACGCATACGGCGTTCGCGTGGAGTTATCTTGACACGGAAACGGTCAGGTCATGGCCCACGTGCTATGATATGCCGGTTCCGATAGGCGCTCCGGCGGGAAATTACAAGGTGAGAGTGTTCAGGAGCGACGAGCCTATAGAAGAAAGTCCGCTCGACGGCGAGCAGTCCATCAGCACGGATAAGGCGGACAAAATAAGCGAGGTTTCCACGACAAAGGATACTCCGCTTGTAATAAACGCGGCGAGAAAGGGCGATATTCGTTTGATTGCCGCGAGGTTCAGGTCTCATCCGGAGTCGTTCAGTATATTTGACGATTCGGTAAAGGGAAAGAGAAATGTGCTGTGGACGGAGTTTTCAAACAGAGTAGACCATTCTGACGCGTTTGATGCAACAAAGAGAATATATACGATAGACGGCACAACGTATCAGATTGAAATCGCGCGTCCCGCGCACGGTCCGGTACCCAGCCACGCGCCCGCAATTACCGTTCCGGGCAACGGCATAGTCGGTCAGATAAAAGGGGATTTTACGAATAACCCGGATGACGAAAACGATGTGCATTGCTACCACGGCTGGCAGATAGGCGTGGATGGCGATGACGAGCTGTTCCATGCGGACGCCGAACCGGGCTATCAGGTCGGTACATATATCGCGAAGCTGTGGCAGCTCGATCCGACGGAGCAGGAAACGCTCGCCGCGGCTTCCTCCGTCATGAAGTGCGAGGATAAAATGCTCATTTCGGAGCACGCAATAGACATAGTCGAGGTCAAATATCAGCTCAGCGCAGCAGATATCGCGAAGGGCTATAAGCTCACATGCCCGATGGAGGCAAACTCGCAGACGTCAATAACGGAGCTTGCAAGAGTGGGCGACGTTGTGGGCGCTATAACCCCGAAAATAGACAACAGCAGCGCTGATGACGACCCGAAAAAGGTGGTCGCGGGCTGGAAGCTTGTAAAAACCGAAGGGGGAGAGCTCAGCGCGAATACAATAGGCGACTATCTTCCCGCCGATACGCAGGATGAGACGCGGGACGGAAAGATAACGCTCGAGGCGGTGCTTTCCGAGCCGAAGTCATATGATTACCAATTCACAAAGGATATAGCGGACGGAGAATCGGTAATGCAGATTGTGCCGCCGGGAGAAACGCCGGAGCCGTCCTCATTTAACAGGATTGCCGATGAAAACGGCGGAGAGAAAACAATCGAATATGATCCTTCGGCGACGATGGAGCCGCTTACGCTGCGCGTTGTAAACACGGGCAATCAGCGCGAGGCTATTCAGATATCGTCGGAGAAGGGATATTTCAATATTAAAATGAAGAGCGTAAATAACGACGAGGAAGCGAAAAAGCTTTATTCGCAGGGCGGTCTCGAATCGGACTCGACATTGTTTTATATTCCGTCCAAGGCAGATAAGGCTGCTCATCCGTCATGGGAAAACTACGCGATTGTAACTATTACGCCGAAGCAGGGTCTCGGAGTGGGTGAGTACAGCGATACGATACAGTCGCGTGTAGACAACACCTCCGTCCGCTTGTGGAATACATCCTCCATCACCCTTAAGATTTCGCCGAAGAAGGTTGAGATCGCGCCGCGTGACACAACGAAGTCTTACGGAAAAAATCTCAGCATTACCCAGAATGTTGTCTGCGATGTGTATGATACCTCCGGCAAGCTGCTCGAATCCGACAAAACGGCAGCGCAGCTCGGAATAACGCTCCAGAGCGACGGTATGGGAAGCGATGCGGAGGTTAAACCGGACGGCGAAAAATATCCGTTCAAGCTTGCCGAGGCGGCAAGCAATTCGAACTATTCCGTCAGTCTTAAACCCGGTACAAATACGGGTATAACAGTTATAAAGGCGATGCCGGTAAAGGATAGCGTCAAGGCGACGCCAATCAAGGATGGAGATCTGATTACTCAATCAGTTTTGTCCGGCGTGTACAGGAACCCGAATACGACCGGAAAGGTCAACGGTCACTGGGAGTGGTCCGACAGCACGGAACAGATACAAACGGGAGGAAATACGACTATCACAAGAAATTGTCAGTTTACGCCCGACGATTTAAACAACTATGAAAAGCCGCCGGAGACGAACGCGTCCATTGTTGTTTCCGCTAAAACGCCGACCAATCTGGAAGCATCGAAGGTTTCGTGGACATATAACGGAAAGCCGCGCATCGCGGAATTCAGATGGGCAAGAGGCAGTACACCTGTGGTAGGCACCAACGTAAAGGTAGTGTATAAAAAGATAGAGGAGGGACAGGAGGAATTCGCCCCCGATGAAAACTTCACCGAAGAGGGAGGATACAAAGAGGATCCTCCGGTGGACGCGGGCAAGTATAAGGTGCATGCCACCTGCAATGACACCAATATGTTTGCCGGAGACGTTGAAAACTTTATTATGACGATAAATCCGTATACGCTTACCTTAGACCTCAAAGGCAGCGTGGTGGAAAAGATGTACGACGGCAAGACGACCGCCGAGATCGACCCCGCAAAGGTCAAATTCAAAGACAAGCAGAATGCGGATGATGATGTACGTGTTAAGAAGGAAGCATTTACGGCGAATTTCGTGTCGGCGGACGTCGATATGTTCTATCCGAAAAATGTAACGGTTGTAGTTAACGGTATCGATGCTCTTGAGGGCGATGACGCACAAAATTATAAGCTTAAGGATACAGCTACATATTACCCGACGGGTTATCTCTCTATCCAGCGTCCTATCAGGCTTGCGTTAAAGAAAACGATTACAAAATCCTACGGCGATGACTACAAATTCACGTCGGACGATTATAAAGCCGCGGACGAACAGCCTACGCCCGGCGGACTGGCGGAGAACGATTCCGTAGACAGCCTGCGCGCGGTCGTAACAGCCATGAACGGCGATATTGACGGAGCATCGGCGGAGGCTCCGGTAGGAGAATATACAGTTAGGGCTTCAAACCTGGGAACAGGAGTATACAATTATACTATAATAGACGAGGCGCTCGGCAAACTCATAGTGGAAAAGGCAACCCCGAGGATCGTGGGCGATGTAACAGCCGAAAACGGTCTTGCCGGGAATTCGCTTTCGAGCGTGAAGCTTGACGGAAGGTTCATAAACCCGAATAACGCGTCAATGAACGTGGAGGGCGATCTTGAATGGAATCAGCCGGATGCGCTGATCGAAGAGGGAAGACAGAGCTACAAATGGAAATTTACGCCGCAGGATTCGGATAATTATAATCCGATGGAGGGTTATGCGTATGTCCAGGCGGGCGATAAGCCTCCCGCATCGATAACGCTTATAATGGAGGAGGAAGTGGTTTACGACGGAAATCCGCATCCCGCTCGGATAGAGACGAACAACAGCGCGGCACAGACGACTGTACAATACCGCAAGACGGATGTGGAGCTTCATGACGCGTCAGACGCTGACGTGAGCGAATGGACGCAGATGCCGCCGGTCGACGCGGGCACATATGAGGTGCGCGGCAGAGTCGAGGCGTTCGGTAATTACGCGTCGAACACCGAAATAAAATCCATGACGATCCTTGAAGCAGAGCCGGACGGCGATGTGACAGCCGGTTCCGTTGACAGGGGCGCGCCTTTGAGCGATTCGCAGCTTGAATATAATTTTAAGGGAGTGGACGGCAATCCGCTCGAGGGATTGGTCAAGTGGAATTCGCAGGGAGTAAACTCGCCGAGCGAGGTCATAGTTGAGCCCGATACGCCTTACGAATGGGTATTCGATCCCGCGGACGAGAATTACAGGAGCGTAACCGGAACAGCAACGGTAGCCTTTAAAACCAATACACGCGCGGCGGACGCAGATATTTACAACATGCCCGACGGATTTGACAGTATCGGCGATTACGCTTGCGTGGAGGTTGACGATGAACATCTGAAGGCGGGGGACACGGTTCAATTTTACAGCGACGAGGCGATGACCGAACCCGCAAGCGCCGAGTTTGACATAAAGGACGGAATGAGCGGACGGACGGTTATCGATATTAACGACGAGGCGCTCGGCACTAACGCCGGCACACTGTATTTGAATATCAAGGGCTCCGAAGCCGTTACACCCGTAGAATATAAAGCGCAGATAGGCTTCGTGGTCGATCCTACGCTGATTTATGTGGATCCGGACACGAGCGGAGAGACGTGCAGAATAAAAAGCTCGGATGATAGCTATTCCGTTTTAAGCTCGGAATGGGTGCCGGATAACGATGGTATAGTGTCTGTGGCTCTTTCGCAGGATATGAAGTCGGCGGTTGTGACGGGCAGCGGCGAGGGCAGCGTGAGGCTTACGGTAACGGTCGAGTTTGCGCATCCCGATCCGGACGTGACGGATAAGACTGTAAAGGTTACAAATTTCGCGTCGGTGACTGTGACGAGCGAGCAGAAGCCGGATTATAAATACAGAACGGATGATGCAACCGATATTACCGATACCGGCGCGGTGCTCAACGGCTATATCGATATAACCGCTTACGGAGATAAAATTACTCCGCGCGGCGTGGGATTGTTCCTCCTCTGGGAGAAGAACAGCCCCAACGGCGAAGACGGAGCGGAAAGAATCGGTGTGAAGGATGAAATTGTGCTTACACAGAGCGGCTCCTACAGCATAAGTGTAGGCGGATTAAAACCGGATACCGAGTATGTGTATCGTGCCGTGGGCACGGCGGGCGAGAACCTTACGCCGGGAGAGCCGTCCGAATTCAGAACGAAGCAGTCCGGCGAAGAGCCGAAGGGTATTACGGTAACCGATTTTACCGTTGACGCCTCCGGAGCGGCGAAAGCGGACATAAGCAATAACGGCGATGCGGGCGTGACGGCTGCTCTTATAAGCGCGGCATACGACAGTAACGGCGCTGTTGTTTCGGTTAAATTCGTATCGGAGAAGGCGCAAAGCGGCGCCGAGATAAGCCTCAGCACGGACAGCCTCGATAATCCGACGGATAATATACGCGCGTATCTGTGGGATATGGACGGATACAAACCGCTGGTGAATGAACCGGCTGTTCCGCAGCCGTCCGGCGCTCCGGCGGATTAACGCAATTTAAAGAAATAAACGGATACGTCGAAAAGGAGCTTATTAATAAGCTCCTTTTTGACGCTCTTCCGCGCGGAAGCAGATCAATAACGGTAACTGTTTACAATAAACAACGGTAAATTTAATGTATTCTTTATGAACATTGACCAAAATTTCAAAAGATTGTAAATATTAAAAAAAATAATTGAAAATTTGATAAATTGGTGATATAATTTAGCAGATATAATGTTGCCGGTGCACGAAGGGAAAGAATAGACCGGCTGTTCAAGGAGGATACATCACTATGGCAGTGAAAACAGAAGAAGTTGAAAAGAATTTATCGAAAATAACCTTTGAGGTTAGCGCGGAGGATTTTGCGCAGGCTGTTAACCGTGCGTACAAAAAGAACGTGTCGAAGTTTAACATTCCCGGATTCAGAAAAGGAAAGGCACCAAAAGCGATTATTGAAAAATATTACACCGAAGCCGTATTTTATGACGATGCGGTAAACGATGTTTTGCCGGCGGCATACGAGGCGGCTTTGAAGGAATCGGGGCTTGAATCCGTGGCAAGACCGGAGATCGACGTTGAGGAAATAAAGAAGGGCGAGCCGGTGGTATTTACGGCGCTCATCACGACAAAGCCCGAGGTAACGCTCGGCGAATATAAGGGTATAGAGATTGACAAAGTTGACTATACTGTATCAGAGGAAGATATTGACAAGGACATCCGCGCGACACAGATGAAGAACGCGAGAATGGTTGAGGTCGATGACCGCGCGGTGGAGAACGGAGATATCGTAACGCTCGACTTCGAGGGCAGCGTGGACGGCGTTCCCTTTGACGGAGGAAAGGGCGAGGGATATGAGCTTGAGATAGGCTCCAACACGTTTATTCCGGGCTTTGAGGAGCAGCTTATCGGTGCGCAGATCGACAAGCCTCTTGACGTTAAGGTCACGTTCCCGGAGGATTATCACGCGGAAAATCTTGCCGGCAAGGAGGCGGTTTTCGCATGCGTCGTTCATGAGATAAAGGTTCGCGAGCTTCCGGAGCTTGACGATGATTTCGCGGGAGAGGTAAGCGAGTTTGACACTATGGACGAGTTCCGCGCCGACGTAAAAAAACGCCTTACGGAGCAGGCTCAAAGCCGCGCCAAAACGGAAACGGAAAATGCCGTTATAGAAAAGGTTACAATGAACGCGGAGGTCGATATCCCCGACGCGATGATTGAAAGTCAGATAGACGCGATGATGAATGAATTTGCGCAGCGGCTCCAGTATCAGGGTATGACTATGGACAGCTACCTTCAGTATACCGGTCAGACGACCGATGTCATGCGCGGAGAATTCAGGGAGCGCGCGGAAAAGCAGGTCCGCTCGTCGCTCGTGCTCGAGGCAATCGCGAAGAAGGAGGGCATTGAGGCTAATCCCGAGGAGGTCGAAATGCAGCTCGTGGATATGTCCAAAAAGTATAACATGGAGCTTGACAAGCTCAAGGAGCTTATATCCGACGCCGAAAAGGAAAATATGCGCAGGGATATGGCTATTTCCAAGACAATCGATATGCTGGTCAACAACTCCGTAATGAAATAATATTGTTTATTAAAATAAGGCGCTTTGATGAAAACGCCGAAATAAAAGGAGATAATTAAATATGGCACTTGTACCTATGGTCGTTGAACAGACAAACCACGGCGAACGTTCTTACGATATTTACTCAAGACTGCTTGAGGACAGGATAATATTTCTTGCCGATCAGGTCAATGACGCGACGGCAAGCCTGGTAGTCGCCCAGATGCTTTTTCTTGAGGCTAAGGATCCGGACAAGGATATTCAGTTTTATATAGACAGTCCGGGAGGCTCCATTACAGCGGGCATGGCGATATACGATACTATGCAGTATATAAAGTGCGACGTATCGACAATATGCATCGGCATGGCGGCGAGCATGGGAGCGTTCCTTCTCGCGGCGGGAGCAAAGGGAAAGCGTTTTGCCCTTCCCAACAGCGAGGTCATGATCCATCAGCCGCTTATAAGCGGAGGCCTGAGCGGTCAGGCGACGGACGTTAAAATTTACGCCGATCACCTTATTGAAACAAAGAAAAAAATGAATGAAATTCTTGCCGAGCGCACGGGTCAGACATATGAGAAGGTATGCGAGGACACGGAGCGGGATAACTTCATGACAGCGGGCGAGGCTAAGGAATACGGTCTTATAGACGATGTTATTGTTTCGAGAAAATAAAAGGGTTAAAGGGATTAAAAAGGTTAGCGTGAAGTCCGGCGGCTTTTTGTCCTTGATAGAAGGGATGATAAAATAATGAGCGAAAAAAGAATGCCTGTCAGGTGCTCGTTCTGCGGCAAAACCGAAAATGAGGTGGAAAAGCTGCTGTCGGGACCGGAGGCGTATATATGCAACCGCTGCGTCGGAATATGCAATACCATTCTCGAAGCGGAGGCGGAGCGCGACGGTATGAATACCGGCTCCGAGCTGCCTAAGCCGAGGGAGATAAAGGAGTTCCTTGACCAGTATGTTGTCGGTCAGGAGAAGGCGAAGCGGATCTTATCCGTGGCGGTTTATAATCACTATAAGCGCATTGAACACGGCGGCGAAGCGGATGATGTGGAGCTGCAAAAGAGCAATATCCTTATGGTGGGTCCGACCGGCTCGGGAAAAACCTTTCTCGTTCAGAACCTTGCGCGGATTTTGAATGTGCCGTTCGCCATAGCGGACGCGACTTCGCTTACCGAAGCGGGATACGTCGGCGAGGATGTGGAAAATATCCTTCTTAAGCTTATCCAGGCTGCCGATTACGAAATCGAAGCGGCGGAGAGAGGCATAATATATATCGACGAAATTGACAAAATCGCGAGAAAATCGGAAAATCCGTCAATAACGCGCGATGTTTCGGGAGAGGGAGTGCAGCAGGCGCTTCTGAAGGTGCTTGAGGGCACGGTAGCGTCGGTACCGCCGCAGGGCGGACGAAAGCATCCGCATCAGGAGCTTATTCAAATCGACACTACGAACATTCTCTTTATCTGCGGAGGCGCATTTGCCGGCATAGAGAAGATTATAGGCGACAGAGTGGGCAAAAAAGCGATGGGCTTCGGCGCCGAGATATCGTCAAAGCGCGATTTGGAAACAAACGAGCTTTTAGATAAGCTTATACCGCAGGATTTGCTCAAATTCGGATTGATACCGGAGTTCGTGGGACGTCTGCCGGTATATGCGAAGCTTGATCTGCTCGATCGAAGTGCGCTGATTACAATTTTAACAGAGCCGAAAAACGCGCTTATCAAGCAGTATAAGGCAATGTTCGGATTTGACAACGTGGAGCTTGAATTTGAACGCGGCGCCGTAGAGGCAATGGCGGACAAGGCTCTTGAGCGGAACACGGGAGCGCGCGGTCTGCGTTCGATAGTGGAGGAAACGCTTTCGGATATAATGTATGAAACTCCGTCAAATGAAAATATTAAAAGGGTTGTTATCACAAGGGCGTGCATAACCGACGGCGCGGAGCCGATAATCGAATACCGGGATTCCGCTTCCGCCGAAAATGCCGGCGAAATGGTTCTCTCCAACGGCACGGAGGGTTAAAGTAATAAAAATACTATCATTCGGCGGTAATGGTAGTATTTTTCAATATAAAAAAATAATAAAGGATGTGTAGAAGGTGTTTGTTTCGGAAAATTTATCGGTAAATGAAAAAAATCATCTTATGATTGGGGCAAACGACACGGTGGAGCTGGCTGAGAAATACGGCACTCCGCTGTATGTGCTGGATGAAGATTTGATACGCAAAAACTGTCGTTTGTATAAGGACGCGATGGACAAGTATTATGACGGCAACGGTCTGATTTTGTTCGCGAACAAGGCTTTTTGCTCAAAATATATCTGCCGTCTCGTGAACGAAGAGGGACTCGGAATCGACGTCGTTTCCGGAGGCGAGCTTTACACGGCGATAAAGGCAGATTTTCCTATGGATAAAGTCTATTTCCACGGCAATAATAAGACCGTGGATGAGCTCAGGCTCGCCGTTTCGAGCGGAGTGGGACACGTAATTGTGGATAACATTTACGAGCTTCGCAGTCTTAACGAAATCGCGAAGGACGCCGGAATTGTTCAGAACATCATGTTCAGGATAAAGCCCGGTGTGGATGCTCACACACACAGCTTTATCCAAACGGGACAGATTGATTCCAAATTCGGCGTTGCGCTTGAAAACGGCGAGGCGTATGAAATAATCGAAGCGGCAGGCAGGATGACGAACGTAAAGGTGGACGGTGTGCATTGTCATATAGGTTCGCAGATTTTCGACATCGCTCCGTTTGAAAAAGCCGCTGAGATAATGGTCAATTTCATGGGGGATATAAAGGATAACCTCGGAATTGAAATTGACAAGCTCAATCTCGGAGGCGGTTACGGCATAATGTACACAGAAAAAGACGACCCTGTGCCGTATGACGAGTATATAAAAAAGGTTTCCGTGGTTGTCAAGAGTACGGCTCAAAAGCGCGGAATAAAAATTCCGATGATTTTAATGGAGCCGGGTCGTTCGATAGTAGCTCCCGCCGGTATAACTCTCTATACCGTAGGCGGAGTGAAGGATATAAAGGGCATAAGGAAATATGTGTCCGTAGACGGCGGAATGGGCGATAATCCGAGGTATATCATGTATGAATCGGAATACAGCGCGGTTGTTGCAAACAGAGCCGACGCTCCGGGCACTGAAAAGGTTACCATCGCGGGAAAATGCTGCGAATCGGGAGATATATTGCTCAAGGACGCTCTTATGCCCGAGATAAAGGTAGGAGACACCTTAGCCGTGCTTGCTACCGGCGCTTATAATTATTCGATGGCGAGTAATTATAACAGAATACCCAGACCGGCGGTGGTCGCTGTTTCCGGCGGGAAATCAAAGGTTGCGGTAAAACGTGAAACGTATGAGGATTTAATCAGAAACGACGTTTGATAGAGCAAAATTTATATACGGGGCTGTCATATGGCAGCCCCTTTTGATAAGCCGGCGGATCGCGCGGCTTAAAATATGCTTTACATAATACGCTGATTATGTTATACTTATAACCGATTTATGTTTTGGAGGGAAGCAATGAAGGTCAAGGTTTTCGCAGCCGCGGCGGCGGCATGTATGCTTTTACGGACGCCGGCGTTTGCGAGCGTGCTCGGCACGGAATCGGGCGGATGGGAAACGGACATGGGAGCCGCTACGGTATATCATCAGAATACTTTTGTATCGTCCGAGGTCGGCAGGCAAACGGAAAATTATATAGAATACAAGCCCAATGCTGACGCGAAGCCGGTCGTGATAAACGGGTATTCCGTCTGGGGGACCCGCAGTCTCAGCTCAGCCGTATCGTATATGTATGATAACGGAAGCCGTCCCATAGCCGGCGTGAACGCGGATTATTTTTCGTTTACCACGGGAATACCTATGGGCAACACGATTATAGACGGAGAAATCGTGTCAAGCGAAAATATGGGTCAGGACGGCGTGGCGTTCCGCTCCGACGGCTCGGCGTTTATAGATTGGGTGGATATACAAACAACGGTGTCTGACGGAACGTCATCGGTTGACGTGGATTGCATAAACAAATGGTATCAAAACGGCTACGACCCGATTTTTATGCTGACGGATAAGTTCGCGTCATCCACGCATACGTCGTGCGAATGCCTGTTCGTAATCTGTACGCCTGTGTCGGGAAGGCTCGCGATAGGCAGCACCGCTGAATATGTGGTCAACGATTCGTTTGTTTACGAGGGCGACGTGGAAATACCGGAGGGGAAGGCGGTGCTTCTGATCGCCACGGGCGGAATACCGGAGCATTACGCTTTTTTAAATAATTTAAAGGCGGGGCAGACGATAACCGTGACAAACAGCAGCGCCGACGGCGATAATGCCAAATGGTCCGACGTAAAGCAGCTGGTAAGCTCGGTCGGCGGGCGTATCATAAAGAACGGCGAGCTCGGAAGCGTCACGGATAATCAAGCCGCGCCGCGAACGGCTGTCGGCGTAAGACCGGACGGCAGCTCAATATTTTACACGCTTGACGGACGGCAGAGCGGATACAGCTACGGTGCGCAGATCGAAACGGTAGCGCGGCGTCTGATGGAGCTGGGATGCACGGACGCCGTAAATCTTGACGGAGGAGGCTCGACGAGCATAGGAGCGCTGTTTCCTGGTACCGACGAGTTTGTGGTTATGAATTCTCCCTCGGACGGATCGCTGAGAAATGTGGCGAATTTTCTGTTTATTCGTGACGACAGAACAAGAACCGATATCCCGGGTATTATAAACGCCGATGATGAAGCTTTCGGGGGCTTTCTGTCGGGAATGACTCATAAGGCTGAGATATTGTCGGTTTATGATACGGCAAATTACAAGATGGAAAATCCAAAATTAACATATACGATAGAGAACGGTTCCGGCGCGCGGTGCTCCGTGGATGCGGACGGGGTAATACGCTTTGAAGGCGAGGGAACGGCGGTTCTCCGCGTGACAGGCGGCGAGGCGGGTATATCGCGTGAATATAAAGTATATGAAACGCCTGAGGAAATACGGGTTTATAACAGCGAGGACTGGAAGGAAATAGATGCGATATACACCGAGGCTAACGAGGAATTACAGCTTAATCTTGCGGCTGCCGCGTTTGTCGGCGGAGAAGAGCTCAACGCTTATGACGGACTGTTCAACTGGTCGATTGAGGGCGATATAGGCTCGGTCAACGACGAGGGCATATTCACTCTTGCGGACACGGCAAACAAAAGCGGTAAAATCCTCGTCCGCGCCGGGAATCTCGTTAAGGAAATTCCCGTTACGATAGCGGATTATCCGCGGATAAATCCGTTCGCGGATACAGCCGGTCACTGGGCTCAGAATACGATAAGCGCAATGGCGGAATACGGGATTTTAAAGGGCATGGAGGAAAACGGAGGCTTGTATTTCCATCCCGACGCGAATATGACACGGGCGCAGTTTGCATCCATGATATGCAATTATATGGGGCTTGACACGGGAAAATATGCGAATATGAATATAGGATTCGCGGATTATAATGATATTCAGCTATGGGCTGTTCCCTGCGTAAAGGCGGCTTATACGGAGGGACTGATGACCGGACGGGGAGAAAGCGGCGGAAACCCGGTATTTGCCCCGGAGGACAGTATAACCCGCGCGGAGGCGATGACTATTATTGCGCGCATGCTGAATATGAGCGGCGGCGAAGCCGTATCGTTTACCGACGAATCTGAAATTCCGGCATGGGCGGCGGACGGAATAAGCGCGCTTGTGTCGGGAAACATTGTAAACGGCTATGACGACGGCTCAATACGCCCGAATAACAACGTTACCAGAGCCGAGGCGGCGGCTATGATGCTCAACGTTAAGAATAATCAATAAAATACTTGCAAAAAAGCCGTGATGATAGTATAATAATGGCAATATATACACAAAAAAGGGGAAAGAACAATGGAAAATGTATTTGACGTCCTGAAGGAGCGCGGATTGATCGCGCAGACGACGCACGAGGATGAAATAAGGGAGTTGCTCGGCAGCGAAAGGGTAACGTTTTATATAGGCTTTGACCCGACGGCGGACAGCCTTCATGTGGGACATTTTTTGCAGATGGTTGTAATGAAGCATATGCAGGATCACGGGCATCGCCCGATTGCCCTTGTGGGCGGAGGCACGGGTCATATAGGCGACCCGTCGGGAAGAACGGATATGCGGTCGATGATGACGACCGAAACGATAAACCATAACTGCGAGTGCTTTAAGCAGCAGCTTTCGCGCGTTATCGATTTTTCCGACGGCAAAGCGCTTATGGTAAACAACGCCGACTGGCTCTTAAATCTTAATTACGTGGATTTCCTGCGCGACATAGGCGCGTGCTTTTCCGTAAATCAGATGCTTACAGCCGAATGCTTCAGGCAGAGGCTTGAAAAGGGCTTGTCGTTTCTGGAATTTAACTACATGCTCATGCAGGGCTACGACTTTTTGATGCTCAACCGCAGATATGGCTGCAGGCTGGAGCTCGGCGGCGACGACCAATGGAGCAATATTTTAGCCGGTATGGATTTGTGCCGCAAAAAGGATCAGAAGCAGGTATACGGCATGACGTTCACGCTGCTCACAACGAGCGACGGCAAGAAAATGGGCAAAACACAGGCGGGCGCCATATGGCTCGACCCGAAAAAGACAAGTCCGTATGATTTTTATCAGTATTGGGTAAACGTGCAGGATGCAGACGTTATAAAATGCCTGAAGCTGCTAACGTTTATCCCGATGGACAAAATCCGTGAAATGGAAAAATGGGAAGGCAGGGAGCTGAACGAGGCGAAGCGTATACTCGCTTACGAGGTAACGAAGATGGTGCATGGCGAAGCTGAGGCTGAAAAATGCAGAAAAGCGGCTGAGGCTGTATTTTCCGGCGGCGGCGTTTCCGACGACATGCCCACGACATCCATACCCGATGCCGTTGGTATGGGTATGCTTGACGCGCTTGTAAAAACAGGCCTGTTCTCGTCGAAGGGAGAGGCGAGAAGGCTTATTCAGCAGAACGGTCTGTCCGTAAACGATGTAAAATATACCGATCCCAACGGCTGCATAACCGCGGACATGGTAAGGGACGGGAGCATAATAATAAAAAAGGGCAAAAAGGTATTCCACAGAATCACAGTATAAAAATAAGGCGGCATGCTTTTTTGGCATACAGCCCTGACAGGCGCAGGAAAACGGTATATCGCATAAACCGCGGTATGCCGTTTTCTGTGTCTTATATCATGTCAGCTTATTAAAAGATATTTTGCGTTATATTACAAATTAAATACATCTTGTAAACAACTTGCAATATCATACAAAATATAGTATAATACGATATATAATGGATAGGTGTGTATAAAAAGCAGGTGAATTAATGGTAAAACAAGGGCTGAAAATATTAATAGCAACCATGCAGCTGGGGATAGGCGGCGCGGAAACGCATATCGTCGAGCTGGCGAAGGAGCTTGACCGCAGAGGATATAGCGTTGTGGTCGCGTCAAACGGCGGCGATTACGTAAAGGAGCTCGAGGAAGCGGGAATTAAGCATTACAAGGTACCGCTGCAAAACAAAAATCCGTTTAATATGGCAAAGGCGGCAAAGCTTCTGAAGCAGATTATTTTATCCGAAAAAATAGAAATAGTTCATTCCCACGCGCGTATTCCTTCGTTTATTCTGGGCAGGCTCCATAAGCGGATGGGCTTTCCGTTCGTGACGACGGCGCATTGGGTATTCAACACCGGTTACGGATTAAAATATATAACCGACTGGGGTGAAAAGACGGTTGCGGTGTCCGAGGACATAAAGAAATATCTTATGGACAATTATAAAATTCCGGAGGGCGATATCCGCGTAACGATTAACGGAATAGATACAGATAAATTTTCGGCGGATACCGAGTGCGGCGATATAAAAGCCGAGCTGGGAATAAACGACGGCGACAGGGTCATAACGTATATGAGCCGTCTTGACGAATCGCGCTCGCTTGCGGCAAAGCAGCTGATAGAAGCTGCTCCGGAGCTGGCAAAGGAGATACGCGGACTAAAGATTATCGTGGTCGGCGGCGGCGATGATTTCAAGCGCGTAAAAGAGCTCGCGCTCCGGGCGAACAGCAAAACAGGGCGCGAAACGGTTGTGCTTACGGGTCCGAGAACTGATGTGAACAAGCTTATAGCCGTGTGCGAGCTGTTTATAGGAGTAAGCCGTTCGGCTCTGGAGGCGATGTCCGCCGAAAAACCGGTCATTATTGCCGGCAACGAGGGCTATATCGGATTATTTGACGAATCGAAGCTGAAAATCGGAATTGATACGAACTTTTGCTGCCGCGGCTGCGAAATGTCGTCGGCAGCTCTAATAAAGCGCGATGTGTTAAGCTATTTCGCTATGGATGCGGCGGGCAGAAGGCGCATAGGCAGCTACGGGCGGGATTTGATAAAGCGCGAGTACAGCGTCGGCAGAATGGCGGACGATACGCTTCAGGTTTACGAATGGGCGCTCGGAAAGAACGATGAAATATTGATTTCCGGATATTACGGCTTCCACAACAGCGGCGACGACGCTCTGTTAAGCGCGATTATACAGGATTTGAATAAATATAAGGGCAGTCCGAATATCGTTGTGCTTTCGGCAAATCCGAAGGAGACGCGGCGCGAATACGGGGTCAAATCCATTAATCGTTTTGACCTTTTCAGTATACGCAGGCATATGAAAAAAGCGGACATGCTCATTTCCGGCGGAGGAACGCTTATTCAGGACCGCACAAGCAATAAGTCCCTATGGTATTATCTTATGATAATAAGGTCCGCGCTCGGCAGAGACATGCGCGTTATGCTCTACGCGAACGGAATAGGTCCGTTGTCCGGAGGATTTAACCGGAGGATAACGCGCAAAGTGCTGGACAAGGTGGATTTAATAACGCTGCGCGACGACGGTTCGGCGAGGTATTTAAAGGACCTGGGCGTCGATATGAGCCGCTCCGTCGTGACAGCCGACCCGGCGCTTAATCTGGCGGAGGCGGACAGCGGAAAGGGACGTGATATTCTTGCGGCTGCCGGCGTCCCCGAGGGAGTGAAGCTTATGGGGGTCTCGGTCCGCCGCTGGAACGGAGTCGGTCAGGATTTCGAGCGGGTTGTGGCTGAGGCGTGCGATTGGGCGACGCAAAAATACGGATATTATCCGGTTCTGCTGCCTATGCAGATGAGCAAGGATCTGACCGTTTCGCAGAATATTATGCGGCGTATGAGCAGTAAGGCGTCTATAATAGATACTCATCAGAGGGTTGAGGACATGCTGTCCGTTGTCGGCTGTATGGACATATGCGTCGGCATGAGACTTCATACGCTTATATATTCGGTCATTAAGGCGGTGCCGCTTGTGGGACTGGTATATGACCCTAAAATAAGCAGCTTCATGGATTACACGCATCAGAGAATGTATACGGACGTATCCGAGCTCACGGCGGACAAGCTAAAGGAGCTCATTGCGAAGACGGTTGAGGAATATGAGCAGATACGCCGCGATATACGCGGCAATTACGAAAAGCTCCGCGCGAAATCGGAGATGAACGGTCAGCTGGCTATAGAGCTGTATGAAAAGGGAAGTGTTGAAATTTGAGCAAAAAGGCGACAGGTCACAAAATGCTGTTCACCGCCGGATTTATGGCTATGGCAACGCTTTTGTCAAAGGTGCTGGGTCTCGCGAGGGACTCGATGCTTACGGCGTATTTCGGCTCGGGTATGGTTTCGGACGCGTTTTCAACCGCGTCCACGCTTCCGACAGTTTTGTTTGACGTCGTTATAGGCGGTGTTATATCCGCGTCGTTTATACCGGTGTTCAACGATATAATGTCGAAGCGGGGCAAGGAGGAGGCGCTTAGGTTTGTAAACAAATTCGTTACGCTTATATTGTGCGTATCGGCGGCTATCGCGGCGCTGGGAATAATATTCAGCCCTCAGCTTGTGACGCTGCAAACCAGCTATACCGGAGCGAAGCATACCCTTACGGCGCAGCTTACGGCGATAATGTTCCCCATGATAATTTTTACGGGACTGGCGTTTTCGTTTGTCGGACTGCTGCAATCGTTCGGGGAATATAATATTCCGGCAATAATAAGCCTTGTGTCAAATCTGGCAATTATCCTTTACTACGCTCTGTTCGGCGAAAGATTTGGTATTTACGGACTTGCCGTAACAATGGTGATAGCATGGAGCCTGCAGTTTTTGATACAGATTCCGTGGATAAAAAAATTCGGAGTGAAATTCCGGTTCGACTTTCGGTTTAAGGACAGGGACATAGGGCAGATGCTCAGGCTTGCCGGACCGATGCTCGTGGCGACATGGGTGCAGCCGCTCTATAATCTTGTCAACCAGCGATTCGCGTCCAATATCGAATCGGCTGTGACGAGCATACAGCAGTCGAGCAGACTGTATACGATCGTTGTGGGCGTGTTCAGCTTCGTTGTGACAAACCTTATATTCCCCAAGCTCGCGCAGACCGTTGCGGGAGACGATATGGAAGGTGCGAAAAGGCTCACGGTTACGTCTATACGCATGATCGTGCTTATAATCGCGCCGCTTATGGTCGGATTTATAATTCTTTCTCAGCCTGTCGCGACCGTTATATACAACTGGGGCAGAATGGAGCCTGAAACCGTTTCGGCAATAGGCGTGCTTTTAAAATTCTATTCGGTAGGAATGCTGGGACTGGGACTGAACGAGATACTGTCAAAGGCGTTTTTCTCGCTTCATGACAGTAAAACGCCGATGAGGAATTCAATAATCAGCATGATTGTAAATGTCGCGCTCGCGTATGTGCTCTATAATGTGATGTCCACTAACGGGCTCGCGCTCGCGGCGGCGTGCGGCTCCATAGTAAACGCGGCGCTGAACTGGCTGTGTATGACGCGCAGATATAAAGGTATGATTAAAAAGTCGGATATTTTTGATATGCTTAAGATGCTTGCGGCGGCGGCAATTATGGGCGCCGCGGTGTACGCGCTGTACGCGTTTGCTTCGGACGCGGCGGCGGGCATTATAGCGAATGTGATAATACGTAATATTGCCGTTTGCGCGGTATGCGCCTTTGCGGGCGCTGCCGTATACGCGGCGGCAGTGTATATTCTCGGTATAAACGAGGTGCGGATGATAATAAAAAAACCAAAGGAGTGATAGTGTGAACAGTGTTATTATAAGCTCTTTGCGCGCGTTCGGCGCGCGGATAGCGGAATGGTTCAGATCCTCGGCAATAGGGCGGGCGTTCTTTTACGTTTGCGCCGCGGTGTCAGGGTCATGGCAAAACAGCTCTATTATGACGTTTCTGCGGCGGGACGAGCGCGTCTACGCGGATAAAAGCGCAGCGGTAAGGGCAATGAAATGTCCGTTTACGTTTTTGGATTTCGTGAAGCGAAAAATCGGCGCTTTTATAGAGGAGAATATCAAAACGAGCCTCTTATGCCGCTGGGCAAGGATATATATTAATAATTTTATAGCTGTAAACACGCGGTTTTTCGGAATAATGCTCGTGTGCGCGGGATTAACGTATGCGGCGCTGAAGCTTGCGGGAGGACACGGAATCGTTCTTTCGGGTGTTATCGCCGCAGCCGCCGGGGTATTGCTGATGCTGGTAAACTTTAACATTATGAGGTTCCTGAACAACAGCGTCGCCGTGGATTTTATAAAAAGCTGCGCCGGATATAAAGGGCTTGACCTTGAGGCATACGCCGAAAATGAAACGAGCGGAGTTACGAGGCTTATTCTGGCAGCTGTGATCGGAGCCGTGACCGGAGCGGGACTGGGAGCGGCGGGAATAATCGCGGCTTTTGTGCCGTTCGCGCTGTTTGGGCTTACGCTTGTGATGTACGCGCCCGTCACAGGAGTGTTCGCCGCGCTTTTTGCCGCGCCGTTTTTGCCGACTATGGCTTTGGCGGGATTATGTCTGTGGACATTGCTTTCGCTTGTGATAAAATCTGTAACCAAAGAAAATTTCAGGTGGAAATTCGATATGGTCGGAGCGGGAATACTGCTGCTTTTGGCGGTGCTGTTCGTATCGTCCGCGCTGTCGTTCAGCGCGGCGGGCAGTCTGAAAATATGGGCGCTGTATTTCGTTTTTCTGACATTTTATTTTGTGATAATAAACTCCGTTGAAAATAAAGATCAGCTTGAGGGTCTGCTGAAGCTGTTCGTAATATCCGGCGCTCTTGTGGCGCTGTATGGAGTGGCGCAGTATCTGTTCGGATGGACGACCGCAAACGCGTGGATAGATGAGGAAATGTTCGAGGATTCCACCATGCGCGTATATTCGACGCTCGGAAATCCGAATGTGCTGGGCGAATATCTGCTGCTGGTGCTTCCGGTTGCGGCGGGATGGTTTTTGAAGTTCAAAGCCGGGGAATGGGCAAAATGGGCATATCTGGCAATGCTTGCGGTGCTCGCGCTTTGTCTTGTCCTCACGCAGTCACGCGGATGCTGGATAGGTTTTATGCTGTCGGTGTTTGTGTTCGTGACATTTTACAACGGAAAGCTTTGGGGTCTGATACCGATCGCTCTATGCATAATTCCGTTTATTATCCCTCAGACGATGGCGGAGCGTTTTATGAGCATAGGCAATATGGAGGATTCATCCACTTCGTACCGTGTGTTTATATGGCTGGGAACGCTGGGAATGCTTAAGCATTACTGGCTCGGCGGCATAGGAATGGGCGAGGCGGCGTTTAACGAGGTATATCCGTTCTTTTCATATAACGCAATACAAGCCCCGCATTCGCATAATTTGTTTTTGCAGCTGACGGTCGAGGCGGGGATCCCGGCGCTTATTGTGTTTTTGGCGACGATGGTCATATTTATAAAAAAGCTGTCGCTTGTATATAATCCGCGCGAAAGACAAAGCGCCGAAACGCTTATGCCTCTCGCGATAGGCTCCGGAATAATAGGCTTCCTGGTGCAGAGCATGTTTGACTATACATTCTACAACTATAGGGTCATGGCAGTATTTTTCATGATAATAGCGGCGGGAATGTGCTTTAGTCATCTGAAAAAGGAGGCGGCTGACATTTGATAAAGGTAATAGAGGTATCCTCCGATACAAATATCGGCGGAGCGGGGAAATGTCTGCTGACACTTCTTGAAAATTTCGATTATTCAAAATTTGAGGTCAAGGTCGTACTGCCGGAAAACAGTCTGCTTAAAGAGCATATTGAACGGCTCGGGATACCTGTTATAGAGGTCGGCGGCATAGCCGACAAATCGCTCGGCTTTAAGGCGATATCCGCGCTTAAGCATGTGTTCGGAGCGGAAAAGCCCGATATTGTCCATACGCACGCGAGCATGTCGGCGAAAATCGCCGCGCGCATTTCCGGCGCGAAGGTGATATACACGCGCCACAGCGTTTTTCCGCAGTCCCCTGGGATTACAAGAGGATTGGGGAAGGCAGTCAACGGAGCGGTCAATAATTTTTTTGCCGACGGGGTGATCGCCGTTGCGGAGGCTGCAAAGGATAACCTCACGGAAACGGGTATTGACGAACGCAAGGTACGCGTGATTTTAAACGGCGTCGATCCGCTCAGAAAAAAAACGCCGGAGGAGAAGAAAGAGCTTAAAAGGCGGTTTGGCGTTACGGATGAAAAGGTCGTATCTATAATCGCCAGGCTGGAGGATATAAAGGGTCATATGTATTTTATAGACGCCGCGGATATCCTCTTAAAAAGAGGGGCTAAGGTAAAGTTTTTCATAGCCGGAACGGGCTCATATAAGGAAAGGCTTAAAGCGCAGATAAATGAGCTCGGGCGGGAAAACGATATTGTGCTTACCGGATTTATAAAGGATGTGGACAGTCTCATGGCTGTTACGGATATACAGGTAAACGCGTCATACGGCACGGAGGCTACGAGCCTTGCGCTGCTTGAGGGCATGAGCCTGGGGATCCCGGCGGTGGTATCCGATTTCGGCGGGAATCCCGGCGTCATAGCCGATGGGGAAAACGGATTCGTGGTGCCGAGGAAAAACGCTGAAGCCATTGCGGATAAGGTCGGATTGCTTATTGATGACGCGGAGCTATATGACAGGCTTTCGCGTGGCTCAGAACGGATTTTCGGCGAAAAGTTCACATCGCGGATAATGACTGAAAATACAGAGAAAATGTATGAGGACATTTTAAGAAAATAAGGAGGAATTATACATGGAAAAGCAAAAAACCAAATTCACGGTTATTGACGCTGTGATAATATTAGTCGTATTGCTGGCGCTGATAATCGGCGGAAAGCTCCTGCTGCCGCGGTTTATGACGCCGTCGGATACGCAGACCGTATCATGCAGGGTTTTGCTCGCGGATAAGGAAAAGGCGCTTGCCGATTCAATGAAGGTCGGGGACAGAGTTACAATGAGCCTTACCGAAAAGGATGGCGGCGTTATAACGGGAATTGACGTAACGCCGGCGAAAAAGGCGGTGTTTGACAGTATAAGCGGCATGTATGTCACACAGGAAATTCCAAATAAATGCGATATATATGTTACGCTCGACGTCGACGCGCAGGTGTCGGACGTGGCGGTAAAAGACGGAAGCGTGATTTTGCAGGTCGGCGCCGAAACGCCCATACGCGGCAAGGGCTACGCGTCTATGGGCTACACGATAGCGGTTGATGACTGAGAAAGGGGGAAACGGCGATGATTTTGGATAAGAACGGAAAAATATTCGGAAAGGTAAGCATAGTGGATATAGCGGTGCTGCTTGTGGTTGCTTTGGTGGCGGTCGGAATATTCGCCAGATACGGAAGCCATATCACGACTGCGGTGCAGTCGCAGGAGGATTTTAGGTATGTTTTGAAAATCGAGGGCGTGCGTCAGTATACGGTTGACGCGCTTAATAAAAAGGGCGCAGTCACGGACAAAAAGAGTCTTAAAAACCTCGGTGAGATAACAGACGTGAGAACGGAGGGCGCGACACGCGAGTCGGTGACGGCGGACGGAAGGGTAACGTATGCGCCCATGCCGGATTATTATACCTGCTATGTTACGATTGACGCCCACGGTAAGGAATCTGAGGAAAATTATGTGCTTGACGACGCTACGGAGCTGTCTGTGGGGCGCATAGTGGATTTGTATTCGAAATATGTTAAAACATCCGGTATGATTTTAAGCGTCGATGTAATAGACGGCTGACAGGTAAAAAAAAGTGCGGGTCGCGGAATGTGTACACGCTCTTTTTTTGTGCGCGCGAATATAATATAGCACAGAATAATATTATTTATTGAGAGGATTGATGGTATGAATGATAAGCTCAAAAAGCTTCTGGGAAGTCTTGACCAAAACCAGATAGCGGAGATAAACCGTTTTTTAAACTCATCGGACGGACAGAAATTTAAAAATAATATCAGCGAAAAAGACAAGGCGAATATTTTAAGCCGTATTGACAGCATGAATCCGGAGAAGCTTAAGCGCGCGTTTTCCGGAATTTCCAAAGGCGACCTCGCAAAACTGCTGAATCAAAGGAAGTGATAAAATGGCGGATCCTATGGACACGTTAAAAAGTATCCTGGGCGATAATGCTGAGGACACGATACGGAGCGTGATGGGCTCGCTGTCCGGCGGCGAGGAGGACCGGTCGGGGGACGCGGCGCGGACAGAGCAAAACAGCGCTCAAAACAATATTGACCCGGAGAATCTGGCATATCTCATGCAGATGAAGGAGCTTATGACAAAGTTCGCGGACAGCCGGAACGATTCGCGCTCAAATTTGCTTATGTCGCTCAGACCGTATATGCGCGATACGCGCAAACGCTCGATTGATTCGGCTGTGCGGCTGCTGAATATTTCAAAGCTTGCGGGTTTGTTGAGAATGTAGGCGGGAGGTGGATAGATGTATCGCAGCTACAGCGTAAATAATATGCCGCAGCCGATACGGCATTACGGAGAGCCAAGACCGGGCGGAGCAGCGCCGGACGAGCGCGAATGTCCGCCCGCGGCGGAAAACGGCGGCAAAGGAGCCGCGGCGGAAAATGTACATAAAAGCAATGAGGCGGACGCATGTAAGCGGGAGGGCTGCTCCGAACAAAGCCGTATGCTTCAGTGCCAATGCGCGCAGTGTCCGCTGCGGCAGCAGGGGACTTCTGGCGGGACGAAGGGAGGGATCCTCGCGAATCTTAAAAGCGATGACGTGATCCTTCTTGCCGTGGCGTTGGTGCTGCTTATGGACGGGTGCGAGGATAAGCTGCTTATAGCGGCGATAGGACTTGTATTCTTTTCCGACTATCTCGGATTGTAGCCGCGCAGTGCCCAGTATGACAGGTAGTCAAGATACGTTAAAAGCTTTTCATCGTCCGCCTTGAGGGACGTTGAATAATTGCCGCCGACGATATAGAACGAACCGGAGATCCCGGATATTCGTCTGCCTATTTCGCCGATCGCCTTAAAATACGGCGGAGCGTCCATACCGATATATTCAAGCAGCGCCGAGGCTAAGAAGCATGATGAAATATGTCCGATATTTCCGCGCGCCGAATCGCTTTTCATATTGCGCAGCGCGGCGTTGCCGTGTATAATAAACGGCGTCGAATAGCGGTTTTCAACGGCTTCGGCGCTCGCGGAGCTCACGTCGAGCCCCAAATGCGAAAGCGCGGCGCCCTGCGAGTCAAAATACGGCAGATGGTCGCCGAAGAATACAACAGCGGTGGGCTCGGATACGGTTTCGGCATAATCGCACACGCGGCCGAGGAGCGTGTCGGCATCGTAAAGTCCGTTGGCGTAATTGCAGAGGAGGTTGTACTCTTCGTCACTCATGCCGTCCGTGCGTTCCGGTCTTTTTACAGCCGGCTCCTCCGTGCTGTAGGGACCGTGATTCTGTATGGTGACGGTAAAGCTGAAATAGCCGTTATCCGCGCCGGATTTAATATAGTCATCGTACTCGGAGATTATTCTGTCGGCGGTGACCTTATCGGAAATATAATAATTTACCAGATCATCGCGTGAATATTCGTAGGAATCCTGAAAATACGCATTCTGAAAGCCGAGCCTCGGATAGACCGCCGCGCGGTTGTAAAACCACGCCTTGCCGGGATGGAACGCCTCGGTCGTATAGCCGAGGTCGCCGAACATGCGCGCCAGACTGTACGCGTTCCGGGTAACGTGGGTTTTGTATACAACAGGCATGGCGCTGTCCAGACGCGAAATATTTATCCCCGTAAGGAATTCAAATTCGGTTGAAGCTGTGGAGCCGGCATAGCCGGGTACGAGAATGTATCCGGACAAGCTGTCAGCCCGGAGGCGGTCAAGGTTTGGAGTGGGGGACATGCCGCCGTTAAAACGCACTCCTTTGCACGCCTCCATATCAAAAAACGATTCGCTCATAACAGCTATCACATTGACCTTTTTTTCGGGCGCTGAAATATCGTCCGGTTCGCTCGCGCCGATGTACGGAACGCTTCCGATGTCATAACCGTTCGGCTCGGCGTAGTCGTAAGACGAGGTATGCGATAAAAACGCAAAAATAAAACCCTTGTGATCGGCTGCGGCAACGTCGCTGAATTGATTCGCGAATGACGGCATGGCTTCATATACGGCTTGATTGCCGAAAAGAACAAAAAATCCGCATAAGCCAGCGGCGGCGGCAGCCGCGGCAAGAATAAGGCGTTGTTTACGCGGCGTCCTTTTGGTTTTAATATATTTAAAAACCGCGAAAAAAGCCGCCGCGGCAATTACCGCCGATATTATAATGGCGGCGGGAAAGGGCAGCGTATAGCCGGTCACGATATCGGCTGCCTCGGAAACGAGCGAAAAATCATGTACCGACAGCGTTTCGGCACGGAAATACACTTTAAAATAATTTACCGTCAGCAAAGCAAACAAAGGAACAGCCGCCGTCAGATAACCCGCCCAGACGCGGTTGGTAAAGCCGTAGACGATAAGCATAACGCATATCAGCGGCAGCGCGTTCATCAGCGGCAGAAGGGGTACGGTAAGAAACGATAATATTCCCGTCGGTTCCGCTGTGAAGCAGCACGCGTATTGCAGCGCCGACAGAAGCAGCGACAGCAGTATTACCGCCGTTATTGACTGCATGATTCCGCATTCTCGCGGAAATCTGGTTTTTATGTAGGTAAGTCTTTTCATTTTTCACACTCCGGACGTATTATACATCAAATGACCGCGTTTGGCAATAACCATGTTAAAAATATCCACGTCCGCGCGGCGCAGCTGTGCGAAAAAATAATTTGAAATGCGGGAGGGTTTGTGTTATAATAACCTCACGAAACAAGACGAAATCAAAGATTTCTGTGTTTCGGAGAACATTGAAGCACAACGCTGCGGCGATAGTGCCGTTATGCGGTTATGTTGGAATTATTCCTGTTGGAGGGGGCTTAATAATGGAAAAAATCTTATTTGTAAATGCGTGCGCGCGCAGGGGATCGCGAACAAACCGGCTGGCGCGGCGGCTGCTGGAAAAACTTGACGGAGATATCAGGGAAATATGTCCGGAGACGAGCGGACTCAAGCCAATGTGCGGGGAATCGCTCTCCCTCCGCGATGAGCTGACGGCGGCGGGAAAAATTTCAGCGCCGGAGCTTAGCGCCGCGCGCGAATTTGCCGAAGCGGATATAATTGTGATTGCCGCGCCGTACTGGGATTTGATGTTCCCAGCGTTTTTGAAGATTTATCTTGAAAATGTAACGGTTTGCGGCGTGACGTTCCGTTATACCGACGAAGGTATAGCCGAGGGCTTGTGCCGCGCCCGCAGACTGTATTACGTTACCACCTCCGGAGGACCGATTAGGCGTAATCTCGGCTTTGAATATGTGGACGCGCTGTCAAAGGAATTTTACGGCATAGACGATACGCGGTTTATTTCCGCGGAGGGGCTTGATATCATCGGCGCGGACACGGAAGGCATACTTGAAGCTGCGGCGCGCGGAATCAAACCGTAAATCATCGCGGACGGGTAAAGCTTACGCACCGCGGGCGCGGCGGTTGAAATCAATTCGGCCGGGAGGCAGCCTATGAGTGAGCTGCTTGGAATTATAATGTTAAAACGCGTGAATCAAGCGCGCGATAAATCATTTACGATACAGGAGCCGCCATGCTCGTCGAGTATGATTTCTCCTATGCCGTCCGCGGTAATGCTTCCGGAAAGAGGGTTCTTTACGCTCAGGATTTGACCTGATACCTTTGCGCACACGTCGCTTTTTTCAAAAGCCAGATCGCAGTCTGTCATTTCGCAGTCCTCCAAAATGAGCCCCTTCGCGTAGCATAAGGGCTGGGTACCGGTTATTTTGCAGCGTATCAAATGCAGATTTTCGGAATACCACGCAAGGTATTCGCCGTTTATTACGCTGTCCGATACGGTCACGTTCCTGCTGTGCCAGAATGCATCCTTTGTGTTAAGTTCGGAATTTTTTATGGTCATGTTTTCCACATACTGGAAGGAATATTTTCCCGTCATGCGCAGACCGTTTATTTCAACGTTCGAGCATTGCAAAAACGGGTATTGCGAAACGAGAGAGCAGTCGGTGATTTTCATATCGCGGCAGAACCATCCGAACTCGGGCGAATTTATTTCGCAGCCGCAAAGCTCAATATTCCTGCTTTCGCGCAGCGCCTTAATACCGTTCAGCTGCGAGCACTCAATTTTAATATCCGTATCGTACCACAGCGCGGCACGGCATGTATCGGTCATGGTGCATCCGGTAATGACAGCTCTGTCGGTATGCCATAACGGATAACGAAGAAAAAAATCACAGTTTTCTATTTCAAGGTCGGAGGTTTCCTTGAGCGCCGATTCCCCGTCAGCCTTTCCGGCGAATACGCAGCCGCGCAGTTTTGCGTTTTTTATGCCGTAAAAGGCGCGTTCCTCGTCGTGTGTTTCGTTTGTGTAAATACGCATATTTTCCGCTCCCCTCAATCGCCCGCAGCAGACTGCGGACCGTGTGATAATATTTTACAACAAAAATCCTGAAATTGCAAATGTTTCTGCCCTGCTGCGGGATATATTTTTCGGCGCTCGGCTGCGATTATGTTAAAATATCCGTGCTTTTGATAAAAGCGGCGGGTTTTGAGGCTGAAAAAGGCTGCCGGCACTTGACATCGGCGCGTCAGCGTGTTAAACTGTAATCAGGAATAATTTGACAAAATATAAAGAACGGGGGAGACGCAAATGGAAAAAATTATAGGCGGTATAAAACGCGACTGCTATCCGATAACAGAAGCTGAAATGCTGCATTTGTACACAATGACATTCAGCCCGACGGCGGAGATTGTTAATCTGGGAACCGGCAGATATCTGCAAATGCCGATTAACAATTCAGTGCTGCGCGAGGCTCTCAACAGAGCCGTCTCAAGATGCGAGTCTATGCGTCTGCGGCTGTGGAAGGAACCGGAAACGGGTCAGATTTGGCAATATGTTATGCCGCATGAGCATCAGTATTTTGAATACTATGATTTTTCCGAGCTGAGCGAGGAAAAGGCTCATAAGATCCTTGACGGATGGACCGCGCAGCCGTTTGACACCTTCGGCGGGGCTCTGTCGCGGATCGCTCTCGTTTCAATGCCGGACGGATATAACGGCTATTACATGAATGTGCATCATGCCACTATGGACGCGGCGTCGATAATAACGTTTAACCGCGATGTTATGGATATATACTGCCATCTTATGTATGATTTGCCGTATCCGAAGCCGATGACGTCATATATCGAGTCGGTAAAGAAGGATATGGAGTATATGGCGGGATGCAAAAAGAAGGACGCGGACGAAAAATACTGGCTCGAGCAGTTCGCGCGGGACGAGCCGATATATACGGATTTTACCGGTCCGGGTCGTCTTCAGACGCAGAGAAGGGAAAACAACAATCCAAATCAGCGTGCCGCGGCTCTTATTTCCCGCGACGCGTCGGGAAATACCGTCACGTATGACCTGGACGTCGAATCCACGGCGAAGCTTGTGCAGTTCTGCGAGGATCACGGATATCCCGTAAGCGTTCTTTTGCTTCACGGTTTAAGAACGGTTCTGTCAAAATTCAATAACGGGGAAAAGGATGTATGCATAAAGGATTTTGTCGCGAGGCGCTCCACCATCCTGGCAAAGAAATGCGGGGGAGTAAGAATGCATTGTATGACGCTGCGCACGATAGTCGAGCCGGAGAATACAGTTCTTGAATCTCTCGACATAATTGACAAGGCGCAGAACGAGCTGTTTAAGCATTCGGAATACGGTCCCATGACATTCTACAGGATACAGCGCGAAACCTACGGATATCAGCCTCGCGGAGGGTATGAAAGCATAGGATTCACGTACCAGCCCGCGACGCTCAAGAGCATTGTGCCGTATCTGAAGGGAATACCGTATAAGAATTACTGGTATTCGAGCGGAAAGCAGCCGCAGGCGTTTTATCTTACAGCCATGCACCGTCCCAATGACGGCGGACTGACGTTCCATTTCGGCTATCAGTCCGACATTGCCACGCCGCATGAAATAGAATTTTTGTATTATTATCTTGGGCGCGTGATTTTCAGGAGTATTGAAAACCCGAACGCAACGGTTGCGGAAATTATGGATATGGTATAACGTGAGCCGGTTCGCGGACGGAGATTAATATACGGAAATTAATATTAAGGAGGAATTGACCATGCTTGAACAATTGAAGGGACTTATCTTAAACTATGTGGAGATTGACGAGAGCGACGTAACGGAGAGTGCTCGTTTTTCGGAGGATTTGGGTTTTAATTCGTATGATTTTATGTGTATGCTCGGGGAAGCGGAGGACGAGTTTGACATAGAGATAGACGAGGCTGAAGCGGGCAAATGCAAAACCGTGGGAGAGCTGATTTCATATATGGAGGAGCAGAAATGACGGAGCCCTTTAAAAGAGAAAACATAAAAACGCTTAAGGATCTTCTGTATACGGCGGCGGATCGTTTCGGGGAGGAGCCGTTTTTCAGGATCCTTGTCAAGAAAGAATTTGACGACAGGAGCTTCAGTAAATTTAAGCGCGATGCCGACGCGCTCGGCGCGTGGATGTCGGAGCATTTTGAAAAACCGGTCCAGGCGGCTGTGTTCGGTCTTACCAGCTATGAGTTTCTGGTATGCTGGTTCGGCGCTGTTATAAGCGGAAACGCTGCGGTCCCGCTCAATGCCGGAAACGACGTCGAGGCGCTTGCGGACGAAATAAACCGCTCGGATTCGGAGGTCGTATTTCTTGACAAGCGGCGCGAGGAGTGTGTCGGGGAGCTGAAAAAGCTTTGTCCTCAGGTGAAATGCTTCGTTCATATGCATTCGCATTATGCCGGAACGATATGTCTGTTTGATATATTGTCCGAATATGAGGGAAAAGCGCCCGGCTGCGATATCGACCCGAAATCTATGGCGGCTATAATCTTCACATCGGGGACAACCGGTCAAAGCAAGGGAGTAATGCTGAGCCATGCCAATCTTGTCGATAACGCCACATGTGAGCCGGATTTGGGCTATCGCGGGAAAAGGCGTTTGACTCTACTGCCGATACATCATGTATTTTGCTTCACCTGCGATATCTTAGCCGCGCTTTGGTACGGAAGATGCGTATGCGTTAATGATTCGCTTATGCACATACCGAAAAATATGAAGGCGTATCAGCCGCATGAGACCACATTCGTGCCGATGATCGCAGCGTCAATATTAGCCGCAATGCGGCGCGGTGCGGAAAGCAATCCGGACAAGGCTGCCGTAGGCAGAGAGATGTTCGGCGGCAGTTTTGAGATGCTTTACGCGGGCGGCGCGTATTTAAGTCCGGATATTATCGACGGATATAAGGAATTTGGTATTGAGATCGCTCAGGGCTACGGTATGACGGAATGCTCGCCGAGAATAAGCACGGGCGTTAAAAATTGTCCGTATCCCGAATCTGTCGGACGTATAGTTCCCGGATGCGAGGTTAAAATCGTGGACGGGGAAATATGGGTCAAAAGTCCGTCGGTTATGATGGGCTATTATAAGAATCCCGAGGAAACAGCGAAAACGCTTACAGACGACGGATGGCTTATGACCGGAGATCTCGGTTATGTAAAGGATAATTACGTGTTCATCGTCGGCAGGAAAAAGAACCTGATAATACTTTCAAACGGCGAGAACGTGTCTCCGGAGGAGCTGGAAAATAAATTCGCGGCGTTTGAGCCGATCAGGGAAATCGTTGTTTATGATAAGGACGCCGTGCTGACGGCGCAGATATATCCTGATCCCGATTATGAGTCGGATGATATAAAAGCCGAAATTCAGAATGAGATTGACAGGGTAAACGACACCTTGCCGCCGGCAAAGCAGCTGCATAGAGTTGTTTTTCGCAGCAGCGAGTTTGAAAAAACGCCGTCGAAAAAGATTAAACGAAATATCATTGAAAAGCTGTGACGGGACACGAACGGCTGCGTAAAGCCTTTGGGCGGCGCAGACGTTTTATATCGGACAGCGTGGATTTATAAAAGAGCGTATCGGCGATACGCTCTTTTTAGCATTTAACATGAGCGCGTCGTATTTTATGCAAAATATAACAATCCGGAGTCAAAAAAAGCTGGAAATTCGGCATAGAGTGTGATACAATAAAATTATCATAAACGCAGAGAAAGGAGAACTGTTATGAAATTTAAAAAGACAGTGAGCGTCGCTTTGACGGCTACGATGCTTACGGGAGCGTTCGCCGTTCCGGCAATGGCGGAGGAATCACCGATGAGCCTGTACCCCGGCTACGGGGATATATCGGTAATCGCCGACCCGACGGGCACGGACAAGGGGAACGTATTTTTCCTGAACGGCTTTGAAACGGCGCGCGGCAGCGACGTTGAAAAGGGAACAAATCCGTATATCGAGATCCCGTCGTCGTATTTGTATGAGCAGAAAAGCGGCAGATATGAGATGAAAAAGGATTGGTCGGTATCGTTCGACTGGTACGGAATGTCGCAGGGGTTCCGCTACGCGTTCTACACCGGCACGACCGATATACAGAGCCACGAGATTACCGGAATCTATTTCTTCCCCGACAGCGGCTCGACGATCGTAGCCGAGGGGCTTGTTAAGGATGACAAGAAATTCCGCATAGAGGGCGAATATGTGTCGATCAAAAAGGAGTGGCACAATTTCAGGCTCGAATGGAAGGACGATATTCTGACCGTTTATAAGGACGGCGAGGAGCTGATGAAGTCGAAGAAGGGCGACGGCTTTAAATATTCCGACGAGAAGGAGCCGGTTACGCGCATAGGCTATACGCCCTATGCCACGGACCCCGGCGCGTATGCGTATGTTGACAATATCGTGGTCAGCGCCGGCGGCGAGGAATTATTAAACGATACCGCCGATAACAGCTACGGTGAGATAGGCGATGCTCCGCCCGAGCCGGAGGCGATTACGGTTTACAATGACGTTTCCGACGGCAGCGAAACGCAGAAGCTCATCGACAACCGTCCGGATATTCAGCGCAGAATGGAAAATCTCGATCGCGGTCTTGTCGCGGCGAACGCGGGCGCGTATGGGTTTATTTCATGGCGCTGGCTCGGCACGGAGGGCGCGGACACGAGGTACAACCTCTATAAGAACGGCGAAAAGCTGAACGCCGAGCCGATGAACAAGACTAATTACGTTGATTACACCGCGAAGGCGGGCGATAAGTACGCCGTGGCGGCTGTCATAAACGGAGAAGAAGGCGAAAAGTCGAAGGAAGCGGAGCTTCTGGGCGGCGATTACATAGGCATTAAGCTCGATCCCCCGAAGGGCGGTACGGTAGAGCTTAGATACGAGGAGCCGTACAGAACCGAGGAATACAGCTATATCGCGAACGACGCGTCTGTCGCGGATCTCGACGGCGACGGAGAGCTTGAGGTAATCTTAAAATGGGATCCGACCAATTCCCGCGACAGCTCGCATCTTGGCGCGACGGGCAGTACGCTCTTTGATGCGTACAAGCTTGACGGTACGAGATTATGGCGCATCGATCTGGGCATAAACGCGCGCAGCGGCGCGCATGACACGCAGTTCCTCTGCGCGGACTTCAATAACGACGGCAAAGCCGAGGTCGCTATGCGTACAGCCGACGGCACCGTTGCCGGAGACGGCACTGTTATCGGAGACGGCACAAAGGATTGGCGCGACAATAACGGCAAGAACCTTTCGGGTCCGTTATATCTGACCGTATTCGACGGAGAGACCGGCGAGGTTATTGACACGACGGATTACTATCCGCAGACGACGGGCGAGCGCGACGGCGTTAAATGGGACGTCAATTCCTGGGGCGACGACTGGGGCAACAGGTCGGAGCGCTACAATGCGTGTGTGTTCTATGAGGACGGCAATGTGCCGTCAATGATGTTCGCGCGCGGATATTACGATAAAACGGTGCTCGCGGCGTTCAGTATGAAGGATAATAAGATCGTAAACGACTGGATTTTCGATACGGACTTTATGGACAAGGAGGAAGCCGCGCCGTACAAGGGCAAGGGCAACCATTCGGTATGCGTTGCGGACGTGGACTATGACGGCAAGGACGAGATAATCTACGGCTCGACAACATATGACGATAACGGTGAGCCGCTCTACACGAACGCGCTTTTGCATCATGGCGACGCGCAGCATATGGGAGACCTTGTGCCCGACAGACCCGGACTTGAGATTTTCTCGGTTCACGAGGGCGGAACATACGGTCATCAGATGAAGGACGCGAGAACGGGCGAGATTTTATGGTCGTCGCCGAAAACGTCTCTCGACGTAGGCAGAGGCGGCAGCGATGATATCGACCCGACGCATAAAGGCGCTGAAAGCTGGTCGTCAATCGGTATGCTCATCGACGATAAGGGTGATATGATTACCGATAACTACAGCATACCCGCGAATTTCCTCGTTTGGTGGGACGGCGATTTGGGCAGAGAGGTTCTCGACGGCGTGAATATCTCGAAGTACAACCCGTACACGTACAAGGTCGAAAACATATTCACGGCGGCTGAGTGTCATTCGAACAATTCCGCGAAATCAACGCCGTCGCTCGCGGCTGATATTTTAGGCGACTGGCGCGAGGAGGTAATTTACCCGACGCTCGATAATACGGAGCTTCGCATTTACACGACGACTATCCCGACGGGCTACAAACTGCCCGCGCTCATGACGGACGATCAGTACCGTGACGCTGTTGCGGTGCAGAACGTGGGCTATAACCAGCCGACGCATGTGGATTATTTGCTCGGCTACGACACGACGGTTATACCGGTGCCGCAGATCTACACGGTCGATAATGACGGAAACGAGGTAAGAAATCCCGATTTGGCGAAAAAGCAGTGGAATTTAGCGGATTTGTACGAGGGCGATACGACCGTTCTCGCAATTGATGAGCCGAAGGCGCTGATCAATAACGCGCCGTATTACATCGACGGCGGCAATAATTCTCTTGCGCCGTATATCGCGAATGACCGCACAATGGTACCGATCAGGTTCATTTCCGAGGCGTTCGGCGCGTATGTAACATGGGACGGCGATACGCAGACCGTGACGGTGCAGAGTCCGGACGCTGAGGTTAAGATGAATATCGGAAAGACCGATTATACCGTAAACGGTGCGGCAAAGACTATGGAGGCAGCGCCGGAGATAACCGGCGACAGGACGTTTATCCCGCTGCGCGCTGTATCGGAGGCGCTCAATAAAAAGGTTGAGTGGTACGGCGATGAGCGCGTGATAACGGTTAGCGATATCGCGGTGACGGTTGACAGCGCGTCGGCGCTTAGTACGCTTAAAACAGCGCCGGCATTGCAGCCCAAGGGCGATAAGACGTATACGAACGGCGAAAAAATGGCGATCACGCAGGCTAATGTGACCGAGGTATACACGAGTGAGGGCGACGGCAAGCTGGCATGCGATCTCGACTACGGTACGGCGTGGCATTCGGATGGCAAGGGCATCATCATGATGGCGACCGACCGCAATCCGATAAGCGCGGTAATCGTGAAATTCGCGGACGGAAAGAAGCATCCGTTCAGGGTATCGCACCGCAGCGGAATACGTGACGAGGATAAGGACGATCTCGCAAACCGCGACGGCTGGGAGGTCGTAACCGATTCGGTGAGCGACGGCTCGGGCGACGCGCAGACGTTTATCTTCGCGGTGCCCAAGTACACCAATTGCATAAAGCTTGAGCTTTTGGACGACGAGCCGTGCGATATTGTTGAAATGAGCGCGCTGGGAGTTCAGTAACGCGGGAAGCATATATAAAAATATCCCGTCCGGTGCCGCAAAAAACGGCGCCGGACGAAGGATTATCCAAAACGGCGGACTTCGGACAGCGGAGGATAATTTAATGATAAAGATCAGACGGCAGAATGAGATAGAAAAATAGGGGAGGACGGAAAATGAATAAGGAAATAAGGCTTACAAACGAATGGGATAAAACCTTTCCGAAAAGCGAAAAGGTCGATCATGAAAAGGTGACATTTCATAACCGTTACGGTATCGGGCTCGCGGCTGATATGTACGTGCCGAAGGGCGCGGACGGGAAGCTCGCGGCGATTGCCGTATGCGGACCGTTCGGAGCTGTTAAGGAGCAGGCGTCCGGACTGTACGCGCAGACGATGGCTGAGCGGGGATTTTTAACCATAGCGTTTGATCCGTCGTTTACCGGAGAAAGCGGCGGAGAACCCAGATTTATGGCGTCGCCGGATATAAATACGGAGGATTTTCAGGCGGCTGTGGATTTTCTGTCGGTACGGAAGGACGTTGATCCGGAAAAGATAGGTATAATAGGCATTTGCGGCTGGGGCGGAATGGCAGTCAACGCCGCCGCTCTCGATACGCGTATAAAAGCAACTGTTGCCTCTACTATGTATGATATGACAAGGGTCAACGCCAAGGGTTATTTTGACGCGGATGACAATGAGGAAAAGCGCTATGAAATGAAAAAGGCGCTTAACGCGCAGCGTACAGCCGACTATATAAGCGGCGGCTATGCGCTCGGCGGCGGGGTAGTCGATCCTTTGCCGGATGATGCTCCGTTTTTTGTGAAGGATTATTATGATTACTATAAAACACCGCGCGGCTATCACGCGCGTTCTCTGAACTCAAACGGCGGCTGGAACGTAATAGGCTGTATGTCGTTTATCAATCAGCCTATCCTTCAATACAGCAATGAAATCAGGAGCGCCGTCCTTATTATGCACGGCGAAAAAGCGCATTCCTGCTATTTCAGCCGTGATGCCTACGCGGACATGATAAAAGACAATAAATATGCGGATAATAAGGAGCTGCTCATTATTCCGGGTGCGGTTCATACGGATTTGTATGACGGCGGGGGCAGCGGAGCCATTCCGTTTGACAAGCTGGAGAGTTTTTTTAAGGATAATCTGAAATAAGCGGTCGATTGCCGTCCGCGGGAAAAGGAGACGGTATACATCTCACGGCGATGCGGTGAAAATTTTCCGCGGAAAACCGCTAAAATGTATTGACCCAAATATGTATTTAATGGTATTATATATAATACATTATATTATTTGCATTGCCGAGCGTAAATCGGCGATGCGGCGAAAGGAGTATAAATTATGTTAGTTGAAACAAAAGCGAAAATAGGCGTATTTTCAATCGCGCTGGGCGCGTATCTGCCGCAGTTTCCGTCGCTTGTGCCGGAGTTCGAGGCGCAGTATGACGCGTTCAAGAAAACTCTTCCCGACACGGTGGAGATAATTGACGGCGGCATGGTAACGACTAAGGAGCTGTCGCAGGCGGCGGGGGATAAGTTCCGCGCGGCTGACGTTGACCTTGTTATAGTTCAGCTTCTTACATACGCTACATCATATAACATGCTTCCGGCGGTGCGCGATCTTGATGTGCCGGTAGTGCTTGTAAACATCCAGAAGAAGAAGGCTCCCGACTACGCGAATACCGACACCGCTACGTGGCTGGGCGAATTGTACGCCTGCGGCGCCGTGGGCGAAATGGTAGCGGATCTTGAGCGTGCGGGCAAGCGCCACGCGGTAATCACCGGCGTTGTTGAGGGCGGAGATCCGTATGTTCAGGCTGAGATCGAGGACTGGTGCCGCGCCGCGCAGGTGCGCCGCCGTTTCCGCGACACGAACCTCGCGCAGATCGGACGTCCGTATCCGGGCATGATGGATCTGTATATCGACGAAACGAATCTGTATCACAGAATGTACCTCTATACCAAGCAGTTCGACTGGGAAAAGATGTGGGCAATAGCCGACGATATCACCGACGAGGACGCTATCCGCGCGAAGGCGCAGGATATACTCGATACCTTTGATATCGAGGGCGGCGGCACTATCGAAAAGGTTTGGGATATGGCGAAATACGTTGTCGCGTTCGAGCAGTGGGTCAGGGACGAGAAAATCGCGTTTATCGCTTCGCATTATGACGGCTTCGCGCAGGGTAAGGCGGGCGTGCTCGACAGTATGCTTATCCCCGCGTTCTCGATGCTCATAAAGCAGGGCGTAGCGTGCGCCGTTGAGGGCGACATAAAGGTTTCTATGGCGATGAGTATTCTGAAAACCATTTCGGGTATGGGACAGCTTTCCGAGATGTACTCTATCGACTTTAACGAGGATATCTGCATTATCGGTCACAGCGGCTCGGGCGACGCGGACATTTCCGCGAAGAAGCCGACGATGAAGATAGTTCCGGTATTCCACGGCAAGACAGGCGGCGGCTATCTGACGCAGTTCTATCCGCATCTGGGTCCCGTTACATATCTGGGCATTACGCAGGATAAGGACGGAAACTTCAAGTTCGTCGTAGCCGAGGGCATTAACGAGGAAGGTCCTATCTTCACATTCGGCGATACGAATATGCGCACACGCTTCACGTGCGGCGCGAGAGAGTTCTGCAACAAGTGGAGCGAGGCGGGTCCCACGCACCATATGGCGGCGGCAAGCGGCAGACATATCGACACGATTCTGAAGGTCGCGAAGATATTCAACGTGCCTGTTGATATTGTTACAAGATAAAATATATAAATACCGGGACATGCTTTGCAGTCTCCGATATACAGAATTAAAAATGCGTCTGCCGCGTTAAAATGGCAGACGCATTTTAAGGTCTATGCTATATTCTGATTCACGGCTTTATACGATAATTTTTTAAAGCCGATGAACCGCGTGTCGGTTTATCAGTGCCGGACAGCGCGGCTATACCGTTGGACAGGACAGGAACGATAATTTTATTCGTGTCGGCATTTATGCCGTTCGCCTTAGCCGTGCGCCGATTGCATCATAATTACATTATTGAATATCGAATTATTCCTCTGTTACAAGCTCCTCGTAATCCTCCGGTACGGTGATACCCATAGCGTCGGTGCGGGACTTTACGTATTTCTTGACAAGCCCGTCGGCGTACTTGATCTCCATTGTTGACGGGTCGGCGCCGTTTACAAGAATGTCATACGCCATCTCACCCGCAGCCTGACCGATGCTGTAGTAGGAAATTGACAGCGTAGCTATGCCGCAGTTTCCGCAGTTCCCTTCCTCGCCCACGATAATCGGGATATTGGCGGGTGTGGCTATATTCACGATAACATCCGCGTTTGCCGCCGCCGTATTATCGGTCGGGATATAGAGCGCATCACACTCCGAGCATGCTGTAGCCGTTACAGCTGCCACGTCGTTAGAGTCGGCGAAGGAGTAATCGGCAGTCTCATAGCCGAGATTCGCGAGCTCTGTTGATATAATGTTGATCTGATACTTTGAGTTCGACTCGTCCGAGCAGTAAACAAGACCTATCTTTTTCGCGTCGGGAAGAAGCTCCTTAAACATTGCCGCCTGCTCGTTTAACGGAGCAAGGTCGGAGGTACCGGTGATGTTTCTGCCGGTCGTGCCGGTCCAGTCGGCGATATCGAGAGCCGTCGCGTAGTCGGTGATCGACGTTGCCACGATCGGTATATCGGATGTGGCTGCCGCAGCCGCCTGAAGAGCCGCCGTGGCGTTCGCGAAAATCAAATCCTTACCGGACGATACGAACTGCTTTGCTATTGTGGAGCAGGTGTTGGAGTCTCCCGAAGCATTCTGAAGGTCAAAATCAACGCGATCCTCACCGAGAAGCTCGGTAAGCTTGTCCCGGAAGCCCTTCGTAGCCTCGTCGAGCGCCGGATGCTGCATAAGCTGGCACAAGCCTATTTTGTAAACCTTGTCCGCTCCGTTCCCGGTGACGCCGGTTTCCGTTGAATCCGCGCAGCCCGAAAGAGATGCTGCCGCTAATGCTGTGGCAAGGAGCGTAGCAAATGCTTTTTTAAATTTCATAATAACAACCCCTTTTTATTGCTTTTTCCAGATACGGCATATGTCTGATATATTATGGAATAATTATACATTAACCGCGTAAACCTGTCAAGTGTTAATCTTGCAAACAGGTTCACGGTATTTATATTTACGCATATGCAAGCGCTTTACAAAGGCGGGGTTTTGTGCTATAATAAGGGAGCGCGCGAGGCTGTATCGGCGGGGGATACGGCGCGGCAAAGCGCCGCGTTTTAATTACGGGAGATGTGCAATATGAAAAAAATACTGTTTGTATGCCTGGGCAACATATGCCGCTCACCAATGGCGGAGTTCGTTATGAGAGATATGGTTGAAAAAGCGGGCGCGGGCGGAGGGTTCTTGATTGCGTCCGCCGCGACAAGCGCGGAGGAAACAGGCAATCCCGTCCATCATGGAACGAGAAAAAAGCTTGCCGAGCACGGGATTTCAACCTCCGGAAAATATGCCGTGCAGCTTAAAAGGGATGATTACGGCAAATACGACTTAATAATCGGCATGGATGACTACAACATCCGCAGTATGCTGCGGCTATTCGGCGGCGACCCTTCGGGGAAGGTGAAAAAGCTGCTGGATTTCGCCGGAGGGGGAAATATAGCCGACCCGTGGTATACGGGTAATTTTGACGAAACATATGACGACGTCGTGCGGGGCTGTTCCGCGCTTCTGGACAGCCTTACATAAGGGAGGGGACGAAGACATATATAAGTCCCGCGATCATTGACGCGAATATTCCGAACAGAATGACGGGTCCGGCAATCGAGAAAATTTTCGCGCCGACGCCGAGCACATAGCCCTCGGGCTTTGACTCAATCGCGGGCGAGACAACGGAGTTGGCAAACCCCGTAATCGGTACGATAGTGCCGGCTCCGGCAATCTTTGCGAGCTTAGGGTAAAGATTGAGCCCGGTGAAGAGAGCGCCTAAAAATACCATTGTTATAGCTGTCGCGGAGGACGCCGATTCCATGTCAAGCCCCATCATCGAATAGCCCTTTAAAAACGCTTCCCCGACGCAGCATATAAGTCCCCCGATCACAAACGCTTTTACACAATCGGCGAGAACGGGCGATTTCGGCGATTTGCGCTTTACATATTCGTTATATTCTTCGGCAGTCATTTTTGTTTTCATTTTAATACCTCGGTTCGTTTATTTTTTTATTAATCTTTGCGTAAACGAATTAATATATTCACAAATTTATCAATAAGCCGTTTTTTTTAAATAAAAGCTTAAACGTCACTGCAAAATTTAACGGTTAAAAGACGGCTGGCGAGCCTTTATTTTGGTTAAATTGCACAAAAAATAAAATTATATATTAATAAATATTTATCTTGAAAAAAAATTATGTATATGGTATAATCAAACATTTGACAAATCAAGAAAAGTATGTTATAATATTAACAGAGAGTAATGAAGTAAAGGAGAGAAAGATAGCGGGGAGGTCATCACCAATGTATGAGGTTGGAGCCAAGGTAGTACATCCCATGCACGGTGCCGCGACTGTAGAGGAAATTAAGGAAATCGAAATCATAGGTAAAAAGCGTAAATATTACTCTCTTCGGTTTACGCTCGGTAATATGACGACGAATGTACCTGTGGAAAACAGCGACGGCATTGGGATTCGAGGCATCATTGACAAAAACACGGCGCGCTCGGCTCTTGAGTATTTCAGAGACGCGAAGATTACGGATGACGCAAACTGGAACAAACGGCAGCGCGATAACATGGATAAGATTAAGTCAGGTGATATTTTTAAGGTTATCGAGGTTCTGAAGGATCTGATGTATCGTGACAGAGTTAAAGGCTTATCCACCAGCGAACGAAAGGTATTGGGAAACGCGAAGCAGATTGTAGTGAGCGAATTGGTATTGTCGAAGATTGCGGAGCAAAGTGATATTGAAAACATCATGGATGACACTATTGGCGCAATAGTCTGAGAAGGACTTGGGAAACAATTAAGATGGGTTCAGCACACCGATGAAGGGTGTGCTGAACTTATGTTTCGGAAGGAGCGGAAGAATGACTAAGGTAAGCGCGCTGATTGCCGCCGGAGGCAAGGGTACGCGTATGGGAGCGGGAGAAAACAAGGTATTTATGAAGATAGCCGGAAGGGAAATTATATTGCGCACCGTTGAAGCGCTTTATAATAATCCCGGCATTGATGAGATAGTTGTGGTTGCCGGAGAGGGCGAATATATGCGCGTTGCGGAAATGATGGCGGGCGCCGGGTTCAGTGATAAAATACGGGCTGTAACTACCGGAGGCGCGACGCGGCGCGAAAGCGTGCGCAACGGCATAGGCTTTACAACTGGCGATATAATCCTTATCCACGACGGCGCGCGCTGCCTTATATCGCAGGAGGAGATAGACGCGGCTGTTAAAGCCGCGAAGGAGTACGGCGCGGCGGCGGTCGGAGTGCCGTGCAAGGATACGCTGAAAAGCGCGGACGGCGACGGGTTTATAACCGGAACGATTGACCGCGAAAAAACGTACCTTATCCGGACTCCGCAGGCGTTTCGGCGCGATATAATAAAAAGGGCGCACGAATACGCGGATAAAATGAATATCGACGCGACCGACGACTGCGCGCTTGTAGAAATGACGGGCGGAAAAATAAAAATTGTCAGAGGCAGCTACGATAATATAAAAATTACAACGCCCGAGGATATCGGGATTGCCGAAAAAATACTTGAAAAGAGGAAGAAAAAATGAGGATAGGACAAGGCTACGACGCGCACAGGCTCGCCGAGGGAAGGAGACTTGTATTGTGCGGCGTGGAAATTCCGTATGAGAAGGGCTTGCTCGGGCATTCCGACGCGGATGCGGCGCTTCACGCGCTGTCGGACGCTTTATTGGGAGCCGCCGCTCTGGGAGATATAGGGCAGCACTTCCCGGATACCGATGAAAGGTATGCCGGCGCTGACAGCCGCGTACTTTTGCGCGAGGTCGTAAAAATGATTGCGGACGCGGGATATGAAATTGAGAACGCTGATATTACGATCATCGCGCAGCGACCGAAGCTGGCGGGATATATCGGACAGATGAGGCAAAACGCGGCGTCCGATTTAAAAATTGATATTTCACGCGTAAGCGTGAAAGCCACCACTACCGAGAAAATGGGCTTCGAGGGCAGAGGAGAGGGCATTTCCGCGCTGGCGGTCGTGCTGCTGAAGTGAGGGAGGATAATGAACGTATACGATTTTGACGGCACAATATATTCGGGTGATTCCACGGCGGATTTTTATATACACTGCCTGAAAAGATATCCGGCGGCGTTAAAGAGCGTTCCGGGCATGATTTTCGCGTTTGTGCTATATCTTCTGAATCTTTATTCGACAACGCGTTTTAAGGAGAGGATGTATAAATTCCTTCATTACGTACCTGACGTCGATAAGGAGATAAATGAATTTTGGAATATAAATCAATCTAAAATAAAAGCGTATTATTCGGATACGCATCGTGACAGCGACGTGGTTATATCCGCGTCTCCGGAATTTTTGCTTGCGCCGATTTGCGAAAGGCTCGGAATAAAAACGCTTATAGCATCGCGCGTAGACAAAAAAACGGGTAAATATGAGGGCGAGAACTGCCGCGATAAAGAGAAGGTAAGACGTTTTTACGAATGGAAAGCCGACGCGGAAATAGACACTTTTTATTCCGATTCTCTTGCGGATACGCCGCTTGCGGAGCTTGCGGAGCGCGCGTATATCGTAAACGGCGGCAGGCTGATACCGTGGGATGATTATAAGCCTCCCAAATACAAGATGTTTTTATCGCGCGAATTTATGACGTTCCTTATTGTGGGCGTTATAAACACTTTTGCGGGCAGCGTTTTTTCAATGTTTTACCGAAGCTTTATAACGAATGATGTGATTGCGTTCCTGCCGGGGTTTGTATCCGCCAATATATTGTCATATTTTCTGAACAGTGCATGCACATTCCGTGACTATAATTTCGGCGTGGTGAAATATCTGAAATTCCTGATTTCCTGTATGCCGAATCTGATCGTGCAGATAATCATGGTGGCGCTGCTGAGCGGGATATTCCATCTGCCGAGCCTTATTGTCTATCTTGCGGCGGCGGTTATAGGCGTACCGGCAACATTCGTGTGCGTGAAGCTGTTCGCGTTTGCAAAAAAATAATATTGAAAATGCCAAATGTCGGCATGTAAAAAAGCGGTATTTTACCGAAAATATAGGAGGATGAAGCATGAAAAAAATCATATCGGCTGCGGCGGCGGGGATAGTGTTTGCCGCGTTTGCGGCGGGCGCATCGGCGATGACGCCTGCCATACCGGAGTATGACAATTATATTTTTATCGCCAATGACGGACTTTTCCGCATTGATAACGATAAGGGAGAGGCGCGGCGTATGCTGGACGTAACGCCGAGAAATATGTATATAGTCGACGATTATATGTACATGGTAGCCGAACGCGAGACCGTCGGCGAGGACGGCGAGCCGAAGTGGATTGATACGCTGTGCCGGTTCAATATGGACGGCACCGGCGCGCTTGTGCTGTCAGAGGATTTTGACGTTGACGAATTCAAAATGAACGGAAATGATTATTATTACACGTTTTACGATGATATCGGCAAAACAGGCTATATTTCGCGAAGCGGCTCCGACAGTAAAATACCCGTAAGAGGCGAGGTAATGGACATAGATTGGGAACGAAACAAAGCGTTTTCGTACATAACCGAAACGCGGGACGGCAGTCCGCGCCGCGAGGTCATAATAACCGATCTCGGAAGCGGAGAGGAAACGACGGTTACGGAGGATTTTGACTATCCGGAGTATATCTATAACAACTGCGTGAACGGATACCTTTACAGCAAGACCTATTACGGCAATATCGCGAGGCTTTACCGGAGAAGTGCGGACGCTCCCGAGCGCGAGCTGATTCTTGAGGATTTCCTCGATTATTGGGTAAGCGATGACGGCAAAGACATATATTATAAGACTCAGACCGAAAACAGCGTTTCACTGTGGAAATACGATACAGAAACCAAGGAGAAGCGCGAGCTGCTGTCGGGGGCTGATTATCTGTACATGAGCGACGATCATGTTCACGCTTTCAGAAATAATAAAAATGAAAAATACAGTCTTGACGGCGAGCTTCTGGGCAGCGTGGAAATTCATATGGCTGAGGAGGATGTTCTGCGGCTGACCATAGACAGTGATATAATGCAGGTAAACGATATAAAACGCGATATAGACACACCGCCGACAATTAAAAATGACCGTACCATGCTTCCGATACGCGCGGTTGTTGAGAGCATTGGCGGCTCGGTGGAATGGGATGCCGATACGAGAACAGTCAAGGCGGCAGACGGCGACAATACGGTTGAAATAACGATAGATTCCGATACGGCGGTTGTGAACGGAGAGAAGGTTTTGCTCGATTCTCCGGCGTACATTGAAAATGACCGTACAATGCTGCCGCTGCGGTTTGTGGCGGAAAATCTCGGCTGCGCCGTGACATGGGACGAAGCGTCACAGACGGTAACAATCGTTTCCGAAATCGAATAAAATAAGTTATTGAAACAAAAAATAAATCAAAGACGTAAGGAGCGGAACGCTCCTTACGTCTTTTTGTCTGAAAACGCTTCGCCGGCTTAAAATCATTAACCGCGCAATTATTGCGGAGCGCAGGGCCGGTTGCCGATAAAATCAACCGTTCAGGCTCCGCAAATCCCCGAAAAACCCGGGATAAGACACATTGACGCATTCCGCGTCGTCAAGGGTAAATACGCCATCCGCCGCCTGCGCCAGCACACACAGGCTCATAGCCATACGATGGTCGCCGTATGTTTTGAAATCGGCGGAATGAATGCAGCTCCCGCCTCGTATGATCATGCCGTCGTCCGTTTCGGTTATATCAATGCCGCATTTTGTGAACTCGTCCGTAACGGCGCGTATGCGGTTCGTTTCTTTGACCTTCAGCTCCCGCGCGTCGCGGATAACGGTCGTTCCGTCCGCGAACGCAGCCATTACGGCGATAATCGGGATCTCATCTATAAGACGCGGAATAATGTCGCCGCCGATTGTTACGCCGTGAAGCTGCGACGTTCTGACGGTTATATCAGCCGCCTTTTCGCCGGTAACAACGCGCTCGTTTGAGAGCGTGATATCCGCGCCCATGCTTCGCATAACGTCGATTATTCCGGTACGCGTAGGATTAACGCCCACGTTTTTTATTGTAATCTCCGAATCCTTCATAACAGCTCCAAGCGCCATGAAAAACGCCGCTGAGGAAATATCGCCGGGCACAGTCACATTCTGCGCCGTGATGCGCGATGTCGGGCGCACGGTTATTTTAAGAGCGTCAACGTCTATATCCGCGCCCATTGCTTTGAGCATCAGCTCCGTATGGTCGCGCGATTTTTCCGTTTCATAAATTATCGTTTCGCCGTCCGCGTACATTGCGGCGAGGATAAGCGCTGTTTTTACCTGCGCCGACGCGACCTCCATATGATATTCAATGCCGTGGAGCTGCGTTCCGTGTATGGTAAGCGGACAGTAGTCGCCGTCTATTTTTGCTCCCATGAGCCGCAGAGGATTGCACACGCGCCTCATTGGACGCTTTGCGATAGAGGCGTCGCCGTTTACGGAGCAATCGAAGGACTGCGCGGCAAGCAGTCCGCATAAAAGACGCGTGGTTGTGCCGCTGTTACCTGTGTAAAGAGTCCCGGACGGCGCCGACAGACCGCGCATACCCGCGCCGTGAACGGTTACGCTGCTGTCGTTAACGTCTATTTTTACTCCCATTTTCCGGAAGCAGTCTATTGTGGACATACAGTCCGCTCCGTTCAGAAAGCCGGTTATTTTCGATACTCCATCCGCGATCGCCCCGAACATTACTGCGCGGTGCGATATGGATTTGTCGCCGGGCACCGTTACGGTCCCACGAGCCGCGGTAATTTTTTCTATATTCATTATATCCCTCCGATAAAATCCTTCGTAATAAATGCATTATAGCACAAATATGATTTAAAGACAAGATAATTAGCAAATTTTAGTTTACCGGCGTTTTCGCGCGGCGGTCGGTTTGACGCCTGCAATTAAAACCGCCCGGAAAAACCGAAGCTTATAAGGAGGGACGTGCGGCTATGGCGAAGCAAAGCTTTATCACCGGCGCGGCTATATTGATGACGGCGAACGCGATTTCAAAAATCCTTGGAGCGGTGTTTAAAATCCCGCTTACATATATTCTTGCCGAGGAGGGAATGGCGATTTACAATACGGCATTCCAGGTTTACATAATGTTTTTGTCATTTATAATATCCGGTTTTCCGTTTGCTGTATCAAGGACCGTAGCTCGGACCGAGGCGCTGTCTCTGCACGCGCGGACGCGCAAAACAGTGAAAATATCGGCGATTTGTCTGTCCGCGGCGGGTTTTTTGGGCAGCGCCGCGCTGTATTTTTCCGCGCCGTATCTGGCGGAGGCGATGCGTGAGCCGGACGCGTGCTTTGCGATACGTATCATATCCCCGTCCGTATTTTTCGTTGCGCTGGGGACGGCATACAAAAGCTATTTTCAGGGCGTATCAAATATGATCCCGGTCGCGCTTTCTCAGGTGGCTGAGGCGTTTATAAAGCTTGCGGCGGGCTTTGCGTTTGCGCTGTACTGCGTACAATTCGGCGTTCCCGAAACCGCCGCGGGCGCGGTGGGCGGCGTTACGATAGGCGAGCTACTGGCAACGGTTATACTTATAGCGGGATATTTTCTGTCGTGCAGAGGAAAAATTAAAGAGGATACGGACTGCGGAGGCATTGTGAAGGAGCTGTTTGCCGCCGCGCTTCCGCTGCTTGCGGTGTCTGTCGCGGGGAACGCGCTAAGCATGGCGGAAACGGCGGTGACGCGCGTGAGCTTGCTGAAATCGGGGCTGTCGGAGGAGGAGGCGCGGTTCCTTTACGGAGCGTACACCGGTTACGCGCAGACGGTATTTCATCTGCCGTCAGGCATTTTGGCGACAATAGGCGTGAGTATTCTGCCGCTGATCGCTGGCGCCGCGGTCAGAGGAGATATGTTAAGGGCGCGCCGCGTTACCATTGCGGCGCTCAGGCTTACTCTGCTGCTGTCGCTTCCGTGCGCGGTGGTAATGTATATGATGCCGGAGGAGCTTCTTAACGCGCTGTTCCATAACGCGGCGTCAGCTGATATGTTAAGGCTTATGGCACCGTGTATAATACCGCTGTGCCTGGTTATGCTGATGACGTCCGTTATGCAGTCAGCAGGAAAGATAGGCGCGCCGTTCGCGGTTATGATTGTCTGTTCGCTCGCGCGTCTCGTGCTGTGCGGGAGCCTTGCGTCAATGCCGGAGTTTAACATATACGGTGCTGTAATAGCGTTCGGTGCGGGCGAGTTTGCGGCTATGTTTGCGGATTATGCGGTTTTGAAACGGTATATGGGAATCAGACTGAAATTTGCCGATATTTTCATTAAACCGGCGTTTTCGGCAGCGGTTATGTCGGCTGTGATATATTTGTCGAGGACGGCGGTTGAAGCGAGGATGGGAGAGGGGATAGTATCCTTTTGTATCGTGGCGGGCGCGGCGTGCCTTGCATATTTTGCCGCGCTTTCGCTTTCGGGAGGAGCCGATGTGAAGGAAATGCGGAAATTGTTAAAAATGTAGGCTTGTAAAGTAAAGAAAATAGTGGTAAAATGTAATATATAATGAAAATCAGGTTATAATAGGAAGGTGCCGGATATGGAAAAGAAGCAATATACAACGGAGGATTTGCTGGCGATAGTGCGCAGACTCAGAGAGCCGGACGGCTGTCCGTGGGATAAAGTCCAGACGCACCAGAGCATAAAGCATAATATGATCGAGGAATGCTACGAAGCGATAGACGCTCTCGATTCGGGCGACGACAGGGCGTTTGCCAATGAGCTGGGCGACGTGCTTTTACAGGTGGCGTTTCATTCGGTTATGGCGCAGGAGCGCGGAGCGTTCGGCTACGGCGATGTGGTCAATGAGATATGCAATAAGCTTATAAGCCGCCATACGCATGTGTTCGGTCCGGACAGCGCGGGAACGGCAGAGGAGGCTTTTGCGACATGGGAAGCGAATAAAAAGAAGGAGAAGGGGCTCGAGAGCTATTCCTCAATGCTCAGGGATGTTCCGGGCTATCTGCCGGCTCTTATGCGGGCGGAAAAGGTGCAGAAAAAAGCGGCGGGTGCGGGCTTTGACTGGGACAAGCCGGAGCCGGTGCTCGATAAGCTGAGGGAGGAAACGGATGAGCTGAAAGAGGCGATGGAACAAGGAAATCCTGAGAAAATAGAGGAGGAATACGGCGATTTGCTGTTTGCTGCCGTAAATCTCGGGCGCAAGCTATCGCTTGTCCCGGAGATTTCCATGACAAAGGCGACGGATAAATTTATCGCAAGATTTGAAAAAATGGAAAGTATATCCAAAGAACGCGGCTTGGATATGGCAAAAATGACCGTGGATGAGCTCGATGAGCTGTGGAATATAGTAAAAATAGTATGAAAAAACTTAAAAATGAGAAAATATAGCGTTAAATGACGTAAAAAGTATTGACATACAGTGGATTTTGTATTAAAATATGGTACTGTAAGAAATCTTAAGAAGAGATTTAATTTATTTTAGGAGGATTAAACAATGAACAAATCAGAGTTAATTGCGGCTGTAGCCAAAGAGGCTGATTTAACAAAGAAGGATGCCGAGGCGGCTGTAAACGCTGTTGTGGGCACTGTAACGGACGCTTTGAAGAAGGGTGACAAGGTTCAGCTCGTAGGCTTCGGTACTTTTGAGACCAGAGAGAGAGCGGCAAGAACCGGTAAGAACCCCAGAACGGGCGAGGCAATTAAAATCGCAGCGTCTAAGGTTCCGGCATTCAAGGCAGGAAAGGCTTTAAAGGATACAATAAATAAATAATTTCTGCGAAATTTACAGGAGGCTGTCGTGGACAGCCTCTTTTACATAGTAAGGAGAGAAGCCATGAGGATAGATAAATATTTAAAGGTATCGCGTTTGATAAAGCGCCGCAGCGTTGCGAACGAGGCATGCAGACAGGGCAGAATAACGGTCAACGGAAAAATCGCGAAGGCGTCCGGCGATGTTAAGGCGGGAGATGTTCTGGAAATACGCATGGGCGAGTGGATATTAAAGGTGCGTATCAGGGAAATCGCCGAGCATACAGCCAAAAATGACGCGTCCGCGCTTTACGAGGTCATAAACTGAGGGAAAGAAGCATATCTATAGCCTGAGGTGATAGATATGGCAAGCGTTAAAAAGGCGGATTTCGCGCCGGCTGCGGGAGAAACGGGACACAGCGTAGAGCTTTATGAGCGGTCAAAAATGATTTTGACCGGCGTAAATGACGTCAGCGAGTTTGCGGACGATATTGTGAAACTCCAGACGAGCATGGGAGCAATGACCGTAAGGGGAGCGGGGCTTACAATAAGCAGGCTCGATACAAACGACGGAAATGTGGAAATAAACGGAAGTATAAATTCCATACAATACCAGACAAAACAAAAACAGGGATTTCTGGAAAGTCTTTTGAAATGACGCGCGAGGTATGGGCGCTTCTGGGGATGTGCGGCTGCGGAATAGTGTGCTCGGCGCTTTTTGACGCTTTCCGCAGCATTCACCGCGTCATGAGGCATGACGCCGCTGTTATTATATCCGATATCATATATTGGGCGCTTGTTTGCGCGGCTGTGATATACAGCCTGTGGCTTCTTAACGGAGGCGAGCTGCGCGGATATGAGTTTGTGGGTCTTTTCACGGGCGCTTTGCTGTATTTTCTTACGGTCAGCGCATACGTTTACAGCTTTTTTTTGACAATATGCGGGTTTTGTGTTAAAATAATCGCGCGGATTTATAAAATTCTCTTGACACTGCGCGGTTTTTTGTATAAAATAACAATAGCGCCCATAAGAGGCGCGGTAAAACAATTCTCATGGAAACGGAAAAATAACGGAGGCTGAAATGGCGGAATGGGGAAACGCTGCCGCACGGTTTGCGGCGGAGCATAAGAAGGCTATTATTGCATGGTCTGTAATTATTGTCTGCGCGCTGATGATATTTAAGGGAATGATGCAGATCCCGCAGATAAAAGAGAACAGACTTGAAATCGCTTCGGTAAACGAGCAGATAGAATATGAGAAAACCCGTCAGAGAGAGACGGACGCTCTTATGACGCAGGTCGGCAGCGACGAATATATAGCCAGGGTCGCGGAGGAAAAGCTTGGGCTTGTAAAGAGTAATTCCAAAATTTTCATAGACGTTTCACAGGAGCAGTAAATGAAAGAGGACTACGGAAAAATGGCAGCGGTCGGAGAAATTGCAGAAGGAACAGTAACGGGTGTGATGCCGTTCGGCGCGTTTGTGGATCTGGGCGGCGGAAAAACAGGACTTATACATATTTCGGAAATATCCGGAGAATATGTCGAGGATATAAACGAGCATATAAAAAAAGGCGATAAGGTAAAGGTAAGGGTTCTTAAAATCGACAGAGACGGAAAAATGAGCCTGTCGTTAAAGCGGGCGGCGGAGGAGCATTCAAAGCCGCGCGGAAGACAGGCGGAAAAACAAAACCGCCGCGCCCGTCCGGACGATTTTGACTGGAGCAGAAGGAACGACGAGCAGATGTCGTTTGAAGACAAGCTGTCGCGCTTCAAGCAAATAAGCGACGAAAATATGCAGGCTATACGCCGAAGCGCGGAGAATAAGCGTTCGGGAGGCTACAGCCGCCGGGGACGTTATTAAATATACAAATTACAGGGCGGATTTTCCGCTCTTTTTAATGAGAGGCAATATGAGTGTACAGGACAAGCTTGAAGCTAAAAGGGAAAGACTGAAAAAGAGAATATTTCCGCTTCTGGGCGCGATAGCCGTGTTCGCGCTTTGTTTTGCCGCGCTTTTTGCGGGCGAGGACGTCGGATTGTCCGATAACGGAGATTTCAGGCGCGTGCTGCTGGTTAACAACCTCGAATATCGGGACAGCGAGAATGCGTCGTATCTGTTTAAAGAGGATTACCGTATGAAGATAGAGGGCGACAGCTTTTCTCAAAAAATAGAAAATCTATGGAAAACAAACAATGAAAAGGAGATTTATTCCTCGCCGCAGTTTCTTCTCATAAAAATTTCCAAGACATTAAATTACATATCAAATATTATGACCGGAAGGAGCGAGACCGCGTATTCCGTGGTATGGCTGGCTTTTTTATATATACTTATGCTGTCGGTAGCCGCGTGGGGCATATTTACCTTTTTTGCCGACAGCGGGGTCAAAACGCGTATCGCGGTTTTCCTTATTTTTATTCTGATGTTTTGCGACGCGGGATATATCCTGTATTTTAATTCGTTTTACGGCGAGCCGCTCCAATATACGGCGCTTATGCTGCTGATCACGTCGGGAATGCTTATTTACCGCAGACCGAGTATTCCGAAGGTTATTTGCTTCTTTATCGCGCTGTATTTTTTCGCGGGCTCCAAGCTGGCTAACATTCCGTATTCCGTTATGGTTTGCGTTCTGTCGCTTACAATGCTTATACTGCGCCGCGACAGATTGTTTAAAATAGGCGTGGTAATTGCCTTTATTGTGGCTGTGTGCTCCATTGTGCGTCTTTATTCAACCATACCGGACTGGATGAACCGCGACACGACGTATCAATCGGTATTTTACGGCATTGTCAAGGAGAGCGGCAGAGTTGAGAAGGACCTGAAATTTTTGGGGGTAGACCCAAAATACGCGCCGCTGGCAAATACCACGGCGTATATGGATAAGGACGAGTATCCGATAGATATAACAACGCCTCAATTTAAAAAGGATTTTTACGACAAGGTGTCAAAAACGGACATAGTGATATTCTACGTGTTCCATCCTGTCAGATTGTTCAGAAATTTAAGCGCGGCGATCTCCAATTCGGCGTACATACGACCGCCCAATTCCGGCAATTCCATGACTGTTCCTATGGAAATGACAAACCGCTGGAGCGCGTGGAGCAAACTCAGGACCGCGTTAAAATTTCCGTATGTGCCGATAGTCGTTTACGTCGGCTTTATACTGATAACCGCCTACACTGTTATTATTGATATATTTTATTACAAACGCCGGAAAAGCGAGCCGAGACGCAATATTTACATGATGGGCTGTTTTAACGTGCTGGTGCTGGGACTGTGGGTAAACCTTGTGATACCCGTTATCGGAAACGGACAGGCTGATATAGCGAAGCATATGTTTTTGTTCACAAACTGCATAGATATTCTGATAGCGGTGTGCGTGCTGTCGCTTTTGAACGCGAAAAAAAGGAATATTCTGGTTACATTATGCGCTGCCGCGGCTGTAATTGCCGGCTGTAATTACGCGCCGTCAAAGCCGACCGTGACATTTGGTTCATATAAGGGCGAACCGATAGAATGGGAGGTTTACGAGAGCATAAACGACGGCACGGAAATACTTGTAACAAAGGACGCTGTCGAACAGCGGCCGTTTGACAGCTCGGATAATTCATGGACGGAAAGCGATTTGAGGATATGGATGAATACCGAATTCCTGAACGGCTTCACCGAGGACGAGCGAGCGCGGATAGTGACCACAACGAACGCGGTGATCCTGCCGTATGAGCGAAAGAGCGACGCGGCGGCGGGCGATCATGTCCATTACTGGAACTTCACGCGGGAGAATGTGGACGATATGGCGAAAACCGCGTATCACTATTATGTGGAGGATTATGTGTATCTGCCTACGGTGGATATGCTTAAAAATATAAGCGGCGGCGGCTCGTACTGGGCGCTGTGTCCCTACGGGAACAATACGACTATGGAGAGGTTTGTGAATAACGACGGATTTGTGCTTCACACAAGCGTCAATAATGATAAGGGCGTGCGCGCCGTGATACGGCGCACGACCGCGGATATTACGGGAGAATGATCGTGGAAACTAAGCTTTTGACTATGGAAAATATCACGGACGCGGGAGAAATTATACGCCGCGGCGGACTTGTCGCGTTCCCGACGGAAACGGTATACGGGCTCGGCGCGTCGGCTTACGACGATGACGCCGCGCGTAAAATTTACGCGGCGAAGGGCAGACCGTCGGACAATCCGCTCATAGTGCATGTTGCGTCAAAGGAGGAAATAAGCGCGGCGGCGCGGGATATTTCACAGGACGCCAAACGGCTTATAGACGCGTTTATGCCCGGACCCCTGACGCTTATTCTGCATAAGAAAAGCGTTATAAGCGACGGCGTTACAGCGGGGCTTGATACGGTCGCCGTGCGCTGCCCGTCGCACGGGACGGCTCGTGCGCTGATAAGAGCGGCGGGAGTGCCGATTGCTGCCCCGAGCGCGAATATTTCCGGCAAACCGAGTCCAACCACGGCGCGCGACGTTATGGAGGATATGAACGGGCGCATCGACGCGGTGATAGACGGCGGCTGCTGCGAGGTCGGGGTTGAATCGACGATCGTTGATACGACCCGCGGAGGCTGCGTTTTGCTGCGTCCCGGGGGAATTACCTTTGAAATGCTCAGAACGGTGGCGCCGGATATACGAAAAGATAAGAATATCCTGCTCCCGCTCGCCGCGGATGAAAAGCCGGTAAGTCCTGGAATGAAATACAGGCATTACGCGCCTGACGCCGAAGTGACTGTAATAGAGGGCGGAAGGGAGGCTGTGCAGAGGAAAATAAAAGAGCTGATCTCGCGGAACCAAAACGGAAAATGCGGGGTCCTGCTTATGTATGACGCGGTATATGACGACGCTGTTATGATAAACGGCGGCAGCACAAACGCGGAATACGCGCGGAACTTATTTGCGGCTCTGCGCGAGTTTGACCGGCTCGGCGTTCAGACCGTGTTCGCGGAGTTTGACGAAAATGACGGCTGTGGGCTTGCGGTCAGGAACAGACTGTACAAAGCCGCGGCGTATAAGGTCATACGGGTTTAACGGACAATGGGACAAAAAAGCTTTGCTGCCTTGACTAAACGATTGAAATGTGGTATACTGATTGGAAATAAGGGGGAATAAGCAATGTCATACAAGGATTTATCAAAAGAGGAGCTTATACATAAAAAGGAAATACTGGAAAAGCAGTATGCCGAAAAGCAGGCGGAGGGCTTGAATCTCGACATGTCGCGCGGCAAGCCGGATACGGCGCAGCTTGATATATCGATGGGAATGATGGCTGCCCTTTACGGTCACGATCTTGTCAGCGAGCAGGGGGTGGATTGCCGCAATTACGGTATACTGGACGGAATAATAGAGGCAAAGAGGCTGCTTAGCCAGATGATCGAATGTCCCATTGAAGATATTATAATTTACGGAAATTCAAGTCTTAACGTTATGTACGACACGGTTTCGCGTTCTATGACGCATGGCGTATGCGGCTCCGTACCGTGGATGAAGCTGGACGAGCCGGTAAAATTTCTGTGTCCTGTGCCGGGCTATGACCGTCATTTCGCGATTACGGAAAGCTTTGGCATAGAAATGATTAACATACCTATGGATGAAAACGGACCCGATATGGATATGGTGGAGAAATACGTGTCCTCCGACCCGATGGTGAAGGGTATCTGGTGCGTACCGAAATATTCGAATCCGGGCGGCGTTACGTATTCGGACGAGGTGGTCCGCCGCTTCGCGGCGTTGAAGCCCGCGGCGGAGGATTTCAGAATTTACTGGGATAACGCTTATTGTATACATCATTTATATGACGAGCCCGAGAAGCAGGATCACATTCTGGAGATCCTTGACGAATGCGCGAAGGCTGGAAATCCCGACATTGTGTTTAAATTCTGTTCAACGTCAAAGGTGACGTTCCCCGGCTCGGGAATTGCGGCGATAGCGTCATCGCCGAAGAATATCGCATTTATAAAGAAGCATTTGACAATACAGACTATCGGTCATGATAAGGTGAATCAGCTCCGCCACGTCAAATTCTTCGGTGATTTCAACGGAATGCTGGAGCATATGAAGAAGCATGCGGCGATTATCCGTCCGAAGTTTGAAACGGTATTAAAAACTCTTGACGAGGAAATAGCTCCGCTCGGTATCGCGAGATGGTCAAGACCGCTGGGAGGATATTTCATTTCGCTCGATACTATGGACGGCTGCGCAAAGCGCGTGGTCGAGCTGTGCGCGGACGCGGGCGTTAAAATGACGGGCGCGGGAGCGACGTATCCCTACGGCAGGGATCCTCATGACAGCAATATACGTATAGCGCCGACATATCCGACAGCGGACGAGCTTGAAAAGGCGTGCGGAGTGCTGGTAATATGTATTAAGCTCGCGAGCGTGGAAAAGCTGCTCGAAAACGCTTAAGCGTAAAGCGTGGAGGAGTTGACAGGATTATAAAAAAATACGAAAACGGCATAAAAACGGCAGCCGCGGAATTTTCCGCAGTCCGCCGTTTTTTTTATTTCCCGGAAAATATCTTGTCGAAAAATTTTTTTCATTCGACAACCGAATTTGACATATTTCGCGGGGGCGCGGGAGTATAATAAATTCATGAGGTGAGGTTATGAAAATTTACGTTGACGTTTTGCTTTTCATAAACCTCGTGAGCTCATACGCGATGCTCAGCTTAACGGCATGGTTTTTGCGCTGCCGTCCGCGGCTCCCGCGGCTTTTGTCGGCTGCCGCGCTCGGGGCTGTTCTGGCGGCGGCGGGCTTTTGCTCGGGAAAATACGCAGCCGCGGCGAAGCTTTTATCGGCTGTGCTGGTGCCGGCGGCAGCGTTCGGACTGCGCGGTTCGATAAAGCCGATTTTGATTTTTTCGCTTCTGTCGGCGCTTGCGGCGGGATTGTTCGCGCTTCTGAGCGGCTCCTCGCAGACGATAGTCATGCGGGGCGGAATAATGTACTTCGATTTAAGCGCGGGACACTTTTTGGCTGTATCAGCGGCGGTGTACGCGGTGATTTTGCTGTCATCGGGGCTAATGCGCCGCCGGGAGCGGGCGCGCAGACGGCGCGTCGAGGTCTCGCTGAACGGAAAAACGATTTGCCTGACCGCGCTTGCCGACAGCGGCAGCGTTTTGAAGGAGCCGCTGACGGGAAAGGACGTTATAATAGCCGAATGGGAAGCGGCGCGGACACTTTTCGGCTGCGCCGAATACGCGGAATGGGAGCGGGGAATCGAGGAATACAGGCTATGGCTTATTCCGTATCGTTCGCTGGGAAATCCGACAGGTGTGATTTACGCGTTTTTGGCGGATGAGGTTATCGTCAGCGATGAAAAGCGGCGTTTGGGACGGTTGTTTGTGGGAATAACAAATGAAAGGCTCTCGCGGAGCGGGGAATATAACGCGCTCATGGGAGCGTTAATATAGGAAAGAGGGGAATATCATGGAGGTTTTACGGAAATTAAGCAGAAGCTTCATATGCGTGGGCGGGGCGCTGCTCGCTCAAAACGAGGTTTTTTACATAGGCGGCAGCGATACTCTCCCCGCGCCGCTTACAAAGGAGGAGGAGGCTGATGCGATAAGGGCGCTCGCCGAGGGGGATTATTCGGTGAGGAAGCTTTTGATAGAGCATAACCTGAGGCTTGTAGTGTATATCGCTCGCAAGTTCGAAAACACGGGTATTTACGTGGAGGATTTGATCTCGATTGGGACCATAGGGCTTATAAAGGCGATAAACACCTTCCGCCCGGATAAAAATATAAAGCTCGCGACATATGCGTCGCGCTGTATCGAAAATGAAATACTTATGTATCTGCGGAAAAATTCAAATATGCGTGCGGAGGTGTCAATCGACGAGCCGCTGAATGTAGATTGGGACGGCAACGAGCTGCTGCTTTCGGATATACTTGGCACGGATAACGATGTGATATGCCGGAATATCGAGAATGAGGTGGATCGTTCGCTGCTCCGCGACGCGCTCACAAAGCTTAACGGACGCGAAAGGCGGATCATGGAGCTGCGGTTCGGTCTGCGCGGCGAAAAGGAAAAAACACAAAAGCAGGTCGCGGATATGATGGGCATCTCTCAGTCGTATATTTCGCGTCTTGAAAAAAGAATAATAAAGCGTCTTAAAAAGGAGATAGTAAAAATGATTTAGCCTACATAGTTTTAAATGCTGTTTTTTACATACCCCCGCCGGGGAAAACATAAGGAGGAAACAGCATGACCAACAAGGTTGAAATATGCGGAGTAAACACATCAAAACTCCCGGTACTTTCCAGACAGGAAAAGGACGAATTGTTCAAAAAGATAAAGGCGGGCGACAAGGAAGCCCGCGAGAAGTTTATTCACGGAAATTTAAGGCTTGTTTTAAGCGTTATACAAAGATTTAACAACAGGGGCGAAAACGCGGACGATTTGTTTCAGGTGGGCTGTATAGGTCTGATAAAGGCGATTGATAATTTTGACCTGTCGCAGAACGTTCAGTTCTCGACATACGCGGTACCTATGATCATAGGCGAAATACGCCGTTATCTGCGCGACAATAATTCCATACGCGTGAGCCGCTCGCTCAAGGATATAGCGTACAAGGCTCTCAAGGTTAAGGAACGCCTTACGAATACAAATTCCAAGGAGCCGACAATATCGGAAATCGCAAAGGAGCTCGATATTCCGAAGGAGGAGGTGGTGTTCGCTCTTGACGCGATAGCGGACCCTATATCTCTCTTTGAGCCGGTTTATCATGACGGAGGAGAGGCGATTTTCGTTATGGACCAGGTAAGGGACACAAAAAACGCGGATGAAAACTGGCTCGAAAATATCGCTTTAAACGAGGCGATGAAGCATTTGGACAGCAGGGAAAAGCATATTTTAAATCTGCGTTTTTTTCACGGCAAAACACAAATGGAGGTCGCCGATGAAATCGGTATTTCCCAGGCGCAGGTATCAAGACTTGAAAAAAGCGCCTTGAAGCAGCTGCGCAAATATGTCTGATATAAAAACAAAAAACAGCGGCGGCTGTTTTTTGTTTTCCGGTATTTTCCATATATGGTGCGGTGGAAAATTATGGTTAAAATCTGTGAAAACAGCATAGCTGCGCGATTTGAGCGATGTTTTCATGGGAATATATATTGTGCTGTAACAAAACTGTAAATACAAGATATAGTATTTTTAACATAAAACCCCTTGAAAATCGAAAACAAGTGTGGTATTATTTATGGCAGATACGCAAAAGGGGATGTGTAAAATGAAAATTATAAAAAGAAACGGATCGGAGGTCACCTTTGACGCCGGAAAGATAAAAGCGGCGGTCAGCAAGGCGAAATACGCGGGCGACCATCAGGACGAGCTTTCAAAGCGCGACATAGATGATATTGCGGCGGCGGTGGAAAATTATTGCCAGCATATGCACAGGGCGCTGTCTGTCGAGGAAATTCAGGAATTGGTGGAAACGCAGATTATGAGCCACGGCGCGTTTGAGATTGCCAAAAGGTATATCCGCTTCCGGTTTACCCGTAATTTGGTAAGAAGAACGAATACGACCGACAACCAGATCCTGAGCCTGTTGGAGTGCGACAATGAAGAGGTCAAACAGGAGAACTCAAATAAAAATCCGACCGTCAACAGCGTTCAGCGCGATTATATGGCGGGCGAGGTCAGCAAGGATATAACAGAGCGTCTGCTTTTGCCGGAGGATATTGTGGAGGCCCATAAAAACGGCATAATTCATTTCCATGATATGGACTATTACGCACAGCATATGCATAACTGCGATCTTGTGAATTTGGAGGATATGCTTCAGAACGGCACGGTGATAAGCGAAACGATGATAGAGCGCCCGCATTCGTTCTCGACGGCATGCAACATAGCTACGCAGATCATCGCGCAGGTAGCGAGTAATCAGTACGGCGGTCAGAGCATAAGCCTGACGCATCTTATCCCGTTTGTGGATGTGTCCAGGCAGACCATAAGAAGACAGCTGATAAGCGAGATGGCTGAAATCGGCGCGGAGTGCTCCGAGGATAAGCTCAGCGAGCTTGTGGAAAAGCGCTTAAAGCTTGAAATCAGCCGCGGCGTACAGACTATTCAGTATCAGCTTGTAACATTGATGACAACAAACGGTCAGGCGCCGTTCGTAACGATATTCATGTATCTGGGCGAGGCGAGAAGCGACCGCGAAAGAGCTGATCTTGCGCTCGTTATCGAGGAAATGCTCAATCAGAGGATAGAGGGCGTAAAGAACGAGGCGGGAGTTTGGATAACTCCGGCGTTCCCGAAGCTTATTTATGTGCTTGAAGAGGACAATATACATGAGGATTCGCCGTATTGGTACCTGACTGAGCTTGCGGCGAAGTGCACGGCAAAGCGCATGGTTCCGGATTACATATCGGAAAAAATGATGCTGCGCCTTAAAATTGACAGGAATGGCAACGGAAACTGCTACACATGCATGGGCTGCCGCAGCTTTTTGACGCCGTATGTCGACGAAAACGGTAAATCCAAGTATTACGGACGCTTTAATCAGGGCGTTGTTACGATTAATCTCGTGGACGCCGCATGCACGGCGATCGAAAACGGCGGTGATGAGAAAAAATTCTGGAAAACGCTTGACGAGCGGCTTGAGCTGTGCCATAGGGCGCTCCGCTGCCGTCACGAGCGCCTTGTCGGAACGCTTTCGGACGTCGCGCCCATATTGTGGCAGCACGGCGCTTTGGCACGGCTTGAGAAGGGAGAGCCTATCACAAAGCTTTTATACGGCGGCTATTCGACCATTTCGCTCGGCTACGCGGGATTATGGGAGTGCGTGTATGAGGTTACGGGCAAAAAGCTCACGGAGCCGGAGGGCGAAAGGTTTGGTCTTGAGATTATGCGGCGCTTAAACGACGCATGCAAGAAGTGGAAGAGCGAGGAAAATATTGATTATTCAATTTATGGAACGCCGCTCGAATCGACGACATATAAATTCGCAAAATGCCTGCAAAAGCGATTCGGCAGAATCAAGGGAGTAACGGATAAGAATTACATAACAAATTCGTATCATATCCATGTAACCGAGCCCATAGACGCGTTCTCTAAGCTCGAGAAGGAAGCGAGATTCCAGGAGCTTTCGCCGGGCGGCGCGATAAGCTATGTTGAGGTTCCGAATATGCAGAACAACATTCCGGCTGTATTGGAGGTCATCAAGTTCCTTTATGACCATATAATGTACGCGGAGCTGAATACAAAGAGCGACTATTGCCAGGTGTGCGGCTATGACGGCGAAATCCGTATCGTGTCCGACGATGATAAGCTGATCTGGGAGTGCCCCAGCTGTCATAACCATGACCAGGATAAGATGAATGTCGCGCGGCGAACATGCGGATATATAGGAACGCAGTTCTGGAATCAGGGACGCACGCAGGAAATAAAAGAAAGGGTACTGCATCTGTAATGAATTACTGCGAAATCAAAAATTGCGATATAGCCAACGGAGAGGGAGTGAGAGTCTCCCTTTTCGTTTCGGGCTGCACACATCACTGCAAGGGCTGTTTTAACGAGATAGCATGGGATTTTAACGCGGGAAAGCCGTTCACGGAGGAAACGGAGGAGAAGCTGCTGGATATGCTCACAAAGCCGTATATAAACGGATTAACTCTGCTCGGCGGCGAGCCGTTTGAACCGGCTAATCAACGGCGGCTCACTCCGTTTTTAAAGCGTGTGAAGGCGCGTATGCCCGAGAAAAATATCTGGTGCTATACCGGATATACATATGAGACGGATTTGTTGGCGGAGAGCCGTGCGCGGTGCGAATGCACGGACGAAATGCTCTCTTTTATTGACGTGCTTGTCGACGGGGAGTATATAGAGGCGGAAAAGGATATTTCATTGGCGTTTCGGGGCTCGCGGAATCAGCGTATTTTGCGGCTCAAGGATGATAAGCAGGGTTAAAAGGCGGCTTGAAGAAGCAGACGAATGATTTTAACGGGAAAGAGATGTTTTTTGATGAGGCTTATGAAAAAATACAGCAGAACGACGATACGCGCCGCGCTGCATATGGCGGTTCCGGCGATCATTGAGTCGTTTTTTGTCGCGTTTGCCGGTCTGGTGGATTCGCTTATGGTAAGCTCGCTCGGCGCGTCGGCTGTCGCGTCGGTCGGACTTACGCAGCAGCCGCGTTTTATGGGTTTATCGGTGTTTTTCGCAATGAATGTAGCGCTGTCCGCTCTTGTTGCGAGACGGTTCGGCGAAAACAAACGCCGCGAGGCGAACCAGATTTTGATTACGGCTGCAACGATGATAATAGGGCTGAGCGCGGTGCTGAGCGTGATATTTGTCATATTTGCGCCGCAGATCATATCGCTGTGCGGCTCGACAGCGGAAACGCATGACGGAGCGGTCACGTATTTCCGCATAGTAATGGGCGGAATGTTCTTTAACTGCATGCAGATGGGTATTAACAGCGCGCAGCGCGGCGCGGGTAATACGCAGATTACGATGCGGACGAATGTGACGTCAAATGTGGTTAACATAATTTTTAACTATTTTCTTATAAACGGGCATTTCGGGTTCCCCGCGCTCGGTATTGCGGGAGCGGCTCTGGCGACGGTTTTGGGCACGGTTGTGTCGTGTGTGATGAGCGTAATTTCAATCATGAAGCCGGATTTCTTTATAAGCTTGGTTTACATAATAAAGGAAAAAATTCGTCCGGCAATGTCCGCCGTAAGACAGATTATTCACGTCGGCTACAGCGTGTTTTTCGAGCAGCTTTTAATGCGTGTGGGATTTGTCGCGACGGCTGTGATGGCGGCGCATCAGGGAACATCGGCAATGGCGGCGCACCAGGTCGCTATGAATATCATGGGACTGTCGTTCTCGTTCGGCGATGGTCTGCAATCGGCGGCGGTCGCGCTTATCGGACGCAGTCTCGGCGAAGGAAAGCCGGACAGGGCGAAGGAATTCGGCTCGACATGTCAGATGATGGGCGGGCTTATTTCGATCGCTCTTGCCGTAATCTATTTCATAGGCGCCAAGCCGCTTATGGGATTATTCTTTGACGAGCCGGAGATAATCGCGATAGGCGTGAGCATTATGTATATAATTATCGTTACGGTTCTGTTCCAGATACGTCAGGTTATTTATATGGGCTGTCTGCGCGGCGCGGGAGACACGCTCTACACCGCACTCGCGTCCACGATATGTGTGACGCTCGTCCGTACAGGCGCGTCGTACTTATTCGGCTACACCCTCGGATGGGGCATAGCGGGAATATGGCTCGGTGTACTCGCCGACCAGGTTGGACGGTATATTTTTGCCGCAATACGGTTTAAAGCCGGCAAATGGGTCAGGATTACAATATAAGAGTATTATATCGGAGAGGAAGGTGCCCGGGCTTGATTATTCGGATATGCGTAGGTTCTTCATGCCACTTGAAGGGCAGTGAAGAGATTGTAGGATTGCTGCAAAAGGAAATAGGGGAAAGGGGACTTGACGGACGGATAACGCTCGCGGGTCAGTTTTGCAGCGGAAACTGCAACAGAATAGGCGTTACGGTGCAGGTTGACGACGAGGTATATACCGGAATAACCCCTGAACATTTTCATGAATTTTTTACGGAAAAGGTACTGAGCAAAATAAAGGAGAAGTGATTTGTGTGTCGGGCTGTCTTACGCTGAAAAAATCAAACTGTAAAAACTGTTATAAATGCATACGCCATTGTCCCGTTAAATCAATAAGGTTTTCGGGCAACCAGGCTCATATTATTGAGGATGAATGTATTTTATGCGGACAATGCTTCGTTGTCTGTCCTCAGAACGCAAAGGAAATAGTGGATGAAACGGAAAAGGTTAAGGTGATGCTCCAATGTCCGGAGCCTGTTATTGTAAGCCTCGCGCCGTCTTTTATCGCCAATTACGACGGCGTCGGCATAGAGTCCATGAGGGAGGCTCTTAAGGAGCTCGGCTTCGCGGATGTTGAGGAAACGGCAATCGGCGCGACTATTGTTAAGCGTGAATATGAGCGGATATTAAAGGACGGTGAAAAGGATATTGTTATTTCCTCGTGCTGTCATTCGGTAAATTTGCTTATCCAGAAATATTTCCCGCGCGAGCTGCATTATCTCGCGGATGTTCTTTCGCCGATGCAGGCGCATTGCGAGGACATAAAGCGGCGTTTCCCGAACGCAAAAACGGTGTTTATAGGACCGTGCGTCGCAAAAAAGGACGAGGCGGAAATCTACGGAGACACTGTGGACGCGGCGCTCACGTTCGAGGAGCTTACGAATTGGCTCAACGACGAGCATATAGAGCTCAAAAGGGAGATAAACAAAAGCGATGAAAGCCGGGCGCGGTTTTTCCCGACTCCGGGAGGGATCCTCAAAACAATGCGGAAGGACGCTCCGGAATATACATATATGGCAATTGACGGAGTGGAGAACTGCATAACGGCTCTGCGGGATATTGAGCGCGGGAAGGTCCACCGCTGTTTTATTGAGATGTCCGCGTGCGCCGGAAGCTGCATAGGGGGTCCGGTAATGGAAAAATACCACAGAAGTCCGGTCAGAGACTATCTTGCGGTGGCGAATTTCGCGGGCAAAAACGATTTTGCGGTTGAGCAGCCGGACGTTATGCTGCTGAGAAAGAATTTTGAGGCTATAGAGCGCGCCGCGAGGATACCCGATGAATATGAAATAAAGGATATCCTTCGCAGAATGGGAAAATTCGAGCCGTCTCAGGAGCTCAACTGCGGCTCCTGCGGCTATAATACATGCCGTGAAAAGGCGGTGGCGATCTATCAGGGCAAGGCGGAAATCTCAATGTGCCTGCCGTATTTAAAGGATAAGGCGGAAAGCTTTTCCGATACGATTGTAAAGAATACGCCGAACGGTCTTATCGTGCTCAACGAAAGCCTGGAGGTCCAGCAGATTAACGCAGCGGCGAGGCGTATTATGAATATACGTTCGTCAGCGGATGTTCTCGGCGACCCGGTTGTGCGCATTCTTGACCCCGGCATATTCCTCGAGGTGCTCAGATCGGGAAGAAATGTAAACGATAAGCGCGTTTATCTTGCCGAGTATGAGCGTTATGTTGAGCAGACTATTGTATATGACCGCGATACGCATATGATAATATGTATTCTTCGCGACGTGACAAACGAGGAGGAGGAACGCGGGAAAAAGGAGGATATAAGCCGCAGAACCATAGAGGTGGCGGATAAGGTGGTGGACAAGCAGATGCGCATTGTTCAGGAGATCGCATCGCTGCTCGGAGAAACGGCAGCCGAAACGAAAATCGCGTTATCAAAGCTGAAGGAGTCGATTGCGGATGAATGATTTGTGTACCGATATAGGATATAAAAGCATAAACCACTACGGCGAGCAGCTATGCGGAGATCACGTGGATATCGTAGAGCAGAACGATTCGGCGATCGTTGTCCTCGCGGACGGCTTGGGGAGCGGCGTGAAGGCGAGCATTTTGTCAACGCTTACGTCTAAGATAATTTCAACTATGATGGCGGAGGGGCTGCCGATAGAGGAATGCGTTGCGACGATCGCTGCGACTCTGCCGGTATGCTCGGAAAGGGGAGTGGCGTATTCCACATTCACCATTATACATATAATAGAAAATACCACGGCTGAGATTATTCAGTACGATAATCCGCATGTGATTCTAATACGTGACAATGAAAATTACGATTACGCGAAAACCGAAATGAATATTGACGGCAAGAAGATTTTTAAATCAACCGTAAAGCTGCGCGAAAACGATATTTTTATCGCGATGAGCGACGGCTGTCCTCATGCGGGAATCGGTTTGGCGTACAATTTCGGCTGGAAGAGAGAGGATATAATAGAATTTATGGAGGCTCTCGCACCGGCGGGATACACGGCGAAAACATTGTCTACGATACTTGTCGATGAATGCTGGAAGCTGTACGGAGGCGAGCCGGGCGATGACGCTACGGCATGTGTTATTCGGGTGCGCAAAAGAGTGCCGATGAATCTGCTTTTCGGACCGCCGGCAAACCGTGATGATTGCGGGCGCATGATGGCGCTGTTCTTTTCAAAGGGCGGAAAGCATATAATCTGCGGCGGAACAACGTCGTCTATCGCGGCGAAATATCTGGGTAAGCCCGTGAGGGCAAGTCTCAGCTTTGAAAGCTCCGATGTGCCCCCGACGGCGGAAATAGACGGAGTTGATCTGGTAACAGAGGGAGTTATTACGGTAAACAAGGTTCTTGAATACGCAAAGGACCATCTTAAAGAGGATAAATGCTACGATGAATGGAGCGTCCGGCGGGACGGAGCGTCTATGATTTGCCGTCTTCTGTTTGAGGAAGCCACGGATATAGATTTTTATGTAGGCAGAGCCGTAAATCCGGCGCATCAGAATCCGGATCTCCCGATAAATTTCAATATAAAAATGAATCTTGTTCGGGAACTGTCCAAATGTCTGAAGCAGATGGGGAAGCATATAAAGGTCAGCTATTTTTAAAAAATACATATGGATCTACAGCCGGAACCGGCGTGATATACGCATGAAGAACAGCGAATGGTTTATAAAAAGCCCGGTAAAAATATAACGGCGGTATGGAACGGCGCGGATAATTTAGAGGGGGTTAATTAAAAACCAGTCGTTTGCGCGCATAAAAAAAGCGTTTGGGGACATAATGATAATGACCTCACAAAACACATAACCGTTTAACGTTCGGCGTTGACGGTTTTGACCCCCTTATTTGATGATACGGGATAAATCTTTGATTTATCCCGTATATTTTTGTATATTTTTCACATTTTATTTATGCAAATTTTACAAAAATGTTAATTGAAATGGCGGATAAATTGTGATATAATTAAAACAAATAAAAAAATAAGTACAAAGGGGGATTTATTCATGGATTTTATTAAAGAAAACGCGGAATACGATTTAATAAGCTTCGGCGAGGTAATGCTCAGATTATCGCCGCCGAACAAGGATAAAATTTCGCAGAGTGAAACATTTGAAAAGAACTGCGGCGGTTCGGAATTTAACGTTGCTTCGGGCGCGGCAAACCTTGGAATACGCGCGGCAATCGTTACGAAGCTGCCGAAAAACAAAATGGGACATTTTATCGCGCGCCGCATACGCTACGGCAATGTTTCGGACCGATATGTGGTATGGGATCAGAGCGACCAAAAGCGTCTTGGCTTGTATTATTATGAGAGCGGAGTTTATCCGAGAAAGTCGGCTGTTGTGTATGACCGGGCAAACGCGTCGGTATGTACTTTAAAGCTTTCCGAAATTCCCGATGATATATATGACAAGCCGAGGGTTTTCCATATAAGCTCTATTTCGCTTGCTCTCGACCCGAATTTACGTGAGACGGCTCTAAGCATGATTAAGCTTATGAAGCGTCACGGAGTCGCGATAAGCTTTGATGTAAATTACCGTGCGACGCTTTGGAGCGAGGAGGAGGCAAGATCGGTAATAGAAAAGATATTCCCGCTTGTTGATATTTTATTCGTATCTGAGGAAACGTCGAGACGTATGCTGCAAAGGACCGGTACGCTTGACGAGATTATGAAGGGTTATTCGGATACCTACGGCTGTAAAATTGTCGCCACGACGCGCCGCGAGGTCGTAAGTCCGACAAAGCATAATTTCGGATCGAGAATTTACTATGACGGCAAGTTTTACGAGGAGCCTCATTATGAGAATATAGAGGTAATAGACCGTGTCGGCAGCGGCGACGCGTATGTTGCGGGCGTGCTCTACGGAATTCTCGCGGGCATGGATATCGAAGGCGCTATGGCTTACGGAAACGCTTTGAGCGCTATCAAGAATACCGTTTCGGGCGATATGTCAATAAGCTCCATAGACGAGGTCAAGTCTGTTATTCATTCGCACCAGGCGACAGGTCATCAGGATGAAATGGTAAGATAAATTGTCTTTAAACAGCGCGATAATAAGTCCGGCTGTATGGCGATAAAACCGTATTATAAAAGAGCGTATCACTATGATACGCTCTTTTGTGTCTATTTTCTGTATCTTGCGTTTGAATCCTTTGTGTTTTTGCGCTGTCTGTCTATCCGTTCGGTTTTTCGGTAATTGGTATTGTTTACGGAAGTCGCCTCGTTATTCTTTTCCTCGCGCGCTTTTTTCAGCTGCTGAATGCGTCTTTTGCGCTCCTTTTTCTTCTTCAGATGCCGCATATACAGCGAAAGTATTATAATCAGTATAACAGGTATGAAGAAGAACGGACTTGTCAATACCTTTATAATTATATGGAAAATATGCAGAAAATGGTTAAGCTCGACATCGTTTGTGGCTATAAGCGGCGCGCTGCCTATTTGAGTGCCCATATACGTGTAGGTAACGGTGCCGATTGTGTCGCCCTTGGATATGGGCGCCTGAATATTTTCCGGGACGTCAACATTGCGTATTATGTCAACCGAGCTGTCCACATTGGACGGAACAAGCGCCGTAAGGGCATCCTGAACGGTAAGCGCAACACGGGCGTCGCTCTTTGCCTCATATACGGGAGATGATGATATGATATCTCCCGGGGAGGCGAGCTGCTGATGCAGATAGTTTGAGAATGCAAATTCAAACATAGCGCGCGTGTCGGCGTAGGTATACGGGTCGTCATATTGATCCATTGTGTCGCATTTCATAGCGACCGATATCAGATTCATATCCGCATACGAAGCAGAAGCCGCGAGACAGTAGCCCGCCTGCGAGGTATGTCCCGTCTTAACGCCGGTTGCGGGCGCGTAATACTGATAAAGCGAGCGTATGGTTCCGAGAAGAAGATTTGTGTTGACAAGCGTTCTTTCGGCTTCGAGCGTGTATTTATTTGTCTGAGGCACCTTGTAAACAAGAGTTTTTACGATGTCGCGGAATTTTTCGTTGCGCATACAGTATTGCGTAAGTGTGACCATATCGCGGACGGTGGTGTAATGATTGTCGTCATGCGAACCGCAGGCGTTTACAAAATGGGTGTTCGTCATGCCCAGCTCCGCGGCTTTTTGGTTCATCGTTTCAACAAACGCATCCATGCTGCCGCTCATGTGAAACGCGATAACATTGGCGGCGTCGTTTGCGGAATGAATAAGCATCGATGAAACAAGCTGGTCGAGGGTGAGCTCCTCGCCTGTGAGAAGACCCATAGCTGAGTCCTCCTGGAAATTCACGGTTTGCAGCGCTTCATACGGGACCGTTACCACATCTTCAAGATTTCCGTTTTCAATCGCTAAAATGGCGGTCATCATTTTCGTCATGCTGGCGGGATAGAGCTTTATATCCACATTTTTCCCGTAAAGCATACGCCCGGTATCGGCGTCAATAAGCATTGCGGCTTTTGACCCGACAATTTCAGGGGGCGTAAGCGAATCGTTTTCAATATAAATTGTGTCGCCGTTCGCATCAGTGCTGCCGCTGCCCGGCGCTTCTTCGCCGGTATCGGTTTCTTCGCCGGTGATCTCGGTCTGTGTCTGCGGTGTATCGGTATCGGTGTCGTCGGCGAATATCGTTCCGGACGAACATATAAATATAAGCGCGGCTAACGCCAGCGTGATTATTTTTCTTTGCTGCATAATCTCCTCCGTGCGTTAAATATTTTTCGTTATTATCTCAATTTAGATTATACATAAGTTTACATAATAATACAACATATGTAACAAAAAATTTGTTAAATCGTAGTTAAATCTTAACGTAATTTCCATTATACATAAATCGCGTATAAATTAAAAATAAAGCCGTAAAATTTTAAAAAAGGTATAGGAATTTCAAAAAAAGTATGATATAATTGCTATAACTGTAGCTTTACGATTTAAACGCGGATGGGAGGCGCACCGTTGAAGTTTGAAAACAAAGGAAAGGCGATTATTGCGGCTGCTGTTGCGGCGGCGGCATTTTGCGCCGGAGCGGTTATAGAGCATTTTGAGGGAGAAACGTTTATTGAGGAAACCGCGACGACGGCGAATGACATACCGTCATATGTCGAGTACAGCAATCATTTTACAGACGGGCGGCTCAATATCAACGCGGCGACCGAGGAGGAGCTTATGGAGCTTGACGGCATAGGGGAGAAGCTTGCGGAACGGATTGTGAATTACCGCGCGGAGCACGGGGTATTCGCTCAGAAGGAGGGCATAATGCTTGTTCCCGGAATAGGCGATTCGGTATATGAGAATATCAAGGATAAAATAACGGTTCAGTAATTACAGAAAGAGGCATATGATATGAAAATATTGGTAGTTGACGATGAAAGGCTTTTGGTAAAGGGACTGAAATTCAATCTTGAGCAGGAAGGATATCAGGTGGAAACGGCGTTTGACGGCGAGGAGGCGATACGGCTCGCTCATGACGAGAGCATCTCGCTCATTCTGCTTGATTTAATGCTGCCCAAGGTGGATGGGTTTACGGTATGCCGGACGATACGCGGTTTTTCCAATGTGCCCATTATCATGGTGACAGCCAAGAGCGAGGATATTGACAAAATTTTGGGGCTGGAATACGGCGCCGATGATTATGTGACAAAGCCGTATAATATCCGCGAGGTAACAGCGCGCGTTAAGGCGATACTGCGCCGTGTTAATCCGAGCCCGAAGGGCGATAAGAACAGGATCGTCATGTCGGGAAACATAATACTCGATTATAACTTCCGGCGCCTTCAGATGGGGGATAAGACAATAGAGCTTACAAGCAAGGAATTTGATTTGCTGGAGCTGTTTTTAAGGAACCCGGGAAAGGTGTACACGCGTGAGAATTTGCTTGACATCGCATGGGGATTTGACTATCCGGGCGATGTGAGGACGGTAGACGTGCATATAAGACGGCTTAGGGAAAAGATAGAGGAAAATCCCGCCGAGCCGAAATATATAATGACAAAATGGGGTGTTGGCTATTACTATAAAAAAGACTGAGCCGGTAAAGCGGATAAAAAATTTCGTGCGGTCTATGCGGTTTACCACCGTTGCGACATATCTGGGCGTTATATTCATAACGCTTATACTCATGATAAGCTATACGCTCGGACTTTTGAGCGATAACCTGTATGATAACGAATACATAGACATGTTCACAAAGGCGAATATAATATCAGAGAGTGTCTCTCGTGTATGGAGCGCGGACCCGCTCGTTACGGGCGAGAGCTTTTACGCTCCGGTCGATCATTCGCTTGCAGGCACGAATATACGCGGCGTTGTTACAAACACAGCGTATACGGTTTTGTATGACACAAACACGGACGCGGAGCTCATAGGCAAGGTATTTATGCGCGATGTGCTTAAATACGCCGCGGCGGGCGAGCAGGCGCAGCTTATGGAGAAGCTCGATACGGGCGGAAAGATGCTGAGCGTTGCGGTGCCGGTGAAGGTTAATGATAATATAGCCGGATGCGTGTATCTCGCGCAGAACATAACGAGTATAGATACCACAGTTGCCGCCACGCGCGCAAGTATGGCGGTGTTCAGCGTGCTTATAATATGCCTTATAGGCCTGCTTGGAGTCGGAATAAGCTCGGTAATCTCCGCGCCGATAGAACAGTTTGTCAAAGCGGCGCGCGAGATCTCAAAGGGAAATTTTTCCATTAGAATGGAGGGCGGTTTCCTTAACGAAACACGGCAGATGAGCGAAACGTTTAACTATATGTGCGGAGAGCTCGAGCATCTTGAAGAGCAGCGCAGAAAGTTCGTGTCTGACGCGTCCCATGAGCTGAAAACGCCTATGGCGGGCATTAAGCTTATATGCGACAGCATAGTTAATGCCGAGCATATAGATATGGATACCGTTAAGGATTTCCTGAACGATATGTCGGCTGAGGTGGAGAGACTGACGCGTATTATTGAGCGTCTGCTGACGCTTACGCGCCTTGATTCGAGCAGCGACAAAATACATCCGAAGGCAGTGGACGTGGCAGCGCTGATTGACAGAGTGACCGCGAAGATAATGCCTCTTGCGAGGGAAAAGGAAATATTGCTTCATACATCCGGGGCAAACAGCATTATAAAGCCGGCGCTCTGGGATTATGATAAGATTTTCGAGGCGGTGTACAATATTACCGATAACGCCGTCAAATATACGCCGGCGGGCGGATATGTTCATATAAATCTGCGCAGCTCCAACGCGTATGTGGAAATATCCGTCGAGGATAACGGACCCGGCATACCGGCGGGAGAAAGGGAAAAGATTTTTGACCGCTTTTACCGTCTGGACGATTCGCGTTCACGGGATACCGGGGGCACGGGTCTGGGTCTTGCCATAGCGAAGGAGGTAATCCTTATGCACAATGGAACGATAAGCGTAAATTCGCCGGAGAAGGGCGGAAGCGTATTTGTGATAAGGCTTCCGTATAATGCCGTGCGCGAGGAGGATGCTGTATGAAAAAACATATGGTTATAGCCGCGGCTGCCGCTATCCTTTTTATAGCCGCGGCTGCGGGAGTGCTGATATACCGGGGTCACAGCGTACAGGTAAAGCAGTGTCAGCTGTATTTTCTCAATCAGGCGGGAACCTCCCTGAGCGTGGAGGACAGACGGGTATCATATCATGATAATGATGATTTGCCGGAGGCGGTGCTGCGCCGTCTTATGAAGGGTCCGGAAAACAGCGGCAATATGCGTGTGATAAATAAGGGCGCGGATATTCTTTCTGTTGTAAATGACGGCGCGGGTAATTATACCGTTGATTTTTCGGAGGATTTCCATACCGGCGACAGCACGAGGGATATTTTTTCGGTATATGCGGTCGCGAAAACGCTGTGCGCGGAGGAGGGCGTAAACAGCGTAAGAGTGACTGTCAACGGCGCTGATTTTGTGTCCGCTGACGGAAGCGTGATAGGAGCGCTTACGTCGGACGATATAAATTTATCGATTGATACCGATTCGGGCGAAACGCACGAGGTATTGCTGTATTTTGCCGACCCGGAAACGAACAGGCTTGTTCCGGAGCCGCGAACGGTGAGGATTACGGACCAGCAGCCGCAGGAGCAGTATATCATTCATGAGCTGATAAAGGGACCGGAGGACAAGGCTCACGACGCGGTGCTTTCATCAGGAACGACGCTTATTTCGGTGACGATATCCGATAATATAGGGTTTGTGAATTTTGCGAAAAATTTCGTGGACAAGAACGAGGGGACGCCGGAAAAGGAACAGCTGACAATTTTTGCAATTGTGAATTCAATGACCGAGCTCGAGGGAATTTCAAAGGTTCAATTCCTGATTGAAGGAAAAAAGGCGGAAAAGTTCGGAGATATAAGTATAGAGCACCCGATAGGGCGAAATCAGAATATGATAGAATAACAAACAAAGAGCGCGTTTTGGGTGAACGCGCTCTTTGTTTGTTACACTTTTTGGCTTCTTGCGGAGGCTTTTCGATTTTTCTGAGGGGTTATGCTGTCGAAGTATTCATCCCTTTTTAAATTTTCAAATGCCACCGCCATCATAAGCTTTATCCTGTTGAGCTGATTTACCTCGCTCGCGCCCGGGTCATAATCCACCGCGACTATGTTGGATTGCGGGAACTGCCTGCGGAGCTCCTTTATCATACCCTTGCCGGTGACATGATTCGGCAGACAGGCGAACGGCTGAACGCAGACGATATTAGGAGCGCCGTTATTTATAAGCTCGACCATTTCTCCCGTCAGGAACCATCCTTCGCCTGTGCAGTGTCCCAGCTGCAAAATGCTTTTGGCGCCTTCGGCTATATCCTTTATATGACCGGGAGCGCAGTGGGCGAATTTCGGTATTGATTTCATCTTTTTTGTTATATGGCTCCTGAATGCTTCTATTACGGAAATACCGAAATTGCACAGCGCGGCAGTGGATGATTTTGCGCCGAGATTATCGCGTTTAAAATTGATGTTATAGAGGCAATAAAGCATGAAATCCGTCAGCGGAGGCATTACAGCCTCTCCGCCCTCCGATTCTATAACGTCCACGATATTATTGTTTGCGTCGGGATGGAATTTTACGAGTATTTCGCCCACTATACCCACGCGCGGCTTCCTGACAGTCTCATCAAGCTCTATACTGTCAAAATCATCTATTATTTCGTCAATCACCTTTTTAAGCTTCAGCCTTTTGCGGTTGCCGTTGAGCAGATCGTTGTAAAGCCGTTTGAGCCATTTATTTTTTAAGCTCTCCGTTTCGCCCTTGTTTATTTCGTAGGGACGGGTCCTCATTGTTACAGCCATGAGCAAATCGCCCCAAAGCGCTGCCTTGAGCATACCGTCCATGATTGGCAGGGTCAGCTTAAAGCCGGGGTTTTCCTCAAGACCGACAAGATTTAACGAGATAACGGGGACCTGCGAATAGCCCGCCTCCTTCAGCGCTTTTCTCAGGAATGCTATGTAATTCGTCGCGCGGCAGCCGCCGCCCGTCTGCGTTATTATAACCGATGTATTGTCGGGATCACAGCGTCCCGATGTGAACGCGTTTACAAGCTGTCCGGTTACCATGATGGACGGATAGCACGCATCGTTATTTACGCTCTTTAAGCCCGCCTCGACATCCTCGGGCGTCGCATGCTCGAGCACCATCATATTATAACCGTTTGCGCGGAAAACAGCCTCAAACATACCGAAGTGTATCGGGCTCATCTGCGGACAGATGATGGTGTGGTTCTTGCGGTCTTTTTCGGTGAATTTGACCTTGCTTACGGTGTAGTCTTCGACCTTATGCGGCTCAAAATCGTTGTCGTCACGCTCTTGAATTGCCGCGCGAAGCGAGCGCACACGTATGCGCGCCGTACCCAGGTTCGAAACCTCGTCGATTTTAAGAGTTGTATAAATTTTTTCATATGCCTGTAAAATCTCCTGTACCTGATCTGTGGTAACCGCGTCCAGTCCGCATCCGAACGAATTGAGCTGAATAAGCTCCAGACGCTTATTTTTTACGACCTGCGCCGCCGCCTCGTATAAGCGCGTGTGATACGCCCACTGGTCAACAACGCGTATATCTCGCTTTAAATGACCCAGATGCGCCACGCTGTCCTCGGTAAGCACGGCAAATCCGAGCGAGTTGATCATGTCGGGAATACCGTGGTTGATCTCCGGGTCTATGTGATAAGGCCTGCCGGCTAACACTATGCCGCGTTTGCCGTGCTCGTTCAGCCATTTTATGGTATCCTCGCCGTGCGTCCGTATGTCGTTTTTAAAATGCGCAAGCTCACCGAACGCTTTATCCGACGCCGAGTTGATCTGCTGCTTTGAGAAGCCGAATACGGCGAGGGTTTTATACATCTGCCGTTTAAACGAAGGCTTATCCGCAAGGTTTATGAACGGATACATATACATTATATCATCCGAGCGCAGAATGTCCATGTTGTTGTAAATCACCTCGGGATATGACGTGACCATAGGACAGTTGAAATGATTGCCCGCATCGGAATATTCTATCTGCTCATAAGGGATGCAGGGATAGAAAATTGTTTTTATGCCTTTGTCAATCAAATCCTGAATATGTCCGTGCACAAGCTTTGCCGGATAGCAGGCGCTCTCGGAGGGTATGGAATCTATGCCCTTTTCGTAAAGCTTATGGGAGCTTCGCGCCGACAGCCTTACGGAGAAGCCGAGCTCTGTGAAAAACGTGTGCCAGAGCGGATAATTTTCATACATGTTTAACACGCGCGGAAGACCTATAACACCCATAGGCGCCTCCTCCGGCTTTAGCGGCTGATAGCCGAATACGCGCTTATATTTATAGTCGAATAAATTCGGTATTTCGTCAGTCTTTTTTTCCATGCCGGCGCCGCGTTCGCAGCGGTTTCCCGAAACAAAGCTGCCGCCGTCGCCAAACGATGTTATGGTAAGCTGACAATGATTGCCGCATTTTTGGCATCGGGTAAGCTGCGTTTTAAACGTAAATTCGTCGAGCTCATCCTCCGACAATATGTCGCAGTCGCCGCCGTCCCAGCGCTCGAGAGCGATTATAGCCGCGCCGTAAGCGCCCATAAGTCCGGCGATATCGGGACGGATTACATTTTTGCCCACAAGCAGCTCAAAGCAGCGCAGAATCGCGTTATTGTTGAATGTGCCGCCCTGAACGACTATATTTTCGCCCATGAGAGCGGGGTCGCGAAGCTTTATAACCTTGTAAAGAGCATTTCTGACAACCGAATAGGAGAGTCCCGCGCTTATGTCTCCGACAGTTGCGCCTTCCTTTTGCGCCTGCTTAACGCGTGAGTTCATGAATACTGTGCAGCGCGTTCCCAAATCAACGGGACTGTCGGCAGTTAACGCTTCGCGTGAAAAGGAAACGGTGTCCAGCCCAAGCGATTCCGCGAATGTTTGAATAAACGAGCCGCATCCGGACGAGCATGCTTCGTTAAGCATTATGGAGTCGATAACGCCATTTTTTATTTTCATGCATTTCATGTCCTGACCGCCGATGTCAATTATAAAATCAACGCCCGGGGAAAAGTGATTGGCTGCCTTATAATGCGCGATCGTTTCAATTTCGCCTTCATTTATACGAAACGCGGTTTTTAAAAGAAGCTCACCGTAGCCCGTTGTGCAGGCGTTTGCGATAAACGCATTTTTGGGCAGCTTTGAATATAAATCGCGCAGAATTTCTATACCGCGTTTAATGGGACTGCCTTCGTTTTTGCCGTAATAATCATATACTATCTCGGATTTTTGATTTATTACGGCGCATTTTATTGTGGTAGAGCCCACGTCGAGCCCCAGAAAGACCGGTCCGTTGACCGATGCTATATCTGCGCGCGCCGCTTTATGCATTGCATGACGGGTGAAAAACTCGGTTTTTTCGTCCTCCGTTTCAAAAAGCTTCCTCATGCGCGTGATCTCCGTATCGGCGGATTTCGCGTTTTTGAGGTTATCTATCAAATCATCTATGTAAGCCTCCGTGTTATCGTACATAAGCGCGGCGCCTATAGCGACGAAGAGCTGCGCGTTTTCGGGAATGGTAAAGGATTTTGCGTTATCCTTCAGAGTTTCCTCAAATTGTCTTCTCAGCTGCGGCAAAAAGTGAAGCGGTCCGCCCAAAAATACGATATTGCCTTTGATGGGGCGTCCCTGCGCAAGCCCGGATATAGTCTGCGTTACGACCGCTTGCAGAATGGACGCCGCGACATCCTCGCGCGCCGCGCCTTCGTTTAAGAGCGGCTGAACGTCGGATTTTGCAAAGACGCCGCAGCGCGCGGCTATCGGATATATTACCGTATGCTTTTCGGCGAGTGCGTTCAACCCGTCGGCGTCGGTTTTTAAAAGCATGGACATCTGGTCTATAAAGGAACCGGTGCCGCCGGCGCATGTTCCGTTCATGCGCTGTTCCAGTCCGCCTGTCAGATACAGTATTTTTGCGTCCTCTCCTCCGAGCTCTATTACAACGTCCGTTTTGGGGAGGAAGGTCTTAATTGCCTCCTTGTTTGCTATTACCTCCTGAACAAACGGGAGATTGAGCATTTTAGACAGCAAAAGACCGCCGGAGCCGGTTATGACCACCGAAAAAGGACTATCCCTGACCACGTCCCTCGCCTCGCCGAATAATTCCGCCACCGTTTGCTTTATATCTGAAAAATGCCGCCTGTATTTGCTGTAGATAATATTTCTGCCGCTGTCCATAACCACAATTTTGACCGTTGTGGAGCCGACATCTATTCCCATATGTAAACGACTCATCATGTAACCCCCTTACAATTGAGTTCATTTCTTCCGGATTGCGGCATGACCGAAAGACGGCAGGAGCGCCGCCGCCATATGCTGCAATGTTTACCGGATACCAAAAGCGCGCCTTTGATTTCGTATTGTTTCGCGAGGTTATTATAGCATATATTTGCAGACTGCGAAGCAGCCGGCGCCGCTTGCAAAGAATTTTGCGACAGTGGCGCGCAAAATATGATAAAATGTTCTCCGAAACACAGAAATCTTGGATTTCGTATTGTTTCACGAGTTTATTATAGCATATTTGCGCCGGATTCGCAAGCATAAAAATCTGCGTAATTAAGCCGGAAATGTATTGTTCATAATAAATTTACAGAAACGTTCTTGACAGAGCGCGTGATACGGGAGTAAAATATATAAAAAGCAAACCAAAGGAGATGTATATATGCGAAGCTGTATGTACTGCGGACGGGAGCTTGCGGACGGAGAGCAATGCAGCTGCGCGGGCGCGGCGGCGCGCCGTGCGGCGAAGAGCGGAGCGAACGGCAGCGGAGGTTACGGCGCTTCGGGACAAAATCCTCAGTCCGAACAGAATAAGCAGGGAGGGTACTACCGCACAGGGTATACTCAGACGGAAAATCCGTTGAAGCGTTTATGGAACAGATATAAAACAAAGCGCCGGGCGGCGAAAGCCGGACGAGCGTCAAATAAGGAAATGCACGGATTTTTCTCATATATTTATCGGTTTATAAAATCGCCGGCGACGGAGATTGCCAATCCACGTGCGTTTTCGATGCCGCAGATGCTGCTAATCGCAGCGGTTCAGGGAGCGATAGCCGGATTATGCGTGTATTTTGCGTCATCGGGTGTGCCGCGCGGCTGGCTCAGAGCAATAGCGAATATTATAGGCTTTGGCGGAGTAAACGGCTTTCGCTCGGTTGCGCGGGCGGTCGAGGCGGCTGTTTCCGGCGCGGCGGGAGGAATATTCTTTTTCCTCATATACTCGGGCATATTCTGGCTGATAGGTAAATTTATTTTCCGGTCGGGAACACGGTTTACACCGTTTTCGCAGCGTCTGATTCTTACAAGTATACCGCTTACGCTTTTTGCGGCGGTTGGCGTGCTGTTTTCGTTTATATCGACGACTACTCTTATGATACTGCTTATGTGCGGGACGCTTTCGTCCTTTATACTCACCTACGTTTCTCTTAACGAGGAATGGTCGTCGTTTTCGGAATCGCGCATTATGTACGCGATGCTGCTCGGATATTTTGTATTGTTTACATTTGTATTCTCGCTTTTGAGAGTATCAGTTATAGGAGGTTAATGATAATGAAGGAAGTAAAAACAAAAAACGCGCCTGCGGCGATCGGTCCGTATTCGCAGGCTGTGGTGTGCGGCAATATGCTGTTCACATCGGGACAGATACCGATAAATCCGGAGACAGGAGAAATACCGGAGGGCGTTGAGCCCCAGGCGAGGCAGGCGCTTACAAATGTGAAAAATCTTATAGAGGCGGCAGGCGGAAGCATGGACAAGGTTGTGAAAACGTGCGTGTTCATTAAGGACATGAATGATTTTGCGAAGATCAATGAAATCTACGCGGAATTTTTCAGCGAACCGTATCCGGCGCGCTCCTGCGTCGAGGTCGCGAGACTGCCAAAGGATGTATTGCTCGAAGTGGAAACGATAACGGAACTGTAAAAATCGTGTAAGATACAAAAGAAACCGCATAAATATGCGGTTTCTTTTGTATCTGGTGGAGCATAGGGGACTTGAACCCCTGACCCCAACACTGCCAGTGTTGTGCGCTCCCAACTGCGCTAATGCCCCGAATACATCCTATAGGTTATTATACCATATCCCCTTCGTAAAGTCAACCATAAATACGAAAGGATTTTATACAAAATCATACACGGCATTTTTCGGTATGCCGTAGCAGCGGGAAGAACGCGCATGGGAAGGAGCTTGCCGGAGTATGCGGATATGAGTATCAATATTAAATACAAATCCGCCCAACGGAGGACGGATTCATATTATTGCTTCGACGCGTTTTTTCCGCGCATTATCGTATGTCATCAAGCGAGATCACTTCGACATTATCGGGAGACATATCTGCTTCCATTACATCAACCATTGCGCCGAACGTGTCAAGACTTGTCATAAGCGATACTGAGCATTCCGTGCTGACACGGCGTATTTTAAAGCCGTCTGAGTAGATATCATTGCTCTTTGTGGGGATATCAATCATCAAATCAATCATGCCCGAACGGATAACGTCCAGAACGTTCGGTACTCCGTCGGCAATCTTCTTGACAGACTGCACGGGGATTCCGTGTTCCTGCAAAAATTTCGCGGTACCTGCCGTGGCGGCAAATTTGCAGCCGATCTTATGACAGCGTTTTGCGAGGGGCAGGAAGTTTTCCTTATCCAGATCGCGTATTGTGGCGAGAATGGTTGAGCCGGCTTTGGGGATGGTGGTCCCGGCGGCGGTGAAGCCCTTATACATTGCTTCTATGAAGCTGTGACCTACGCCGAGCACTTCTCCGGTAGAGCGCATTTCCGGACCGAGGGTCACCTCGACGCGCGGAAGCTTTTCCGTTGAGAATATGGGTACCTTGATTGCCACGGTTTTTGTCTTCGGCGCTATTCCGGTGGAATAACCCATAGATTTAAGCGTTTCGCCCATCATTACGCGCGTTGCTATATCAATAACGGGTACGTTTGTCACCTTGGTGATATACGGGACCGTGCGGCTTGAACGCGGATTTACCTCAATGATATACAAATCATCCCTGAACTCAATAAACTGAATATTTATCATGCCTATGACCTTCAGCTCAAGCGCAATGCGGTAGGTTACGTCCATTATTTTTTCGATTATGTGATCGGGGACGTGCTGCGGCGGGTAAATAGATACGGAATCGCCGCTGTGAATACCGGCGCGCTCCAAATGCTCCATAATTCCGGGAATAAGCACATCGGTGCCGTCGCATATCGCATCGACCTCAAGCTCGCGTCCGCCCAAATACCGGTCGATAAGCACGGGATTATCGCTGTCCTTTTTGAAGGCGTCGGTAAGGTAGCGCACCAGATCAAGCTCATTGCGCGTTATTTCCATTCCCTGACCGCCAAGAACGTAGGACGGGCGCACAAGCAGCGGGTATTCGAGCGAATTTGCCTCTTCGATGCCCTCCTTAACGCTCCATACGGCTTTGCCCTTCGGGCGTTTTATATGGAGCTTTTCGAGCATCTCGTCGAATTTTTCCCTGTCCTCCGCCTCGTCTATGTATTTAGGCTGAGTTCCCAAAACGGGCACATCCATTTTCGCAAGGAAATTCGCGAGCTTTATCGCGGTCTGACCGCCGAATTGGAGAACAACGCCGTCCGGTTTTTCGAGAGTTATAATATTGTATACATCCTCCTCGGTAAGCGGCTCGAAATACAGCTTGTCGGAGGTGTCAAAATCCGTTGAAACAGTCTCGGGATTGTTATTTATTATTATTGTTTCGATGTCGTTTTTCTCAAGCGACAGCACGCAATGTACGGAGCAATAGTCAAATTCTATGCCCTGACCTATGCGTATGGGACCGGAGCCGATAACGATTATTTTCTTTCTGTCCGATGGAACGGACTCGCTGATTTCATCGTAGGTGGAGTAATAATACGGCGATACAGCCTCAAATTCGCCCGCGCAGGTATCGACCATTTTGTAAACGGGAGTGATATTCATTTCAAGTCGCTTTTCATATACCTGCGATGCGTTGCAGCCAACAAGCTGAGCTATTCCCTCGTCCGCAAAGCCCATTTTTTTGTAGCGGAGCATGATTTCGGGAGTTATGTCCGCCAATTTATATTGCTTCAATTCCTCCTCGGCGTCGATTATGTTTTTGATTTTGTGGAGAAAGAATAAATCCATTCCGGTTATTTCCGAAAGCATTTCAAGATGATAGTTCCGGCGGATGAGCTCGGCAAGATCAAACAGCCGTTCGTCATCGGGGACGATAACGCGCCTTTTCAGCTCCACCATAGAACGTTTTTTCGAGGCGTCTCTTTCCAGAGTGAACTGCTTGATTTCCAGCGAGCGGATGCCCTTTAAAAGAGATGCTTCAAATGTGTTGCCTATAGCCATTATTTCGCCGGTAGCCATCATCTTTGTGCCTAAGTTTCTCTTTGCGCTGAAAAATTTGTCGAAGGGCCATTTTGGGATTTTTGTTACCACATAATCTATTGCCGGTTCAAAGCACGCATATGTTTTTCCGGTAACCGCGTTCGTGATTTCATCGAGATTATAGCCAAGGGCGATTTTCGCCGCGATTTTCGCGATGGGATAGCCCGTCGCTTTAGACGCGAGGGCGGATGAACGCGATACTCTCGGATTAATCTCTATCACGCAGTAATCAAAGCTGTGCGGGTCCAGAGCAAACTGGACGTTGCAGCCGCCCTTGATTTCAATTGAATTGATGATGTCGATAGCGGCTTTTCTGAGCATTTGATATTCCTTATCCGCGAGAGTAAGCGCCGGAGCCACGACTATCGAATCTCCGGTATGCACGCCTACCGGGTCCACGTTCTCCATTGAGCAGACGGTTATGCAGTTTCCCTTTCCGTCGCGCATTACTTCAAATTCAATTTCCTTCCAGCCCTTAATGGATTTTTCCAAAAGCACCTGACCGATCCGCGACAGATGCAGCCCCTGCGATAAAATCGTTACGAGCTGCTCCTGGTCCTCCGCTATGCCGCCTCCGGTCCCACCGAGGGTATACGCGGGGCGCACAATTACGGGATATCCTATTTTTTCGGCAAACGCTATACCCGATTCGATATCCGTCACTATTTCCGAGGGCGCGATAGGCTGATTAGTGCGCTCCATAAGGCGCTTAAAGGAATCGCGGTCCTCGCCCTCCTTTATGGACGCTATGGACGTTCCGATGACATTTACGCCGTATTTGTCGAATATACCCTTATCATACAGCTCGCAGGTGAGATTTAATCCGGTTTGACCGCCCATTCCGGCAATGACGGAATCGGGGCGCTCCTTTGCGATTATTTTTTCCACGTATTCCGCGGTGAGAGGCTCGATATATGTTTTTGCCGCCATTCCGCGGTCGGTCATGATTGTCGCGGGATTTGAGTTTACCAGAACGACCTCTATTCCCTCATCCTTTATAGCCTGACATGCCTGGGAGCCGGAATAGTCAAATTCCGCCGCCTGTCCTATTACGATGGGACCAGACCCGATAACCAGCACCTTTTTTATATTTTTATCTAATGGCATAATAATCCTCCGTTCTTGATCGGTTATATATGAAACGCTTTGTGTTCGTGTTTTGAAGTATGAAACAGCCGGTTCGCCTCGCCGTTTTAAAATATTCGCGGCGCTTTAAAACAATTTAATCCGTCCGTTTATTTTATGTCGCGAAGAAATCTGTCAAACAGCCATCCGGTATCCAGCGGTCCGGGCGCCGCCTCGGGATGGAACTGTACGCTCTCAATTGAAAGCGTTTTATGGCGTATGCCCTCGCATGTTCCGTCATTCACGTTTTCAAATGTGACCTCGACATCCTTTGTGAAGCCGGAAACTATGTAATTATGATTCTGCGATGTGATGTATACGTTCCCGGTATCCAAATCCTTTACGGGATGGTTCGCGCCGTGATGCCCGAATTTGAGCTTTGACGTGGTGCAGCCGAGAGCAAGCCCTATGATTTGATGTCCCATGCATATTCCGCTTATCGGATATTTCCCGATAAGCGATTTTACCGTGTCTACCGTTCCGGGCGCGTCAAGAGGATTGCCGGGACCGTTTGAAAGAAATACCATCTCCGGCTTTGCCGCGTCGATAACCGACGCGGGAATATTGGCGGGATAAACCGTTACGCGGCAGTCGCGCTTTACCAGATCACGCAGTATGCCGTCCTTGGCGCCCAAATCTATAAAAGCAATATCCGTTTTGCCCGTTTCATTCAGCGTGTATACCTGCTCTACGGTCGTATCCATGATTACGTGTGAATTATCAACGCTGTGCAGCATTTGGGAGATTTCCTCAAGGGACGGATTCCCGCGCGTTATGCAAGCCCTCATGGTGCCGTACTCGCGTATTATTTTGGTGACGGCGCGGGTATCAATCCCCTCGAGACCGACAACGCCCTGCTCTCTTAAAAAATCGTCAAGATTCATTTCATTGCGGAAATTTGATGGATAGTCGCATTTTTCCCGCACCACGAACGCCTTTAAATTTGCGCGCCCCGCCTCCATATCCTCAAGATTAATGCCGTAATTTCCGATAAGGGGAAAGGTCATTGTAACAATCTGTCCGGCGTATGACGGGTCGGTGAGAGTTTCCTGATATCCGGTCATACCCGTTGTGAAAACAATTTCGCCCGCTATGTCCTTCTCTGCGCCGAACATAGTTCCGGTGAATTTCGCGCCGTTTTCAAGAATAAGCTGCGCTTTCATAAGCAAGTCGCTCCTTTCAAGTAGCTGAAGTTTAAAAAAAAGACAATGGATAACGCCATTGTCAAAGGTTTATAAAATTCAAAACGGAAAATAAACAGGAAATATCGACCCCGCCGGTGATTTTTAAGCTGTCATATACCGCATTTTTCATTGCCGGGGCACCTCCGTTTATTTATCCTACACATTATAGCACCGCAATTTGTATTTGTCAAGAATTTTATTGGGATAATTGTCATGATATTGTGGAAGTGATATCCTGCGGCACAATACGTTGTTATAATGTATAAAAAAGTCGAGCTCTTTAACGTAAATTTAATATATTTTTACAAAAATTAATTTTTTGCAAACAAATTGTTGACAAATTATTAATAATGTATATAATAATAATTGAATTACAAATTCACTCACAAAGGCGTGTTTATTGAGATATCGGCTCGATAGATGCGTTTTTGTTTTTTGCGTTTAATTTTTTGGATATCGCTGTGACTGCCTTTTTTGCGCAGAGCCGGGGCACTTGATTTTTTCGACATTTTATGCTAAAATTAATACAAATTTAATTTTGGGGGATTTTGATATGGTTTATACTTTTTACGAGCTTTTATGGATGTTTTTGATTTACGCTTTTTTCGGCTGGTGTCTGGAGGTCATGTATCATACCGTGGAAACGGGCGAATTCGCGAACAGAGGATTTCTAAACGGTCCCGTGTGTCCGATATACGGTGTGGGAGCGACGCTTGTCATTGCGGTTTTGTCGCGCGTTGACAATATTTTCGCGATGTTTATCCTGTCCATGCTTTTGACGTCGGTTCTGGAGCTTATAACAGGCTTCGCGCTGAAAAAAATATATCATACAAGCTGGTGGGATTATTCCGATAAGCCGTTTAATCTGGGCGGCTATATATGTCTCGAATTTTCAATATTATGGGGACTTGCGTGCGTCGGCGTTATGGAGATTGTTCATCCGCTGATAATGGATTTTATACATATAATTCCGAATCTTATAGGAAAAATCATGCTTGGAGCGCTTTTCGGCGTATTTGCCGCCGATGTGGTCGTTACAGTGACGGCTATGCAGCATCTTACCAGGCGCGTCAGGCTGCTTGACGAAACAGCCGCTTCGATACGCAGGGTATCTGACGGTATAGGCGAAAATCTTCATGAAACGGTAAGCGATTTGGAAAAACGCAGGGATGAATTTGCGAAAAGCGGGCGCGCTGAGGAATTGCGAAGGAAATATGACGCGCTGATAAATGAAAGCCATATATTGGAAAGACGCATAATAAAGGCGTTCCCGAAAATGAAATCGCTTAATCACGGCGAGCAGTTTGAGAATTTAAAGCAAAAAGTAAAAAATAAACGAAAATGATTGAAAATCAGCCGCAAATATGATATAATACGGTGAAAGCGAAAAAATAACGAGGTGATACATACATTATGGCTTATAAGATAGTAAAAAAGCGCGTGCTCAATCCTCAGATATTCCTTATGGATGTAGAGGCGCCGCTTATAGCGAAAAAGGCGCAGCCGGGTCAGTTTATAATATTGAGAATTGACGAGTACGGTGAACGGGTCCCGTTCACGGTCTCGGATTATGACCGCGAAAAGGGAACCGTTACAATTATAGTACAGATTGTGGGAAAAACGACGCGGGATCTGGCGCAGGTGGAGGAGGGAGATTATCTTCTCGACTTTGCCGGACCGCTTGGTATGCCTACTCCGCTCGACGGCATAAAAAAAGCGGCTGTTATCGGCGGCGGATTGGGTACGGCGATCGCGTATCCGCAGGCGAAAAAGCTGCATGAAATGGGCGCCGAGGTTACGGTCATAACGGGATTCAGAGATAAGGATCTGATAATTTTGGAGGATGAGCTTAGGGCGGTATCGGATAATCTCATCATAACAACCGACGACGGCTCGAACGGCGTAAAGGGATTTGTAACGGAGAGGTTACAGGAATTGATCGACGCGGGCGAGAGGTTTGATGAGGTTATCGCGATTGGTCCGCTTATTATGATGAAAAATGTCTGCAAGGTTACGGAGCCGTATGGGATAAAAACAACGGTAAGCATGAACCCGGTGATGATTGACGGCACGGGAATGTGCGGCGGCTGCCGCGTTATCGTCGGGGGCGAAACAAAATTCGCCTGCGTTGACGGTCCCGATTTCGACGGTCATAAGATTGACTGGGACAGCGCTATGAAGCGCGGCAGGATGTTTAAGGAATACGAACAGCGTTCCTGCGAGGAGGGACATTGCAGAATAGGGAGGTCGAACACAAATGCCTAATATGAGAGCTGACAAAAACCCGATGCCGGAGCAGGAGCCGAACGTCAGAAACAAGAATTTTCTCGAGGTAACAACGGGCTATACGGAGGAAATGGCAAAGGATGAGGCACAGCGCTGCTTAAACTGCAAGCATAAGCCCTGTATGCAGGGATGTCCGGTGGCTGTAAAAATTCCGGAGTTTATATCGCTGATAAAGGACGGCGATTTCGAGAGCGCGTATCAGAAAATAAAGGAAACAAACGCCTTGCCGGCAGTCTGCGGAAGAGTATGCCCGCAGGAAACGCAGTGCGAGTCCAAATGTGTGCGCGGTATAAAGAACGAACCGGTAGGCATAGGCAGACTTGAGCGTTTTGTCGCCGACTGGCACATGAAAAACGTTTGCGACGTTATAGAGAAGCCGGAGCCAAACGGCAAAAAGGTTGCCGTGGTAGGCTCAGGTCCGTCTGGGCTTACAGTCGCGGGCGATTTGGCGAAAATGGGTTATTCCGTTACGGTTTACGAGGCGTTCCATACGGCGGGAGGCGTGCTGATGTACGGCATACCCGAATTTCGTCTGCCGAAGGATATCGTTCAGAAGGAAATTGACAACCTGAAAAAGATGGGTGTTGATATTCAGACAAACGTTATTATAGGAAAAACAATTCTCGTTGACGAGCTCTTTAACGATATGGGCTACGACGCGGTATACATAGGCTCGGGCGCGGGGCTTCCGTCGTTCATGGGACTTGACGGAGAAAGCCTGAACGGTGTTTACAGCGCGAATGAGTTTTTAACGCGTATCAACCTTATGAAGGGCTACAAATTCCCCGAATACGACACGCCGGTTTACGTCGGAAAAAATGTCGCCGTACTGGGCGGGGGAAATGTCGCGATGGATGCGGCAAGATCGGCGAAAAGACTTGGCGCGGAAAACGTTTATATAGTATACCGCAGAAGTATGGACGAGCTCCCCGCGCGCGCGGAGGAGGTTCATCACGCGCAGGAGGAGGGGATCATTTTCCGGCTCCTTGAAAACCCGACGAGATTTATCGGAGATGAAAACGGCTGGGTAAAGCAGATGGAAACGGTAAAAATGGAGCTGGGCGAGCCGGACGCGAGCGGGCGACGCAGACCGGTTAAAATAGAAGGCTCCGAAAGTATATGCGATATCGATACGGTCGTTGTCGCGATAGGTCAGACACCGAATCCGCTTATAAGAAAAACGACCGAAGGGCTTGAAACAAACAAGCGCGGCTGTATCGTCGCGGATGAGGAAACGGGAAAAACCTCCAAGGAGCACGTTTACGCCGGCGGAGACGTTGTAACGGGCGCGGCGACGGTAATACTCGCAATGGGCGCGGGCAAAGCCGCGGCAAAGGCTATAGACGAAGAGCTCAGAGGATAAAAAAAGCCGCGGCTATAACGGCGGAAGCGGCTCAACGCCCAAATGGAAGCCCGGAAAGCGGCGCGAAAATGCATTTGGAAACGCATATTTTGGCGGGGACGCGTTAATTTCCCGAATTTTGAAAAAAGTATTTGCATTTTCCGATATATGTGTTATAATGATATAAACCAAAATTACAATCGGAGGGAATTACTATGAAACATATTCAGACCTTGAACAAGGCTAACTTAAAGGATACAGCCAATCGCGGCTGCGGCGAGTGCCAGACCTCGTGCCAGTCGGCATGCAAGACTTCCTGCACCGTCGCAAATCAGAAGTGCGAACAGGCGTGAGTAATTTATAGGAGCAGATACAAAATCTGCTCCTTGTTTTTGGAAAGGAAATAAGTATGATACATAAATACAAGGCGCTCGGCATGAATATTGTGCTCGATGTTTATTCGGGCGCGGTGCATGTGGTGGACGATGCTGTATACGAAATGCTCGATTACTGCCTTGAACCGTTTGCGCCGGAGGCGGTATGCCCCGAATATATCATTGAAGCTATGGAGGACAGATACGACAGACGGGATATCATTGAGGCTTATTCGGAAATATGCGGACTTGTCGGTGCGGGTCAGCTTTTTACCGACGATTGTTATGCGGATCTGGCGAAAACGTGGAACAAGCAGTCGGTGGTAAAGGCGCTGTGTCTTCATATAGCTCACGATTGCAATCTGCGCTGCGAATATTGCTTCGGCAGTACCGGAGAATACAGCGGCGGACGCTGCCTGATGTCGGCGGAGACGGGAAAAAAGGCTATTGATTTTGTTATAAAAAGCAGCGGCGGCAGGCGAAATATCGAGATAGATTATTTTGGCGGGGAGCCGCTGATGAATTTCGGCGTGGTGAAGGAGATTACCGAATACGCAAAGGAACAGGGGAGGCTCCACGGCAAAAATTTCCGGTTCACCATAACGACGAACGGGATATTGCTCGACGAGGAAAAACAAAAATACATAAACGAAAATATGTCAAATGTTGTGCTGAGCCTTGACGGAACAAAGGAAACCAACGACCGCTTGCGCCGCCGCGTTGACGGCAGCGGCTCGTATGATACGATAGTGCCGAAATTCCGGAGACTTGCGCAGAGCCGCAATCAGGATAATTATTATGTCCGCGGCACATTTACCGCATATAACGTCGATTTTGCAAAGGATGTATTACATCTCGCGGATCTTGGCTTCAAGCAGACGAGCGTTGAACCTGTGGTTGCCCCGTATGAGGAGGATTACGCTTTAAAGCCGGAGCATCTGCCGGAAATTTTTTCGGAATATGATAAGCTGGCTGAAGAATACGTGAAAAGATATCGCAGCGGCAGCGGATTTAATTTTTTCCATTTTATGGTGGATCTGGATCAAGGTCCGTGCGCCGTGAAACGGCTTTCGGGCTGCGGCGCCGGACACGAGTATCTGGCTGTAACGCCGCAGGGAGATATTTATCCTTGCCACCAGTTTGTGGGCAATGAAAAATTCAGGATGGGAAGCGTTTACGGGAGCGGGGAATTGAACCGGGATATAGTAAATTATTTTGAGAATTCCAATGTGTACACGAAGGAGAAATGCAAGGACTGCTTCGCGAAATTTTATTGCAGCGGCGGCTGCTCCGCAAACGCGTATAATTTTAACGGCGATATAAACAAGCCGTATGAGCTGGGCTGCGAAATGCAGAAAAAACGTACCGAGTGCGCCATCGCTGTCGCCGCGGTTAAAAAATTGGGATAATATAAAATTTTATAAGGAGGAATATATATGATTTACAAGGGTTTTAAAATGAAGCTGTATCCGGGCATGGAGGCGGAGTATGAAAAGCGTCACAATGAATTGTGGCCCGAAATGAAGGATATGATTCATGAGCACGGCGGAAGGAACTACTCCATATACCTTGACCCGGAAACGCTCACTCTGTTCGGCTATATTGAGATTGAGGATGAGGAGCTCTGGGCTAAGGGCGCCGATACTGCCATAAATCGCAAATGGTGGGACTTTATGGCGGATATTATGGAGACGAATCCCGACAACAGTCCGGTATCAAAAGATTTGAACCTGCTGTTTCATTTGGATTGACGCCGCTTAAAAGATCGAAGCAAAAAACGTACCGGTTTTTCCGGTACGTTTTTTTGCTCAGCCGCGCATTCCCATTGCCATATCTATCGCGCTTCCGATATTTCGGAATAATCCTTCCGTTTTTTTCATCATTTTTTTGCGCTGCTTTGCCGTGGGCTGCTCGATCATTACCGTAGCAGCCGCGCCGATGACCATTCCGGCAGCCATGCCCTTCATAAAGCCTGCGTAAGCCATAATAACCGCACCTCCGTTTTTTTATGGGCGTTCCCGCGAAATTTAGCGATAAAATGTACGGAAACGCGTGTTTTTTGTTTTGCACGGTATTATTATCTGTCGGTTATTATAAAATAAAACAGACAAATTTTTTGAAATTTGAATTTGAAATATAAATTTAATGTAAAAAATATCAAATTGTATTGACTAAACGGCATATTCAGCATATAATATATTTAACTATGTCCACATCTATGCATATACCGGAAAGGGTGGTATTATTATGGCAAACATTAAGCCGTTCAGAGGATACAGATATAACATTGATAAAGTGAACATCAGCGATGTGGTATGCCCGTCGCTTTATAAGCTTACGGATGAACGCCGTTCAAGACTTTATGACATGAGTGAATATAACGCCGTGAGGCTTTATTCGGGGGAGGAGCGTTCTACGGACAGCGAGGTGAGCAATAAGTTTACGCGCGCGGCGCAGGCATTAAAGGAATGGATAGATAACGATATTCTCGTGCGCGAGGATAAGGAGGCTATTTATCTGTACGAACAGACCGTAGACGTTCACGGAACGACATATTCCAACACAAATTTTATAACGCTTGTTGAAATTGAAGAATTAAACGAGGGAAGCATCCGTCCGTGCGAGGAAATGCATGAAACCTCGCTGAAGGATTATTATGAAAAAATCAAGGCTACAAATTTTGATATAAGCATGATAAGCTGCCTGTATGTCGAGCGTGAAAAGGTGCTGCTCAATCTTATGGATGAAATAAGTGAAACTGAGCCCGATTTTGAGTTCCACACCAACGATGAGGACAGTGTGCATGAGCGCGTGTGGATAATCACATACAAGCCGACTATAGAGGCGATTGTGGAGCAGTTTAAGGATATGCCGCTCTATATAACCGACGGACAGACGCGTTATGAGGCATGCTTAAGATACAGGAACTACATGAAGGCAAAAAATCCGAATCATACCGGCGACGAACCGTATAATTATACACTTGTTTCCCTTATGAACGCCAATTCCGACGGACTTGTCATTCTGCCGCTTCACCGCGAGGTAAAGTGCCCCAGAGGCTTTAAGGAGGATTTCTTTATCGCCGGAATTCAGGATCATTTTAAGATTGAGAAAATTATAGTAGATAACGATGAGGATATAATCGTTGACACTATGAAGAAGCAGATCTCCACGACAAGAATGGATACAAAAATCGCGGTATACTGCGGAGGCGACTATTTTTATCGACTGACGCTTACGGATAAGGATTACATAAAGACCAATTTGCTGCCGGAAATGTCCAAGGCATACTGCGGTCTTGACGTGGTCGTTCTCAATAAGCTTGTGCTTGAGGATATATTGAACGTGACGGAGGAAACCTATCCCGAGCGAGTTACTGAGGACAGAAGCCGCCATAAATGCTACAGAGATTTGATCGATGGCAAATGTGATGTGATATTTATGCTTAATCCTGTTAAGACAGAGCAGATAAAAAATGTAACAGCCGTAGGCGAAAGGCTGCCGCTTATGTCGATAAGCGTGTTCCCGAAGCCCTCGGTCGGCACGATAATGAATTCGGTCGGAGAATAGAAAAAAATTGTAAAAATATATTGACAACGGCTGTTTTTTCTGATATAATAGCCGCTGACCGCATTGAATAGGTCATAAAACCGCACAGCGGTACCTATAAAAGCGAGTCCTCAAAATTATAAGAGGAGGTGTTACAATGTATGCAGTAATCGTAACCGGCGGAAAGCAGTACAAGGTATCGGAGGGCGATACGCTGTTTGTTGAAAAGCTTGACGCTGAGGAGGGCGAGAACGTAACGTTTGACGAGGTTCTCGTAGTAGGCGATGGAGAAAATGTAAATGTCGGCGCGCCGACAGTGGCGGGCGCCGCTGTTGAGGCGAAAGTCGTAAAGAACGGCAAAGCCAAGAAAATTTATGTTTTCAAAATGAAGCGCAAGAAGAATGAGCGCAAAAAGAACGGTCACAGACAGCCGTATTCCAAGGTTGAAATCGTAAAGATAAATGCCTGAATTTGATAGTTTGACATATTATATGGAGGTGTTTTAAATGGCTCATAAAAAAGGTATGGGAAGTACCAAAAACGGTCGCGACAGCGAGTCGAAGAGACTCGGCGCAAAGCGTGCTGACGGTCAGTTTGTTCTTGCGGGCAATATACTTGTAAGACAGCGCGGAACAAAAATCCATCCGGGTAATAACGTGGGAATCGGCAGCGATGATACGCTGTTCGCGCTTATCGACGGCAAGGTAAAGTTCGAGAGAAGAGGCAGAGACAAGAAACAGTGCAGCGTCTATGCCGATTAATTCGCGCTTGCCAATGAGCGTACCGGTGAATATAAAATGGATTCGGCCGTTTCGAAAATATCGGTTGATTATGAGCTCGGTATTGCGCCGGGCTCTTTTTTACCGCGCTGTTTTTAATTGAGAAATTTTCATCAGTGAAAAATCAATTTGTTCTTGACAATACCTTGCTTTTATGATATATTAGTACAGTCGGGCGGATATGGCGGAATTGGCAGACGCGCTAGATTCAGGTTCTAGTGAAAGCAATTTCATGCAGGTTCAAGTCCTGTTATCCGCACCAGAAATGACTTAAAGCCCATGGCTTTAAGTCATTTTTATATTAAACTTGTTTGTTTGTGAGTTTATACGGCTTGCTGGCAGGCATGGCAATATCGGCGTGTATAAGTTACGGGAGGGACAACCGTAGGCGACATCCCGCTTTCGGTATGGGATCCCAAAAACCGCATAAAAGAGCCGATTTCCAGCTTCATAAAAAAGCTTTTATATTTTCTAAAATAATTCTTGATTTTTCACGCAAAATATATTACAATAGCTATATATGAAATTGTGACAAAAACAAAAGATTTCAGGAGGATTATATTATGATTTCAGCAGGAGATTTCAGAAACGGAAGAACATTTGAGCACGAGGGCAATGTGTATCAAATCGTTGAATTTCAGCATGTGAAGCCGGGAAAAGGCGCGGCATTTGTAAGAACGAAGCTCAAGAATATAATTTCGGGCGGCGTTGTGGAAAAAACGTTCAGACCGACGGAGAAGTTTGAAGAGGCGCACATCGACAGACGCGACATGCAGTATTCGTACAATGACGGAGATCTTTATTATTTCATGGATCCCGAAACGTATGATATGCTTCCGATAAACATGCATGAGATTGAGGATGCTATGAGATTTGTGAAGGAGAACGATATCTGCAAGGTTATGTCATATAAGGGCAAGGTGTTCGGTGTTGAGCCGCCGACGTTTGTAGAGCTCATGGTCACGGAAACCGAGCCGGGATTTAAGGGCGATACGGCGACAAATACGACAAAGCCGGCAAAGCTTGAAACCGGTGCGGTTATTCAGGTTCCGACCTTCATAGACAACAATGAGCTTATACGTGTGGACACAAGAACGGGCGAATACATGGAGCGTGTAAAATAAACACGATGTAAAAACCGCGGAGGTGTTTTTATGAGTGAGTTATCAAAAAGAGCAGCGTATATCAAAGGACTGGCGGACGGGCTGGATTTGGATACGAACAGCGGCGAAGGAAAGATAATCGCGCAGCTTTTGGAGCTGGCGGGCGATATGGCTGAGGAGATCGAGTCGCTGCGTATCAGCCTCGATGAAACCGACGAGCTTGTGGATGAAATGTCCGGAGATTTGCTTGACATTATGCATGAGATGTATGACGACGAGGATGACGGGGAACTCGATGATATCATGGATGATGATGATTACGAATATGACGATGACGAGGATGACCTTTACGAGATCGAATGTCCGCATTGTCATGAGGACGTTATGATAGAATTTGATATGATTGATGAGGATAACGCCATTATTTGTCCGAATTGCCATGAGGAAATTCCGCTCGAGTTTGATTTTGACGACGATTACGAGGAGGAATAGTCCGAAGGGCTGCGTGATATTGACTTTATAATTATTAATATGCTGTGAAAAGCATCGTCTTTGCGGACGATGCTTTTTGTCGGATTGGTCTGTAATGAAACGGATACGGAAATGTAAATTCAATTTTAGGCTGTATGCCTGACGGCGCTATTGATTTTAAGTGAAAAATCTGGTAGAATATAATTGTTTTTGTATATTGTGTAATAAATACGCCGTTTTGTGTAAAAATAACGACAGTATAAAACAGCGAGGTATTGCAATGAGAAAATTTATATGCGTGTTGGCGGCGTTATGCTGCTTTATATCTGTATTGCCGGCAAGAGCGGAAAACGCGGAATCGGCGTGTGTCATAGCGGCGCGTACAGGAGAACTGGTTTATGAGAAAAACAGCGTCGCACGGCTCCCGATGGCGAGCACGACAAAAATCATGACATGTATCACGGCGCTTGAAAGCTGTCCCGTTACAGATATTGTGACGGTATCGGAGAACGCCGCCTCAACGGAGGGCTCGTCCGCGTATCTTGAGGCGGGATTCCAGCTCAGCATGTACGATATGCTTTTCGGACTTATGCTGAATTCGGGAAACGACGCTGCCGTGGCTGTGGCAGAGCATATTTCCGGTTCGGTGGATGCGTTTGTGGACTTGATGAATGCAAAGGCTAAGGAAATAGGCGCGGAGAATACACATTTTACCAATCCAAACGGACTGCCGGATCCAAATCACTATACCACAGCCTACGATCTCGCGATGATTACGCGTTATGCCATGAATAACCCTGTTTTCCGCGAAATAGTTGCTCAGCAGGCGTTTGCGGGACTTGTTATAAACACGGGCGGGTATCTGGAGTTTTATAATCATAACCGGCTTCTCGGCGAGTATGACGGATGCGTGGGCGTAAAAACGGGCTATACCGAAGCGGCAGGCAGATGTCTTGTGACGGCAGCCGAAAGAAACGGTATGAGATTTATAGCCGTGACTCTCAACGACGGAAGCGACTGGGATGATCACAGGGAGCTGCTTGACGCGGCTTTTGCGGATTATTCCTTAAAGCGTGTCGTCAGCGCCGGCGGTGCGGCGCCGTATTCGGATTATGACGCGGTTTACGGAGAGGATTTTAACGTGCCGGTAAAGAACGGAGCGGAGCCGAAAATAAGCGTAAGGATGCATATTCCGGCAAGGCTTGATTTCCCTGTGGCTAAGGGAGAGAAAATCGGTTATGCGCAGTTTATTATGAACGGAAAGGATATAGGAACGGTAGACGTATGTTCCGCGCGGGATGTTTATGAGGAAATGAGCTTCGGTGAGAAGCTGAAAAAGCGCATGAGAAATTTATGGAATTTAATGATGCTGTAAAATCGGGAGGAGCCTTTTATGGGTGAAATTGTAAGACTTCAGAAATATATTGCGATGAGCGGGGCGGCTTCGCGCCGCGCCGCGGAGACGATGATTGACGAGGGCAGGGTTAAGGTTAACGGAAAAACTGTCGGTGAGCAGGGGGTCAAGGTGGAAATCGGCGCCGATAAGGTCATGCTTGACGGAAAAGAGCTCAAAATCAAAGAAAAAAAATATTACATAATGCTGAATAAGCCGACCGGGTATGTTTCAACGGTAAAGGATCAATTTGACCGTCCTACGGTAATCGATCTTGTCGGCGGCGAGATAGGTACCCGTATTTTTCCGGTAGGCAGGCTGGATTACGATACGGAGGGCTTGCTTCTGCTCACCAATGACGGCGCTATCACGCATAAGGTAACGCATCCGAAGTTTCATACCGACAAAACATATATTGCGGTCATAAGCGGCGGAATTTCCGTATCTGGTCTGCATAAGCTGCGGCATGGCGTGAAGATAGATAATTATAAAACCGCGCCGGCGGACGTTGAGATACTTGATACGTCGGCGACAAAAACGATGCTTGAAATTACCATTCATGAGGGCAAAAACCGGCAGGTCAGGAAAATGTTCGATGCGGTGGGCTGCAAGGTCATAGGGCTGCAAAGGACCAGAATCGGAAATATCGAGCTTGGAAATTTGCCGCTCGGGCGCTGGAGGCATCTTACATCGCATGAGGTCAACTACTTAAAAAATCTTTGAGCGTAAGGGCATATAAAAGGCGGCATTGCTGTAAGCAATACCGCCTTTGGTATGTAAGAAAAAGTTTATTCTCTGATATATATGCCCTGCTCCTCGATGTAGTCCAGAATATCCTGTACGGAATCTTCCGGCCACGTCGGAGAAAGCTCCGAATCCTTGCTTTCCGCGGGAGTCTTTTTTTCGTCCTTCGGGTCCATACCCATTCCTCCTAACGAACTATGATATCTTTATTTTACCACACATTTTTTGAAAAAGCAATATGTGATACAAAATTTTTGTTTGGCTTGACCTTTACATAAAAAAGGGATATAATGATATAAGGAAAAAATATTGCCGTGGGGAGGTGCGCGTATGGATAATGAAACAGAGAAAATTAAAGCGATGCTCGTGCTGAAACGATATGCGGATTTACGCGCCCTGCTTTGTGAAATGAACGCTGCCGACGCGGCGGCTGTATTTGAGCGGTTTGATGAGGAGCTGCCGATAATGTTCAGGCTGCTGCCGAAGGATTTTGCTGCCGAGGTTTTCTCGCATATGGACAGCGATGAGCAGGAGCTGCTGATACGCGGGTTTTCCGACAGTGAAATCAAAGAGGTGTTTGACGAGCTTTATGTCGACGACGCCGTTGATATAGTAGAGGAAATGCCGGCAAATGTTGTAAAGCGTATTTTGCAGAATACCGACACAAAAAAGCGCAGCGCTATAAATCAGATACTTCGATATCCTGAGGACAGCGCGGGAAGCCTTATGACAACGGAATATATAAGCCTGCGCCCGAATATGACTGCCGAGCAGGCGATAACACGCATAAGACGCACCATTTCGGGAGCTGAGACTGTGTATACATGCTTCGTGACCGCTGATGACAGAACATTGCTGGGCAGTATTTCCATACGTTCGCTTTTGGTAGCCGATAAAACCGAAATGATATCGGATATAATGGATAGATCCGATATTTGCGTGCATACTCACGATGATAGGGAGGATGTGGCAAAGGCGGTCAAGAAGTATGACTGCGCGACCATTCCGGTAGTGGACGATGAGAAGCGGCTCGTGGGCATGGTAACGTTTGACGATGCAATAGACGTAATGCAGGAGGAGACTACGGAGGATATAGAGAAAATGGCGGCTATTGCGCCAAACGAGGAATCATATTTTAAAATGTCCGATTTTGCCCACGCGCGGAACAGAATAGTATGGCTGCTGATACTTATGCTGTCGGCGGCGATCACGGGACAGATCCTTGCCAATTATGAGGCGGCGTTCGCGGCTCAGGCAATACTTGTTTCTTTTATACCCATGATTATGGGAACAGGAGGAAACTGCGGCTCTCAGACCGCCACTCTGATAATACGGGGCATGTCGACCGACGATATAAACATGGGTGATTTTTTCAAAGTGGTATGGGTCGAAATACGCGTTGCGGTGATAACGAGCGTGGTACTCGGCGCTGTCAATGCGCTGCGCATCATATTGCAGTATCATAATTTGCAGCTGGCGCTTGTGGTGAGTCTGTCGATAGCGGGTACCGTAATAGTGTCGCAGCTTATAGGGTGCGCGCTTCCGATGGCGGCAAAGCGGCTTAAAATGGATCCGGCTGTTATGGCGGCGCCGCTTATAACAACGATCGTTGACGCGGCATCTCTGATTATATATTTCTCGATAGCGGTCAGATTCTTTAATATAGGATAAAAAAGTGGCAGTGCCGCTTTTTTACATTTCCTTTGATTTGTTCATGCATGCCCGCATTGCCTCTATTATCGCGGAACGGAAGCCCGTGGATTCCAGAGATGCTACAGCTTCTATAGTGGTCCCGGACGGCGAGCAGACCATATCCTTTAGCTCAGCCGGATGCTTTGCCGTTTCAAGAACCATTTTCGCGCTGCCCATAACCGCCTGCGCGGCAAAGGTATAGGCTTGCGAGCGCGGCATGCCTCCCATCACCGCGGCGTCAGCCATCGCTTCGATAAGCATGAACACATATGCCGGAGACGAGCCGCTTACAGCCGTGACTGCGTCCATGAGCCTTTCGGGCACAATGTCGGCGCGCCCGCAGCACTTAAAGAGCGCCAGCGCTTTGTCCAATGCCTGTTCGGACACATTTGAATTCGGCGATAGCGCCGACATCCCTTCGCCGACCAGCGCGGGGGTGTTCGGCATCACTCGTATGAGGCTGATTTGTTTCCCGAAGGATTTCTCGATAGAGTTGATTGACTGTCCGGCGGCTATTGATATAATTAGCTTTTCTTCATTAACGTCTTGCTTTATTGCATCTATAACTGAATATAAAACGTTCGGCTTTACGCATAGCATTATTATATCCGCGGTCCTTGCAAGCTCCGACGCGCTTTTTGCCGGGGCTATACCATATCTTTTTTTTGCTTTTTCCATCGTCTCCGTATTCGCGTCGTATATCATTACCTCGGCAGGCGGAGCGTATTTGGCGTTTAATATTCCTTCGATTATTGAGCTGCCCATATTTCCGCAGCCTATAAAGCCTATCGACATATTATTTCCCTCCCTGATTTTTTGCTGTACGCCATATTTCCGGTGTAAAAATGAGAGGCTGCGGCGCAGCCTCCTATTTTCAAATCATACCGGATATACCTTATTCTCCTCGTCAAGCAAGGAAGCGTCTATGCTGTATTTCTGAGCGCGGCGGTACTCAAAGAATTTAACCGCGACCTGACCGAACAGCGCATAGGATAACACATCCTCGTCCTGTTCAATCCATTCCGCGCATTCAGCGCGCATTTTATCAAGCTCCGGTTCGAGCGTATCGGCATACCGGCATGTAATTCTTTCCTCGTCGCCGATAATCTTTTTTACTATATCCTCCGGGATAGGAGCCGGCGTCGCGCCGTACTCTCCGCGCACGATACCCTTTGTTTCAATGGGGATCATTTTATACCGTTCGCCCGTGATGACATTCATAACAGCCTGTGTACCCACGATCTGCGAGGTCGGAGTTACAAGCGGCGGATATCCCAAATCGGCGCGCACTCTCGGAACCTCTTTCAGCACCTCGGCGAATTTTTCCTCCTGACCCATTTGCTTGAGCTGCGATACCATATTGGAAAGCATACCGCCCGGAACCTGGTATTTGAGAGTGTTTATATCCACGCCCAAAACCTTTGTGTTCATAAGTCCGGATTCGAGATATTTTTTCCTGAGCGGCGCAAAATACTCGGTGATTTCGGTAAGCGCGTCAAGATTTAATCCTGTGTCGTATTCCGTGCCCTGAAGCGCTGCCACCATAGGCTCCGTGGCGGGCTGCGAGGTACCGAGCGCCAAAGGCGACATAGCGCAGTCTATCACGTCCACGCCTGCCTCGACAGCCTTTAAATACGTCATGGACGCAACGCCCGAGGTATAGTGGGTATGAAGCTGTATGGGGATTTTAACAGCCGCCTTCATCTTTGAAACGAGGTCATAGGCGGTGTAGGGGAGAAGCAGTCCCGACATATCCTTTATACAGATTGAATCCGCGCCCATTTCCTCAAGCTGTTTTGCCATTTCCACGAATTTTTCGTTTGTGTGATATTCGGACAGCGTATAGCAGACGGTAGCCTGAAGATGACCGCCCTCCTTTTTGCATGCATTTATCGCGCATTCGAGATTTCTTACGTCGTTTAACGCGTCGAATATTCTTAAAATATCAATGCCGTTAGCGATTGACTTCTGCACGAAATATTCTACCACGTCATCCGCGTAATGACGGTATCCGAGAATATTCTGACCGCGGAAAAGCATTTGCAAAGGTGTTTTTTTAGCCTTGTCCTTTATTTTGCGAAGCCTCTCCCACGGATCCTCATTCAGGAATCGCAGGCACGAGTCAAATGTCGCGCCGCCCCACGCTTCAAGCGAGTGGTATCCGATATTATCGAGCTTTTCAACAATCGGAAGCATATCCTCCGTTGTCATACGTGTCGCTATAAGCGACTGATGAGCGTCGCGCAGGACAGTTTCGGTAATTTCAACTTTTTTTGCCATATATTATCACTCCTATTTCCGTTGTTATTTAAACATTGCCAGAAAAACGCCGGCTGCAACCGCAGAGCCGATAACTCCGGCAACGTTCGGACCCATAGCGTGCATGAGCAGGAAGTTCGACGGATTTTCCTTTTGACCTACCTGCTGTGAAACGCGCGCCGCCATTGGCACAGCCGATACTCCGGCTGAACCGATAAGCGGATTTACCTTGCCGCCCGTCGCGAAATACATAATATCGCCCAGGACAAGTCCGCCGAACGTCGAGAAGCAGAACGCTATCAGACCAAGCCCGATAATTCCGAGCGTCTGCGGCGTTAAAAATTGCTCCGCCGTCGCCGTCGCGCCGACTGTAATGCCGAGGAATATTGTAACGATATTCATCAGCTCATTCTGCATGGTTTTTCCGAGACGCTCTATAACCCCCGATTCCTTAGCAAGATTGCCGAGCATCAGGCAGCCTATAAGCGAAATGGCGTCCGGAACTATAAGTCCGACCACGAGCGTGACAATGATCGGGAACAGAATTTTTTCCGTTTTCGATACCGGTCTTAACTGCTCCATTACCGTCGAGCGCATTTTCTTTGTCGTCATGAGCTTCATTATAGGCGGCTGTATTACCGGAATAAGCGCCATATACGAATACGCCGCTATTGCTATCGCCGGAAGCAGCGCCGGCGCGAGCGTTTTCGTCACAAAAATCGCCGTCGGACCGTCAGCGCCTCCGATAATGCCTATTGATGCCGCATCCTTTACGTCAAAGCCGAGTCCCGCCGCGCCCAGGAGCAATGCCATGAAGAATGCCGCAAATACTCCGAACTGCGCCGCGGCGCCTAACAATAAGCTTTTCGGGTTTGCGATAAGCGGACCGAAATCGGTCATATAGCCTATGCCCAAAAATATAAGCGGCGGATAAATGCCCAGCTTTACGCCTAAGTACAGCAAATCCAGAAGCCCGCCCTGCGATGCGATAAGCTGCATATCAAGATCGTGCCCGTTTATGAGATACTGCTCGTCTATAAAGAACTGCGGATGCATGAGCCTTTGAGTAAACTCCATAGGGAGATTCGTAAGGAACATGCCGAACGCGATAGGCAAAAGCAGAAGCGGTTCAAATTTTTTCACGATGGCAAGATACAGCAGAATACAGGCGACTACCAGCATAAGCGGAGTACCTATCACCTGGAGCCAGTTCCCCGCCGCAGCCATTTCGCCCATCTGGCGTATCATCTGCGCAAATCCCGTGTTGCTGAGGAAATTAATTATACTTTCTAACACCCTTCGTCACCCTTTCCATAAATTTTATTTTGCTTAGTTTATGGAAACAAGTACGTCGCCTGTGTTAACGCTGTCACCGTTTGAAACGCTTACACCCGCGACCGTGCCGTCCACGCCCGCGAATATTTCGTTTTCCATCTTCATTGCCTCAAGCACCGCCACAACGGTATCCTTTGTAACCTTATCGCCCGCTGTAACATTTATTGTCATAATTGTGCCCGGCATCGGTGCTTTAACCTGCGTTGCGCCGGCTACGGGAGCCGCTTTGGGCGCTGCCGGCTTCGCCGCCGGAGCCGCCGGAGCAGGAGCGGGTGCCGGAGCTGTTTGTACGGGAGCCGCGACTGACGCGCCGCCTGTAACGCCGCCCGCTTCTTCTACTTCAACCTCATATTTTTTTCCGTTTACGGTTATATTAAACTTTCTCATCATTATTTACCTCCTTAAAATCTGCTGTTAATCGTTTCGCGTATTCCGGCTTTGTTCCATGCGGGCTGATTATTATCAACGCGCCGCAGGGATTTAATTCTCAAATTATATGTCGAGGTGTTAAGACTTGCCGCTATTGCCGCAGTGATAACAGCTATCAATTCTTCGTCCTCCTGCGGTGTTTCATCGATAACCGGCAGACTCTCTATTGCCCTTGTAAGCTCTTCCTCGGCGGCGTTTACAGCCGTGGCGGGCTTTTCCTTAGGCTTTTTGTAGAATACGGCTTTCATGATTGAAATTACAATCATAAGGATTATCAAAACCGCGAATACAGTGGAAAGACCTATAAGCGCCGTTTGAACGCCTTCGCTCAATGCCTGTGAAATGCTCATATCAAATCCCCCTTTTATAACGGAAGATTTCCGTGCTTTTTTGCCGGACGCGTTTCACGTTTTGATTGCAGCGTCTCAAGAGCCGCTATGATACGCGGTCTTGTCGAATCCGGTTCTATCACATCATCGATGTAGCCGCGTTTTGCCGCCTCATACGGGGATGAGAATTTATCCCGGTATTCGCGTATTTTCTGCGCGCGTGTCTCGATGGGATTATCGCTTTCGGCGATTTCCTTTTTAAATATAATATTCGCTGCGCCGTCCGGTCCCATTACGGCTATTTCGGCGGTGGGCCACGCCATAACCACGTCAGCGCCCAAATGCTTTGAACTCATGGCTATGTATGCGCCGCCGTATGCTTTTCTTAAAATAACATTTATTTTCGGTACGGTTGCCTCGGAGTAAGCGTATAAAAGCTTTGCTCCGTGACGGATAATTCCGTTATGCTCCTGCGAAACGCCGGGGAAATATCCGGGTACGTCGGTAAGAGTAACAAGCGGAATATTAAAGCTGTCACAGAAGCGTATGAACCGCGCCGCCTTGGTTGACGAGTCAACGTCGAGCGAACCGGACATAACCTTGGGCTGATTCGCGATAATGCCGACGGTCAAACCGTTCATTCTCGCGTAGCCGACTACTATATTTTTCGCAAAATTCTTGTGAACCTCAAAAAATTCGCCGTTATCGACAATTTCCGCTATAACGCTTTTTATGTCATACGCCTTTGTCGGCTCGTCGGGTACGATTGACGCAAGCTTTTCGGAAAGCCTGTTAATGTCGTCGGTCGGCGTTATATACGGCGCTCCGTCGAGATTATTCGAGGGCAGATATGACAGCAGCTCTTTAATCTGCGCTATACATTCCTCATCGCTCTTTGCCGTAAACTGCGCAACGCCCGATTTTTCGGAATGCGCTGACGCGCCTCCGAGCTCCTCCGCGGTGACCTCCTCGCCCGTAACTGACGATACGACCTGCGGACCTGTTATAAACATGCGGCTTGTGTCTTCAACCATAAACACATAATCCATGATGGCGGGAGAGTATACGGCGCCGCCGGCGCACGGACCCATAATAGCGCAGATTTGCGGGATAACGCCGCTGTTATGCGTATTTCTGATGAATATTTCACCAAAACCGGCGAGAGCGTCAACGCCCTCCTGTATTCTCGCGCCGCCCGAATCGTTCATTCCTACAATCGGCGCGCCGGTTTTTGCAGCCATATCCATAACTTTACATATTTTTTTCGCGTGCATTTCTCCCAGGGATCCGCCTATAACGGTGAAATCCTGAGCATATACGTACACGAGCCGGCCGTCTACCGTGCCGTAGCCGGTAACGACGCCTTCGCCGGGAGCCTCTTTTTTGTCCATGCCGAACTCAGTGCATCTGTGAGTTACAAAAGCGTCTGTTTCCACAAAGCTGCCGGCGTCAAGGAGAAGCGAAATTCTTTCTCTTGCCGTGAGCTTTCTGGAATCATGCTGCTTTTTAACCGCAGCGGCGCCGCCGCCCTTTTCAATTACGGCTCTGCGGTACTGAAGCTCGGTCAATTTGTCGATTGTTCCCATTTTTTAGCCTCCGTTATCTATAATTTGCAGATATTTAAAATTTTTACCTATTTTACACTATACCACAAACCCCCTGTTTTTGCAATGGATTTTTTGCATTTTTCGGACAGTGACTTGTTAAAAAATTATCAGTATTTGAGGTTGATTTTGTGAAGTATATACAAATAGTTTGCTATGGGTAAAATAAAAGGAACCGTTATTTAACGGTTCCTTTCCGCCGATGTCATACGTATTTTTTCAGCTGGTTAAAATTGCGTTCCTCCATTGCAAGGAGCTTTTGCATAAGATTTTTTACAGGCTCGTCAACCTGAGTATATTCGCGGAGCTTTCTGATAGCCTGAACTATGCCCATAGCGGAGCCTTGAATAAGCATTTCGGCAATATGCGAAACGGATTTATCCCTGAGCGTCTGCATGTTTATCATAATGTATGTCCGGACGCGGTCAAAAGCCGACAAATCGTCCTCCGAGGCGCCCTGATCGCGCAGGAGCTTTTCCGCGTCGTTTTTCATGGCTGTATATTCGTTTTTCTGCGTGTCAAGCTGATGGATAAATTCCGTATCGTCTGTTATTTCCATCAGCTTTGAAATGGAATTAACGCCCATCTCAGCGTTTTGGTAAACGTAATTTAGGAGTTCCTCGTTATCCTTTTCCATTTATAATCACCTCGTGATTATTATGTGAGGAGCTCCTTTATTTTATCCGCGATTGCAGCTGCGAGTTTTGCGTGATTTTCGCTGTCCATATGCACGCCGTCAAGATCGGACGCATGGGCGTAATCCGCGGCATTTAAAAAGCCGCATTGATTCTTTTCGGCGACAGCTTTGAATTTCGGCGCCAGCTGCTTTGACAGTCCGCACGCGCGTATACCGCCGTAGAGAGGAGCGAACGTTTCGCTCTCAGCGACCGACGGGGATATTAAAATCGGGGAAACGATGAGGATTTTGCAGTCAACACATTCCCGCGCGAGCTTAATAAGCGTTTCGATTCCGCGGGCACTGTCATCCGCGCCGGCATGCGCGCCGAGCAGCAGGTCGTTCGTGCCGAGCATTATGATAAGCAAATCGAACGGCTTGTGAGTGCACAGGACCGGCTTTATAACAGTGGAGCCTTCCCAGCCATCGGCATTGGTATCAACGGAAAAAACACTCGTTCGTCCGCACAAGCCTTCCTCTATAATCTCATAGCCCTCGCCGAGGATCGGGCGTATAAGCCTTGTCCAGCGGTTTTCGAGCCTGCTGCCGTCCGCGGGATCGTGACCGTAGGTATTGGAGTCACCGAAGCATACTATCCTTTTCATATATACATCCATAGCCTTTCCGCCCGCGGATATTAAAGAAAACAAACGTCTCGCCGCGGGCTGATAAGACGTTAAACGCGCATTTTAAAGCCGCCTGATAAAGCATACCGGCAGCTGAGGTTCAGCATGTTTTGCTTATTTGCTTTATGACGGAATTATAACACATAAATTTCCAAAAAACAATAATATCTGCCAATTAAATCATAAAAATCACTTGACGGTTTTATGTGTTATGGTATATTATATGGGAAACGGCTTTTTGAGAGGTGCATAATATGAACGCAATTAAAATTAACACGAAAAAAAGACTGTTTCCCACAGGCGATTTGTGGGGAATATTTTTTGAGGATATAAATCATGCGGCTGACGGCGGACTGTATCCGGAGATGGTACGAAACCGCGCGTTCGAGTTCTGCGCAATGGATGCTCCCGGCTATAACGCCATGACGGCGTGGGAAATACGGGGCGGCGGAGAGACCGAAATAAAAAACGGCGGGGGAATAAGCGATAAAAATACGCACTTCGCCGTATTAAAAACGGAATCAAGACTGTCGATTGTAAATACGGGCTTTAACGGAGGCTTGAGTCTTGAAAAGGGCGAAAGGTATAATTATTCGCTGTATCTTAAAGGAAGCGCGGACAGAGTGTCGTTTTCGGTTGAGGATGCGGAGGGAAAAAATTATTATTCGGAGGATATCCGCATTACGGATGAATGGCAAAAATATTCCGGCTCCTTTACGGCTGAGGAAACCGACCATACGGCGCGCGCGGCTGTCAGCGCGGAAAACGGAGAAATATGCGTAACATTTTTGTCCGTCATGCCCGATAGAACATTTATGGGACACGGACTAAGGCTTGATTTGGCGGGTATGCTCGCGGAATTAAAGCCGAAATTCATGCGTTTTCCGGGCGGATGCCTGACGCATGACGGCTCAATGAACAAAAACGACAGAAATTCGCTGTATCGCTGGGTCAACACGATCGGACCCATAGAGGAGCGCCCGCCGCGCCGTAATAATTGGGGATATAATCAGACGGCGGGTCTTGGCTTTTTCGAGTATTTTCAATTCTGCGAGGATATAGGCGCAAAAGCCGTGCCGGTTGTTTCGGGAGGCTGGAACCCGCACGATCATACGGGCGTTCCTGTAGAGGACATAGACGAGTTTGTGGATGAGACACTCGCGCTGATAGAATTTGCCAATGGAGACGAGACGACGCAATGGGGCGGGAAGCGCGCCGCAATGGGACATAAGGAGCCGTTTAATCTTGAATATATAGCTATAGGCAACGAGGAGGTTGCCGACGGCTTTTTTGACCGCTATCCGTATTTTCATAACGCGGTGAGGGAAAGATATCCCGATATAAAAATAATAGCGACAAGCGGCCCGTGGTGCGACGGCTACGATTTTGAATACGGCTGGTCGGAAGCAAAAAAGCACGGCGCGGACATAGTGGACGAGCATTATTATATGCATCCCGAATGGTTTTTGACAAATATAGACCGTTACAGAAAATATGACAGAAGCGGTCCCAAGGTGTTCATAGGAGAATTTGCCTCGTGGGGAAACAGGTATGAAAACGCGCTTGCTGAGGCGTGCTATATGACGAGCGTCGAAAATAACGCGGACGTTGTTTCGCTTGCGTGCTACGCGCCGCTTTTCGCCAATGCGGATTATGTGAATTGGTCGCCGGATATGATTTGGTACGACAATCATAAATCCTACGGAACACCGAATTATTATGTGCAGCAAATGTTCATGGCGCACCAGCCTGATTATGTGGTTGAGAGCGAGGCTGAAAACGACGCTCCGAACGAGCCTGTCGAGCTTCCCGAAATATCGGGTCGGTGCGGCGTATCCTTGCAGAAAACAGCGGCGGAATTTTACGGCGTTTATGTAAACGGCGAACTGCAAACGGATCTTTACGCGGCGACAAACGTCAACTGGAGCGTTAAGGATGGCAGATACGCGTTTGAGGAAACAAGCGAAATGCCGGTATCGCTGTTCTTCGAGCCGCTCTCCGACGGCGCGTCAATAAAATTGAAGGCGAAAAAGCTTTCCGGACGGGAGGGCTTCAGAATAATATTCGGCGCGAAAAATAACAAGAGCTATTATTTCTGGGAAATAGGCGGCTGGATGAACGACGTGTCGATGGTAAACAAAATGAAAGGCGACAAGGGCGCGGGCGTAACGGTCGGCAGACATATACATATTGAAACCGGACGCGAATATGAAATAGAAGTCGAGGCTAAGGGCAATCATTTTATCTGCCGGCTCGACGGAGAGGTTTATCATGACTTTGAGGAAAAGCGCGGCGAGATAAGACCGATATATCTCACAGCCGGAGTCACGGACAATAAAACGATAATAAAAGCGGCGAATTACAAAGAAGAAGAATATCCGGCGCAGATAGCTCTTGACAAAAGCGTGTCAAAAATACGCGTTACCCAACTGATTTCCGACGATATGAGCGCGGAGAACAGCTTTGGTGAGCCGGAGAAAATACATCCGGTATCGACGGAGCTTGACGTGACGGGGGAGAGCTTTCAATATACCTTCCCGGGACGTTCGGTAACGGTTATGGAAATCGAATAAAATATATACGGAGGCGGAAAAAAATGGATGTTAAATGTGTGGAGATCAAACGCGACGGACTAACGCTCAGGGGCGATTTAAGAGTGCCGGAGGGTAAGGACAAATGCCCGGTTGTTATAATTTTTCACGGGTTCATGGCGTCTCGCGGCTATGGCGAAAAGAGCAGCATGTTCGAGCGCATAGCGGACGAATGCGTCAAGCGGGGCATTGCGGCTGTGAAATTTGACTTTGACGGTCACGGCGAGAGCGGCGGAGAATTTTCGGATATGAATGTTTACAGTGAGATTCTCGACGCGGCAAAGATTGTGGATTATGTGAGAAGTCTGCCGTTTGTGACGGATATTTACGCGGCGGGTCACTCGCAGGGAGCGCTCGTGGGCGGCATGATTGCGGGAATGTACAGGGAATATATATCAAAGCTTGTTATGATAGCGCCTGCGGCAACCTTGAAGGATGACGCGCTTGCGGGATCGCTTTTCGGCACTCCATATGACAGCTACAATTTGCCGGAATACATATCGGTTACAAACGATAAAGGACAGAGCTTTAAAACGGGAAATCTTTATTTCAGGATAGCTAAAACGCTGCCCATATATGAAACCACAGAGCTGTTTACCGGTAAAATGCTCATAATACACGGAAGCGATGACCAGGCGGTCGGTGTGATAGGCTCGCGCAGATACAAGGAGCGTATGCCGCGTGCCGAGCTTATAATAGTGGACGGCGCGGATCACGGCTTTACGGGTAAGCTTGATTTTGTGGCGGAAAAGACGGCGGATTTTCTTGCGGAATAGTTTCGGGGAGACGGCATAATGGAGAGGTTTGACGGAATACTTTTATGCACTGACCTTGATGATACTCTGCTTACGCGCGATAAAAGGGTGTCGGAGAAAAATGTAAATGCGCTGCGTTATTTTATGGATAACGGAGGAATGTTTACGTTTGCTACGGGACGCGTGCCGCGCGGCGCAAAGCTTGTGCGTAAATATATAGAACCCAACGCTCCAATGGTATGTGCGAACGGGGCGGCGATTTACGATTTTAAAACAGGGAAATTTTTATGGAGCCTGAAGCTCGATAAGGGTATAAACGATGTAATCGGGTATGTTTACGAGCACTTTCCCTCCGCCGGCGTTGAAGCGAGCTCAGAGGATACAGTGTATTTTTGCAGAACAAACAGGATTGTGGAGGAGCACAAGCATCTGGAAAAATTTCCGGATATGTATATTGACTATCAAAATCTGCCCGAACGCATACTGAAGGTGATTTTCATGGTTGAGGAAAACGAGCTCGATGCATTTAAAAGTCTGATACGCGGCACAAGCTTCCCGGAAAGGTACAGCTTTATTCAGTCGAGTCCGTGGTACTACGAGCTTTTGCCGAAGAACGCGTCAAAGGGAGCCGGATTAAAAAAGTTAAAGGAACTTACGGGAGCGCGGTTTTCGGTTGCGATGGGTGACAATGAAAACGATTTATCGCTTATGACGGGAGCGGATTTGGGTATCGCCGTGGCGAATGCGGCGGACTGCGTGAAACGCGCCGCGGGATACATAACCGAAAATGACAACAATCACGACGCTGTATTTGAGGTCATAAGCAAGCTTCGCGGCGGAGATATTAAGATAGTGAACAAACATATCGGATGAGCCGAATACACAAACAGCCCGTGCGCGGATTATGCGGCGGGCTGTTCTGACGCTTAATTCGGGCAGAAGATATGCCGTTACCGCCGGCCATTTTTTGCGTTACTCGCTGACCATACGTCTCATAATACGCATGAGCCGCGGTCGGTTATACCTTTGAATTATAATATACGGAATATTTCCGACCGCATAGCACACGCAGCATACAATACCGCCTATGCTTTGCCAGACAACTATCATACCCAGTGACAGAATCATAAGCGCGTAATGCGCCGCCTCCGCCACACAAGTTTCCGCGACGAGTCTGCCGATGTCTTCGGCTGTTTCGCTGCCGCGCAAACGTTTGGCGATCATAATTTTTATATATTTGCTCATATCCGGCAATTTATTTTTCCATTTGTTTATATGCAGGCTGTTGTATATTTTCCCGCCGTTTTCCCATTTACGCTCCGCGAACAGCGCGCTGTCGGGATTAAACCACCTCCTCGGCAGCATAAAGCCGATAATCAGCACGGCAAGAGAGCATACAGCGCCGTATACGGCGTCATAAATGATATTACGCATTATATCCTCCGTCGAATCTTGTATATTCTTATTATATCATGCGAGGATACATTTTGCAATATAAATCATGTGTATTTTCGGTTAAATAATATTTGCTTTTATAAGAGCGCGCCGCACGGCGTATGAAAGATAAGACGCAGCCAATGCCTTTAAGATGTCAACCGGTATAAACGGAAGCACACATACCGTAAGAGCGTATTTTAGACCGACCGTCTGCACAAGCATAAACTGGATCGTTCCCATTGCGTAGCACAGCGCCGTTCCGGCGAGAACCGCCAAAAAATACCTGGCAACAATACGATATTTGCTCTGCGGCATATTAAGAGTAAGAAGCCCTATAAGAGCGGTCATGGGAATGTATGACCATATATAGCCTCCCGTCGGACCGACAAGCGGAGCGATGCCTCCGCGAAAGCCTGTGAATACCGGAACGCCGACCGCTCCAATAAGCACAAACAGCGAAACGGACGCCGTACCGTATTTTAACCCGAGTATTCCGGCCGCGAGCATAACGCCGAACAGTCCCATCGATATCGGCACCGGTTCAATGGGAACCGACATTACGGAGAATACACATAAAATTCCCGCGAATACAGCGCATATTACGATGCTTTTTGTTTTCATAGACTATCCCTCCCAAAAATTATGTCTTTAAAATTGTAACAGAAGCAAGGACGATTGTCAACCATTATTTTTCGGCATGGTTTACAATTATTTTTTTGCTTCCGCAAAAAGCGTTGTAAATGGGAGGAAAAATGTGGTACAATGTAATTCGGAGAGTGATAATATGAATTATTATGAAAGTCTGTCGGAGGAAGCGCAGAAGAAGGTGCGCGAGCTTACGGGGTTTGACGGCTCCGAGCTCCCGAAGCCCGTGCGGCGGGATATGTCGCATGACAGGGCGAATTTATGGCGTCCGGCGTATGTGAGGGATGTGGAGAAGATAATGCACAGCCCGTATTATAATCGGTATACCGATAAGACACAGGTCTTTTCATTTTATAAAAACGACGACATTTCGCGGCGCGGTTTCCATGTGCAGCTTGTATCGCGCATCGCGCGAAATATAGGCAGACTCCTGGGGCTTAATCTTGATTTGATAGAGGCGATAGCGCTCGGACACGATATAGGACATACGCCGTTCGGGCATGCGGGAGAGCGCTTTTTGAATGAATTGTATCACAATAATACCGGCAGGTATTTTAATCATAATGCTCACAGTGTCCGTGTGCTGGACGGAATTTTCAATCTGAATCTGACATTGCAGACATTGGACGGTATTTTATGCCATAACGGAGAATTTGAGTGCAGAGAGTATCGTCCGGAGCCGCTTGACGGATTCGGGGAATTTGATAAAAAGACGGAGGCGTGCTATACCGATCGGACAGCCGTGGAAAGGCTTGTGCCGTCCACGCTCGAGGGGTGCGTGGTACGCGTGTGCGATATGATAGCATACCTTGGCAAGGACCGGCAGGATGCGGTGAAAGCAAGGCTTATAGAGGATGAAAATGTGTTCGGTTCGTCTCCTATAGGCAGCTTTAACGCGGCTATAATTAACAACCTTATCGTTGATCTGGTGGAAAACAGCGTAGGAAAGGATTTTATAATGCTCGATAAGGTGCATTTTGACGCCGTAAAAAGCATAAAGCGTGAAAATTATGAAAAAATTTATTTTGACAACAGCATTTCCGACGGCTACGATAATATTATAAAGCCCATGTTTGCGCGCGTATATAATTCGCTGCTGGATATGCTTAAAAGGGGCGACAGAAGCTCTGTTATTTATCGTCATCATATTGATTTTGTCAACAGCAGGCGCTCCTCCGATGACTATGAAAAAACCGAGCCCAATCAGATTGTGACCGACTATATGGCGAGTATGACCGACGATTATTTTATAGATTTGTATGAGTTTCTTTTCGGCGTGAAAAGCGGGATCGAGTACAAATCATATTTTGACGATATGCACTAAAATATATAATATATCATATAAAAAATTAGATAAGTTGTTCAAAATTCAGAGTTTTTAAAAAAAAGATTGGTCAAACACTTGAAAATTATGTTCCCCTCGTGTATAATAATACTAACATTGTTTGTGAGACAGTGTTGCATTCATATATAACAGAGCCGCCGCCTGATCATCGGCGGTTTTGTTATATGTGAATGTCTGTATATTGTTATATTGTAAAAAAAATCCTTTTTATTACACTATATCTGCCAAAATCGCATCATGGTTCTTGACATTTTTTTGCTCGGATGATATACTGTAGAAAATATAAATCCGAAGGGTGTGTTTTGGCATGGATTTTGACAAAATAAAGGAAGCTGTTGAAAAGCTTGCGAAGGATGATTCGTTTCAGAAGGATTTGAAACAGAATCCGATCAAGGCAATCGAAAAGGAGCTCGGCGTTAATTTGCCCGATGAGCAGGTAAAAGAGGTCGTAAGTTATTTAAAGGATAAATTTGACGACGATTTCTTTGACGGACTCAAGGATAAGGCCGGGGATATTATCGAGCAGGTTGAAAAGAGCGGTGTCGCGGACAGCGTAATTGATAAGGTAAAGGGATTCTTCCACAAAGAATAATCCATACAAAAACAGGGCTTTGCAAAAAGCCCTGTTTTTGTATATTGATAGTTTTATTGAGCGAGGATATCGTCGATTTCCTTCAGTTCGGCGTCGGAAAAATCCTGATTTTCAAGCGACGCGACATTTTCAATAATCTGCTTCGGCTTTGACGCGCCGATTAAAACAGACGTAAGGCGCCCTCCGCGCAGATTCCACACGACCGCCATCTGAGCCAATGACTGACCGCGGTTTTCGGCGATTTTGTTTAACCTTACTACCTTTTCGATTACCTCCGGCGTTATTCTGTCGGATGTGAGGAATTTAGAGCCGCTTGCCGCGCGCGAATCGGCGGGGATGCCGTGTATGTATTTGTTTGTCAGCAAGCCCTGCGCGAGCGGACAGAATGAAATTGAGCCGATGCCCTCGCGCTCAAGCACCTGCTGCAAGCCGTTTTCGATTGTGCGTTCAAACATGTTATAGCGCGGCTGATGGATCACAAGAGGAGTACCCAGCGATTTCATGATATCCGACAGCTTTTTTGTGTCCTCAGGACTGTAGTTTGAAATACCGACATACAACGCTTTTCCCGAACGCACTGCGTAATCAAGCGCCGACGCCGTTTCCTCGAGAGGCGTTTCTTTATCGGGACGATGATGATAGAATATATCAACATAATCTACGCCGAGCCGTTTTAAGCTCTGGTCGAGACTTGCGAGCAGATATTTGCGCGAGCCGTGGTCGCCGTAAGGTCCGGGCCACATGCCGTAACCCGCCTTTGTGGATATAATTATCTCGTCGCGGTAGGGGGCAAGCTCATTTTTAAGCATTTTTCCGAAATTTTCCTCCGCGCTGCCCGGTTCGGGTCCGTAATTGTTCGCGAGATCAAAATGCGTAATTCCCAAATCAAATGCGGTCGTCACCATGTCAACCATATTGTCATAATTGTCATACGAGCCGAAATTGTGCCACATGCCAAGGGAGAAGGCACTTAAAAGCAACCCGCTTTTTCCGCAGCGGTTGTATTTCATTTTGTCATATCTCTTTTCGTTTGCTGTATACATAAATTTACCTCCGTTTTTTTGCTTATATTATACCATATTTGTTTTGATTTGTAAATCATTATCAGTAAATATTGACAAAAATTTTGATTTATTGTATAATAGTATTAAATAAATTATATAAAAGAGAGGTATTTCACATGGCAAAGACGTATAAATTTTTGGCGTTTGATTTCGGTGCTTCATCGGGACGAGCAATGCTGGCGACATATGACGGCGAAAAAATAACGCTGGAGGAAAAGCACCGTTTTTCAAATGACCCCGTAAACATCAACGGAAATTTACATTGGGATATCCTGCGTCTGTTTTTTGAAATCAAGCAGGGTATTTTAAAATGCGTTAATTCCGGCGACCGCGACATCGACTGCATCGGTATTGACACATGGGCGGTGGATTACGGATTGCTTGACAAGGACGATAAGCTTCTCGGAAATCCGTATCATTATCGTGATACGCGAACCGAAGGAATGTATGACGAGGCATTTAAAATTGTTCCGAAGGAGGACATATATAAGGAGACGGGTATCGCGTTTAACTGGTTTAATACTATTTTCCAGCTTTTATCCGCGCGCCTGTCGGACGATGTAACGCTTAAGGAAGCGAAAACACTCCTTATGATACCGGATTTATTTAACTTCTTCCTTACGGGCGTAAAGACGACGGAGTACACCAACGCGTCCACGACTCAGCTTTATAATTCCGAGAAATACGAATGGTCGTATGATCTGATGGACAGGATGGGCATACCGAAGGATATTTTCACCGATGTTGTAATGCCGGGTACGATCGTGGGAAGGGTTAAGCCGGAGCTCGCGGAGGAGCTTGGAATAGAGCAGGTGCCGGTGGTCGCCGTGGCGTCGCATGACACAGGCTCGGCGGTTGTATCCGTGCCAGTGCCGAATCAGGACGATTTTATTTACATATCCTCCGGCACATGGTCGCTTATGGGCGTGGAGCTTCCCAAGCCAAATATCACCGAGGGCGCGCTTAAATATAACTTCACAAACGAGGGCGGCGCGAATAAGACAATCAGATTTTTGAAAAATATTATGGGTCTGTGGCTTATACAGGAATCACGCAGACAGTGGATACGCGAGGGGGAGGAGCTGTCGTTTGACGAGCTTGAACGCCAGGCAAATGCGGCTGAGCCGTTCGCGTCGCTGATCGACCCGGATTATCCGGCGTTTCAGACGCCGGGCAATATGCCGCAGCGCATTAAGGATTATTGTGCGAAAACGGGGCAGAAGGTGCCTGAAACAAAAGGAGACGTCATACGCTGCATAGCGCAGAGCTTAGGCTTTAAATACCGCGCGACGGTTGAGGGTATGGAAGAGGTTACAGGCAACAGGTACAACGTAGTAAATATCGTCGGCGGCGGCATAAAGGACAAAATGATATGTCAGTTTACTGCCAACGCCACAAAACGCCGCGTAAGCACGGGACCGGTTGAGGCGACGAGTATAGGAAACGTAATTGTGCAGGCTATGGCAATGGGCGCGATCAAGGATTTGAACGAGGGCAGACAGGTCGTTAAAAATTCGTTTGATATAAAGGTTTACGAGCCGCAGGACAGCGATGAATGGGATGCGGCTTATGAGAGATGGCAGGAAATTATAAAGAAGGCGTGACAGTCTTTAACACATAACGGATATTGCATAAATCCGGTCGCTTCATGAAAAACAGTATTATTAAAAGGAATGGGATAGCATGATGAAAAAAATTATCGCAGCCGTATCCGCCGCAGCGATGTGCATGACGGCAGCTGTTCCCGCGCTTGCGGCGGATAAGCCGGAGGCGGGGCAGAGTACGAAAGCAGACGGCGAGGAAACGGTCGTCGATTACAGAATATACTACGATGCGGAATCGGGTTTCCGCAAAAACAAAAAAGAAGGCGAGCCGCTGACAGCCGATGAGATCCCGGAGGGACTGAGCGCGGAGGGCGATACGATTACCCTTAACAATGTATCGTTTGCCACGACGCAATCTGTCGCGTTCTCTGCGGAGGGAGATATAACGCTGAATATCCCCGAAAACAGCCGCACGGTTATATCGGTAAACAACTCCGATCCCGTAGCTTCCGAAGACCCCGAAGAGTCAAATGTCGTTGGAGTTCAGCTTGTCGGAAACAGCGTTATTCAGGCGGACGGCGAGCTGAGCGTTACAGCTCAGGGACCCGGCAGGACATTCGGCATGACGTCGTATGGCAATTTAACAATCAAAGGCAAGGGCGATGTAACCGTGACGGAAGCCCTGGGCGCTGACGGTTCTTGGGCGCTTATGTCGACCGATGATCTCACAATTGAGGATTCGGTGCACGTAAACGCGTATGCGTACTCGCTCAATGAAGGCATAGATTACGATATTATCAGCATTATGTCCCGCCGGCTTAATGTAAAGGACGATGCTGTGCTCGACACCTCGGGCGGATCAAATGCAATCGGTATAGGAATATGGGACGGCTATGACATTGTAACCGAGGACAGCGCGTCGATTATCGCTTACGGCGGGATAAATTTGTTCGGCAACGAGGAAAAAAAGCCCGGCGCCATCCATGCCTCGGGTAACAGCACGATAAATGTGAAATGCGAACATAACGGAGACGGCGACAGCTCATTGGATTGGGGAATCATCGGTGCGCCTTATGGCGGAAGCGACGCTCCGGCGGATGAAATCGCGCTTGTTTATGTTACGGACAACGCGCGCGTATCGGTGTATACGGCTGCCGAAAACGGCGGCGCGGTTGGTAAGGTAAAGGCTGCCGAAGGCGTAAAGGTTACGGGCGGCAAAACCGAAGGCGATAAGGGTGCGCTCGAATACAACGGAGACACATATGTGCTTCCCGGTACGGAGGACAATGCACGATATGTTCTGTTTGAGCCGACCGGCTCCGGGTCTTGCGGCGGAACAGCTGACCCGACAATGCACCCGGCCGGCTTCGCGTATGAAGGAAAAGTGTGGTTTAAGGATGTGCCGTCCGACGCGTGGTACTATGACGCCGTAAAGCAGGTGTACGAAAAAGGCTTGATGAACGGCATCGACCTTGCCGACAGCGAGTTCGCGCCGGATATGACGCTTACGCGGGGAATGCTGGCGGTCATTCTGGGTCGTATGGACGGTGTGCAGTCAACAGACACGGCAACGGAATATACCGATGTTTCCCCGGACGCATATTACGCGCCGTATGTCGCGTGGGGTACGGAAAACGGCATATTAAACGGAATGGGCGACGGAACGTTCCGTCCGAACGACCCCGTGACGCGCGAGCAGGCGGCAAAAATCATTAAAGCGTATTATGATTACAAGGGTGAAGGACCGACGGGTGCATGGGCGATACGCCTCGATTACAGCGACCTTGCGGATATTTCCGACTGGGCGGTCGAGGGCGTGATGTTCTGCACGATGCAGGGTATCATGACCGGACGCGAAAACGGCACATTCGACCCGAAGGCAAATATCACCCGCGCCGAATGCGCGGCGGTAATAGTACGCATAAAATAACTGCTTTTAACACGGACCGGCGAATCGTAAAATTTGACCGGATGCTATATTTAATTAAAGGGAGGAGATAGCATGATGAAAATGAAAAAAATTATCGCGGCTGTATCCGCCGCGGCGATGTGCATAACGGCAGCTGTTCCCGCGCTTGCGGCGGACATGCCGGCGGTGGGTCAAAGCCTTGCGGCAGGCGGCAGCGCTGAGACGGCTGCCGAAACGCAAAAGCTTATAGATTCACGTCCGGACATACAGCGTCCTATGGAGAATATCGACCGCGGACTTGTCGCTGTTACGGTTGATAAAACCGTGTTTGTGTCGTGGCGCTGGCTCGGCACGGAAAGCGCGGACACAAAGTATAATCTGTACCGTGACGGACAGTTAGTGAATCCGGAGCCGATGAACGCAACGAATTACACTGATATCAATCCCGGCAGGTCATATCAGGTAGCGCCTGTTGTAAACGGTCAGGAGGGAGAGAAGTGCGCGGCGGTAACGCCGTGGGCGGACGACTATATTGATATTCCGATAGAGAAGCCCGAGCCGAATACTGTAAACGGAGAGGAATATACATATTCCGCGGGCGACGCTTCGGCGGCGGATCTGGACGGCGACGGACAATATGAAATCGTTCTTAAATGGGATCCCTCCAATGCCAAGGACGCGGCGCAGGAGGGCTTTACGGGCGAGTGTATCCTTGACGCGTATGAAACGGACGGAACGCGTATGTGGCGTATTAATATGGGGCCGAATATCCGTTCCGGACAGCATGATACGCAGTTCATGGTATACGATTTCGATATGGACGGCAAGGCTGAAATGGCTTGCCGTACAGCAGACGGTACGATTGCCGGAGACGGCACTGTTATAGGCAATGAAAAAGCGAATTATGCGGTTGAAAATAACGGCAAGAACCTCACCGGTCCGCTGTTCCTTACCGTGTTTGACGGCGAGGACGGCACGATTATCGACACTGTTGATTATGACCCGCAGATCACAGGCACCACAAAGGACGGCGTTGAATGGGATATAACCGCGTGGGGCGACAGCTACGGCAACCGTTCGGAGCGTTATCTGGCGGGTATAGGATATCTTGACGGCGAAAGACCAAGCATGGTATTCTGCCGCGGTTATTATACAGGTTCGGAGGGAAATGTCGGCGGCAGAACCGTTATGGCGGCGTATGATTTGAAGGATAAAAAATTAGTACAGAAATGGCGCTTTGATACGATGGACTATAAGAATCAGTACATCGGACAGGGCAATCATTCGATGTCGCTTGCCGATGTTGATTATGACGGCTGCGATGAGATCATATACGGCTCTCTCGCGGTTGACAACGACGGCACGCCGATGTACTCGACCGGCTTAGGTCACGGTGATGCTCAGCATGTCGCGGATCTTGATCCGTCAAGACCGGGACTTGAGGTATATTCGTGCCATGAGGATAAGGGATCGGCTTACGGTTACGAAATGCGCGATGCGCGCACCGGCGAAATCCTCTACGGTATGAAAACCGAAACCGATAACGGACGCGGTGCGGCGGACGACATCGATCCGAATTATCCCGGCGCGGAGGGCTGGTCGGCTGCGGGAGTGCTCACCACATCAAAGGGCGAGGTTATTTCGACAAGCTACACTATGGCTGCGAACTTCTTTGCATGGTGGGACGGCGATCTCGGGCGCGAGGTTCAGGACGGCATTTATATAGGCAAATGGAACCACGATACCCAGAAAACCGATACGATATTTACAGCCGGAGGAACATACGCTGTAAACGGTACGAAGGCGAACCCGTCATTGACGGCTGATTTGCTCGGCGACTGGCGCGAGGAGGTAATATATCCGCTTAAGGACAGCAGCGCTCTTCGTCTGTTTACGACGACAACGCCCACGGGCTACAGAATACCGGCGCTTATGCATGATATTCAGTACAGGAACCATGTCGCGCTGCAAAACGTATGCTATAATCAGCCGACGCACACGAGCTATTATTTAGGCTTTGATACGGAGACGATTCCCGTGCCGCAGATCACGGTAAACGGTCAGAAAAATCCTGATCTGGCGAAGAAGTCATGGAATATTTCCGACTTGTACACAGGCGAAAACCTGACGCTCGTTGTCGGATGCCCGACAGCGCTTATTGAAGGTCAGCCCAAGCGTATCGATAACGATAATACGGCGGTAGTGCCGGAGATCGACGAAAACGACCGCACGCTTGTGCCCATACGCTTTATCGCGGAGGCATTCGGCGCCGAGGTCGAATGGATGCCCGAGACCCAATTTATCAGAATTACTATGCCAAACAACGATTTTGTGTCGATGACCGTAGGCAAAACGGAGTATGAAACAGGTTGTAAAGGTGGTCCGGTTACCTATACGGACGACCCTGCTCTGAGCGGCGGAACAAAAGATTCTTATGCGATTGAGGAATACAAGACTATGGATACAGCGCCGGTAATAAAGAATGACCGCACTCTTGTACCGCTTCGCGCAGTGGCGGAGGCGCTGGGCAAAAAGGTGTTCTGGAACGACGGGCTTATCGTGATTTCCGATACAGAGCAGCAGATGTCAGAAGCTTCCGCGGCTCAAATAAAGGCGGACGTAAAGTCTGCACCTGTGCCGGATAAGGTTGAGATTGTTGCGATAAACGGTACGGGCAAGAAATATTACGATAACCAGCTCGACGTTTATGGCGTTACAGCTACCGATAACGACGGCAATCTTGAGCAGGGCGCGGTCGATCTTGACATAAACACACGCTGGTCGGCAAACGGTCCGAACATGCTGACGGTTGATTTGGGTTCCGAGCAGACGGTAACGGGTGTGTCAATAGCGATGTGGAAGGGCAGCGAGAGAACATATCCGTTCCTTATCGAATATTCGGCGGACGGCGAAACGTGGTCCGAGGCTCTGCCGAAAACGCAGAACAGCGGCGAAACGGAGGAATTTGAAAAGTATATGTTCCCGTCTCCGGTTAAAGCGAGATACATTCGTTACAACGGCGACGGCGATACGGTTGAGGGCAAAAACTACTGCCATATTTCCGAAATAGCGGTATTGGGCGAATAATGAAAATATACACAAAAAAGGGGCATCCGCCCCTTTTTTGTGTTATGCCTGTTCGGCTAATCTGCCGATTTGATTTCGGTATGAGGAGAAGGCGTCACATAGACAGTATTGTAATGCTCATAAATTACCATACCGGGTTTTGCTCCGTTCGGCTTTTTTACATTTTTGACCTGAGTATAGTCTACCGGTACCTGCGATGAGGAACGAGCCTTGGAATAGTACGCGGCAATTTCGGCAGCGGCGCGCATGACTGCTTCGGGAACGTCCTTATCAAGCCCGAGCTTTATAACAGTGTGCGAGCCGTGGATATTTTTCGTATGGAACCATATATCCAAGGAATTAGCCATGCGAAGTGTCAGATAGTCGTTTTGAGTATTATTCCTGCCGACATAAATATCAAATCCGCCGGATATAAAATGCATCGGTTTAGACGAGGATTGTGACTTGCCGCGCGCGGCAGCAGCACGTCCGCTTATATAACCCTCGTTTGTAAGCTCTGTACGGATTGCGTTCAAATCGTTTTCCGTCTCAGCCATTTCAAGCGCTGCGAGCGCGCTTTCGAGATAATCAAGCTCACCGCGCGTTATTTTAAGCTGTTTTGAAGCTTCGATCCGCGCGTTTTTCGCCTTGGTATATTTTTTGTAATATCTTTGCGCGTTTTGCGCGGGCGAGAGAGAGCGGTCGAGGGGGATGATTACCTGCGGGGCTCCGTCCTCATAATAATTTTCGGCGCAAAGATTGGCGTCGCCGTCCTTGATCCTATATATATTGGCGGTTATCAATTCCCCGAAAATTTTGTATTGCCCGCATTTTTCGGCGTCACATAAAGTTTTTTCAAGAATGATGAGCTTTTTCGCGGCGCGCTCGATGTTTACGTTCAGGAGTTTTGATAAATCCGCGCTTTTCTGTTTCATGCGCTCCTTCATATCGCGCACGGAATAAAAGTCGTCAACAAGAGCGTTCATGCTGTCGTATTCCTTGACATTCGCCGCATTTCCGTATTGCGTTATACGAATTGCCGCGAAATCAAACGGTTTTCCGGAAGCATCCGTAATCATGCACGGACTGAAGCTGCCGCATTTTACATCCGACGCTATACGGGATAGCTCAGCACCGATTTTTTTTGACAAATCCATATCGGAATCATCCGCCGCCGTGCCGGAGCGGGTAAGGGCACGGTGAACCGCTTCGCGCGCGATAATAGGCGATATGCCGGAAATTGCTTTCATTACAGCCTTATCAGCACTCTCCGCTTGCGAAAAATCAACAGCTTCCTTTACGTTAAATTCAGTAAGGGGAATTTTATCCTGTGCGGGCGGAGCGGCGTAAAGCATCCCCGGCAGTATTTGCCGCACTGAACTGACTGAAAAATCGACCCGTTTAATAGAATCGAGAATTTTCATGTCGGCGTCGGTTAAAATAATGTTTGAATGGCGTCCCATAATTTCTGTTATCAGATATTTAACTGTCAAATCACCGAGCTCGTCATAGCTCTCGATGCATATTTTTATTATGCGCTCAAAGCCGTCCTGTGTTACGGAAATAATTTTTCCGCTTCCGATATGTTTACGCAAAAGCATACAGAACATCGGCGCCGCCGCGGGATTTTTCTTGGATATTTTCGTGAAATGTACGCGCGGATTGGACGGCGAAGCGCTGAGCGCCAGACGGTGGTTTTCGGTCAGGGTTCTTATGCTCAGTACAAGCTCGTCGCGTTCGGGCTGTGATATTTTATCGATTCTGCCGCCGGTTATGGTTTCCGACAGCTCCTTTACTATGCAGCGCACTGCAATTGCGTCAAGCGCCATGTTTATTTCTCCTTTTTTCAGGCATTGTAAAAATCAATGCGGAGGGTGTCTTTGTACGGCTGACATTATATCATACCGGAAAGGATTTTACAAGCGTTTTAACCGATTGCGGGACGTGATAAAATTTTTTTTAACACGGCGTTCACAAAATATTTACTAAAAATTACAATCTTTCGCCGTTATGGGGGTTGATAAAAAAGAATAAACGTGGTAATATAGCATATTAGGAAGAATTTTCGGAAAGGAATCACATAAATGGGCAGCCTCAGCGATAATTTCAGAAGCATCAAGCCGTATGTACCGGGCGAGCAGCCTCGGGATACGGAGAGAATAAAATTGAATACAAATGAGAATCCTTACCCGCCGACGCCTATGACGGCACGGGAGCTCGGACGGCTTGACCCGTCGGCGTTTAATCTTTATCCGGATCCGGAGGCGTCGGAGCTTACGGAGGCGATTGCCGCTTACCACGGATTACAACCGGAAAATGTGTTTGCGGGCGTCGGTTCAGATGATGTTTTGGCAAATTGCTTTATGGCGTTTTTCAACTCCGGCAGACCTATACTGTTCCCGGACATAACATACGCATTTTACGAGGTGTGGGCGGATTTATTTAAAATAAAATATGAGAAGGTGCCGCTCGACGGCGAACTCAGAATAGTAAAGGATGATTATCTGCGTGAAAACGGCGGGATAATCTTTCCAAACCCGAATGCGCCGACGGGAATTTGTATGGGACTTGACGACATACGTGCGATAGCGGAATATAACAGCGACGTTGTCGTTATAGTGGACGAGGCGTATATTGATTTCGGAGGTGAAACGGCGCTGGAGTTGCTTAAGGAATACGGCAATCTTATCATAACGCGCACATTTTCAAAATCGCGTTCTATGGCGGGTATGCGGATAGGCTACGCGCTCGCGGGAGAAGAGTTGATTTTGCAGCTGAAAAAAATAAAAAATTCGTATAATTCCTATACAATGTCTTCCGCGGCGATAAAACTGGGCGCGGCGGCAATGGCTGACGAGGAATATTTCAGATCGACCATCGAAAAAATTAAGCGGACGCGCGAAAGCGCGGCTCAAAGGCTCAGGGAGCTCGGATTTCATCTGACAAACTCGGAAAGTAATTTTCTGTTTGCCTCGCATAAAAAAATATCCGCGAAAAAAATTTTTGAGGAGCTAAAAAAAAGACGTATATATGTCCGCTATTTTGATAAACCGCGTATAGATAATTATATCAGGATAACTGTCGGCACGGACGCGGAAATGGATGCGCTTATCGATGCTCTGACGCGTATACTGGAGGATGAAAAATGATTTGTGATTTCCATACGCACTCGTATTTTTCCGGAGACAGCTCCGAGCTGCCTTCAAAAATGCTTGATACGGCGATCGAAAAGGGAATGAAGAGCATATGCTTTACAGACCATCAGGACTTTGACTACAACTACGATGCATTTGACTTTACGCTTGATTACGAGCGGTATTTTTCCGAGCTTTCGATACTCAGGGATGAGTACGCTTCGCGTATTAACATATTAATAGGCGTAGAAACAGGACTTGAGCCTCATTTATCGGAAAGATTAAAGGATTTCGTAGGCAAAAAGCCGTATGATTTTGTGATAGGCTCCACGCATCTGATAAACGGAGCGGATCCGTGGTGTCCGGAGTATTTTGCCGAATACGGTGAAAAAAGGGGATTTGAAAAATATTTTGAATACGCGTTGCAATCCATCAATGTATGTTCGGATTTTGACGTATACGGTCATTTGGATTATATCGTTCGGTATGCGCCGAATAAGGATAAATATTTTTCGTATGCCGAGTTTGCGGATGTGATAGATGAGATATTGAAAAAGCTGATTTTTGCCGGCAAGGGTATTGAGCTTAACACAGGCGGCATATACAAGGGGATGGACCGCCCCAATCCGGCTCCCGAAATTATCCGCCGTTACCGTGAACTGGGCGGAGAGATTATCACAGTGGGTTCCGACGCGCATACAGCCGATAAAATAGGAATGGGCTTTAGCGAGGCGGAAAAAATATTGAAAAATGCGGGATTTGAATATTACACGATATTTTCGGGAAGAAAACCGCAGTTTATAAAGCTTTAGAGAGGACAGACGATAATGAGAAAAGTAAGACTTACGCGGGACGCGATAAACGGCATTTTGGAAAATATGCTCAAACGAAGCCCGTCAAGCTACGGAGAATATGAGGCTGCCGTAGCGGAAATTTTGAATGCCGTGAAAAGCGGCGGAGACGCCGCGGTTTTTGAATACACAAGAAAATTTGACGGGTTTGATTTAAATGCCGGGAATATCCGCGTAACGGATGAGGAAACAGATGAGGCGCGCGCCCAGGTAGGCGGAGAGCTTCTGGATATAATAAGAAAATCAAAGGAAAACGTTCGTGCGTATCATATGCGTCAGCTTCAGAACAGCTGGTTTACAACGACGGATGAGGGCACTCTTTTAGGTCAGAAAATAAGCGCGCTTGACAGCGTGGGAGTTTATGTCCCCGGCGGAAAAGCGGCGTATCCGTCGTCGGTAATTATGAATATCATTCCGGCAAAGGTCGCGGGTGTAAGGAAAATCGTTATGACTACGCCGTGCGGCGCAGACGGAAAGGTTAATCCGGTCGTTCTTGCCGCGGCGAAGGAAGCAGGAGCGGATGAGATTTATAAAATCGGAGGCGCTCAGGCGATAGGAGCGCTTGCCTTCGGCACTGAAAGCGTCCCGAAGGTGGACAAAATAGTCGGTCCGGGAAATATCTATGTCGCGCTTGCGAAAAAGGCTGTATACGGTTATGTAAACATTGATTCCGTAGCTGGACCGAGCGAAATTCTTGTTATAGCGGATGAAACGGCGAACCCCGAATATGTAGCGGCGGACTTGCTGTCGCAGGCGGAGCATGACGAGCTCGCGTCCGCGGTGCTTATAACAGATTCCCCCGAGCTCGCCGAAAAGGTCAGCGCGGAGGCGGACAAGCTCGCGGCTCGTATGCCGCGCGAGGCTATAATAAGAAAATCGCTTGACGCGTTCGGATATATTCTTATCGCGGACAGCATTGACGACGCCGTGAAAACGGCGAATGAAATTGCCCCGGAGCATTTGGAAATTATCACGCGCAATCCGTTTGAGGTTATGACAAAAATCAAAAACGCGGGAGCAATATTCATAGGCGAGTACAGCTGCGAACCGCTGGGCGATTACTTTGCGGGTTCCAATCATGTGCTTCCGACAAACGGGACGGCGAAATTTTTCTCACCGCTGTCGGTGGATGATTTCATAAAAAAATCGAGCGTAATCTATTATTCGCGCAGCGCGCTTGAACGGGTGCATGAGGATGTTATAAAATTCGCGGAATCCGAAAGGCTTACCGCTCATGCCAATTCTATGGCGGTTAGATTTAAGAAAAGGGATTGATTTATATGAGAGAAGCAAAAATCAAGCGGACGACGGGCGAGACCGATGTTTCAATTAAACTTAATCTCGACGGCAGCGGAAAATACGATATCTCAACCGGAGTAGGATTTTTTGACCACATGCTTGCCGGTTTTGCCAGACACGGATTGTTTGACGTTGATATAAAGGTCAAGGGAGATCTGGTTGTTGACGATCATCATACGATAGAGGATACCGGAATTGCGCTTGGCACGGCAATAAAAGAGGCTCTGGGAGATAAAAAGGGCATACGCCGCTACGGTTACAGTATTCTGCCTATGGATGAAGCGCTGATACTGTGCGCGGTGGATTTGTCGGGACGTGCGTATTATTCCTCTGATTTGACGTTTACATTTGAGAAAATGGGGGATATGAGCACGCAGATGGTGAGAGAATTTTTCTACGCATTATCAGGCGCCGCGGGTATGAATCTGCATTTTAAACAGCTTTCGGGACTTAATGACCATCACATTGCGGAGGGCGCGTTCAAGGCGTTCTCCAAAGCTCTTGACGCTGCCGTATCATATGACGGCAGAATCGACGGCGCGCTTTCGACAAAAGGCGTAATATAAAGTATACGGGAGTTTTGCAATGACACAAAAAAGCAAATTTAAGCTGACATTTCAACTTGCGGCGGCTGTGATAGTTATTCTTGTGGTTCTCACGGTTGTTTGGGCTTTGCATAAGGGTGTACTGTCATCCCAGGATTCTTTCGTTAATTTTATACAATCTACGGGCAGCTTCGCGCCGATAGCGTTTTTTATTATAGAAACGATATCCGTAGTCATATTAATATTGCCTTGCGCCGTAGGATATCCCGTCGCAACGGTCGCGTTCGGACCCTTCTGGGGATTTATGCTGAATGCCGCGGCAACGATTGCGGGTTCGCTTATTATATTCGCAATCGTTCGCAAATGGGGTCAGCCTATAGCGGAGGCGGCGGTGAAAAGAAAGAATTTTAAGAAATACGAGCGTTTTACAAACAGCGTTAGTCTCTTTGAAAAAATATTGGCGGGTGTACTTCTTGTGCCGTTTTTCCCGGACAATGTGCTTTGCTACATTGCGGGGCTTACAAAAATGAAATTCAAGCGGTTTGCAATTATAGTGGTGCTATTTAAACCGTGGAAAATTTTATTTTACACATACGGATCCGACTTCTTTATAGATAAATTCGGACATCTGTGGGGAGCCGCATGCCAGCTTATAGATAAGGTTATTGTTTAATTTAGGAGGTAATGGTTATGAAATGCTCTAAATGCGGAAATGAAATTCCGGAAAAAAGCGTGTACTGTGGAATGTGCGGAGCAAGGATAGGGGATGATGTTCAGACGCCCGAACCGGAACCGACCCCGGAGCCGATGCCCGAGCCCGAGCCGATGACCGAACCGGAACCGACGCCGGAGCCGATGTCCGAGCCCGAGCCGGTGACCGAACCGGAACCGATGCAGGAGCCGATGTCCGAGCCCGAACCTGATACGGAGTCCGCGGCGGAATATAATATGCGGGAGAGTGCGTCGGAAGCATATGATAAAGCGCGGAGCGTATATGAAGATACGGACACGGTGCAAAGCGCCGAGGGCAGTGTGATTATGAACCATTGTCCGCACTGCGGAGCTGTACTTATAAGCGGCGCGAGGTTCTGTTCAAACTGCGGGTATCCCGCCGATGCCGCAGATACCGCTGTTCCGAAGACTTATAAACGTTCAAATACGAAAACAGCGGCGGTTATCGCGGCGATTGCTGCGGTGATAGTAATAATTCTCGGCGGGTCGTTCCTTATGAGCTGCCGCGATATAGAGGGCGATTGGGAGATCATGAACAACAGCGGAGATTTCTTTGATATGTTCGGAGAATCATACCTGGAATTTGACGATGACGGAACGGCGGTTTACTATAACGGACTGTTCAATGTCCAAAAGTATGCGTATTCGTATAACCGCATAACCAAAACCCTTATCCTAAAGGGCAGGGGTACAAATGACGAGGATTCGCGGCTTAAGGTTGAATGGCATGACTCTCGGACAGTAACAATTCCTCAGCTAAATATGACGCTGTCGCGTATAGACGATATACCGTATGCTTACGATGATGACAAATATGACAGTGATGATATAATGCAGTTTTAACAAAAAATCCGTTTCCTTGAGGAAACGGATTTTTTGTTATACGCTGACAGGCGTTTGCTCTGTCTTTTCGGCGTCCGCCGCCGGCTTTGCGCCGGGGCGCGGTTCGGCGTGAATTACGCCGCGCGGACATTTCTTTGCGCACAATCCGCAGTTCTTGCATTTGTCATAATCTATTACAGCATGATTATTAACGACGTGAATAGCGTCAAAATGACATGCTTTTTCGCAAAGCTTACAGCCAATGCAGCCTTTTTTGCAGTATTGGTTTACATATCTGCCTATTTCGGGATTGGAGCAGAGTACCCAGTGGCGGTTGCTTCTGGGGACGAGCTGAATAAGATTTTTCGGACATGCTCTGACACACGCGCCGCATGCCTGGCATTTGTCCGCATCAACCACAGCTACGCCGTCGACTACGCTTATCGCGCCGAAACGGCATACGCTTACGCAGTGACCAAGTCCGAGACATCCGCTTTCGCAGCGCTTTAAGCCGCCGGCATAGCGCGCCGCGGCAACGCAGTCGCTGACGCCCTCGTAATCATATTTGTAAACGGAATTGGCGCAGTCGCCTCCGCACATTACCCGTGCGACGACATCCTCAACCTCTCCTGCTTCGGTACCCATGATTTCCGCAATTTTCGCCGCTACGGGGGCTTTGCCGACCGTGCAGCCGTTGACCGGCGCCTCTCCGTCGGTTACAGCCTGAGCGTATGCGCCGCAGCCGGCGTAGCCGCATGAACCGCAATTGGCTCCGGGAAGGCACTCTAATATTTTTTCGGTTCTTTCGTCAACCTCGACCGCAAATACATGCGATGCAAAGGCAAGCAGCAGTCCGAAGATAAGACCTGTGCCGCCGACAACGCATACCGCGGCAATTATATTTCCAAAATCCATAATTTACGCCCTCCTTATATCGAAAATCCCGAAAATCCCATAAACGCTATCGACATCAGACCGGCGGTGATGAGCGCGATCGGGAAGCCCCTGAAGGGCTTAGGGATTGACGTTTCATCCATTGCCTCGCGTATACCCGCCATCAGCACGATCGCAAGAGTAAATCCGAGAGCCGCGAATATGCCGTAAAGGAGCGAGTAAAGGAAGCTTTCGGGATAATTCTGCACGTTAAGCAGCGTGACGCCGAGCACAGCGCAGTTAGTTGTGATAAGAGGAAGGTATATACCAAGAGCACTGTAAAGAGACGGCATGGATTTTTTTATGAACATCTCCACAAACTGAACAAGTCCCGCAATTATCAGAATAAAAAGGATTGTCTGCAAATAATCCAATCCGAACGGGATAAGCAGAAATTTATTGGCGAGCCATGTAATAGCTGACGCGAGCGCCATAACAAACGTTACAGCCATTCCCATACCGAGCGCCGTGTCCACCTTTTTTGAAACTCCCAGGAACGGACATATTCCGTAGAATTTCACCATTACAAAGTTTTCCGTTAAAAGAGCGGACAGTAAAATTGAAATAATTTGTACAGCCATTTTTTACTCCCCCTTCTTTCTTCTCGAAACTATATAGTTGATTGTTCCCACAAGGAGCCCCAGCACTATAAATCCGCCCGGAGCCATAATCATGATCGTTGCGGGCTGAACATGTGTTCCGTAAAGCTCGACTCCCATAATCGAACCCGCCCCCAGAAATTCGCGTATTGCCGATATTATACAAAGGGCGCCGGTAAAGCCCAGTCCCATGCCCAAGCCGTCTGCGACGGAAAGAAAAGGATTGTTCTTTGACGCAAAGGATTCCGCGCGAGCAAGGATGATGCAGTTAACAACGATAAGAGGGATAAATAACCCCAGGGATGCCGAAAGCGACGGCACAAACGCCTCGAGACACATCTGAACAAGCGTTACGAACGCCGCTATGATTACTATGTACGCCGCGATTCTTACCTTATCGGGAATAATTTTTCTCAGAGCGGAAATCAGAAAGTTTGAGCAAATCAATACCGCGGTTGCCGATAATCCCATTCCTATACCGTTTTTCAGACTTGTCGTTACAGCCAGCGTGGGGCACATGCCCAACAGCTGCACAAAGGTCGGATTTTCGGTTATAAGTCCGTTTATAAAAACGGAGCCGAAGCTTTTCTTCTCAGCCATAATCAATTTCCTCCTTCCGTAAGCAGAACATCCGCGGCTTCAAGTGCGATATTCACGCCCTTTGTGACTCCGTTCGAGGTTTTTGTGGCGCCGGCGATGGCCTGTATATCATTTTCGCCCGGCGATGATTTAACCACGGATATTTCATACATTTTATCGTCATATTGCGAACGGAAATCCTCATTGTCGGCGTTTGCGCCGAGACCCGGCGTCTCGTTCATACTGATAATGTCAACGCCCGTAACTGTAAGCTCGCTGTCAACGCCTGTTACCGTTTCGATGCCCACGTCATAGCCGGAGGTCACCGTTATAATGCACGCGCCCATATCCGAGCCGTTTTCATCCTTTGCAATGAAAGCCTTGCTTATTTCGCCTCCGTTATCGTCCGCGATTTTTTCAATTTCGGAGGTCAGCTCCGTTTCCTCAAATTCTGCGGCGTCCGGCATTACGGTCTTCATCGCGTCCTGCTCCGCCGCAAGAGCATTCTGCTCTATAAGCGGTTTGGTTTTCGCATTTACGAATGCCAGCAGACCGGACAGCACGGCGGTGATGATAAAAAGTATAAGTCCCACCTTTATAATCTCGCCTACATTCATTTTTTTGTTCATTTTGATGCCGCACCTCCTTTATTTCCGAAGGACTTTGGAATCGTGTATCTTTCAATCAGCGGAGCTGCCACGTTCATGAGCAGAATTGAGAAAGACACGCCCTCGGGATAGCCGCCGAAACGTCTTATCAAAAATGTCAGTATACCGCAGCCTGCCGCGAATATTACAGCTCCGAGCGGAGTTGTCGGAGTCGTGGTGTAATCCGTTGCCATAAACACCGCGCCCAGAAGCAGACCGCCGGTCAGAATTTGATACAGCAGATAATTAACGTCCATTGCCTGCTTGCCGAAGAAAAATGTCAGAACAGCGAACGATAATACGTAAATTACCGGAATCGTGGGCGTTATAACACGCCTTACGAGCAGATAGGCAAAGCCTATAAGAATCGCAATCGCGGATACTTCTCCTATTGTCCCCGCCTTTACTCCTACGAAGCATTGCAAAAGGGAGGGAAGAGTTCCCGCCGCGCCGTCCTTCATGATTGCCAGCGGAGTTGCCGACGCTACTGCGTCGACAAGAGGCTCGCGGAAGGTCGTCATAGCGCCGGTCCATGCTATAAGCATAAAGCAGCGCGCTGCAAGCGCCGGATTTACAAAATTTTTACCCAAACCGCCGAAGAGCTGCTTTGCAATCACAATGGCAAAGCCTGAGCCCACGCAGACCATCCATATGGGGATCTGCGGCGGCATATTTAACGCCAACAGAAGTCCCGTCACTACGGCGCTTAAATCGCCTGCCGTGTTCGGACGCTTTGTTATTTTTTCGAACGCCCATTCGGCGATTACAGCCGACGCGACTGATGCGCCTATAACTATTGTCGCATAATATCCGAAAAGGAAGCCGCCCACAATAACGGCGGGAAGCAGCGCAATTATAACATCGAGCATTATGCGCCGCGTGGTAACGCCTGTATGTATATGCGGCGAGGAGGATACTATGTAATGATTTTCCATTTTATTTCGCCCCCTCACGTTGTTTTTTCAGCACCTCGGGTTTGATCATCCTGATGTACTGAAGAATATTTTTATTCGCGGGGCATATATAAGAGCACAGTCCGCACTCTATACATTCCGTCGCGTTATATTTCATAGCCATATCCACATCGTTTTTAACCGACGCCTGACGAAGCTTAAACGGCATAAGCTGCATGGGACAATGCTGAACGCATTTGCCGCAGCGAATACACGGAGCGTCGGGATCAAAAATTTTCGGCGCATGCAGCAGCGCGAGCACGGAGGAGGTCGTTTTAACAACAGGGTAATCTGTGTTATACTGAGCTATACCCATCATTGGACCGCCTGATATGACCTTTTCCGGTTTTGCGATAAACCCGCCGGCATTTTCTATTACAAACGATATGGGTACGCCCGTGCGGACATGGAAATTTGACGGTTCCTTGACCGCATCGCCGGAAACGGTAAGGTTGCGTTCGATCAGAGGCATACCGTCCTCTACAGCCTTTGCGATAGCCACGGCTGTGGAGCCGTTTATAACAACCGCGCCTGCGTCCGCGGGCAAAGCCCCCGCCTTAACGCGTCTGCCGGTAACGGCTTTTATCAGCTGCTTTTCCGCACCCTGGGGATATTTGACCTTAAGAGGCACAATATGGATGTGCTCGTTGTATTCGGGTGAGGATTTTAAAGCTGCTATGGCATCAGGTTTATTCAATTCCACGCCTATATGACCGTCAGTCAAATCCAGTATGCGCATAGCGATTTTCAGCCCGATTATCATTTTATCCGGTTCCTCGAGCATGGCTCTGTGGTCGGCGGTTATGTAAGGCTCGCACTCCGCGCAGTTTAAAATCACATAATCCACCTTCGTTTTCGGACTGAGCTTTACATGCGTGGGGAATCCGGCTCCGCCCATGCCAACTATACCCGCCTCGCGCACGGCGCTTAGCAAATCCTTATCCAGGAGCTTTTTGTAATCACGCGGGCGTACCGTCTGAGCAACGGTATACTTTTTGTCATTCTCAACAAAAATTGCTTCCGTCATTGTGCCGGAGTCGTGATAATACGGCTCGATTTTCGTGACCGTTCCGGAAACGGAGGAGTGAACGGGTGCGCTGACAAACTGATCCGAATCGGCAATCTTCTGACCCACGTCCACATGGTCGCCCGGCTTTACAAGCGGCGACAGCGGAGCTCCTATATGCTGGCGGAGCGGATAGATGTGAACATCGCAGTCGGGCAGAGTCTTCGTGCGTTTTGTGTTCGTCAAATCCTTGTGGTCGTGAACATGGAAGCCGCCCTTGAATGTTGCTGCCATTTTTTATACCTTCCTTTCCTTGCAGTATATTATATATAATATTATATCATATATTTGCAGACTGCGAAGCAGTCGGCGCCGCTTGCGAAGAATTTCGCAGCAGTGACGCGCAAAGTATGATAAAATGTTCCCCGAAACACAGAAATCTTCGATTTCGTATTGTTTCGTGAGATTATTATACCATAAAATTTTATTATTTTCAATTACATTTTAATGTCATTTGCAGGGAAATAGTCCGATAAAAAAATATATAAATATTTGACAGAAATGCCGTAGGGTGGTATACTATCTGACAGATACACATGATCAAAGCGTTCACAGCCGCGCGGATGATTGAAAAAACGGCGCGGAGCGGATATAGGATTAAAGGAATTTTACAAAATATGAAAACATCGGATTTTTATTACGAGCTCCCGCGGGAGCTGATAGCGCAGGAGCCGCTGAAAAACCGCAGCGAGTCGAGGCTTATGATGCTCGACAAGGTGACGGGTGAAACAAAGCATAAGCATTTTTATGATATCGTCGGCGAGCTGCGCGAGGGAGACGCGCTTATTTTAAATGATACAAAGGTCCTTCCGGCGCGGCTGTACGGCGCAAAAAAGGATACGGGCGGCGCGGTTGAGTTCTTGCTCCTGCATAAAAAATCTCTTGACACGTGGGAAATAATAGCGCGTCCCGGAAAGCGCGTCAGACCGAATGCGAAATTTGTATTTGGAAACGGAGAGCTCGAAGCGGAGGTTACAGACATTTTAGACAACGGGAACCGGATTGTTAAATTCACCTATGACGGAGTATTCGAGGATATGCTGGATCGGCTGGGTGAAATGCCGGTGCCGCCGTATATCACGAAAAAGCTGAAGGATAAAAACAGATATCAAACAGTATACGCAAAAAATTCAGGCTCAGCTGCAGCTCCGACGGCAGGACTTCATTTTACGCCCGAGCTTTTGGAGGAAATACGCAAAAAAGGCGTAAACATAGGATATTTGACGCTGCATGTCGGGCTCGGCACCTTCCGTCCCGTTAAGGCGGAGAATATATCAGAGCACAAGATGCATTCGGAATTTTATATACTGCCCGCCGAAACAGCCGAGCTGGTAAACAGAACACACTCGGACGGCGGACGAATCGTGGCGGTCGGAACGACTGTCGCGAGGGTGCTTGAAACAGCGGGCATGAACGGTTTCCCGCTCGGCGAGCAGACCGGATGGACAGACATTTTCATATACCCGGGAAAGACATTCCATGTCATAGACGCGTTGATAACAAATTTCCATTTGCCCGAGTCTACTCTTATCATGCTTGTATCTGCGCTTGCGGGACGTGAAAATGTACTGAATGCGTATGCTGAGGCTGTTGAGAAAAAGTATCGCTTTTTCAGCTTTGGAGACGCCATGTACATCGGAGACATGATTTCCGCCGATAAGAACAAAGACGAAAAAACCTCGTAATCATGCGGATTGCGAGGTTTTTTATATGCAGACTGTCAGTACAAAAATTTGTGGGTTATACCGTTCTTAAAGTGGATTTCGGTGATTTTGCCGTCAAAAACGACAATTTTTTTGATTACCGAATTGACAAATTTTTTGAGGATTTTTGCGTCGATATGCTTGATTATTCTGTCGAAATTTACATACCGTTTCCCGGTAAGCTCCTGAGATATGATGAAGTAGCTCGCCTTCTCCAAAAATTCCTCATCGCTTATTGTGAACGAACTACTGGCTGCCTTGTCGATTTCCGACAGTCTTTTGTCAATTCTGTCTATGGTGTCCAGTATGTTCTTGTTCTCTATAATATATTCAGTCTCAGAGAGTGTGTCCTCGCCATATAGATATATTGACTTAAGCCTGTTAAGCTCACGTTCATACTTGCGCTTTTCTGTGATTAGAAGTTCCTTCTCTGTCATTGTGTTTTCGTCAGCGTCCGACTCCCTCTTTGGAGGCGTGAACGGATCCTCGTTGAAACGCCGGTTTACCATCATGTCGTACATGTCCAGCAGCCCAGCCTCTGCTATAGCCTTTACGCCCTCGAATACACTTCCGCGCAAAAGCTTCTTTTGGAATGTTTCTAATGGCGTTGAACGCCCAATGTTGTTGCTTGCTTTCAGCATGTTTGCGATGTAATTCAGTACGAACGGACCCAGCGTAATGTCAGATACGCACTTGTTGTCACATTCGGAGAACCGTCTCCGGTTGGTGCATAGATAAATAGACGGTCTGTACCCTCCGGAACGTGGTCTGTCTATCGTAGCCTGATAGTTTCCTCCGCATTTTCCGCATTTTATAAGACCGGCGAATATGTGAGTGTTTTTTCTCGAATACGTTTCCTGTGTCAATCCGTTCCTGCGCTTCCTTTCTCTGATTTCAGCGCAACGCTCCCACTGCTCGATATTGATGATTGCAGGGTGATGGTCCGTGATAGTTATCCAGTCCCTTTCGGGTTTAAGATAAGTCGTAGAGCCACCCATACCGTCTTTATGGAGGTTGTACTGATATTCCCCCAAATAAAAGCAGCTTGTAAGTATTTTCGATACAGTAGTAGGTGTCCAGTCGTTGCCCGACCTTGTTTTTATCCCTTTTGCGTTCAAATCCTTAGTTATCTCAAGTAGCGAGCTGCCGTTCAAATAGGCATCGTATATCTTTGTTACATTTGAAGCCTCTGTTTCGTTTATGCTGAAAGTTTTGCTCTCCTTGTCGTAGTCATACCCATACGGCACCCTGCCGCCGTTCCATTGCCCTCCGGAAGCTCGTGACAGCATAACAGCCGTAACACGTTCGGAAGTCATGTTACGTTCAAGCTCTGCAAACACCAGAATAATTTTGAGCATGGCTTCTCCCATAGCGGAAGACGTATCAAACTGCTCATTTTTGCTCACAAAGGTTACACCGAGCTTCTTTAACTCTGCATACATCGAAGCAAAATCAAGAAGATTTCTGCTTATTCTGTCGATTTTCCAGACAAGGAGATGTGAGAACTCCCCCGTCCGCCTCCTCGACATCATCTGCTGGTAAGCAGGTCGATATATGTTCTTTCCGGAATAGCCGGCATCCTCGAACACTTCGTACTTGTCTGTGTCAATAACGTACTTGGCATAGTTTATAAGGTCCTCACGCTGGAGCGGAAGGCTGTCCTTGTCTATCTGGTAATGCGTAGATACCCTGATGTATATAGCGCATTTTTTGTTATCAAGCACAGACTGTATATCATTGTCTTTTTTACTCAAAACGCCTGTCCCCCGATTTGCTCTGTCAGTTCTGCTCGCTCAGATTCATTCAGATATTTACTTAGCAACGCCCATATTACGTTCCTGTCGGATAATGACGCTCTGTTGTATGCAAGAAGGAGAAGCTTTACATCGACAGAATACGAAGGATTTGCAGTTTCAACATTCGTAAGACCTATAAGGTAATCAACAGACACGTTCAAGCACCTTGATATATCTTTAAGAGTATCAAGGATTGGAGGCTTGTGAATCTGAGAAGCGTACCTTGATATAGTAGCTTCTGTCGTGTTCGCGTTCTCTGCTACCCAACGCTGCGTAACTCCCCGCTTTTCGATTGTTTGTTTTAGAATTTCTCCAAACTCCGCCATAAGTATCACCTCGATTATATTATATAGAAAAATTACCGTAATGTAAATAAAAATTACGATTTTTATAAAAAATTTATAAAAATTACTTGACAATTACCGAACGATAAGCTGTAATGCAATTATAGTCAATTTTACAAGGAGGGATAAGATGAGGGCGAACAAGCTGAAAGGTAAGCGAATCGAAATGGGCTTCACGCAATCGGAAATTGCTGATTTAATAGAAAAGTCGGTCGATGCTTATGCAAAAAAAGAGCGCGGAGAAACCGGATTTTCGCCGACAGAAATTGCAATCTTGACGATTGCTCTCATGCTCAGTTATTCTGAGTTCAATGAAATTTTTTTTGACGGCAGGTTACCGTTCGGTAATTTTGTTGATGTTCCGAGTGATGGCGATGGATAAGATTAAGCTTATAAGAGAGTTCCTTAAACTGGAATACGGTATCAATAACGACAGAGAGCTTATAAAGGCTCTTGAAACATGTAAGTTCATTGAAAGAGGTTTTTTGACAAATGGATGTAAAAATGAATAATAGCGAAAAGAGGATAAAAAGAGCGATTGCGACAGCTATAAGCGCAGTCGTAATAGCCACTCAAATTGCGGCATCGGCTATGATCGTTACATATACGGAGTTTGGAGTTCCTGATATTAACAGCAGCTTTAAAACTTGGATGGACTATCGAACGATTACGAATTGCGAGAGCGCACAGTACAAATTCATTCATACATGGGACTGGTGCGACGGCGAAGGTTTTATGAGAGCTAACGGCGAGCGTGACTTAGGTATTCCCGAAGACTATTACATGATAGCCCTCGGAAGCTACTACGGTACGGAGATTGGTACGAAATACCGCATTACAACCGATACCGGCAATGTATTTTATGGAGTTTTATGCGATCAGAAGGACGACGGCGACACAGACCCGACAAACAGATATGCCTATAACGACGATGTTGTCGAGTTCATAGTCGATACATCTTGTCTGAACCCCAGCGTCCGCATTATGGGAAGCGCAAACGTATATATGCCGCTTAACGGCAGCATCGCGAAGATTGAGAGAATAGACTTCGGATGGGAGACGGAGTAAACGGAGGTGTCATTATATGTACATAGCATCTTTGAAGGAAGCGAAAAGCCTCGCGGAAGCTGATATTAAGCGAACGGTGTCGGTTGAGTCATTTAATGATGCCGTCGAATATTCCAGAAGGAAATACAAAGCCAAAGGACCCGCATATGCGAAGCTGGCACTCGTCGATATGATAATACAGGACGCAATCATGGACGCAATCAATACATTGTCGCGCATCGGCATGATTGAGGAAGGAGAGCGGTTATGAGTTGGTCGTCTGGAAATGTTCCGGGATATGTTATAGACAGGTATATAACCGGAAATTATGGCGAAGACGGTTATGGAGAACCCGAAGTAGTCTGCACCTGCGAAAGATGCGACGGAGAAATATACGAAGGCGATACATACTACGACTACGAAGGCGAAATTGTATGTACCGACTGCGTGGAAGACGATGAAGACCTTGAAGACTACGAGAAGGCGGCAAAGTTTGATGATTACGACCCTTGGGACGATTGATGAGCTGAAATTCGACGAGAAAAATCATACCTACAAGCTGCACGGGCTTGAACTCCCGTCAGTAACAGCTTTGATGGCTCCTTTGTCGGATGATTTATATGCGGATATTCCCGAAGATGTTTTAGCAAAGGCTGCCGGCAGAGGAACCGCTGTACATGACGCAATCGAAATGTATAACAAATTCGGAATCCTGCATAACCTTTTTGAACTGCTTGTCACTAAAGGCTGCGCCGATAGGAAGGGCATTATATTCTTTCTGTTGCCGTTCCCTCATTTGTGCGTATCTGTTCATTTTTACATCTTCTCCTTTCTGCTTATGGCTTAAATAAGGAATCCGAAACAAACGCCATAAGAGCCGTCAGCGTAGTTGACGTTGGCGCCGACGTTGCTGTAGACACTGCAAAAGAGAGCCGAGTAGGTCGTACTGGGTGAACGCACCCACCACCAAATCGAGTTGCCGTCTGCGTCGCATTTTATCCGATTCGCGGGTTCCTTAAAATACGCAAACTGCGTCCCGTGGTCGGATTCCTGTTCGGTCCAGCTCTGCTCGCCGAAAACTTCTGCCTCTGAAAAAAGCCACAGCTTGTCCTGCGTTTCGCTTAAAGAGCGAGGCTTGATAACGCTCTGCAAATCGTCGGGAAGCAAGCTAAAGACTTCTTCGTTAAGGTAACGGCGCATGTCGCTTTTAGCCCAACCGCCTTCATTTGTCGCGGTCGGATTCATGCAATGCTGCTTAACGAGGCAATTTTTCAGCCCGATAACGCCGTCGTCAATAACAATGAAAATAACTTTCTCGCCGTTTTTAAGTACATCGGAAATTTCATCTCCGACTTTAAGCTCAGCGGGGTTACAATCCGCCCAGCTAAAAGTTTTTACTTCTGATGCAGTTGCTATTGTTGCCATTGTTCTCGCCTCCTTTTTCTACTCAACTTTGAATGTTACTTCGTGTCCGGGATTCTCCCTGACAAGCTGCTTCTTAAGGTCATCGACCATCATGTTGTTATCGAGAGCAGCTTTTACCACGTCTACGAGCTTTTCCCCATCGAGGTAAGCCCATACTGTTTTTCTTCGCCTTACCATAGCGTCCCCCTCCAATCATTAGAAATTATAGTCGTAAAACTCGTGCCTTCCTTTTATAGCAATCAAGTCTCCCGGTCTGCCATACTGATTATAAACATTAGACCAGTACATCGTAGTCAGTTCTCCGTTCTCATCAGGCTCATATGTCCATTCCTGTTCGTCCTGATTTGTGCAGTAGGCTGCAAATCCTCCTGCAACATACTGCGGCTTAAAATCTGGTGAGAGAGTAGCCTTATCCCTGCGTATTGTGATAGTCGCCTTTGTGACCTTAACTATGGTTCCTGCATGGCGGTCAGTATACAACTTCACTGTTGCTCCGTCTCCTACTTTGGCATTTGCCGGAGTCAGGTGAAGTTTATCAAATTCTCTGATTTCTTCATACAGCTGTTCCGTAATATCATCGGCGATTACGCTCGCTCTCGGCTCGGTTCTCGCTCTCCAGTAATCAATTCTTCTCGCCTTATTCAAAATTGACTGGCTATTCACGATGTACTTCGCGTTCTTGCTGTCTATCTGATCGGCTATGGTTCTGAGTTCTTCTATCGTCATGGTAAATCTCCTTTCGTAGGCTATACAAAGCTTTCCTATATCAGCACGACGTTAAATGCTTTTAGGGCTTTCCGTAAGATGTTCATTCTCGTTTCTGCATCTTCGGCAGCGTGGAATTTTTCAAAACAGCCCGTTTTCTTCGTCAGTTCTTCCATATACGGATTGTCTATATCGTTGCAGTATGTGATAGCTATTGCTAACTGCTCCGTAGTCATACTGTCGGGATTCTGCAAAATATCAGAATGTTCTTCTATATAACTACGGGTTGCTTTGTCTGCATACCATTTGATTGCGGATAAGTCTATCATTTCATTTAACTCCTTTCACGGGGGCTTACAGCCTCCGGTAGTCCTGTGCTTTTTTATTAACAGGCATCTCCATGAGGATATACCTTCATAATCGTTTTCCGGTTTCCGTCCTTGTCTTCAAATACTTCCTCAACGCTGTTGTCTGCATAACTGTATGTGCCAATGCTCCTCCAGCACCTTGCATCGTCTGCCGCCTTTGCATTTTCACGAGCTTGCCTCTGTAGCTCTTTCAGCCTGTCGAACTCCTTATCAGTGAGGCTGCGGCGAGGTTCAGCAAGCGCATAATCGCTGAGATAAAACGTCTCGAAACTATGACGCTGACAAGCATATTGCCATCCGCTCGTTACCTTTTCTGCATAGGCAATCAGTTCAGCATCATCTTCAATCGGTCCAAAGTGCCTCGCATTATAGATATATTCGTCTCTGCTGTAGGCAGGCTGTCCATTTACATATCCGTAAACATTCATCGCTGTGCCTTTCTCCCCGTTTTGCCGATAGGACAGCATTTTTATTGTGTCGCTAACGCGCCTGTTCTTACAAGTTCAATGTTATCAAGTGCTGTCCAGTACACTTCTCCGTCATTATCTTTGATGCCTATCCTATAACGTATATAAATCCCCCACGGATCTCCGTATTTGCCGTAGTTTGTCTGACCCATCCAAAAGCATACGCCCGTAGTTCCCCCTTCGGAACTTTGCACCCCTTTACAACGCGTACAGTTTTTCCATAGAACTCTTTGAAATTTGCAATGCTGTTCGCTGCTACAAGGTTGCCTCTCTTTACCATCTCAAATTGGAGCGCCTCAAGTTCTGCATCAGTGTATTTTTTCAAATCCTGCAATTTCATTTTTACGCCTCCGATTTAATTCTCCCCGTATAGCCGTTAGGTCAGCTGTACATCGAAGTCAATCCTTCACCATCATGTCGTAAAGTTTCGCTTTGAGCATCACGATTTCGTAGTCCTTTTCTGCAATTTGGCACTTCAAGTCTCCAACTTGGTCGGAGAGGTCGTTTGCAAGAGTGTCAAGCTCATCAATCGTGCTGCCGGCTAAGATGTCCTGAATTGCAACTATGTCCTCCTCTTTCGTACTCATTCCCATCGCCATTACATTGCGTACCAATTCAGTGGCGGTTCCGATGTTTTATAAGTGCTTGCCATAATTATTTCCTCCCGACTGTTCACGTGGTTTGTTAATTACGAGCGTATCGTAGCAGAGCCTCCACCGTTGTCAAGGGTTTTTTGAATTTTTTTGAAAAATTTTTAAACATTCAGTGCATTTTTCAGCATTACCATGTGATATATCATAGAATCAAGACATTGTGCGACTGCTTCATGGTTTTCATACTTATTTTGCAATTCATTTATTTTCAGCTTGCTTGTAGCTTCGTGTACTGAATTCGCGCTATCAGTACGATTATACACAGTGGAAAGTAGCCAGCTAAAGAAATCTCTTTCTTCGGCATACTCGTCTGCTATAGCCTTTACCGCTGACTCTCCTATACAAATATAGCGATAGCTTCTCACACCATCATCATCTTTAACCGATTTCACCGAGTGCATAAGCCCCATATTTCTTACAATGTTACTTGGAGAGTCTATACCTAAAATACGGCATAAATCCGACAAAACTATTAAAGTTTCTCTCGTATCATCTGTAATGGTTCTTATGCTAAATTCTAATGTATAATTAAATCTTTTGGGTATGTATGTTTTTACTAACATATCATCTCTTCCTTTCTTTGCATTGGATTGAATTAATATGAAAAAACATTATCAATTTAATAAAGGACGTGCTTTTGCACATCCAAATATTACGATTCTTTACAATCCTCCTCGTATGCCGTAAAAAGCATTTTCAAGGTTTTCAAACTTTTCATTAAAAAGTTCCTGAACGGTCTGCATTGCTCTTTGCGAGTCTTCGGAGTTAAAAAATTCGTACTCCTGATTACTAAAAGCCCTAAGTACAGTTCCAACCTTTCTCATTTCGATGATGCTATTTTCTACATCAACATTGTTTCTTTTCATTTAATTCGTCTCCTTTATGTTTATTTTGTGTACGTATCGTAGCAAAAACCTCCTGATTGTCAATTTGATTTACTTATTTAATAATTTTAATTCATAAACTCACAAAAAATTACTTTTATGTAATTTCACGGAAATACGATATGCTCCCTATTGGAGCATATCGTTAAAGTCTATACCGAAGAACAATTCAGATAGCTCACTATATGAACTGCTCAAGTCATTGTAAATAGTCTGCTCGGTAAGGTATTCACGTTCTGCAATTTCAGATACCGTGTGTTCTTCTTCAGTAAGATACATCATCTCTACTACCCTCCACCTACGCTTTATCTCTGGCTTTGGTGAGTTCAAACATCTCTTTTTATATACTTCGAGCATTTCGTCTATATGTTCAAGCATAGTGTGGGTGATAGCTACGTTTTTCTTTATGCTTTCAACGGTGTAGTTATCTACCGGACTGTTGCTCATTATTTCGTATATGACTTGGGATCTGTCCATGACCTGCATAGTTTCATATACCGCATTGCCTCTGTACTCTACAAAATTTCTGTAGTTTTTGAGAAGGAGCTTCGTGTTCTGAAAACGCCTGTCATGGCTTGATTCTGCATCTTTCTTCTTCTCATTTTTATAGGCTTCTATCGCGGTTTCTGCGGCAAGCCCTGTAACAAGTTTCGCCATCGCCTTTGTCAAAGTGTTTTTATTCTTCTCTTTCATAACAATCCTCCTCAAAAAAGATTGACAACCATTGTCTATCTATGATACAATTATCTTGCTATAAAAATCGTATCGAGGAGCTGCTATGCGTTTGGCGAGCGGCTTTTCTTTTTTTATCCTTCTCTGCGCTCCCACGCTGCGATGGCAGAGGAAGTCAGTTCGTGTACGCCTGTTTCCGCGCCGCACTTCTTACAAACAACTCTTATGTATCTTCTGCCTGTAATGTACCCTTGCCCTCCGCAGAACGGACACGGTTTCAGCATATGTTCGGAAATATCCTTATTTGCCACAGTGCTCACCTCCTTATCAGAATGGCATGTCATCTTCGTCAAAATCCTCGAAGTCCTCAAACTCGTCGTCTAAGCTCTGGGGAGCCTCCGAGTTCTGGCTCTTTTTGCTAAGGAACGTAACATCATCTGCCGATATTTCGACTACCTCTCTTTCGGTGCCGTTTCTGTCCGTGTACTTCCTTGTGTATATGTAGCCGGTAACGCCTACCATATCGCCTTTGCTTACATAGCGGCTTACTGCTTCTGCGGTCTTTCTCCACGCAACGCACTTGAAGCCATACGGCGTTGTGATTTTGAAAGAGCAGGTTATGCTGCATATGAATTGTTTGGAGCGTATCACAATATGCTTTGGAAACGACTTATAGTAATATCGGCTGAAGATTGCTATGGTATTATGACAAAGGAGATCATAGCTCTCAAGATTGCAGATGATATGACTAATAAGAACAAAAAGGGGTATGAACGTGATCCACTGTTTGTGGCAAAGGCGATAACGCTACTGTGCATGGCTCGAAAAAATAGAGACGGATGTTATGTAGCTTGTAACTTTATGATACCTGATGCCGTTATGGACGAAGATGCAATAGAACATATTGACATCACACAGTGTAACTTAGGAGATGAGGGTGTTCCTGATTGGGTTTTTGATGTGCATACCCTTATAGGAAAGAGAGCAGGCAAAACAGATTGGCAAATGAATATTGATGAGCAAAATGCTCTAAAACCACGACAGATTTCGTTGTTTGATGAGGGTAGCTGGGCTCCTCGATATGATTACAAACATCGACATGGTTTGTGTACCGAAAAGGAGTATCAGGCAAGTTTGGAATACAGAAAAGGACGTAAAGCAAATCCTGTTAAACCCATACCGGATTCGGAAGATAGTACAAATAGAAAAGAAATTATTTCAGAAATAATGGATGTTCTTTACAATAATGGTTTTCAAACTGCTGCTGATTTTATTCAATGTAGATATTTTCCAACGGAGCATTAAGTTAACGGGGGATTAATTTATCCCCTGTTAACTTTTTTATAGTCGTCAATAATCAAGTCTACAGATTCCCGAATTCCGTCATACTCGCATTTTATTGGATTGAGCGAATTCAATTTTTTTAGATTTATAGTTTTTTGGTCGCCAAGTTTTTCGTCAAGCAGTTTTGTAGGAACTATATAGAAATCCCAGTGGTCGAGAACCATGGGATTCGCAGTAGGTTTATCCCTATATTTGTATAAGCAAAAAATATAGAGAGCAGAATGCCGTTTTCTTTTGTTGTCATCGCTTTTATCTATTAAATCCCATGTAGATTTTTCGTTTGTTTTTCTTATAGAAAAGCTTATATTTGCCGGCTGAGTTTGATTCCAAGCCTGTACATAAGCCGATGTTTTAACTTCTATATAACAATTCCTATACATTAAATCCCATGCTTGATTATCAGTGCGCGCTTCTGTAAAGTCTATACCTAAAGCATTTCCTATTACATATTCCATCATAGGACCCCTATTGCCGGAATCGAGTATATCAGAGATGAACCACATAGCAAAATCTGAAAATGTTTTATCTAAAGGGATTCCGTAGAAAGTAAAGTGTTCATCTCCTTTAAACAGTTTACGTCTATAATTTTCTGTAACATTGTATTCCATTTGCAGCCCCTCCGTATATAATTCTAAAAGAAAAAAAACAAAAAGTCAATGAACAAAAACGTAAGAATATTCTTTGGAAACAATGAAAACTTACGATTTTAAAAATTGTTGATTGACACATAAAAACAGCATGAGTTATAATGATATGGTAAAAAAATACGTAAAATGACTTGCCACCATTTTTGCTTTAGTAATGGAGGGTAGATTATGGAAGAGAAAAGAATTGAAACAATTACATTAAAAGCCAAGGAACCAAAGACGGGGTTCGGCAATCCCCGTAAAATCATGAAGAAGAAATTAGAGGAGCTTGCAGAATCGTTAGAGTTGTACGGCGATTTTGGGCTTTTTTTAATTGATGAACACAACAACGTAATTGCCGGCAATCAAAGGCTGCAAGTGATAGTCAAGAAAAATCCGGAGCAAGAGCTGCTATGCAAACGGCTGATAGGTTATACCGAAGCTGAATTAAGAGCTATCAACATAAAAGATAACACGCATAACGGCGAATGGGACTTAGACCTTCTTGCTGCTTGGACAGCTGATTTAACTCTTGATTTGGGTATAGACCTCAACAATAAAGATGTCAATGAACGCATAATACCTGACTTGGAACCTGTTAGATATGAAAAATATCTGCATCCGGTGATATTTCGGTCATAGATGATGTGTCAGGAAAGATAAAGGAACTGCAATCTGCAAGCGGAGTCAATGTCAGCGTCGATGCAAACGGAAACATATCTGTTCTTGACGAAGCAAGCGGCAAAATGCAAACACTTGAAGGAATGAACGCTGTCAGTGTACAGGTAAACTCCGAAGGTAATATTGACATTCTGAACGAAGCTTCTCAGGTTATAGGCACAATCAACTCTGAAACTGTACAGTTGACCGTAAACGGAGATTTCTCCGGACAGGATGAACTTCAAGCCGCAGCAGATGCCGCCGCAAACATTACTGACACAAGCTCTACCATTGCAGTTATAGGAAGTTTTACCGACCAACAGGCAATACAGAGCGCGGTCGATTTAGGCGGACAGTTGACGGACATAACGACAGCTGAAACCGTAAACGGCGTGTTTAACGGTCAGGCTGATATTGCAGCCGCTATAGCTTATCAGGGGCAGCTCGCAGACAGAAACGTCACCTATACTGTAAACTATGTTCAGAACGGAACGCCACCGAAAAACAGTGCAGAAGGTACATCTTACTTTGGCGGCGGTTATACCTATGTAAACGACCAGAAAGGCATATCTGACCCGACAGAGTTGATTTACCAGAGAGGACAGCTGTTCACTCTCGAAGGAGAAAACGTACTTACTTACCTTGAAAAAGGCGCGAAGATATTTACTGCCGCAGAAACGTCGAAGATATTAGACGGAGACATGGACGGCTTGAGGAAAAGGCTTAATAGCCGTGAGTATTCTGCTCTTGGAAGTTTATCTGAAACCTTATTTGGTAATGTACGGAGAGTCCCCGAACATGCAGACGGAACGACCTATGCAGAAGATGTGTTCATAGCAGGAGAAGAAGGACCTGAACTGATTTTAGGCAGGAAAGGTTCTACGGTATTCCCGTCAAGCGAGACCAACAGGCTGATGAGAGGGTTTGAAGACGATGATTACAGAGTCCAGCCCCCGAAAGAAAAAGAAAGTAAATCTCAAACCTCCGGTGGAGACAGAAGGCTTGTAATAGAGATAAACGGTAACGGCAGTATCAAGACCGACAGTAAAGAGACAGCTACTGCATATATCATGAGCCAGTTGAAGCCGAAGATTTTGGAGATATTCGAGGAGGAAATATACGAGGAAGGCGATGTAAGTCGTGACTTCTAAATTGGAGGTGATCGGATGGCAGTTGAAGAAACAGTAGTTGAACGTGTGAGAGAGTCAAAGCCGTATGAAATGTGGTTGAGCTACGATGACGGCAACGAACGTATACATTTTCCTGTCAATCCCGAAAAGATTACTCTTGATACCGGAGATGGTGTAAAAACGGTAGATGTTGTCGGCTTAGGAGAAATACTGATGCACAAAGACCGCCCTGCATATAGGTGGTCTTTTAGCTCGTTCCTGCCAGCTAACACCTTCCCCGGCATCAATTTCCGGTATGTATACAGTCCCTACACAATCAAGGCGAAGTTACAGAGCTGGAAGGACGCAGACAGAGTATGTCATTTTATCGTCAGCGACATTTTCATATGGGCGTACCATTGCCGATTACGTTAAGTTCTATGAGTATGTTGCCGAGAATGTTTCACGCAAATCGAACGATGTCAAATAGATAGGAGGGATTCCCCCTATCTATTAAGGAAGGAAGGAAGGAAGAAGATCATGGAAAAAGCATATGTTGTTTACATAGTTAATTCGAGAGAGCTACAGCTTGACGATATTGCATCCGAAATAATAGGCGTATATTCTACTTATTCCAAAGCTCTTGAAAAGGTAAAAGAATTTATACAGAAAGAACAAAGCAACAATAATTATAGAGAAATAGGGGATAAAAGAGAGATGCCAAACGCCGAATATGGAACTGTTTATCTCAACGCTGTATATTTTGACGGTTATGAAGATAGCGAATTATACACAGAAGTTATAATCGAATGTATTAAGATAGACAAATAGTGAAGGGAGAATATTAAATGAGAGTAGCGAAAGTAAATGTATACTTGTTTGAAGAATTATCGGAAGTGGCGAAGAAAAAGGCAAAAGACGATTTTCTTGAAACTGATATACAAAACACCGAGTTCCAATACACTTTGGATGAATTTTACGAAAGCATGTTTCCAAGCAGCAACTTGAAATATCAATATAGGCTATCTTACCATCAAGGAGACGGCTTCAACACCTATGGAAGTTTGAATGTCAAAGACTTAGACATAATGAGGAGTAGAGTAGCTTCCGGCGACCTGCATAAAGGTGTTTATCAACCGATATATAGCAATATAACCGATGATGAGTGGAAGCTCCTCATGTCATGCTTCGATGAATATGGAACAAATATTACAATCCCGTTTAATCGTAGATATTATTATGGTTTAGCACAGAATATTGATCTTGAAGATTGGTCTTTGCAACTTCATCCTCTCGACAAGATAAAGTATTCTGGAGCTATAGAGAAATTTCAATACGCAGTGCGTGATTTATTCAACAACCTAAACAAATATTGGGAGAGATACGGCTATGACTTCTTATACAACATTTCCGATAATCAATTTGAGGACTTTTGCAATGCGAATGGTTGGGAATTTCACGAAAACGGAGCTTTGTGGACACTTGACTGATAGAAAAATTGTAAATAACCCTTGATATTCCGAATGATTTTTGGTAGAATAAAAATAGAAGAAAGAGGAGGTCGAATGTAATGCGATTATATCTTGATAATTGCTGTTTCAACAGACCGTTTGACGACCAGACGCAGCTTAAGATAAGCTTAGAATCACAGGCAAAGCTTGAAGTGCAGCGTATGATTCTGAACGGAACTCATACATTGGTATGGTCATACATGCTTGAATATGAAAACTCGCAGAATCCGTTTGAAATAAGAAAAGATGCCATTATTAAATGGAAAGATATTGCTGAAATCAGTATTGTTGAAAATGAAAACATCTTAAAGAGAGCGGAACGGCTGTCAGAGCTTGGAATCAAGGCGAAAGACGCTATCCATATAGCTTGTGCGATTGAAAGCGGATGCGATTATTTCCTTACTACGGATATTGGGATTTTGAAGAAAAAAATTGACAGCATCAAGGTAAGAAATCCGATTGAATTTATCAGTGAAATGGAGGGAGTGTAATGCTTAGAACTGATACGGTTGTAAGAAATGAAGGCATGAGAGTTTTGTTGGAAAACTTAGGGAAAGTAGATGCAGAGCGGTTTATCAGCCTGATTATCAAAGAGCCGTTCGATTATACAAAATGGCAGAAGGATTTGTTTGGAGATATGAGCGTCCGGGATTTAAGCAGAAATGCTATGGAGGCGACGCAAGAGTAAGGCTATAAACTTCATAATGCCTTAACAAAAACGGCTGTAACAAGCCGTTTTTCTTGTATTGACTGATAAAAAGATGTGTGGTATAATATGAATTACGATAACGTAAGGAGAAATTATATCATGTGTCCCATAAGCATAGGAGACGCCATGTATATATATTAAGTTTTTGCAAAAACGGGTAAAACGGAGGTAAACATGGATAAGGCAAAGATTGACAGGATAAACGAGCTGGCAAGGAAAGCGAGAACGCCGGAGGGTTTAACCGAGGCGGAAACGGAGGAGCAAGCCGGGCTGAGAAGGGAGTACATTGCGGCTGTGCGCGCGAATTTCAAACGCACGCTCGAGAGTATAGAATTTGTTGACGGGGAGGATAACAAATGAAATTTTTATGGGCGATTTTAGCGGTACTTGTTGTGGTTTTTGCGTTCAGAAAAAGCGTAATAATGGGCATAATAGTGCTTTTAGCCGGCGCGGCATATCTGGCGTATCGGCTGTATCCGATGATTTACGCGGCTAAGGGTCAGCAGGCGTTTCAGGCGGGAGATTACGCGGCGGCAAAGGAATACAGCGAGAAGGTATATAATCGCATGAGCTTTAATCAGCGTGTATCATATGCGTATATGCTGGTGCGTATGGGTGAATACGACCGGGCACTGGAAATCCTTGATGCATATATTTCATTGAGGAATCTCGATCCCAAGGATAAGAATACAGCCAAGCGTCAGCGCTGTTTGGCGTATTACAGGCTCGGACTCTATTCGGAAGCTTTAAAGGATGCTCAGGACGTGAGGGAAGCCGGATATGTGACCAATACTCTTTACGGGCTTATGGGTATGCTCATGCTCGTGCTCGGCAAGGACATTTCCGAGACGACAAAGCTCTGTGAAGAGGCTTACGATTATGATGAGGATGACCGCGATATACAGGACAACGTTTCGATCTGTTATTACCTGCAGGGAGATTATGACATGGCGAAGGAAATAAACGGCTATGTACGAGAGGAAAATCCCGAGTTTACCGAAGGGTATTATCACGGCGCGCAGATTGCCGTCAAGCGCGGCGAGTACAGGGAAGCGCGTGAAATGCTTGATAAAATCCCGTCATGTAGCCGCACGGTAATGACGACGGTAAGCGAGGAGGCTGTAAAGCTGTTGTCGGACGAGGTGGACGATTTAATAAGCGGCAAATTGAAAGAACCGTTTGACACGCCACCGTTCACTCTTCCCGAGGCTGTTGAGCCCGACGAATATGACGAGGACGATGAGGAAAACGGGGAATCGATATATGACGAATATAACAAATTAAAGAATGACGAGGAAAAAAGCGAGTCTATATATGATGAAATAAACGCGCTCGAAAAGGGCGGAAGCGAGGAATAATCATGGCAAGAACACCGCTTGCGGACAGGGTGCGCCCCTCCGCTCTCGATGAGGTCGTGGGGCAGGAGCATCTTTTGGGCAAAGGCAGACTGCTTCGTAACATTATCGAGAATAACGAAATTCCGAATATGATTTTCTACGGTCCCAGCGGGGTGGGGAAAACCACAGTGGCGAATATTATAGCTGCAAAAACCGGAAAAATGCTCCGTAAATTGAACGCGACTACGGCTTCGGTGTCGGACATCAAGGAAATAGTTGCATCGCTTGACACGCTGCTCGCGCCGGACGGAGTGCTGCTTTATCTTGATGAAATACAGCACTTTAATAAAAAGCAGCAGCAGTCGCTTCTTGAATTTATGGAAAACGGCAAAATTACACTTATTGCCAGCACAACGGAAAATCCGTATTTTTACGTCTATAACGCAGTACTTTCCAGAAGCATTATATTTGAGTTCCGGAATATATCTCCATCGGACATAGAAAAAGCGGTCCGGCGCGCGGTCGGGATTTTAAAGGAGACGGATTACAAGGGATTTGACGTAACCGTCGACGCCGATGCGGCGTCTCATATTTCGCACAGCGCCAACGGAGACGTCAGAAAGGCGCTCAACTCGCTGGAGGCGGCATTTTTTGCGGCGGCGGGAGGAAATAAAAAAATCCATATCACGCTTGAAACGGCAGTCGAGGCGACTCAGAAAAAGGCGCTGAAATATGACAAGGACGGCGATAGCCATTACGATATTTTGAGCGCTTTTCAAAAATCAATACGCGGCTCCGATCCGGATGCGGCGGTGCATTATTTGGCGCGTCTTATTGCGGCGGATGACTTGCCCAGTATCTGCCGCCGTTTGCAGGTCGCTGCGGCGGAGGATATAGGTTTAGCGTATCCGCAGGCTATTCCCGTTGTGCGCGCGTGTGTGGAGATGGCTATGCAGTTGGGATTTCCCGAGGCAAGGATTCCGCTTGCTGACGCCGTAATATTGCTTGCCACCGCGCCAAAATCCAACAGCGGAATAAACGCTGTCGACGCAGCGCTGAACGACTTAAGTGCAGTCGACACGGGAGACATACCGGCGCATCTGAAGGATTCCCATTACGGAGGCGCAAAAAAGCTCGGTCACGGATTGGAATACAAATATCCTCATTCTTATGAAAATCACTATATTCCGCAGCAATATCTGCCTGATAACATAAAGGACAGAAAATATTACGAATACGGCAAAAATAAGACAGAGCAGGCGGCAAAGGCTTACTGGGAGAAGATAAAAGGAGAAAGGAAATGAAAGACGGATTTGTGAAAATTGCCGCGGCAGCGGTTGATATAAAGGTCGCGGATACCGTGTATAACGCGGAAAATATAATAAAGGCAATAAGAAACGCGGCGGACGGGGGCGCAAAAATAATAGCGCTGCCCGAGCTGTGCGTTACAGCGTATACCTGCGGCGAGCTGTTTTTGCAGCGCAGATTGATCGATGGCGCGGAAGAGGCGCTCGAGCATATATGCGATAAGACGGCGGACTGCGATATTATAGCGATTGTCGGGCTGCCCGTGGTTGACGATAACCGCATTTACAATTGCGCCGCCGTAATAAACGGCGGCAAAATAAAAGGGCTTGTTCCGAAGCTGAATATCCCCAATTACGGCGAGTTTTACGAGGGACGTTATTTTACGGCGGGAGACAGGGAGGTGCGCTTTACGGAGCTTTGCGGGCAAAGGGTTCCGTTTGGCGCAAATATTTTATTCAAGGCAAAAACTATGCCGGAGCTTGTGCTTGCGGTTGAAATATGCGAGGATTTATGGACCGTTATGCCGCCGTCATGCTCTCACGCGCTCGCGGGAGCAACTGTTGTCGCGAACCTGTCGGCAAGCGATGAGCTTATCGCGAAGGATGAGTATCGCAAAGCCCTTGTGTGCGCTCAGTCTGCGAGAGCGTACTGCGCATACGCATACGCCGGCGCGGGCTACGGAGAGTCGTCGACCGATCTTGTGTATTCGGGAGACTGCATAATCGTGGAAAACGGTACGGTTTTGGCGCGGTCGGAAAAATTTAAAAACGAATGTGTATACACAGAAATAGATTTGGAAAGAATGGTTAGCGAGAGGAGAAGGACGACCACGTTTTGCGGCGCGCCGAGCGGCGGCTATGTGACGGTTGAGATTGAGCTCGATACAGTTGAAACCACGCTTACAAGACATATTGAAAAATATCCTTTTGTGCCTTCGGACGGCGAAAAAAGAGAAAAACGCTGCGAGCAGATATTGACCATCCAGTCGCAGGGCTTAAAGAAACGGCTCGAGCATACGGGCTGTAAGTCTGCTGTAGTCGGCGTGAGCGGAGGGCTTGATTCCACGCTTGCGCTGCTTGTGACCGTCCGCGCGTTCGACGCGCTCGGACTGGACCGCAAGGGTATAACCGCGATAACAATGCCATGCTTCGGAACCACTGCCAGAACGCATAATAATGCGGTGCATTTTGCGGATTCGCTCGGTGTAAGCCTGAAGGAAATAAGCGTCAGTGACGCTGTAATGCAGCATTTTAAGGACATAGGGCATCCGGAGGATGTTTATGACGTGACATATGAAAACTGTCAGGCACGCGAGCGCACGCAGGTGCTTATGGATTATGCGAACAGCACGGGCGGACTTGTGATAGGGACCGGAGATATGTCCGAGCTTGCGCTCGGATGGGCTACGTATAACGGCGACCATATGTCCATGTACGGAGTTAACGCCGGAGTGCCAAAAACGCTTATTCGATATCTCGTTGATTATGAGGCTAAAAAAACCGGAAACGATATGCTGAAAAAAACGCTTGAGGATATTTTGGCGACTCCCGTAAGTCCGGAGCTTCTGCCGCCCGTAGACGGCAGGATTTCACAGGAAACCGAGCATATCGTGGGACCGTATGAGCTGCATGATTTTTTCCTGTATTATCTGACGCGCTTCGGATTTGCGCCGTCAAAAATACTGCGGCTTGCCGTTTACGCATTCGACGGGGTTTACGATACAGAATTTATTTTGGGATGGCTGAAAATATTCTATCGCAGATTTTTTTCGCAGCAGTTTAAACGCTCATGTCTGCCGGACGGTCCCAAGGTCGGTTCCGTGGCGCTTTCTCCGAGAGGCGATTGGCGTATGCCGTCGGACGCTTCGGTAAGAATTTGGATGGACGAGCTGGAAAAAATGTGATGCGCGCCGCGTGAACAGGCAAAACCGCAGACTGCGGATGTTCCGCCCGTCTGTCGGAAGGGAAAACGGAATATGGCGCGGTTATTTGAGAAAAGCAAAGGAAAATTCTGCGTGCTGACATCGGCGTTCCTTTACGGATTGGCGCCGATATTTGCAAAAATCACCTATGAGGGCGGAGCAAACGGCATAACGCTTACTTTTTTGCGCGCGGCTTTAACCGCTCCGCTTTTATTTGCGGTTATGCGCGCGGATAAAACATCAATATACGTGTCGAAAACCGATATAAGGAAAATCATATTATTGGGATTTTTCGGAGGAACAATGCCCATCGGGCTGCTGTATCTGTCATACAATTACATCGCCGCGGGACTTGCCACGACGCTTCATTTTATTTATCCTCTTATAATAGTTCTCGCATCGGCGTTTATTTATCATGAACGCGTTACGCCGTTAAAGCTTTTGTCTGTGGTGTTTGTAACAATAGGAATAATATTGTTTGTCGAAATAGAAACCAATGCCGATAAGGCGGGCGTTATTTTGGCGCTGCTGTCGGGGATTTTTTACAGCTTTTACGTACTTTATCTTGATAAGTCCGGTCTCGACCGTATGGATTATATCAAGCTCACCTTCTACATGACGCTTACCATGAGCGCAACTACGCTGATTTTCGGTCTTGCATTTCATGAGATTACATTTGATTTGTCAGTGCAGGCATGGGTATACGCCGGGATTATCTCGGTTATGATAACCGTGTTTGCGACGCCGTTGTTCCAAATCGGCGTAAAATATGAGGGCGCCTCCACGGCGGGAGTTCTTTCAACCGTTGAGCCGATAACGACAGCCGTGCTGTCCTTCGCGTTTCTGGGTGAGCACATAAGCGCGGCTCAGCTTGCGGGCGGTTTGGTGATTATTTCGGGAGTTATTTTAGCTCAAAGGTACGCCTGATTTTAAAACCTCCGCAAACAAATGAATAAAACGTATATTTTTTATAATAAAATTTAAAATTTATAGTGACAAACTCCGATAAATGTGATATAATCAGTATGTATAGGTGAATTTGTTACGTAAAGGGGCGATTTTATGATAAAAAAATTAACGGCGCTTGTTTCCGCCGCCTTAATGATGACAGCTTTGGCAGTGCCGGCTTTGGCAGCTTCGCCGTCAAGCGTTACGATATCCGGCAGCACGGGGAAGGCTCCGGTATCGTTTATGTATGATGACAATTACGGAGAGATTGAAAAATCCGTAAAGCATTTATTGCCTGATATAAATAAGGCGACGGCAAAAAACAGCGTGTCGCAGACCTTGTCGATACATAGTATAAGTACTCTGAATAAGCCTGTGACGATAGGACTTAGGCTGAGCGTATCCCAGAATAAAACAACGGGAGCGAATAGTGCGTCTCCGACGGCTTCTCCGCAGAGCAAGGCATCGAATGTTCTTGATTATTATAATATTGTAATAACCGACAGCAAGGGCGCATCGGTTTACGACAGCAGCCGAAGTGAAAATGCTGCCGCTACGGCGCGATATAAGGACATTCCGCTCAATACGATGAATGAAAAGGTTCCGGTTGAGAAGGAAACATATAAGCTCGTTATATCTGTAAACCCGGATTTGTCAAAGCTTTCGGCGTCAGCGGAGCAAATAGACTGGAAAATTGTTATTAACGGTGATCAGAAAGCATCGTCACCGGTTTCGTCCGCACTGCCGTCGGCGTCGCCCGAAGCTTCGGTTTATCCTTCGGAGACACCAGGCGTGAAAGAAACTCCGACGCCTCTGACCACAGCTCCGGCAGATGTACCAACGCCTCCGGCATTGAATTTACAGCCAGAGGAAACCACGTATTACACGCCCGCGGCTGTGCCGGAGGAACCAACCCCGACGCCGCGTCCGACTCCTACTCCGTATCAGGGAAAGCGTGTGCTTTCAAGCGGGTTATATACGGTGGGAGATGAAATCGCCGCGGGAAGATATGAGATTACGGGTGATTCCACGGTAAAGGTTTACACGGCGCAGGGAGATTTAAAAACAAACATAATTCTTACGACGAATAAAAATTTGCGCGATGGTGTTGAAAGCTATGTTCTTACTCTCCGCGACGGTGAATTGATTGAAACGTCGGCGGATACGACGTTTACCGAGTATGTGCCTACGCGTACCACTCCTAAGCCGACGACTAAGCCGACCGCTACGGCAAGAGCGACGGCAAAACCGAAAACAAGCACAAAGCCTACGGCGACGCCCAAGTCGAAAACCAATCCCGCTACCGGTGATAACGCACCTATTGTGCCGGCAGCCATTATACTTGCGGCTGCGCTGGCAGGCGTAGCGGCGCTGGAGATTTACAGAAGACGCAAAAAGAATTAAAGAGAAAAGGAGCTGATGTCGGTGAAAAAGATCATGACTGTCATCGAGCTCCTTCTTATATTAGTCATAACGGTCTGTGCGCTGTTCTTCGGGCTCTATTTCTGGCAGGGACATAAGACAAAGACCGAGGTCGAGGAGTTAAAGGAGCAAATACCGGTCGAGGTTGACTATTCGCAATATCACGACGGCATTTTTGACGCGTACTATGAGCTGTATACCCAAAACGAGGATTTTTCGGGATGGCTTAAGGTGCCGGGAACGCCCATTGATTATCCTGTTATGCAGGCGAAGGACAATGAGTTTTATCTTCATCGGGACTTCTACAAGGAGCGCCGCTACAGCGGGATACCGTTTGCCGATTATCAGTGCGATTTGTACACGCCGAGCACAAACATAATCATATATGCGCATAACATGAAGGATGGATCTATGTTTGGCGGATTATCGGAATATGAGGATAAGGCGTTTTATGAGCGGAATAAAATTATAAGCTTCAATACCGTATACGCAAAGGGTGAATATGAGGTCATAGGAGCATTCCGTACAACACCGGCGCGGTTTAGCTATCATGAATTTATAAACGCCGGCAGTGAAGCGGAGTTTGACGCCTTTATATCGAATGTAAAAAAGCTGTCCATATACGATACCAATTCGTCGGCACAGTTCGGCGATAAGCTGCTTACCCTTTCGACCTGCGCATACAATACGGACGACGAGCGTTTTGTGGTCGTGGCAAAAAAAATAAATGAAAATTAAAATTTATCTTGATTTTTTGCCGGAGCTATATTATAATAGGGAAGTATTTTGCGAGCCCTCGTAGTTAAATGGATATAACAAGTCCCTCCTAAGGATTAGTTATCGGTTCGATTCCGGTCGGGGGTGCCACAGCGATATGAAACCGCGTAGATACGCGGTTTCCTTTTGCTTGTTTATAGTTTTACACGTTTTTTACACGATTTTATCCTTTACATCGGCATTATTTAGCACCTTTATTGCCCGTTCCTCTTCACGCGGGTACAAATGCGAGTATGTTTTCCATGTGATATTTACGTTGGAATGACCGAGACGGCGGGCGATTTCCTGTATGTTGATTCCCTCGTTGGCAAGCAGTGACGCGTGAGAGTGCCGGAAATCGTGTATACGTATAGTCTTAATGCCCGCGTCGTGCGCAAATCGTTCATTTCGCACCTGAAGAGTAGAATCGCGGATGCATATCTCGCCGCCGCATATTTTCCACTCATCATCGAAGCCGCGAAGCGTTTGGCAGCGGTCATAGTGGGCATCAAGTACATGTTTAAGCGGCAGCGGAATTTGTATATCCCTTACGGAACTCTTATTTTTCGGCGGCGTTTCACGGTCGTCACCGCGTAATTTTTGGGACACGCTATGCCGGATATGAATAACATTATTGTCGACATCAGACCATTTCAACGCGTTTATTTCCCCCTTGCGCATCCCGGTGTAAAAGGCGATGTAAAAGAAAACATAGTAATGCCACTCGTAAATGCCGCTGTTTTTTCGTTCGGTCCGCGCCGCAAGAGCGTGGGCTGCGGATATAAACTTTGAAAATTCATCAACCGTGTAGAAGTCCATCTCGCGGGTTTCCTCATATGGATTTTTGAAGTTACCTACGGACATCAGCAGATTTTTCGGTACATATTCCATGCGGACGGCATAATTCAAAAACGCGCGGAATTTGGAGTATATGGTTTTCTTATAATCAAGCGAAAATCTCTCCCCCTTCCCCGATTTCATTCCATCTATACGGTTCTTCCATTTCTGGAGATCGCGTACTTCGATTTTGTCAACATAGTATTTGCCGAAATCGGGAAGAACAAATGTGGACAATAGTTTCTTTATATCAAGGAATGTGCTTTCGCGAACCTCGTATTGTTTGGATATAAGATACTCTGTGTATAGGTCGTTGACGGTAATGCGGCGGGAGGTCTGAGTCTTGAGGTCATAATTCAGCCGGCGTTCGAGGTCTTTCGCTTCGTCGTAGCCGTAGGCGACGCGGTCGATTTGGCGGTTCTTGCCCTCGCGGTCGATGTAGTTCACACGCACGCGGTACTTTTGCCGCCCGTTTTTCTTGCCGTCCATTTTATAAATTGGCATAAAAATAACACGTCCTTTCATTTTGGGGTTGATTTTTTTGACGTGCCGTGATATAATTACCTTGCTTATAGGTGCTTATATCACAGCACTTTTATTCAATCTCCCGGCTGTTGGCGCAACCGGGGGATTTTTTTATTGCAAAGTGATTAGTTAAATCTTATGTATCGACACAAGCTGCCACACATCGTCACCGTTAAATTGCGACGCTTTTATAATTGCATCGGACGGATACCAATATTCGCAATCGGGATCATTCAATGCGGTATTGTTATCATACGCGTAATAAACCGATGACATTGTATCAAGCGGAAGATGGTACGTGCTAAGTTTCGCTTTATAATATCCGTTATTTAAATCATATAATTCCGTTACTACAGAAAATATGTCGTAGCTTTCGCCGGAAGCAGCGCCCCGGAACAACTTGCCGTCATCGAATATCCAACCCTGATATTGACCGTTGCTAAGTTGATGAACGGATGTCTTGTGCGGTACGGATATACCGAAATATTTTTGTATCGTATAATCGAATGTATCCTCCGATATACCCATACACATATTTTTATAATACGGATTTTCAATTTTTTCAGCAAACACATTATCCCTATTGTTAACAAAGTTGTGTATATATGCAAAATCTGCCATGTCGTTTATATCCACATTATCCGCGTCGAAGTCTGTCATAAACGCTTCACTGAAATTGCTGAAAAATATATTTATTTTTTTCTTTTCATCTGCGGAAAACGAATCGAGAATATTATTGCCTTCGCTTTGTTTATAGGCATCGCCATTGGTTATTTTAATCGTATTATTTTCAAAGCCTACGCTGAATCCGCCGAGCAAGTCAGCAATATCCCGAAGTTTAAAATATGTATTATCATTAATGTTGTATCCCTCAATCCATGCGTCTTGTCCGTTTAACTGCACCGAAAACGGGTTTTCGACCGCAACATACTGCGCAGCAAACACTCCCGCGCCGGTCAGCACCGAACCGATAAGAACACCGGCAAATAATTCTTTCTTTTTCATAAATATTTCTCCCTTGATATGTTAAAATTTTCTTATTGATTTTTTTACCAAGCCTAACACGTGAATGCGGAGCACGTCGGCGTCTTCGAAGCGGCGGGGCGCTTTTTACAGTTACATACTTAAAAAATAGCAATTCGTATCCTTATTCAAGCGTAAATGTTTTCGCAAGCTTGTCGTTTGACAGATTTATCCATTCAGTTACTTCCACATCTACCGGGGACATATCCGATAAGACAAAAGCTTTTTTTACTTCTGTTGTTGCGCCCGGCTGCAAATTGGTCAAAGAACTATCTGTTATATCGTCATATGAATCGGAATTTTCATATACGCCGGTAGTCGTATCAATCTGAACGCCGTTTTGAAAAGCCTGCGCCGATAATGCCGATTCAAAACTTTGGTTTGTGTCCGAATTGTTTGTAAAGTCAAAAGTCACAACAACGCAATCTTTGTCCTCATAGTTTTTCGCGATAGTGCAGTCTTTAATCGCTACGGTATAATCGCCAAGAGTTCCGTTATCACTTGGCGCTGACGAATCATTTTCCGCCGTTGTTTGAGTCTGTTCGGTTGTTGCTTGCCCTGCGGAGTCATTGCCCGATTCTGTCTCTGTAGATGGGGTGCTGCTGCACGCTGCTGTCGTAGCAAGTGCAGCTACCAAAGCTAACATTAAAAGTATTTTTTTCATGATTTTTCCTCCTTAAGAATAGTAGATTAAAATTTTATATATAATCCCGTTACCGGGGATTATAATCTTTGTTTTTGTTTTGAAAGTATCATCAGCGCGTCTTGGGTCAATTCGTTGGTTACGTCATCAGATATGGACGGTGCGGGTTTTATATCCAACATCTTATTTACTGCCGGTTGCATTTCGGGATGTGCTCGGTAAGCGGACAATAGTCTATGCTCGTCAGCGGTGATGTTCGACTCTTCGCCAAAAATCAAATAATCCGCTGTAACACCTAAAGCATGAGCTATTTTGATAATCGTTGTAATGCTTGGGTCGCGTGTGGCAGAACCCAATAATTTATTTAGAGTTCCAATAGGAACATCTGCCATCTCAGACAGCCCTTCCGAATTTATACCTTTTTCTTTTTTTAAATCCTTTATTCTTTTTTTCAAATCTTCTATGGAATAATCCATAATACACACCCTCCTTATATTTCGATTATAGCATAAAAAAACTTAATGTCAAGAACTATTTTACCGTTCTTGGTAATTTTTTTGAAAAAAAGTATTGACAAATACCGTCAACGGTAGTATTATATAGATAAGTCAACCGTAAACGGTAGAAAAGTGAGGTGATAGACATGTTAAATAATTTAAAAGCCGAGTATGTACGAAAAGGATTAAATCCCAGAGACAGAGTTATGGCGATATTAAAATGTTCAGAAAAAACTGCAAGAAATAAGTTGGAGGAAAAAACCCCGCTAACTCTTCCGGAGGCTGAAAAAATCAGAGACGCGGATTTTGAGGGTTTTACGCTTGATTATCTGTTCGCCACAGACGCGGCATATGGGAGTGAGAACGGATGGATGAATTAAAACAAGGGCACGCTGAACGCGCTGAAGCGGACGCTCGGCGATGTTCGCAAGGCGGAGCATTATCACGAGAAACGGCGGCATTTTCCGCGGATTTTGAAAGATGAAGGAAAGGAGTAATTACAATGAGGCTCAAAGCACCGGTAGATATAGACACGGCGATACGGATATATTATCAGTACCCGGAAATTGGTAACGCCCAGATACGCGAATTGTACGGCAAAATCGGCAATAAGACAATACAGGATTACAAAAATGCCGTCCGTGAACGTCAGATTGAGGAGGGCATTAAAGTTAATCAATTCCACTGTGTCAATACCGAGACGGCGTACAAGGTCTGGGGTATTGACGTGGAAGATTTAATCCGCCGCCGGGAGAAGCTGAAAAAGCTGAAACTGGCGTGATACAGCCGCAGCCGTGGGATATGCCTCCGACGAAACAAGGGCGTGAGTGGATTTGTACAAGCTTTCTCATATTTTTTCTTCCGAACATACGGGTTTGCCCTTGTACCCGTGTTCCCTCAGTCGCGCGGGAGCGCGACCGGCATAGCCGCTTTTGCCACAGGCAAAAGTGAGAAGGGTATATTCCACGGCTGTAGGGAATTATTACTAAACGATTGGAGGCGGGAGAATGAGAAAATGAGAAATAAATATGAAATAGTATCTGATACGTATATTTCAAATTGTATCATCGAAGCACTCAAGGCTAAATTGCGCGATCCAAAAAACGTAAAAATATATATCTGAAAACCGCGTATAGCCGCAAACGGGCATTTTCAAACGTGCCACGCTATGTGGACTGACGGGACCGCCGACTATGATTTTTCGGATCACCCTTACGGCGGCGCAATATCAGCGGGGCATTTAATGTTTTACGGCTGCAAACGAAAATTCAAACGCGGAACTGCTGTAAGATATACTCGGCATAGAAATACATGCCATAAAAAAGGGATTAAGAGCGGCTTGTGCAGGAGGAACACGTACCCAAAGACGGCGAACCGTATACGTACATCAAAGCGGAATATAACGAGCGGGTGGTGTTGGTGATATGGCATACGCTAATGACAGCCCGAACGTGCTGGCGGCGATGGAGCAGGCGAGAACCGGCAATCACGGCGCGGACGGGTACGACTATGAAACATATGAATGTCCGGGCTGGGGCGCGGAGGATCCGGACAAATTCTACATTGACGATTACGGGGACTGTGTCGGTTGTACGGAATGTATAAGCGAATCGGGCTACCCGGACGGGAGGGATTTTCTATGAGCGAAAAGGCTAATCTCATAGACATTGTAAGTGAATGCTGCGTAGGATTATTGCCTACAGAACAGATACATACGCTTCAAGGTAAACTCTATCTGAAGCTTAGAGATTTCGACATAGTGAGGCGCGAGACGGCTTTAAGCACAGACTTTGAATGTGATAACTCTGCATATATTCAGCGATTTCTCGCCGTAAAAATGGTAAGCGGTCGTTCGCAAAAGACGATTAAGCGATACAAAGGTGATCTGCAAGCGTTTTTCAGGGACTGCAATAAGCCGATGAAACAGATAACAGCCGACGATATAAGGCTTTACCTCGCAAAGCGCGATCAAATTGACAAAGTCACGAAGGTTACACAAAAAAACGAACTGCTTACTCTGCGGTCATTCTTTTCTACAATGGTGAATGAGGAAATCATTTCACGGAATCCGACAGCAAAAATCGAAACGATGAAATTGCCCGAAGTGGTGAAAGAAGCTCTTACGGACTTGGAGTGCGAGCAGCTTCGCCAGGCGTGTAAAAACAACTTCGATAAGGCTCTGCTTGAAACCTTTTTAAGCACCGGCTGTCGAGTAAGTGAAATAGCTGAGGCCAACAAAGCCGACATAAAAGGAGACACATTAAAAGTTGTAGGTAAAGGCAATAAAGAACGGTATGTGTATCTTAACGCACGAGCATTATGTGCTTTAGAGGCCTATCTATCCGAGCGGAAAGATAGCGCACCTGGGCTATTCGTTACCTATTGGGATAAGCAAACGGCGAAATTATGGAACTCAACGCACAGTGACAAGGTAAAACCCGGAGAGCCGACAGCCGAACACGCCGGCAAGAGCACATTGGAAACGCATATCCGGAAATTGGGCAAGCGAGCGGGAATAGAAAAGGTACATCCCCATAGGCTCAGACGAACGGCGGCTACAATGGCGCTCAGACGCGGAATGCCGATAGAGCAGGTTAGCTTAATGTTAGGTCACGCCAATTTGGAAACGACACGTATATATGCGCGCTCGACCGATGATGATGTGCATTTATCGCACAAAAAATACTTGGCATAAAGGAGGCATACGGGTGAGCGATTTAAAAGGCTTTGTTGCATGGCTTAGAGAAGATGAAATGTCGCAAAATACCATAGACCAGTATTCATTTTCGGTAAGAGAATTTTTCAGCAAATACGATGAACTTACAAAAGCTAATCTTATCGACTATAAGCAGTGGCTTCTGAATACGAGGTCGCCCCGAACGGCTGACGTAAGATGTATTGCTATGAATAGATACTGCGTCTATGCGGGAAAGCCGGAATTGCGTATAAAGACAATCAAAATCCACAAAGCGATAGCGACAGAAAACGTCATAAAAAAAGCCGAGTATGAAAAACTACTTGACTGTCTTGAAAAAGATAAAGATTGGAGAGGCTATTGGTTAATAGAATTTATGGCTAAAACCGGCGCAAGGGTAAGCGAGCTGATCCAATTTCAAAAGAAAGACCTGGAACGCGGCTACTGCGAATTATGGACTAAAGGGAAAATCAGGCGTATTTACATTCCCGATATGGTTATCGAAAAATCAAAGGCATATTTCGAGAGTATAAACAGTAACTGGCTGTTTCCGAGTTATGCCAATAGCAGTAAAAGTCCGCACTTGTCGGCGCGTGGCGTAGACGAAAAATTAAAGAGCTATGCGAAAAAATATGGTATTCGCAAAGAAGTTATGCACCCGCACTCGTTCAGGCATTTATTCGGAATCGAATTTGTTAAGCGCAACAAAAATATAGCTTTGCTGGCTGATCTGATGGGGCATGAGAGCGTTGATACCACGGCAATATATTTAAGGCTGTCTGCTGAAGAACAAGCTGCCGCCTTAAATGCCGCTATGGATTGGTAAGGGGTGGTAAAAATGGCTACAAAGGTTATACGGAGTGTAAATGACGACCAAAAAGAGTTTATCAAAGCAATATCATCACTGTCTGACAGGTTCAACACATGGGAAATATGGAGCGATTTTATATTGATGTTTGCAACGGCTCTCTCAAATGCTGTTGATAAAGTGCATTTTGAAAAGCGCGAGCAGAATTATCTAAAAATCATCAGTAAATACAACAAGACAGAGCAACAAGCATTTCCGCATTTGATGACACTTGTAACACTGGCTTTGGAACGTGATAAAAGCAGAGATTTTCTTGGTGAATTGTATATGGCATTAGACCTGGGAAACCACTGGAAAGGGCAATTTTTCACACCTTATTGCATATGTGCGGCTATGGCTCAAATGAGTGTCGACAATATAGAAGGACAAATCAATGAAAATGGATTGATAAGCGTTAATGACGGTTGCTGCGGCGCCGGAGCATTACTTATCGCTTTTGCAAATGAGTCCGAAAAGCAATTAGCAGACAGTAAATATAACTGGCAAAATCATATATTGTTTACCGCACAGGATATTGACAGGGTGACTGGCTTAATGTGCTATATACAAATGTCACTTATAGGGTGCGCCGGATATGTAAAAATCGGTGATTCTCTGACATCGCCTATGACACAAGGCGAGGCCGATTATAACCTGACCGTCCCCGAAAGCGATTACTGGTACACTCCAATGTATTTCAGTGATGTATGGCATTATAGGCGAATATGGTATTCGATTGGCGAAATGTTTAACTTGCCGGTAAATTGCGGCGACTTGCAGAAAACGACAATAGATTTATCCATAACAGAAAAAGACAATCAAACCGCCATGAGCAATAACTGCCAAGAGCCGATAGCGCAAGAATTGAACGAAGAGAAAAACGGGCAATTATCATTGTTATGACAGGAGGATAATTTGCTTATGGGACAAGGAAAAGCATGGAGCGACAAAGATTACGAATATCTCATGGAGCGTTGGGGTACTACCTCAATTCCCGGCATCGCGAAACACCTTAACAGAAGCATTAACGCTGTCAAAATCAAGGCGTACAGCTTGGGACTCGGATCTTTCTTGGGTGCAGGAGCGTATGTAACACTGAATCAGCTTATGCTAGCGATAACAGGTTCACCGGTTCATAAATACATCCTCAAAAGTTGGGTAGAAAAAAGAGGATTGCCGATACATAATCAAAAGCGCGGTGAATGCTCGGTCAGAGTAGTTTACATAGACGAGTTTTGGGCATGGGCGGAGAAGAACCGGAGCTTTTTGGACTTTTCTCGAATAGAGCCGCTGATACTCGGCAAAGAACCGGAATGGGTAGCGGAACAGAGGAAAAAGGATTTTACCGCCCACGCCCTGCAGCGTAAGGACAGGTGGACACCCGCCGATGATGAACGCTTAAAATTCCTGCTCAAAAAACACGAATACGGTTGGGCGGAAATATCGCAAATGCTGGGGCGGTCGGAGGGCGCAATCCAACGGCGGTGTAACGACTTGGGGATAAAGGATCGCCCGATAAAGGCAGATGGTCACGGCAGCGGAGCGGTATGGACTGATGCCATGTACAATATCGTAGCACATGGAATTATACATGGCGACAGCTACGCTGAAATTGCACGGCAAATCGGAAAATCCGAAAAGGCGGTGCGCGGAAAGGTGTATGCGAAATATCTCACCGAAAACGCTGATAAGGTACGCGGCATGATAGGCGGCGGTAAATGGGGC
>CANQQZ010000002.1 GCA_947626135.1 uncultured Clostridia bacterium
TTATAATAACCTCACGTTGTAACCAAAATCAAAGATTTTGACAACTGAGAGAACATTGAAACATAACGCTGCGGCGATGATACCGCCTTGCAGTTATGTTAAAAAAACCTCATTTTATATGTGTTTTACGGAAAGGAAAATAGTATGGAATTGCTTGAGGCGGGAAAAATTGTGAACACTCACGGACTGCGTGGCGAGATGAAGGTTGTTCCGTGGACGGATTACCCGGAGGATTTTGAAAATATAGATTATGTAATTGTAAAGCGGAAAACGGGCGGCGAGCGGCTTGATATCGAAAGCGTGAGATATCAAAAGGCAAATGTCCTGCTGAAATTCAAACAGATTAAGGATATAAATGAGGCGGAAAAATATAAAGGCATGACGGTTTACGCGCCGAGGGACGCTTTTGAGCTTGAGGAGGGCGCGCATTTTATAGCGGACCTGATCGGGCTTGACGTTATAGACATTGACACCGGCGCCAAAATCGGCGTAATAGAGGATGTTTTTAACACGGGCAGCAACGATATTTACGAGGTAAAACGCGAAAACAGAAAAAACCTGCTCGTACCGGTTATAGAGGAGGTTGTAAAGGAAATTGATACGGACGGCGGCTTTGTAAGGATTTTTATGATGGAAGGACTTGACGATGAGGTTTGACGTGCTGACGCTGTTCCCGCAGATGTTCGAGGCGGTGCTGGGCGAGAGCATAATCGGACGCGCCGCGGAGGCGGGAATAATTGAATTAAATTTTATAAATATCCGTGATTACACAAAAAATAAGCACCGCAAGGTGGATGACACTCCCTACAGCGGCGGCGGAGGTATGCTGATGAGCGCTCAGCCGATATACGACGCATATATGTCGGTGGCGGAGGGACTTCCGTATAAGCCTTATACGATTTACATGTCGCCGCGCGGCGAGGTTATGACTCAGGAAACGGTGAGATCCCTCGCGGCAAAGCACGAGCATATAGTGCTTTTATGCGGTCATTACGAGGGAGTTGACCAGCGTGTGATTGATGAAATTGCCGACGCGGAGATATCGTTGGGAGATTTTGTCCTCACAGGCGGGGAGATACCGGCTATGGCTGTCATAGACGCGGTGTCGCGTATGCTCCCGGGCGTGCTGTCGGACGAGGGCTCATACAGCAACGAGTCGCATTTTAACGGACTGCTTGAATATCCGCAGTATACAAAGCCCGCCGAGTGGCACGGGAGGGAAATCCCCGGGATACTGATAAGCGGACATCACGCCAAAATTGAGGAATGGAAGCGGGAGCAGTCGCTTCTGAGCACGCTGAAAAAGCGTCCGGATTTGCTGAAAAAAGCGGCGCTCACGGATAAGGACAGAGCGTTTTTAAAACGCATTTTGGAGGACGGCGCCGGCGGGAATTAGCCGGCTTTGCGCAAAGAGAAGAATATATTGAAAAAAACGGAAATATATGTTAAAATATCCATAGTCAGGGAGGCGGAGAAATGGAATTTAAAAAAAATATAGAAAGCCATATCGACGCGCTTTTGGAAAGCCAGAGAAATAACCGTTTTTCCGAGCGTAAAATACGAACGAGGATGCCGGACCGCGAGGCGGTCATTGACATAATAAATGACCTTCGGGCGCTGCTTTTTCCCGAGTATTTCGATGCGCGAAAAATTGATGATTTAAGCGTAAGATATGTTACGGGAGATTTAATGCTCACGATCAATCGCAAGCTTAAAAAGCAGCTGAAGCTTGCGTATTTGTACGAGAGCAGCATAGAAAGCCCGGATAAGGAATACGGCGCGATGTACGACGAGGCGGAGATTAAGGCAAACGAGGTGTGCGACGCGTTTTTTGGGCGTCTGCCGCATATATACGAGCTTTTGACGACCGATATACAGGCGGCGTATGACGGAGATCCCGCGGCGGAGAACAAGGATATAATCGTGTTTTCTTATCCGTGTATGCTCGCGATTACCGTGCATCGCGTGGCGCATGTTTTCTATGAACTGAACGTGCCGCTTCTGCCGAGGATTATGTCCGAGTACGCACACAGCGAAACGGGGATAGATATAAATCCCGGCGCGCGGATCGGCAGATATTTTTTCATTGATCACGGCACGGGCGTGGTGATAGGCGAGACGACCGTGATAGGAGACAGGGTAAAAATTTATCAGGGCGTTACGCTGGGCGCGCTCTCGACGCGCGACGGGCAGAAGCTCCGGCACGTTAAGAGGCATCCGACAATAGAGGACAACGTGACGATTTATTCCGGCTCGTCGGTACTCGGCGGCGAAACGGTGATAGGCGAAAACGCCGTGATAGGCTCAAACGCTTTTATAACGTCGTCCGTGCCGAAAAACACGCGTGTGTCTATAGAGAAACCGGAGCTCAAATTCAAGGACGCGGACGATGCGGAAATATCTGATTTTCCGCAGATTTTAACAAATGATATCTGATATTACGGGCAAACAAAACGATGATTTTTTATAAACGGTGGTGATGGCAGTGGAAAATAAACAGCCGATGAGACTGGGATATCTTGTAAAGCGCTTTTTGCCGTATTATAAGCCGTATATCGGCGTAATGACCGCGGATTTGTTCTGCGCGTCTATGACCACGGCATGCGCGCTTGTCTTTCCGGTGCTTATACGCTATATTACAAATACGGCGATAAACGATATCTCTTCGCTTACCTTCGGGATAATAGCGAAGATAGCGATTTTTTACATAATACTCAGAATAATCGACGCCGCCGCGAACTTTTACACGAGCAATCAGGGGCATGTGATGGGAGCTAATATGGAAACGGATATGCGCAGGGATTTGTTCGAGCATCTTGAGCGGCTGTCCCATTCGTATTATTCCAATCACAAGGTAGGACAGCTTATGGCGAGAATGACGGGAGATTTAAACGATATTTCGGAGTTTGCGCACCATTGTCCGGAGGAATTTTTTATCTGCGGACTTAAGCTTATAGTCTCGTTTGCGGTGCTCTCGTCCATCAGTCTGCCGCTTACGCTTATAGTTTTCGCTGCGTTCCCGTTTGTGGTAATATTCGTGAAATTTTTCAACGTCCGTATGCGGTTCGCTTTTAAGGAGCAGCGCAGGCAGGTAGGCGAGGTAAACGCGCAGGTTGAGGATTCCTTGCTCGGCATACGCGTTGTAAAGTCCTTTTGCGGCGAGGAGGTCGAGGCGGAAAAGTTCAGGAAGGGCAACGAGCGATTCTTTAAGAGCAAGAAGAACAGCTTCTTCTATATGGGAGGCTTCAGCACATCTACGCGTGTGTTTGAGGGCGTAATGGAGCTGACGGTCGTTGTTGCCGGAGCGGTTTTCATGATAAAAGGAAAAATAATGCCGGGCGATTTCACGGCGTATCTGCTTTACATAAGCACGCTGATTGCTTCGGCGAGAACGATTATTCAGTTCACGGAGCAGTTCCAGCGCGGCATGACGGGCATAGAGCGTTTTATCGAGATTATGGACACGGAGCCGGATATTACGGAAAAAAAGGAAGCGTCTGAGCTCACGGACGTTAAGGGGAATATTGATTTTGACGATGTGTCGTTCCATTATGAGGATGGCGGGGACTGTGTGCTGGAGCATATAGACCTCCATATCGACGCGGGGAAAAGCGTGGCGCTCGTCGGTCCGTCCGGCGGAGGAAAGACCACCATATGCAACCTTATACCGCGCTTTTACGATGTGACGGGCGGCTCTGTCAAAATCGACGGCAGGGATGTGAGAGACGTGACGCTGCGTTCGCTTCGGAACGCGGTGGGAGTTGTGCAGCAGGATGTGTATTTGTTCTCCGGCACGGTGATGGAAAATATTCTGTACGGCAATCCCGGAGCGACGCGCGAGGAGGTGAAAACCGCCGCCAGGCGCGCGGGAGCGGATGAGTTCATACGGACTCTGCCGAGAGGCTACGATACCTATGTGGGCGAGCGCGGCGTAAAGCTGTCCGGCGGTCAGAAGCAGCGTATATCTATTGCCCGCGTGTTCCTGAAAAATCCTCCGGTGCTGCTGCTTGACGAGGCGACCTCGGCGCTCGATAACGAGAGCGAGAGGCTGGTGCAGCAATCGCTTGACGAGCTTGCGGAGGGAAGAACGGTGTTCACGATTGCGCACAGACTGACAACGGTAAGAAACGCGGATATGATTTTGGTGCTAACAAACGAGGGCATAGCCGAAAGCGGAACTCACGAGGAGCTTATGAACGCGGGAGGAATTTACGCCGGAATGTATAAGCTTTACAGCTAAAAATATGACTAATTAAAAAATGGGGTTGTAATTTTTTATCGTATTTGGTATAATCAGATATAAGATAAAGAGCGGAAAAATTACGGTCATGGAGGATGATATATGAAGGCGAAATACAGGAGAGTGCTGCTTAAAATAAGCGGCGAAGCGCTCGCGGGACCGAACGGCTTCGGGCTGGACGAGGTAACGATAGAAAAAATCTGCGAGAATATTAAGAAAATAGTTGAAATGGAGGTTCAGGTCGCTGTGGTTGTGGGCGGCGGCAATATTTGGCGCGGCAGAAGCGGCGGAACTATGGACAGGACCCGCGCGGACCATATGGGAATGCTTGCCACGGCGATCAACGCGCTTGCGCTCGGCGCTCAGCTTGACGGCTGCAAGGTGGCTAACCGTGTTCAGACCGCTATCGAAATGAAAACGATCGCCGAGCCGTATATACGCGGCAGGGCTGTAAGGCATCTGCAAAAGGGCAGGGTTGTTATTTTCGGATGCGGCACGGGAAATCCGTTTATGTCCACCGATACGGCGGCAGCGCTGCGTGCGGTGGAGATTGACGCGGATGTCATATTGCTCGCGAAGAAGGTCGACGCGGTGTATGACAGTGATCCCAATGTTAATCCGGACGCAAACAAATATGACGAGCTTACGTTCGCGGAGGTTCTGAGCAATCATCTCGCGGTTATGGATTCGACCGCCGCGTCGCTTTGCGAGGATAACAATATGCCGATACATGTTTTCGGGCTTGACGATCCCGAAAATATCGTGCGAGCGGTCACCGGCGAAAAAATAGGAACGGTAGTTCATAATTAAGGCAAAGCGCCGCGCGCGGCTTGTGCGGTGCTGCCGTCAATATAATAAAACGGAGGAATAAAAAAATGGCAAAATATCCTGATGTGGAAAACAAAATGTCAAAGAGAGTAGACGCATACGCGGGCGAGCTCAAGACTATACGCGCCGGACGCGCGAGCGCGGCGGTTTTGGACAAGGTGGCAATCGACTATTACGGCGTTTCCACGCCGGTTCAGCAGGTTGGTCAGATTTCCTCGCCCGAGCCGAGAATGCTTGTGGTTCAGCCCTATGACCCGTCGATTTTATCGGCGATCGAGAAGGCTATTGCTGCGTCGGATCTGGGCATATCGCCCCAGAATGACGGCAAGGTGATACGGCTGTCGTTCCCGCCGCTTACGGAGGAAAGACGCAAGGAGCTCGTTAAAACGGTAAGAAAGTACACCGAGGAGGCAAAGGTTCAGATTAGGAATATCCGGCGCGACTTTCTGGACGATCTCAAAAAGCAGAAGAAAAACGGAGAAGTGACCGAGGACGACATAAAGGGTATGGAAAAGGATATCCAGAAGCTTACGGATAAGTATGTATCTGAGATTGACTCCATTGCTTCGGCGAAGGAAAAAGAGATTACGGAGGTATGACAAAACGGGCGGTTTTAAAGCCGCCCTTACTTTTGAGGGATAAAGATGATTTTCAGGAAAAAGGAAAATACGCGGGACAAGATTGATTTTGACCGGCTGCCGCGGCATATCGGTATAATCATGGACGGAAACGGCAGGTGGGCAAAGCGGCGCGGACTGCCGCGGAGCGCCGGGCACAAGGCGGGCTCGGAAACGGTGAAAAAGATAATACGCGAGGCGGCGCGTCTGGGCGTGAAATACGTTACGGTATACGCGTTCTCGACGGAGAACTGGAAGCGCTCGGAGCAGGAGGTTTCAACGCTTATGGACCTGCTCCTGAATTATCTTCGCGATGCGGAGAAGATCATGCAGGGTGATAACATACGTCTTAACATGATGGGCGTAAAGGAGGGTCTTTCGCGTGAGATCCAGGACGAGGTTGACCGCGTTATGGAGCTGACGTCGAAAAACGACGGTCTTGTCTGGAATATCGCAATAAATTACGGCGGGCGCGAGGAAATCACGCGCGCGGCGCGAAGAATAGCGGAAAAGGCAAAGGCGGGCGAGATTGATATAAACGATATCAACGAGAATACGGTTTCGGATAATCTTTACACCGCCGGACAGCCGGATGTGGATTTGCTGATACGCACGAGCGGCGAGCAGCGGCTGTCGAATTTTATGCTATGGCAGGTGAGCTACGCCGAGTTCTGGTACACGGATAAGCACTGGCCCGATTTTACCGAGGCGGATCTGCGCCGGGCGATTATTGATTTTCAGCACAGAGGACGACGGTTCGGAGGTGTTACAAATGCTTAAAAGAATTATTACGGCGGCGGTCGCGCTGGTTGTGTTTATAGTGGTTTTGCTGCTGCCGCCTGTCGTTTTCACGATCGCGCTTGCGGCAGTGATTTTTATGATGCTCTATGAGTGTTACAGCGCGACAAAGGCGGACACGGCGATGAAGATTGTCGGATTTATCTCGGCGGTGCTGATAATGGGAGCGCTGGGTTGTACCCAAAAATGGACGACGTTTAACGCCGAACCCGGCGTTATTGTGGCGATTATTTTGAGCATACTTGTATATATGGCGCTTGTTGTAAAGGAGCATGGAAAGCGCGATTACAAAGATGTGCTGTCAAGTTTTGCTCTGACTATGTACATTGTTATGTCGATGAGCTGTTTATGGCTTGCGAAGGAGACATTCGGAACATCAAATATGGTTTTGATTTTTGTATGCGCATGGTCATGCGATACATTTGCGTATTTTGCGGGAAGATTTTTCGGCAAGCACAAATTAATACCCCACGTTAGCCCTAAAAAAACAGTTGAAGGCTTAATAGGAGGTATTCTGGGTTCGGGAATTTCGTGCATTGTATATCTACTAATTACAAACTATATTATGGATATTTCAACTATATGGCTGAATATATTCTTTCAGGGAGCAATAATAGGTGTTGTTGGTGGTGTTTTATCTCAATTAGGCGATTTGACTGCATCGGCAATCAAGCGTGATTCAGAAATCAAAGATTTTGGCTGGATTTTCCCGGGTCACGGGGGATTTATGGACAGGTTTGACAGCGTAATCTATATTGCTCCCATCTTGTATGGGTTAATGTGTATTATGGCAGTCGCAATATTAGGTTCAGCATTAGGTTAATTTGGGAAAATAATAATGAACGAGAAAAATATTTCGATTTTAGGCTCCACGGGGTCTATCGGTACGCAGACGATTGAGGTCGCGAGGGCGTACCCGAATATAAAAATACGTGCTATCGCGGCAAATTCCAATATCGAATTGCTTGAAGAGCAGGCGCGGGAGTTTATGCCGGAAATAGTCTGCGTTGTGAACGAGGAAAAGGCACGGGAGTTAAAAATAAAATTAGCCGACACGGATATAAAAATCGTCGGCGGCAGAGATGGCTTGAACGACGCTGCGACGCTCGAATCGGCTGATACCGTCGTAACGGCGGTGGTCGGAATAGCGGGACTGGAGCCGACGATAGAGGCGATCAGGGCGGGAAAGGATATCGCGCTTGCGAATAAAGAAACGCTCGTTACGGGCGGTCATATCGTGACGGCATTGGCGCGCGGGAACGGCGTGAAAATATTGCCCGTGGACAGCGAGCACAGCGCGATTTTCCAGTCGATGCAGGGATTTAAGCATTCGCAGATCAAGCGGATCTTATTGACCGCGTCGGGCGGTCCGTTTTTCGGGAAAAAGCGCTCCGAACTGCAAAATATCACGCCTGCCGACGCCTTAAAGCATCCGAACTGGAACATGGGCGCGAAGGTGACGATAGACTCGTCAACGCTTGTAAACAAAGGTCTTGAGGTGATCGAAGCGAAGTGGCTGTTCGATGTACCGGTGGAAAAAATCAAGGTTTTAATTCATCGCCAGAGCATAGTTCACTCGATGGTTGAGTATAATGATAACGGCGTGATAGCGCAGCTGGGCGTGCCGGATATGAAGCTGCCGATTCAATACGCGCTGACGTACCCCGACAGACTTCCCATGAGCGGCAATGCCTTGGATTTTACGAAATACGCTCAGCTGACATTTGACGAGCCGGACACGGAAACGTTTTTCGCGCTGGAGCTGGCGAAAAAAGCGGGAACGATCGGCGGAATACTGCCGACCGTGTTCAACAGCGCGGACGAGGCGGCGGTGGAGCTGTTCATGAAGGGCAAATTATCGTATCTGGGGATTGCCGACGCGATCGCCTCGGCGATGGATAAAATCCCGAACACGGCTGATCCCGGGCTGGACGATATTTTTGACGCCGACATGGCAGCGAGAGAATTTGTATACGGACAGGTGATGTAATTAATGTTAACGGCGGTTGTAACGATTGCGATGTTTCTTGTAATGGTATCATTGCATGAGTTCGGACATTTCATTGCAGGCAAATTATTGAATTTTGAGATACTCGAATATTCCATAGGCTTCGGACCGAAAATCATTTCGGGCAAAAAGGGCGAAACGCGGTATTCGCTGCGGTGCATACCGCTCGGCGGCTACTGCAAATTCGAGGGCGAGGATACGCAGTCGGATGATCCGCGCGCGTTCCCGAACCAAAAGGTATGGAAACGGATAATTGTGGTAATCGCGGGCGGACTGGTCAATATCCTGCTCGGATTTATACTGTTCATGATAATCGTGCCGCTCACGTCACCCGTCGCGACTAATGTCGTGTCGGAGGTCGTGGAAAACAGCTATGTCGAGCGCGCGGGGTTACAGCCGGGCGATGAGATAGTGAAAATCGACGGCAAAAACGTCGGCTTTTACAACGATATAACGCTCGCCACATCGACGTTTGACAAGGATACCGAAACGACGATCGTTGTAAAGCGTAACGGGAAAAAGGAAACGCTCACGTTCCGCCCGACGGAGCAGATTGTAAAATACGTTTACGGAGAGAGCGGGATTACCGTTATTGACAGCATAAACGGAAAAGCGACGGAGGAATATTACGCCTACGGCGACGGCGCAGTGAGGGACGAAGAGAAAATCGGCACGGAGGAAACAGCGACCCGCTACATCATAGGATTTGTTCCGATGAGCGAGGATATTAATTTCCTCAACGTTTGGGGCGAGGCGTGGAACGAGACGAAATTCGTTGTAAAGTTAGTCTACCAGTCGCTGTGGCAGATGATAACCGGCAAGGTCGGCTTAGACCAGATGGCGGGGCCGGTAGGGATCGTGAGCGAGGTCAACAACGCCGTTAATTCAGGCGCGTACCGATGGATAAACGTAATGAACCTGATCGCGCTTCTGACGATTAATTTAGGCGTGTTCAATTTATTGCCCATACCCGCGCTTGACGGCGGGCGGCTTCTGTTCATGGTGATTGAATTGATCCGCAGAAAGCCCATACCGCCGGAAAAGGAGGGGCTTGTCCACGCGATAGGAATGGCGCTTCTGTTCGCGCTTGTGATTGTGATATCGTTTAACGATATCGCGCGGCTCATAGGAGGATGATCATGCGTAAAAAAACGAGAGAGGTAAACATAGGCGGCGTGAAAATCGGAAAAAATAACCCGATTGCGATACAGTCGATGTGCAATACCGACACGCGCGACGTTGACGCGACCGTAAGGCAGATTTTGGCGCTTGAGGACGCGGGCTGCGAGATAATCCGCGTCGCGGTGCCGGATATGGAGGCGGCTGAAGCGGTGGGGCGGATTAAACCGCAAATTCACATACCGCTTGTGGTCGATATACATTTCGATTACCGTCTTGCGCTCGAGGCTATGCGACGGGGCGCGGACAAGGTGCGCATTAATCCGGGGAATATCGGCGATAAATCACGCGTTAAGCAGGTCGTGGAAATGGCGAAGGCGAACGGAATACCGATTCGCATCGGCGTAAACGGCGGCTCGCTCGAGAAGCGGCTCCTGCAAAAATACGGCGGCGTAACGGCGGACGCGCTTGTGGAAAGCGCGGCGGGGCATATCGCGATTTTAAAGGATTTGAGCTTTGATGATATAGTCGTGTCGATAAAGGTTTCCGACGTGCCGACGATGATAGAGGCGTACCGCAAATTCAGCAAAGCGAGCGATATACCGTTACATATCGGCGTGACCGAGGCGGGAACGCTCCGGAACGGCACGATAAAATCCGCCGTCGGTATCGGCGCGCTTTTATCGGACGGAATAGGCGATACCGTTCGCGTATCGCTCACTGCCGACCCGGTCGAGGAAATTTACGCGGCGAAAAGCATACTGCGGATTTTAAATCTGCGCAAAAGCGGCGCGCAGGTGATTTCATGCCCGACATGCGGCAGGACGCGGATCGATCTTATCAAAATCGCGTCCGAGGTCGAAAAGCGGCTCATGGACTGCGAAAAGCCGATAAAGGTCGCGGTAATGGGCTGCGCCGTAAACGGTCCCGGCGAGGCGCGCGGGGCGGATATAGGCGTCGCGGGCGGCGACGGCGAAGGGCTCATTTTCAAAAAGGGCGAGATCGTAAGAAAGGTCCGCGAAGAGGATATCGTTGACGAGCTTATAAAGGAAATAGAGCTGATGTAAAAACGCTCATAATAAAACTGCACAAAATTTGCAAAAAATTTTTGTGCAGTTTTTATATTACAAAAATCACTTTTTATTCTTGTTAAAAACGATGAAATATTATAAAATATATTTAACTATGATTAATCGTTTACGGCGAAAGGAGAGATTATATTGAAACTAAGAAGGAGAATTTTAAGCTCGGCGCTGAGCGTGGCTCTTGCGGCGTCGGCGTTTACCGGTTTTGCGTGCGTTACGTCTGCCGCTGACGATGATGTGCGGCTTCAATCGACTTTGTCGCATCAAATGGAAAAGCTTGACCGCGGACTTGTTGCCGTAAAGCAGACGAGCGGCGGCGTATTTTTGTCGTGGAGACTTCTCGGCAGCGAGGATCTCGCGAATACGGCATTTACTGTATATAAGAAAAACGGAAGCTCGGAGTCCGTCGTGGCAAATATCGCTGCCGGCGAGGCGACAAACTGCGTCGATTCGACCGGCACGGGGACAACCGAATATCAGGTCGTGCTGAGTGGGCACAGTCCCGAGGCGGGCGCGTGGGTAAAGCCCTGGACGGGCTATTATGAGCGCGGCAACAGCGGCATTAATAATAAAGCGGGCTATTTAGACATAAAATTTGACGCTCCGCCGGGCGGCAACGACCGCGACGGCAAAGCTTATACGTACACCGCCAACGATATGAGCGTGGGCGACCTCGACGGCGACGGTCAGTACGAGCTTGTCGTAAAATGGGATCCGTCGAACTCGCAGGACAACTCAAAGTCGGGGTATACGGGTAACGTATATATCGACGCGTATGAAATGGACGGAACAAACAGGCGTTTATGGAGACTGGATCTGGGTCCCAATATCCGTGCCGGCGCGCATTATACGCAGTATCTCGTCTATGACTTCGATAACGACGGCTGCGCGGAGGTCGTGTTTAAAACCGCGCCCGGCTCTAAGGACTCGACCGGCAATTATGTATCGGATGCGGGAAAATCCGGCAGATATACGCCTGACGATAACAACAAATCTTACGTAACAACAAAAAGCGGTAGCACTCAAGGAACGATTCTCAGCGGTTCCGAATGGCTGACGATATTTGACGGAGAGACCGGCGTGGCTATGGATACGGTTGACTACGACCCGCCTCGTAATATAAAAAGTGATTGGGGTGACAGCGACGGCAACCGCTGCGAGCGCTATCTCGCGGGCGTCGCGTATCTCGACGGAGAGACGCCGAGTATGCTCTTCTGCCGTGGATATTATACATACGCCTATGTGGCGGCTTATAAGTGGGACGGCGAAAATCTGACCGAGCAGTGGATAAGCAAAAATGAAAACGGAAAAAGCTGGAAGGAAAACGCCAATCATGAAATGGTAGGCTCCGAAAGCGGCTATTCGCTTTACGGACAGGGCGCGCACAGCGTATCGGTAGCCGATGTTGATAACGACGGCTTTGACGAGCTTATATTCGGCTCGGCTGTGCTCGACCACGACGGAACTGTTCTTTATTCCGACGGACGCGGTCACGGCGACGCCGAGCACGTTTCCGATTTCGACAACGACGGAAACCAGGAAATATTTATGGTTCACGAAGCCGGTAAACCTGCTAAGGAGGGTCAACCCGGAAAAACTATTGATTACGCCGTAGATATAAAGCGATATGAAGGTAATACGATAAAAAGTATTATGGATCAGAGAGCTACGGGCGATATAGGCAGAGGCGTTATGGACAATGTTGATGACACGTATGCTGCAAGTAATTCCGATTCGCGCGCTCTCTTTTGGTCGACGGCTGACGGCACCGCCACATATAATATAAGCGGTGTGAAAAAAGGAGTAAGCACAGATTCCAACGGTCAAAAGTTCCAGAATTTTATGATTTACTGGGACGGGGATTTGGGACGTGAGCTTCTCGATGACAATCTGCTTGCCAAATACAGCGTGACAGGCGGCATAACAAGAATAAAGTTTACATCAGACAACTATATTCCCGCTATAAGCAGTAATAACGACTCAAAAGCCACTCCCGGGCTTGTCGCGGATGTTTTGGGCGACTGGCGCGAGGAAATGATTTTCCGTCTCTCTGACGGCACCGGCGCGAGAATTTACACCTCCTGCATACCCACCGAGTACCGCCTTACCACGCTTATGCACGACGCGCAGTACCGCTGCGCCATAGCCTGGCAGAACGTCGGCTATAACCAGCCGCCGCACACAAGCTATTACATAGGCTCGGCTTCGCTCGCGTCCGGCAGGAAATATCTTGACCCGGCAGTGGAATTCACGCAGGTCACATACCCCGTTACCCAGATAACAAACCACGTAACGGGACTTACTCTTTCCCAGAACAGCGTAAAAGTCGAGCAGGGCTCGACCGTAACGGTAACGGCGAATATCACGCCCGACGACGCGGACGAGAAGAAGGTTATCTGGACGTCCGACAGTACGGACATTGCGACCGTTGTAAACGGCGTTATAAAGGGCGTATCCCCGGGTACGACCACAGTTCACGCGGTTCCCAAGGATAACGAGAATAATATAACCCCGGTAGACTGCAAGGTGGAGGTATATAAGGAACCCGTAACGGATGTGACCTTGAGCGGTGCGGATGATATAACGCTTTTGCCCGGCGGTACGGTCACTCTCGAAGCATCTGTCGTTCCGCAGAACGCGACCGATAAGACGATACAGTGGCAGTCCACCAATCCGAATGTTGCGGCGGTGAACGATGGCGTTGTGACGGCTGTCGGCATAGGCACGGCGATAATCCGCGCTGCGTCAAAAGACAACAGCGGGATACATAAGGAGCGCGTTATTTCCGTAGCCGGTACGCTTACCGACCTTACGGGTACGGATAACGTAGATGTGACGGGCACCGTTACGCCGAGCAACGTTACGGCGAAATCTGCGAAAATAACGCAGCAGGACGCTGATGGCGGAGCTTCTGCGACAAAGACCTTTACGTCCGGCGGCAGTAACAAAACCACTCTTTCGTTCCGCCTTCTGACCGGCGGTCAGGAAAGAGTCGGCAGCAACGCCTCCCCTACAGGTGACAATACCAACAAATGGACCTGGAAGGACCATGAATACAGTCTGGGCGTGCAAATCCTCGATGAAAGCGGAAATAATATCCTTCTTTTGCGTCAGCCCTACGCTGCGGGCACAAGCAGCAACGGCGCGGGCGCGCTGATGAGCACTGTCTTAAACGAAGCCGAAAGCAAATTTGTCGACAGCTGGAGCGGCAGCGGTGAAGGAAGTATTCAAGGCAGCTCAAAGCGCTGGAATGTAACGCTTGAATTTGACTATAACGACGATACATGTACAGCCAAAGTGGTTGGTACCGATGGCAGTTGGTCTGCAAACAACGGAACGTACACCACGCAGTTTGACCTTAACGGAGCAAAATGCAAAAGCCTTAAGATTTATACGCAAAAGGACGGCACCGGAACAATAATGGCAGCTCCCGAGGTAACTGAAATTTCCTATATCCAATCCGAGCCGACGACGGGCGTGAGCAGCGTGGTTTACGATAAGGCTACCGCGGCCGATAACCCGTGGACGAATGATGATATCAGCGGCTGGACGACGACGGGAACCGCGCCGACGGTTACAAGCGACGGATTCGGATATACACAGAATAATCCGGGTGCCTTATACGGCGCGGAGAAAAAGTTTACGATTGCTGAGGACGTCCTTGTAACATATAACGCCGATTGGCATTATTTCAACACAACCTCGCGCGAGGGCAATACTGAGTATATCCAGCTCGGTCCCGTAAGAATAGCGGCGGGTAACGGCGGCGGTAAAGATGATACGATGTTTAAGAGTCAGTTTTTCACAGCGGTAAGTCTTGACGACGGCGCTACCTGGTGCGATTTTGACAACGACGGCAGCCCCGATAACGTAGCCCCGGGCAGCAGTGCAGCAGTGCTTGACAAAAACGTAAGCCTTGTTATAGACACAAAGACGAATACTATCAAATCGCTGAAATTCGGCGATACCGAAATCACAGGCTGCAAAGACAAGGCTCTCGGAGCGGCTCCCGACTATACGACGGTAAAGCTTGGCTTGGCAAGAGGCGGTAAATGCGAAGCCGGTGATTATGTTAACAGGATTAAAAATCTGACGGTGCTTCAGTTTAAGGAGGGTGCGGTTCTGCCGTCTCCGTCGCCGGAGGCGAGCGAGGAACCCGTTCAAAGCGAGGAGCCCGTTCAGAGCATGGAGCCCGTTCAGAGCGAGGAGCCCGTTCAGAGCATGGAGCCCGTTCAGAGCGAGGAACCCGTTCAGAGCATGGAGCCCGTTCAGAGCGAGGAGCCCATTCAGAGTATGGAGCCCGCGCAGTCCTTCCCGCCGGTAATGGATCAGGCGCTTTCGGTTAAGTCCGTTGAGGGCGCGAAGGTGTCGTATGAATACAGCTCGACCTATGCCGGCGAGCTGACTGTAATAGCCGCTCTCTATAACGCAAGCGGAGCCGTAAAGGAGGTTAAGCTTGACGTTAACACCGTTACGGCAGGGCAGGAGCTCCTGAAGGATATTTCCTTCAGCGCCGCTCCGGAGGAGACGGATGTTATAAAGCTGTTCGCGTGGGATATGAGCGCAAATAAGCTCAGACCCATTATTGACGAACCGGCAGTTTTCAGTATGCATTCGTCTGAACTCCCGGAACCGCCCGCAGTTTAATTGATGCTTTAAAAGAGCCGCCCTCACGGGCGGCTCTCTTTTGTATATCCTCCGCCCGTTCGTATCCCCCGCAAAAAATAAATTGCCCGGGAAACGGCGTTTTATGTAAAAAACAGTGGACAAAACAAACCGTTATTGTTATAATAGACTGTAAGACTATATTGCGCGCGGCGCGCCGCGATTAAACATAACGGAGGCAGATATGAAAAAAGATACGACAACTAACATTTCGGACGGAGGTCAGACAAATAATTTTTTTGATTGGATTCCGTGCAAAACAGCGGAACAAATTATAAACAATTTAAAATATAACTGGTTTTTCCCCATATCCGCCGCTGCGGCGTTTATCCCGTACAGCAGTGTTTCGATTCCCGGCATAGTCGGGCTGGTATTGGCGTTTGTTATAGCCGTGATAACAGCGTCGCAGATTCCGTCGGTGCGGGAATATTCAAAGGCAAGCCCCGGCTTCCACCGCAGGCTGTCCGCTCTTACGGCTGTAGGTATTTGCTGGTGGAACGAGGGCGTTTTGCAAAACGCGTCTCAGAGCATTCTGCTGAGCGCCGGTCCGAAGCTTTGCGTACTTACGGCGGTCATAGCCTTCCCGTTCATATATGCGTGTGTTTTGTACATGGGACGGCAGCTTATTGATATATTCAGGGACATAGACCCGCTGCACAATATTACAAAAACGGAGATTATATTGTATTCGCTGCTTTATATCGCCGCGGCCGTTTTCACCGTATGCGTTTTTTCGCGGACTGATATATTTTATTGGCAAAGGGCGGATATTATATATCGGAGCGATTCGGGATGGATAGTCGGAAGCAATGCGTATATGTCGTTAACCTATCACGAAAATGATTTGCGGCAGCCGTTGTTTGCCGTATTCGCCGCTCCGTTTACGGGTATTCCTTATCTGATAAACAAACTGCTGCCTGTGCCGATGTTTGTCCAGGCTTCGATTATCAATTTTGTTCAAATTGCAATGCTCTTATCATCCGTTTTTATCCTTGCGGAAACGATGGAGCTAAGTCCGCGCAGACGTATCCTGTTCATGCTGCTGAGCTGCTTTTCGTATACCGGACTCTTGTTCGTTCCCATGATGGAGCAATATGTTGTTGCCCAATTCTGGCTGATGCTGTGCGTTTATTTTGTATGCAAAAGGACGAAGAATTGTCCGGGCATGGTTCTCTGGGGAGCCGGAGGCACATTGCTTACCAGTATGGCTTTAACGCCGTTTTGCTCGGTCAAATCACCGCTTAAAAATTTTAAGGGCTGGCTTAAGGATATGCTCAAATACGCGCTCGGCTTTGCGGTGCTTATGCTGTTCTTCTTCCGGTTTGACGTTTTGTATAATATCACGACTAAGGTACATGAGCTCGGCAATTATGCCGGTCCCGGAGTGACGGTTACGGAAAAGATTCTGCAATATACGGAGTTTATTCGCAATTGCTTTATCGCTCCGAACGCAGTCATCCGCGATTACAACTCCTGGCAGCTTGCGCCGATAACAAAGGTCAGCATGATCGGCGTTGTAATATTGGCGGTTTCGATTTTAAGCGCGGTTCTGAACAGAAGGAAAAGAAGCAGCTTATGCGCCTTGGGATGGATAGTATTTTCTGCCGTTATGCTTATAGGCTTGGGATGGGGAACAAGGGAGAACGGACTTATTTTGTATTCCCTTTACTTCGGCTGGGCATTTTTGGTTTTGATGTTCCAGCTGGTCGAAAAAATAGAGGACAAGCTGAAAATAAAATATCTTGTTCCCGCGGTCTGTATTATATGCATAATAATATTGCTTGTAATAAATATTCCGGCAATAAAAAGCCTGATGGATTTTGCCATAGCTGCTTATCCGGTCTGATTTTGGGAGAACTGCAAAGATGGGAAAATATTTAAAGCTGATGCGCGTTAAGCATTACATAAAAAATCTATTGGTATTTGCCGCCCTTGCTTGCAGCGGTCAATTTTTCAACACGGAAAAGCTGCTTGCATGTCTGGCGGGCTTTGCTGCGTTCTGCATGATTTCCTCGGCAGTATACGTAATTAACGATATACGGGACGCGGAAAAGGACAGAATGCATCCGGAAAAATGCAAAAGACCCATTGCCGCGGGGGATATATCGGTCAGAAACGCGTATATTCTGCTGGCGCTGCTTTTGGCGGCTGCCGCTGTATGCGTATACCTGACGCGTTGTTATCCTCCCGCCGTTTTGCTTTTGTTATATGTGCTGCTTAATTTGGCGTACAGCTTCGGACTGAAAAATATCCCGATTGTCGATATAATCATATTGGTGTCGGGATTCCTTATCCGGGTGATATACGGAGCTGTGATAACGGATATCGTCATATCAAACTGGCTGTATCTCACGGTTGTGACAATATCGTTTTATTTCGCGCTGGGCAAGCGGAGAAACGAATTGCAGACGGTCGGAAACGAAAGCAGAGCGGTTCTGAAGGAATATCCGTTAAGCTTCCTTGACAAGAGCATGAACATGTGCCTGACGCTTGCAAATGTTTTCTACGCGTTGTGGAGTATGGACAAAACGACCGTGTCGGCATACCGGAACAAATATTTAATATGGACCGTTCCGATTGTACTTCTTATTACAATGAAATACAGCCTTGATATAGAGGGAAATTCGGACGGGGACCCTGTCGAGGTATTCCTGCGTGATAAGGTGCTGTTTGCGTTATGCGCGGCATACGCCGCGGTTATGTTTTTTATTTTGTATCTGTAAACGGCTGCGTATCCGCGGGACATACGCCGCGGACAGCGCAAACGGCTCGTTTTCGTGCGCGGATTGCCGTATGTACGCCGCCGGTTCGCTTGGCATGCGGCAAATAACTGGTATAATTTAATTATAATATTCCGGAAAGGATGAATATCATGAAAAAGAAACTATTAGGTATCGTAACGGCATTGTCGTTACTGCTGCCGCCCGCGGCGGCAATGGCTCAGGGCGGCTCAGGACAAGCTGCCGAGCCGGACACGGCTTATGCGGAGAACGCTTCGCTGACCGCCGCGGAGCAATCGGACGCGGAGCGCGAGCACAGGGCGCATATTGCCCAAACACTCGCGCAAATGCATAGATTTGACAATATGGGATCCGACGCAGAGGGAAGCGATATTTCCCTCATGTCAGAGGATACGGCTGTGCTGTCGGGAACGGTCACACTGCCCGACGGCGTGACCGCGCGCGAGGGGGATTACGCGGCTGTTGTGCTTTTCAGCATGGAAAAGGACGAGAACGGCAAAATCTTGAGCGTTAATAATTTAAACGGCTACAGTCCGTATTCGGCAGCTGCCGCCTTTGCGGACGGTGAAAACTCCGCCTCGTATTCAATAACTGCACCTAAGGGCAGCTATGTTGTAATGCTGCAAACATATGGAATTGCCGATCCCGTTGTCATAAGCAGCACAATGTACTATACCGAGGACGGCTATACTGCGTCGGGTGAATTTGGCGAGATTATCGACCTCAGCGCCGATAAATCAGTAGATCTTAAAATTCCCGCGGCGAAGCATACGATAAGCGGAACCGTAACGCTTCCCGAGCCTGCGGATGAGGATATTATTGTTGACGCTGTGGCATATAAAGAAACAGTGTACAGCGGCTCCGGTCAGGCTCCCAATACCAACGGCGGTGTTGGCAGCGGTCCCGCAAGAGGTGTAAAAATCCCCGCAGGACAAACCTCGGCGGAATATGCCGTGGGACTTCCTGACGACGGTGTTTACAGTCTGTATGTCTTAACGTCGTATGGCAGCGGATATTACTCCGTGTACGGAACAATGACAAGCAGTCAGGATTCGCGTATGTATTTCGATATGTCTCGCGGCGACGTTACCGGTATGGATTTAATGTTTACGCCGTACTCAAACGACGCTGAAAGTCAATACGGTATTCCCTTCACCATCACGCTGCCCGAGCCTATGGAGAACGGCGTCGGCTATAGCGTTGATCTTGTAAATGAAAATGAATCCGAAAGTTATTTTGCATTCGGCAGCGGATATATTTATGCGGAGCCGGGAAACACAACGATAAACGGCAGCGTTTCCTTTTCCGGCGACGTAACAAAGGATTTCATATTGGAAATTATGCAATATTCATCATCGGGACAATATGTGTCCACATACTATTACAGCAGCGAGAGCGGGATCACAACAATCCGCGATAAGGCGACGCCTCTTAATGTCTCATCGTTAGCCGGATTAAATATACAATTCCCGCAGACCGGTACGATCTCGGGAACGATATCGAGAGACGGCGTCATGGAAGGCGATTCCCTGGACGTGGTTGTCACAGCCGGGACCCCTGACGGCGAAAAATATTCATCGTTGGTATCCATGTCCGGCAGCGAGGATAAGGCTCAATACAGCGTTGATATTCCCGAAAAATATCTTAACGGCTCATGCAACTTACAAGCGGAAATATTTAGCGGATATTTTCATCCCGACATAAATATTTACGGCGATGCCGTCAGCGTGACATTTACTGACGGACTTAATGTCGATTTGACTGTGCCCGGTTCGGACCGGATCCATCATCTGCGCGGAACGGTGCAGCTTTCGTCGGCAGCGCCGCGGGGAGGCTTGCTTCTTTCCATACAAGCGAACAGACATACAATCGAATCGTATTGGAGCTACATCGCTTCTATGTATGCGGTTCCGGAAGGAGCAAACAGCGTAACTGTCGATACATATCTTATTTCGGACAGCGCCGATTCAACCGTTCCCGTATACGTTTCTGCGTCCGGAGCGGACGGGATTATTATTGAGAGCAGATATGCTGAGATTGACACGTCTTCAGCAAACAATACGATATCGACTGAGGAAATGATACTCGGATACGACTATGTGACGGTCAGCGGAAAGGTGAAGCTGCCCGACGGCGTAACCTCGTCAAGCGGGTTATCATACGTAATTACGGTATACGGAAGCGGGTACACACAGTACGGCGGCACATATAACTCAATATTTAAGGGTGAGAGCGAGAGCAGCTACTCCTTCCAAATACCTGTCGGAGCATCGGTAAGCAGAATGAGCCTTTCGGTATTGTCGGCAGGCTCGATGCCTATATATGCCGGAAGTCAAAACTATGTGCCGGACGGCAGTGAAGAACCGGGCTTTACGGTAGACTCCGATATTGCAAACGCCGATTTCACACTTGAGCGCGGCGTTGCCGTTTCGGGAAGGATAATCGCGCCCGACGGCGTAACGCCGTCCGCAGGAGCGGAGGCATATATTTCGGCGGAAATAAGACCATACGAGGCTGTTGCGGAACTGAATATTCCCATGACAGGGCGGGAAACGCCTTACTCGCTTGTTTTGCCTCCGGATTATATAGGAGATATAAAAATCAGCTACAGCGTTACACAAAATAACGGCAGTATAGATGACAGCTTTTTGTACTATGTAAAGGACGGCAGTCCTGCGGAGGACTTTGACAGCGCGTCGGTAATTGAGGTAAACGGCGCCGATGTGACCGGTATCGACCTTAAAACGATAAAGCGCGAAGCGGGTATTGATGTGACCGGCGGTCTTATCCCGATTGACGGAAAGCTGTACGGCACCGTTACGGCGAAATATATCGACCCTGATATGGAATCGGAGCCGAAATATATCCTTGCCGTATACGAAAACGGAGTGCTGACCGGCGCTAAGGTAAGCGAAAACGGGGTATTTTATGTAACGGCTGTGGATAATCTTACGTATAACGCCGATTCTTCGGATTGTAAGATATTTGTTTGGGATGAGAGAATGACGCCGTGCTGTGAGCCAGTCGGATCGGAGCGTTTTATGGCTCAGACAACATCGTTTAAGACGGCGGAGGTTGAAACTGCCAATACGGGATACATCGGATGCCGTGATGAAAACGGTGAGTTGAAAGAATTTAACTTGCAGTATGACGCCGAATGGTTCGTGAACGGATGCGAGGTTCAATACAGCAGTGATTTTGCCGATAAATATATATACGGCAATTACGGCGGGGAGATTACGTTAAAAGATTTTCTGACATATAACGGCGTCGGAAGCGACGGCGTATATGATTCCGTCAATATTACCTATTACACCGACGCGGTTGTTGACGAGGTAACAACAAACAATGATACGACCGAGATAGCGCTTCTTACGGCTGACCCGGAGCTGTCCGGCAATAATAAGCTTGTTATATCCCCGGATAAAAACGTTACTGTTACGGGCGCCGCTGAGAGCTTGGACGAGATTGAAAAATATGACGTGCTGTCGGTAAAATTCAATCCCGTTGAAGGGTTTGAAAACTCAGACGATATCGAAATTATCGTTTCAAGAGACTGCGTGCTCGGCACGATAACAAAAATCGACCATAACACCTATTCGGACGGAGCCCGCTATTATTTCGGAAATAAATATGATTATCCGACTAACGCGAACACCTGCTTATATGATATGGAGGCGGGAACCGTATGCGGCGCGTATATTGACGCCTTCGGCTATATAGCATATATGGATGAATATGCCGCTATGCAGAATTACGGCATAATTGACGGCATGTACGCAGCGGAAGGCGGCTCGGTATATAAGGTACGGATCATAGCCGCCGACGGCGAGCGTCACACATATAATTATTACAGGCAGGATATGAGCGATTTCCTGAATGCGGCTGTACAATACGCATATGATATGCCTGACGGAGCGGACCTTCAGAATTTGACGGCTGAAAATCTCAAGCCTGTTCAAGACAGAGTTATAACATATTTGCTTACAGCTCAGGGAAATATAAGGATCGCAAGAGGTGTCGGCGATGAGGAGTACGGCATCGAAAAGACCGAAATCACCGGCGCGGCTTATTCTGCCGGACAGAATACGCTCGGAGATATTGAGCTCAGCGGCGGCACAAATATGCTTGACATATCCGATTATATCATTGACGGCGGCAGCGAGATACCTGTTGCGGCTTCACTTAAAAACGGCGTCGGCTATAACGCGTATGCCTACAGCCGGACCGGCGCGGCATGCGATTTTCTCCTTGTAACGAACGGTGAAACAAATACGGCGGAGCTTAGATACGGCACAATCAATAAAATGTATTTTGACGAGCCTTCAAAAAAGTATAAAATAGAAATCACAGACGAGGGCGGTCCGAATTATATATTTGATTATCAAAGTCAGAACAAATATGAATTTATGTTCTGCGCGATGCATTCCGTATACAACGCCGACCCGATAAAAGATATTTCGGAGCTTGCTGACAGCACGCTCAGGGATTCCTCGGAACGGGAGGTAGTATATATCGCAGTCGGCGAGGGAAATGACGAAACAATGAGGATATTGATGCCGGAACGATACATCAATTATTGATATGCGGCAAAGAATCAAAAAAACGGAGCGCGGCTTACGGCTGCGCTCCGTTTTTGTCTAATGAAAACCACGCGATAGTCGCGTGGTTCAAAAGAGGCTAAAGCCGGTGAGATAGACAGAAAAACTCCAATTTTGTATAATAAGCTTGTGACCTGTCAGTTACAATAAAAAATACAAAATTGGAGGATATTAGCATGAAAAATCAAGATAATACCACAAACAGTTTAGCACACACTAAATGGAATTGCAAGTACCATATAGTATTTGCGCCGAAGTACAGAAGGAAGGTATTTTATGAGGAGAAGAGAGCGGAGATACGAGAGATATTGAGGACGTTATGCCAATGGAAGGGAGTGGAAATCATAGAAGGGGAGGTATGTCCTGACCACATACATATGCTGGTCAGCATACCGCCCAAAATGAGTGTATCGGGATTCATGGGGTATCTGAAAGGGAAAAGCAGTCTTATGATATTCCAGAAGTGGGGCAACATGAAATACAAGTACCGGAATCGGGAATTCTGGTGCAAGGGGTACTATGTGGACACCGTGGGAAAGAATACTGCGGCGATAAAAAGCTACATAGCGAATCAAATCAAGCGGGACAGGGAAACAGACCAATTGAGTTTGTTTGATCCGAGGGACCCGTTTACGGGCAGCAGGTAAAAGGTGCGTGACTGGCAGGTCAAAAGAAGGCGCACTTGTGCGCAAGCCAGTAGAGCTAGGGCTATGCCCGAAAATGAAAAACCCCCGGCTTTGCCGGGGGATATTTATTGTCCCGTAAACCGGTCATAAAAATTTTAGCATAGGACACGAATGCATATAAAAAAAACGCTTAAGACCTTTACGGCGCAAGCGCTTATAAGAACGGAGCAGCGGAACGCTTTGCGTTCCGCTCCTTATACGATAATCAAATCCTTCGGCGATTTTGTCAGATTGACGGGCTCATTGTCACGTATCACAATCAAATCCTCTATCCGCACTCCCCCGAAGCCTTCTATATATATTCCCGGCTCTACCGTTATAACATTACCGGGCTTTAAAATGTCAGTGCACCTGGGGGAAAATGACGGTGATTCATGTATTTCTATGCCAACGCTGTGTCCGAGTCCATGTCCGAAATTTCCGCCGTAGCCGGCACCGGCAATGATTTTCCTCGCTGCGCCGTCCACAGTCGAGCAGACGCATCCGGGCTTTGCCGCATCAATACCTGCCCTCTGCGCTTGTAAAACGATTTCATAAATCTCCCGCTGCCTTTCGCTTGCCTCGCCGACAACGACAGTGCGCGTCATATCCGAGCAGTATCCCTCGAAAACGCATCCGAAATCAAGCGTGAGAAAATCGCCGCGCTCTATCGTCTTCTCCGACGCCAGACCGTGCGGCATTGCCGAACGCGCGCCGGACGCGGCTATGGTATCAAAAGATAACGCGGACGCGCCCTGCCTCTTCATAAAAAACTCCAGCTCAAGAGCAATTTCTCTTTCCGTCACTCCGGTCCTGATTTTAGGCAGAATATACTCAAACGCCGCATCGCCTACAGCCTCCGCCGCCGCGATGCGCCGTATCTCATCCTCATCCTTTACCCTGCGCGGCGCATCTATCATTTTCTGCGCCTCGACAAATTCATGATTTCCCCGGAGCTTCCTTTTAAATCGCCTGTACTGCTTTAACGAGAGGTTATCCTCTTCTATTCCGATCGATATCTCCCCTACTCTGGAAAAAAGATTCTCCAATCCGTTTTTTATATCATAAAGCTCGAACTGCGGAGACTGCTCTTTCGCCTGAATCGTGTATCTTGAATCGGTAATAATATACCTCTTATCATGAGTGATAAGCAGATATGCGTCCGCGGAGCGAAATCCGCTGTAGTAAAATATATTCGGGTATGACGAAATAAAAACCGCTTCATCGGGCGCGATTGAATTTAAAAGCTTGTCAATTCTTGTTTGCATCGCACAGAGCCTCCAGCGCCAATTCATAACCTTTAAACCCAAGTCCGCATATTTGTCCCGCGCACTCGGGCGCTATGACCGACGTGTGTCTGAACTCTTCTCTTTTATGGATGTTGGATATATGCACCTCTATGACCGGAAGCTTTACCGACGCGAATGCGTCGCGTATAGCGTAGGAATAATGGGTAAACGCGCCGGGGTTTATTACGACTCCGTCATATTTGCCGTATGCTTCATGGATTTTGTTTACGATTTCACCCTCAATATTGCTTTGGAAAAAATCAACCGATACTCCCAAATCATCCGCCTTTTTCGTCACACCCGCCTCTAAATCCGCAATCGTGTTCCTGCCGTAAATCCCCGGCTCGCGTATGCCCAGCATATTGAGATTTACGCCGTTGATTATAAGATATTTTTTCATATTTTTTCTCCTTTACAGCGTTACGCCGTCCTTAAAAATCGATATTTCTCTGTACCCGTTTTTCTCATTGTTTGTCCTCTCGCCGTTCGCGGCGCGTATCACATAATCAAACAATTCGTCCGTTAAATCCGCGCCGTTTATGATCTCTCCGGCGTTAAAGTCGATCCAGTGCGGCTTCCTTTGCGCCAAATCGGAATTGGTCGCTATTTTCACCGTCGGCACAGGCGCGCCGACCGGCGTGCCGCGTCCCGTCGAGAACAAGATAAGATTGCAGCCCGACGCGGTCAGATTCGTCACCGCGACAATGTCGTTGCCCGGACCGGTCAGAAGATTCAAGCCCTGCTTTTTTACATAATCGCCTATCGCGATAACGTCCGCAACGTCTGCGCTGCCGGATTTTTGCACGCAGCCGAGCGACTTGTCCTCGAGCGTCGTAATGCCGCCCCTTTTATTGCCCGGCGACGGATTTTCGTACACCACCTGGTTATGGCGCATGAAATATTCCTTGAAGTCGTTTATCAAATGAACCGTTTTATCAAACGTCTCTTTATCGCGGCAGCGGTTCATCAAAATCGTCTCCGCGCCGAACATCTCCGGGACCTCTGTTAAAATCGTGCTGCCGCCCGCCGCGATCAGCTTATCCGAAAATCGTCCGATAAGCGGATTCGCTGTAAGACCGGAAAATCCGTCCGAACCGCCGCATTTCAATCCCACGACAAGCTTTGACAAATCGCACTCCCGCCGTTTGAACCGCTTCGAGTATTCGACAAGCTTCCCTATCAGTTCAAGCGCCGCTTCGATTTCATCGTCGCGCTCCTGCGCGATCAGGAATTTCACGCGGTTTTCGTTTACCTCGCCCAAAACCTCGCGGAACATAGGGATATTATTATTCTCGCACCCCAAACCGAGCACCAATACGCCCGCGGCGTTGGGGTGATTTACCAGTCCCTTTAAAACCGCCTGCGTCGTTTTTTGATCATCGCCGAGCTGCGAGCACCCGAACGGATGCACAAAATTATAAATCCCGTCACATTCCGAGCCGTACCGCTTCATAGCCTCCCGCGCGATTATTTCCGAGGTCTTGTTCACGCAGCCGACCGTGTTGACGATCCATATCTCGTTGCGTATGCCCACGCTTCCGTCCTCGCGGACATATCCCATAAACGTTTTCGGTTTTTCTTTCTTTAGTGTCCCCGACTTCGGCTCATATGTATAATTTAGTGTCCCCGAAAGATTGGTTTTTATATTATGCGTGTGAACGTGCTCTCCGGCCTTGATATCACAAACCGCGTGACCTATCGGGTAGCCGTATTTTATTACGTCCTCGCCCGCCTTAATATCCGTCAGCGCGATTTTGTGTCCCTTTAAATCGCCTTCAAGCATTACCGCGACATTATCGCGCTCATTAATCTTTATTTGCCTCATTTTACCGCCTTTTCCATTGCCGCGCGTATTCCGTTTTTCTCGATATCCGCAATATACTTTTCAACCGACGGCAGCAAAAACGTCAAATCCGCGTCCCAATACTCTGTTTTCGCCAATATTTCCGCCGCCGGCGCGGTTTTCATAAATTCCATGACCGCCGGATCGTCGTTCGCCTCGTCACCGCGGTAAAACTCTATCAGCGCCGCCAATGAGAACGTCAAACACTCCGGCTCCTTACCGAATTTTTCAACATATTCCAGGAGCGACGGCAGATCGCGCACCTTGAATTTTGATACGGAATTTAGCGTTATGCTCAGCAGCAGATGCTTTATAAACGGGTTTCTGAACCGCTCTATAACGTCGTTTGCGAACTGCACAAGCTCATCACGCGGCAAATCAAGCGTCGGGATGATTTCCTCAAACAAGCCCTTGTGCATGAACGAATAGATAAGCTCGTCGTTCATCGCCTCACCGACCGATTCCAGTCCCGCCAGTCTCGCTGCCGGAACCATCATCGTGTGCGCACCGTTTAAAATACGCACCTTGCGCTTTTTGTACGGCGTTACGTCGTCCGTCCACAGCACGTTAAGCCCTATATCCGTAAACGGGATCTCCGACGCGTATTTTTTGTCGCCCTCTATCACCCACAAATGGAAAATCTCGGCAGTATCTATCACATTGTCCTTGTACCCGAATTTTTCGCACATTTTTTCCGCGTCGTCGCGCGGGTATCCGGTAACTATGCGGTCTACAAGCGTGTTGGTAAAATGATTTTCCTCGTTCACCCACCTGATAAAATCGTCGCCGTAGCCGAAATCGGCGGCGTATCGGAGCACGCATTTTTTAAGCTCGTCGCCGTTGCGGTCGATAAGCTCGCACGGGAACAGGATAAAGCCCGGCAGTCCTAAATCAAACCGCTTTTTCATAAACATTGTCAATCTTCCCGGGAACGTCGTGTCCGCGAACGATTTTCCGTCGTCGCCCGCCTTATATTCTATCCCCGCCTCGGTCGTGTTCGACACGATAAACCGCAGAGCGGGGTTCGCGGCGCATGAGAAAAACTCGTCCGTCCGCGCATACGGGTCTATGCAGCGCGTCACGCACTCCACGACGCGCGTTTCCTCCACACGCTCGCCGTTTAAAAGTCCGCGCAGATAAAGGTCGTATAACCCGTCTTGGTCGTTTATGAATTTGTCCATCATCGGGCTTGACAGCGGCTCGACTATCACCACGCCGTAATCGCCGCAGTTTTCCTTGTTCAGTCGGTCGATCATCCAGTCCACAAATCCGCGAAGGAAATTTCCCTCGCCGAACTGCAATACCCGCTCCGTATGCCTCGGCTGCGCGGGTGTTCTTTTCAACAATTCCATTTTTATTCTCCTTTTATTTTCTATAGTAAATTTTAGTTTATCTAAGGTCGTGGCTGCGGTGCGCGTTAGCCTCCCTTGTCAAAGGGAGGGGGACCGCCGTAGGCGGTGGGGGGATTCATGGGTACAAAAAACCGCATATTTGAGCAATTTGTTGTAATTACGGAATCCCCTCGCCAACTTCGTTGGTCCTCTCCCCTTTAACAAGGGGCGCAAGCAGAGCGCTGCCGTTTGCAAAAGTGCGTTAAACTAAAATTTACAATTCAACTCCGAAATAATTTTTCGCGTTATTAAAGCATATATCCCGCACAATCTTCCCGAGCGTATCATAATCCGCCGGAAACTCGCCGTTTTCGACCCACTCGCCTAAAATATTGCACATGATCCTCCTGAAATATTCATGACGCGTATACGACAGGAAGCTCCTCGAATCGGTAAGCATACCCACAAACTTATTAAGCGCTCCCAGATTTGCCAGCGCCTTCATCTGCTCCGTCATACCGTCGCGCTGATCGCAGAACCACCATCCGGAGCCGAACTGAATTTTTCCGCCCGCGCCCTTGCCCTGGAAATTTCCGAGCATAGAAGCGATTACGTAATTATCCTTGGGATTCAACGTATACAAAATCGTCTTGGGTAAATTGTCCTCCGACTCCATAGCGTTTAGGAGCTTCGACAAATCCTCCGCGATATTATAATCGGCAATCGAATCGAAGCCGGTATCCGCGCCCAAAATATCAAACATACGCGTATTATTATTGCGAAGCGCGCCGATATGCAGCTGCATTGCCCAGTCAAGCTCCTTATATTTTTTTGCCAAATCTATCAGCACCGACGCCTTATAGCCCCTGATTTCATCGTCCGTCAGCCTGTGTCCCGCCATTGCCTTTCGGAACGCCGCGTTAACGTTAACATTCCCGGCATACGGAACAGCGTCGAGTGCATGGTCGCTTATACGGCAGCCCGCATCGTGGAAGTAATCAATCCGTTTATAAACCGCGTCTATCAGCGAAGCGTAGGAGTTGATTTCTGTCCCCGATACAAACGCGAGCTTTTCTATGTACGGCACAAAAGTGTCCTTGTCAATATTAATCATAAGGTCCGGTCTGAACGCGGGAAGGACCTTCGCCTTAATATGACCCTTCAGCGCAATTTTTTCGTGCCATTTCAAATCATCCGCCGGATCGTCCGTTGTGCATATGCACACCACATTGGAATTATTGATAAGATACGACGGCGACATACTCTTTTCCTTAATCGCGGCGTTAGCCTTATCGAAAATTTCGCGCGCCGTATCCGCGCGGCATACCGTATCAATACCGAAATACCGGCGCAGCTCGAGATGCGTCCAATGATAAAGCGGATTTCCCACAGCATATTGCAGTGCAGATACAAATGCCCCGAATCTTTCGTAATCCGACGGCTTGTCACCCGTTCTGTGCCCTGTCATATATCTTTCGTCAAGACCCATAGAACGCATATAGCGCCATTTATAATGGTCGCCGTCCAAAAAAATCTGCGTTACGCTCTCAAACGGCTTATCCTCGTACATTTCCTGCGGGCTCAAATGGCAGTGATAGTCAAAAATCGGCATATCCGCCGCATATTCCCGGTAAAGCTTTTTTGCCGTGTCGTTTGACAGCATGAAATCTTCATCCATAAATTGCCTCATCAATAACATCTCCTTAGCGTAATTTTCCATGAATATTATATAACATATCGCGCGGAACGTCAAGCGCTATGCCGAAAAAAGAGACCGGCTTCTACGACGGTCTCTTTTATGAAATCATGTCTGCGCGGGAGATGTGAATATATTTTCAGGAGGCGCGGGATTTATCCGCTGCTTTGCGAAAAGTCACCGCTATACAATGAGTATCGTCCGCGCAGACTGTTTCGCGCAATTATCCGGCAAACAGCTGCGACCAGTAATATGTACCTCCCGACTTATAGCAGCCTACGCCGATTTTCGTATAATTTCCGTTCAGAATATTCGCTCTGTGTCCGGAGGAATTCATCCATGCCGTGACAACCTCCTGCGGTGTACGCTGACCGTAAGCAATGTTTTCACCCGCGGTGCGGTATCCGTAATTATATTCGGACAGCACCGAGCTGAATGATGAGCCGTTCGGACGCGTGTGTGAGAAGCTTTTCACGGTCTCCGCCGCGCGCGTGAGCGCCGCGCTCATAAGCGTGTTATCGATCGTCAAAGCCGGCAGGCTCCTCTTTGCGCGCTCTTGATTTACGAGGTCAACCACCTGCCGCGCGTATGACGACGTCGAATCGTCCGTCACATAAGGAGGTTCGGCAGCTGGAGCTTTTGTCGGCACCGGCTTCGGCGTCGCGGGTTCCTCCGGCTCCGCGGGCGCCTTTGTCGGTACGGGCTTCGGCGTCGCGGGTTCCTCCGGCTCCGCGGGCGCTTCCGGCTCAGACCGGTCGCCGCTGCCGCATATGTAATCCCTTAAAAAATCCGCCGCGGGGCAATCGGGTAAATCAACTCCGAATTTTGCAAGAACATCACAGATATCCTGCATATCCCCGGCACAAATTATGTTTGAATCCGCGGCGCAGCCCTCCGAGGCGCTAATCAAATCCCACGCTTCCTCAGGGACTCCCGAGCCACATGAAAGCGCGGCGGACAAAATAAGTGATGGTATTACTGTCATTTTAATGCACTCCTTCTTTAAAATTTACTCGCGGTCTATTTTCTGACTGCATAGCTATAATAACACTTAAAAGGAATCGTTTCAATGGTAATAAATCCCTGATTTCATGCGGTTTCCAGAGGTTTACATGGAATAAAAAAGCAAGCTCCCGTGCACTGCGGCGCGGGAGCTTTTTATGTTTGCGTGAATTGCCATATATTACATTGTATTTTTTATCGTTTCATTGAACATTTTTCTTGAAATGGCGTAATTATAAACGCTTGGAGCGCGAAAATTATATTTGGGCAAGCGCGTATATTATACGCGCGATACAATCATTTTATTTTCAGCGCGCGTATGGCGTTGAGCACCGCGATTATCATAACCCCGACATCGGCGAATATTGCCAGCCACATGTTAGCCATTCCGAACGCTCCGAGCACAAGACAGACGACTTTTACCCCGAGCGCGAAAATTATGTTTTCATACACTATTGCCATACATTTTTTTGCAATTTTCAGCGCGCGCGCAATCTTGACCGGGTTATCGTCCATGAGCACAACATCCGCCGCTTCTATAGCGGCGTCGGAGCCGAGAGCGCCCATCGCTATACCGACATCGGCGCGGGAAATCACCGGAGCGTCGTTTATTCCGTCCCCGACAAACGCGAGCGTAGATTTGGCGGGCTTCTCGCTCAAAAGCGCCTCCACGCGCGAGACCTTATCCGCCGGCAGAAGCCCGCTGTAAAATTCGTCAATACCCACTCCGGCAGCCACGGTCTCCGCCGTTTCAGCGCTGTCTCCGGTGAGCATAACTGTTCTTTCAACACCGCGCTTTTTTATTGCCGCCACAGCCTCCGCCGCCGTGGGCTTTATGACGTCGGATATGACTATATATCCGGCGTAAACTCCGTCCACAGCCGCGTGAATTGCCGTTCCTTCGCTGTCCGCGCATTGCGCGGGGGCTCCCTCTCGCCGCATAAGACGCTCGCTGCCCACTGAGATCCTTTTTCCGTCCACAACCGCCGTAACGCCCTCTCCGGCAATTTCCTCTATACCGCTTACGCGCGTTTTATCTATAGCCGGAACCGCGTTTCGCAGGCTTTTGGCAATCGGATGATTTGAGCCGCTTTCCGCAAGCGCCACATATTCGAGCAGCGCCGCCTCATCTATCCCTTCGGCGCAGACGCGCGTAACCTCAAAAACGCCCTTCGTCAGCGTTCCTGTTTTGTCAAAAACGACACATTTCGTTTTTGACAGCGCCTCAAGATAATTTGAGCCCTTTACCAAAACGCCTTCTCTGCCCGCACCGCCGATACCGGCGAAAAAGCTGAGCGGTATGCTTATTACAAGCGCGCACGGACAGCTTATAACAAGAAATGTAAGTGCTCGCATAATCCATCCGCTCCATTCGGGAGTAAGCCCCATAATAATCCGGGCGGCGGGTCCCATAACGGCGAGAGCAGCCGCGCCGGCGCATACCGCGGGGGTGTAATATCCGGCGAAACGGCTTATAAAATTCTCCGAACGCGATTTTTTCGCGCTCGAATTTTCAACAAGCTCAAGTATTTTGGAGACCGTAGATTCTCCAAACTCCCTCGTTGTGCGTATTTTTACAAGTCCCGTCATATTAATGCAGCCGCTTTTTACCTCGCCGCCCTCCGAAACGCTGACCGGCACGCTTTCTCCGGTCAATGCGGACATATCAAGCGACGTATGACCCTCGCATATCACTCCGTCAATAGGAATCTTTTCCCCCGGCTTCACTACAATTACGCTTCCCGTTTCAACCTCGCCCGGATCGACCGTAACAACGCTTTCCCCGCGCTCAACGTTGGCATAATCGGGACGTATATCCATAAGAGCGGCAATATTGCGCCGGCTCTTTCCCACCGCCGCACTCTGGAAAAGCTCTCCGATCTGGTAAAACAGCATAACCGCCGCGCCCTCGCGGAACTCTCCAAGCAAAACCGCGCCAACCGTGGCTAATGCCATGAGAAAATTCTCATCGAACACCTGACCGTTTACTATTCCCCTTCCGGCTTTGAGCAGTATATCATAGCCTATCACAAGATACGGAACAAGGTACATAATCAGCAGCGCCCACCGCGGGAAATCGATCATATATGACGCCGCTGAGCATAACACAAGCAGCGCTGCCGATATTATAATACGTATTAACGTCTTTTTCTGCTTTCGGTTCATGGCAATATCCTCATATATAAATTTCGCAGTCCGATTCTACCCTGCGGCATGCCTTTAATACCTTCTTCATTGTCGCCTTTTCATCGGCGCCGTCTTCAAACTCAACATTCATTTTTAACGCCATAAAGCTTACGACCGCGTTTTTCACGCCATCGGTATTGTTTGCCGCAGCCTCCATTTTGTTCGCGCAATTGGCGCAGTCCACCTCAATATTATAGCTTTTTTTCATAATTTGCACCTCCATTTTATATGAATACATGTTCATATGATAATATGATTATACCACCTGTTAAGTGCATTGTCAATATATTTTTTATAAATTTTTCAAAAAGTGCTTGACAAACAATTGCTACAGGTGTAGTATATACATATACTACATATGCAGTACAAAGGAGCCGTAAATTATGAAATTAAAGAAAATCCCGGAAACGGAGCTGGAAATTATGCAGGTAATCTGGTCAAATCCGGTGCCTATTACTACAACGCAAATCAAACAAAAGCTTGAAGAGAGGCGTCCGTGGAGCCAGGGCGCCGTACAATCGCTGCTGTCAAGGCTGACGGAACGGGGATTCCTGAGGACGGGCACGCTCGGAAAAAGCAAAACCTTTGAGCCGCTGGTATCGGAGGATGAATATTTTAAGGTGGAGAGCGCGTCCTTTTTTCAGAAATTCGGAGCTAAGAGCTCTATAACCGGACTTGTGGCGTCGCTCTACGACAGCAACTCTATTTCAAAAAAGGACATTGATGAGCTGGACGCATTTATAGAAACGATTAAGAAGGGCGGAAGGTAAATGGAGAATTTAGTTATCGATATTCTTGAAATCACGATACCCGTAAGCATATTCATTGTTATATTGCTTTTGTGCGCGCCGATTTTAAAGCGAGGCTTCGTGTCAAAATGGCGTTATTGCATGTGGCTGTTTGTGGCGATACGGCTTATATTGCCGCTCAGACTGAATATAGCCGGTTTCGTCACGCTGACCGTTCCGGTCGGTCCGAACGCGGCGGCAGCGGGATATCAGACTGCCGCGTGGGCATCCCTGCCCCGGCTGATTACGGTTATATGGCTTGTCGGAGCTGTTATATTCGCCGCATATCAAACGGCATGCTATCTGGCCTTCTCCAAAATCGTGCGCAGATGGTCACGGCAAATCACGGACAAGCGTATTCTCGCGGCGGCGCGGCAAGCGGCGGCCTCCGCGGGAGTAAAACGAAATTTTAAAATAAAATATTGCAGGGCTGTCTCAACGCCCATGATATTCGGCATATTTAAACCGGCTCTGCTTCTGCCGGACATTGATTTCACCGATACGGAGCTGTCGATAATACTGCGGCACGAGCTGGTGCATATGAAGCGGCACGATATATGGTATAAGCTGCTCATCATGGCTGCGCGAACAGAGCATTGGTTTAATCCCTTAGTTCATCTGATGGCGCGGGCGGCGGATACCGATATGGAGCTTGCGTGTGATGCCGAGGTGGTCAGAAATCAAAGCTCCGCCTATCGGCGCGGCTATTGTGAAACAATAATGCGTCTGGTCCATAACTGCCGCGGACGGGGCACCGCGCTGTCCACATGCTTCTTTTTCTCGAAGAGAACGGTCCTGGAGCGCTTCCATGAAATACTCGATGAAAGGATCAAGCGCAGAGGTGCGCTGACCTTCTGTATAATCGCCGTATCGGTAGCCGTATCCGGAGAGGCGATAACGTTTGCTGCCGACGGTATCGCCGGTGTAATCGAGGATGAGTTTAAAATCGCCGAGCAGTCCGCAGACGCGCCGATACCATCGCCGGCGGAGGAAACGGGCGCCGCGGAAAATGTCGGTCCGGCGGAGGAGCAATATTCCGATGAGGATGATTTCGGGTATCGGACGATCGACGATTACGGCGCCGCGGAAAGCTATTCCGGCGAATCGGACAGCCCCGCCGCCTACTCATACGAATCGGACGGGGACGAGCCGGAATACTATCCCCCAAAATCCGAATACGATTCGTATCATACTGATTACGCGGAGGAAACCGGGTCCGATTTGACGGAGCTGCAAAGCGCGCCCGATTATGTTTCCGAAGACGGCAGCCGTGAGACATACCTTCTCGACGACGGCTCCACGGCGATAGTCCGGTACGACGGAGATATTCCGGACACGGGATATATATTGGTGAAATAACGGTTTTTAAGGGTAAAAGGAGAACAGTATGAAAATTTTAAAAGGATTGACCGCTGTAATACTGACCGCGGGAATGGCGGCGTCAGCCGTTCCCGCGTCCGCCTCAGGCGGAACGTCCGCTTCGGGCGGAACGTCCGCTTCGGGCCCGGACAACATACCGTGGATAACGGTATCGTCATGGGCATATCCGGACGTAAGCAATTTCCGCAGGGTCGTGGAGATGCCTGATATGTTCGCGGACGTGACCGACTATACGCAGCCGATAACGCGTATGCAGCTCGCGCAGCTGCTCGGCGCGACGCTGAAAAGCGCTGGTGAAATATACGATTACGACAGCCGTGATTCGTATCCGGACAGGTATGAGGACACGGACGATCCGGCGGCGGGAGTGCTGAAGGATTATAATATAATGCGCGGCGAGCCGACAGGCGAGGATGAATACGGGGCGACGCTGTATAATTTTTATCCCGACCGCCTGCTGACGCGCGAGGAGCTGGCGGCGGTACTGCGCAGGACAAGGAGGTTTTACCGTCTGGACATATTTGACCCGGATGAAAAAGTCATGGCGGAGGACATAGCCGACTACGATGATATTTCCGGCTACGCGAGGGAGGACGTACTCGATGTGATGGGATGCGGGCTGATGAACGGCGTGGGCGGCGGCAGATTCGCGCCGAAGGACAGGCTGACGATCGAACAGACGGTTGTCACGCTATACCGCCTGTTCCGGCAGATGCCGCTTACTCCGGCGGCGGACGGCGCGGGGCTTCCCGACGGGCAGGAATTTAATCAATTTAAAAACGGCGTTACCGAGGAACGAAGCGGGAACACGCTGTATTTAAAGCGCGGCGGCGCCGCTCTTATGGAATTTGAGACGGATATTTACGAGAACGTATTCTGTGCCGACAGCGACGGCGTAACGTATGCGGCGGCAGAAAACACGTATGACCGCACGGATGTGTACAACGCGGACACAAAGGAGCTGCTGTTCCGCATACCGTACCCGGTTTACGACGCGCAAAGCGATTATATAATCACCAAATCGTCCGATACCGGAAAATGTACGTTCGGTCTGTACGGCTACGACGGGAACGAGGCGCTTGAGCCAAAGTACAGCCTTAACGAGATCGATATTTTAAAGGCGAATAATTTTGTCCCGCCGGAGGATGAATACCGCGCTCCCGACGGCTGGGTTTATTACTTCGATTATAGCGACGGGCATCTATACAGAATAGATACGAACGGCGAGAATGAGCAAAAGCTTTCCGACAACAGCTGCTATGACCCGGCATATGTAAACGGCTGGCTTTATTATACCGTGCGCGGCGCGGACGAGAATAAGCTGTACACCATGCGCGCCGACGGCAAATACGAGCAGCGGCTTACCGATGAGTGCGCGGGTGTGATAAAGTGCGGAAAGCGCGTGTACGATGAGGACCGACCGTCCGGAGATATGGGAGATGTTATCATAAACGGCAGGAACCTCGGCGATATTATCACTCCGTATTTTGACGGCGAGTGGGTGTATTATTTTGAGACGGTCAACGAGTATAAAACGCTCGGCAATCTATGGCGTGTCAGGATGAACGAGGACGGCACGGCGGTAAAGGAAAAGGTAAGCGACGAGATATTCGGCTGCGATAATCTGCACAGCGCCGCCGCGAGCTTCGCCAATCAGCAGAATGACGGGAAATTGTATCTTCTTAATTCGGACAGGGATAAGCTTTATATTTTCGGCGGCGGAGACGAAAGGGTGATCGAGGCGAATATAAACGAGTTCGGATTTTACGGCGATAAGCTTGTGATGTCGGTAATCACAGGCGAAACGGACGAAAACGGAAAGAGCGTGACGGAGGTTTACCTTGCGGAGCCGGACGGCTCGGACATACGCATATGGCAGGACGGGAACAGCGTGCTGAATATTGGTACGGTCGATTGGTTCGACACGTATGTCGATCCCGAAACGGGCGCAACAAAGTATAATACCGTTTATTACGGCGCCAGCAACGAGCGCTTCACGGTATACGCCGTAAATATCCTTGTGCCGCACGGCAGGAACGGGATGATGGGCGGAATATACGGACTGCATGTGATGGCGGCGGACGGTACGGACAGCGAGGTATGCGCCGGAAGCTGGCAGGGCGGCATTGAGAGAACAGGCGATATACTGTACTATACGAAAAGCGAAATGAAGGACGGGCGCATGAGCGGCGTTCTGATGGCGTATGATATGAACACGGGCGAGCAGACGCGCATGGCGGATGATGTGAACAGATTGACACACGCCGGAACATCGGAGACGAGCGGGGATTTCCTGCTGTATGAGGATAACGGCGGCAATATCTGGCGGTACAATATTACAGACGGGAAACCGGCGGAGATATTCCCGAACGCGAATCTGAAAAAATACGGCGCGGCTGCCGATTGGAGCAACAGCGATAACAGCTTTTTCAAGATTGATACGGACGGCGATTTCACGACAATCGTGGATAACGGCGCGGCGATCTACGTGCCGGACGGATTCCCGGTAAACGTTACGCCGTAAATAACGAAGTCCGCTCTCCCCGCGGGACAAGGTATCAAAAAGCGTATCGAACCGGACGATACGCTTTTTTGACCGATATAGAACATATAATTGTCTTTGCATACGCAAAGATATCCGCCGGATGCTCAAAGAACCGCCCGCCGGCGGTTCTTTTTAAGCTTCGGTTATTTTTTGTTTTTCGGGGAATGTGAAAATAATTTTTCAGGCAGCGGCACAGACTCGAATCTGCTGAATATAGCTGAAAATCCGGCGCAAAGCAGAAATGCGATGACAAAGCAGATTCCGGCTTTCAGAAATTCGGCGGCGGATACGGCGGGAAGCGGTATATAACTTGTTATTATTATCGCCGTAAGGAAAGCGAAGGGCTGATACAGAAATACAGTCAGGCTGTGCATCTCATATTGCCCGAATATTTTACGGGATATTCCGGAGCTTTCGCTGATCTTCCTAAATATCCGATCCAAGGGAAAAAGCAGCAGCCCGATCGCGCTCATAATCATGAACGAGTATATCATGAATATAATGTTGGGCGGAAACTTATTATTTTGCATATCCAGGGAAATTCCGCGTTTACCCGCCAGTATCAGCATCACCAGGCTGAACGCGAAAACAGCCAAAAGATATTTCTGTGCCTTTTTCTCTTGTATCGATGCTTTAATATTACTGTAAAACATACCGATATATGTCCACATGCCGAAAAATAATATATATTGCCCCTGTTTGAATTTAAAAACGCAAGCAGCTATATACAATGCTATAAACAAAAATACAGCTTTCCAGTTTAGCTTTGTCTCTTTTAACCGCAGCATAAACGGCATCAGCAGGACAATTCCCAGGTATACTGGAATATACCACAACGCCCATGTCATATATGAAAAAGACGTTATTTGTCTGTTAAACGGCAAAAACCAGGATATCAATAAATGCGCAAAATTATTTGCGGGTACAGCGCCGCCGCATGAGAATAAATATATTATTATGCATATCACGGCGTATATCCAATATGGGATCAATATTTTCCAGAAACGCTTAAAAACAAAGTTTCCGTAACCGGTCGCTTTCGAATAGGCATTGCTTGCTCCTGTTACAAAAAACAGTAACGGCATTTCAAATAAGAAAAATGATTTGACGACAGCAGCGTTTCCGTATGCAAAAAATCCGGTCCAATACAATACATGAACAATTATGACTTGTATCATAGAGAATCCGCGCAGCCTGTCCAGCATTTTATCACGTGATACCATTGTCCCAGTCCTCCCAAACATCTTTACAAAGAATAGTATCACAATTTTCCTCATCGGTCAAGTAATACGGCAGGATTTGTCCTTTCCCGGTTAATCGTCCCGGAAAATCTCCGGATCGCGGGAGGCGGAATGCGCTGTTTTCGGTATAAAATCATATAAATATCTTTACATATGTCTTGACATATGTAAAGATATCTGCTATAATATGGATACATTATGGCAAACACGCCCTGCGCAGCGCGCTCGGCAGACAAGAAGGGTATATTCGATATGGAAGCTGATGTTGTAATAGCGGGAACGGGAGTCGCGGGATTATATACTGCGCTTAACCTGCCCGAGGACACAAAAATTATAATGGTAACGAAGGCGGCGGTTGACGAAAACGATTCCTTCCTCGCCCAGGGCGGCATATGCGTATTAAAGGATCCGTCAGATTATAACAGTTATTTCGAGGACACGATGAAGGCGGGACATTATGAAAACAACAGGAAGAGCGTTGAGATTATGATCAGGTCATCGCCCGACATTATAAATGATTTAATGAGCCTCGGGGTTGAATTTGCCCGCGGCGCGGACGGCAATCTTGAATACACAAAGGAAGGCGCTCATTCAAAGCCGCGCATACTGTTTCACGAGGATATCACCGGAAAGGAGATTACGTCTCATCTCCTCGCGCGCGTGAGGACGCTCAAAAACGTTGTCATCCGCGAGCATTTCACTATGGTTGATATTATCGAGCAAAACGGCAGATGTGTCGGCATTATAGGCAGATCCGCGTCTGGCAGATATGAGGCGATATACGCAAAATTCACCATGCTTGCAACGGGCGGCGTAGGCGGATTGTACGCCAATACCACAAATTACCGCCACCTGAAGGGCGATTCCCTGGCGATTTGTAAAAATCACGGCATAGAGCTTGAAAATATAGACTACGTTCAAATTCATCCGACAACGCTTTATTCCAAAAAAAAGGGACGGCGGTTCCTTATTTCCGAATCGGTCAGAGGCGAGGGCGCAAAGCTTTACGGCGCGGATATGAAACGGTTCGTGGATGAGCTTCTGCCCCGTGATTTGCTTACCAAGGAAATAGAAAAGCAGATGAAAAAGGACGGTAAGCCTTACGTATGGCTGTCAATGGTCCCGCTCGGCGCAGATATGATAAAAACCCATTTTCCCAATATTTACAAGCGCTGCCTCGAGGAAGGCTACGATGCGACAAAGGAATGCGTGCCCGTCGTACCGGCACAGCACTATTTCATGGGCGGAATAAAGGTCGACAGCGACAGCCGTACCGGTATGCCCGGGCTGTACGCGGCAGGCGAAACAAGCTGCAACGGCGTTCACGGGAGAAACAGGCTCGCCAGTAACTCGCTTCTGGAAAGCCTTGTCTTTGCAAAGCGCGCAGCTCAGACTATAACAAAGCAGCTGCCAGGCGCGGCGCACGAATATGAGCCTGTGGAAATAGACGAAAGCCGTTACGCGGACTGCGCGGAACGGTATGCCGAAATAATACGCGAGGAAACGGAAAAGGAGAGAAAAGAGCATGAACAATATAACAATGAAGCTTAACGCGGACGAGCTTATAAAGCTCGCGCTTTGCGAGGATATTACATCGGAGGATATCACCACAAATTCCGTAATGCCCGAATACCGAAAGGGCAAGGTGGAGCTGATATGCAAGCAGGACGGCGTGATCGCCGGTTTAGATGTATTTAAACGCGTTTTTGAGCTGCTTGATGATACGTTTGAAATCAGGTTCCATTGCAAGGACGGGGATTTTGTAAAAAAAGGCGATCTTGCCGCGGAGCTTACCGGCGACATACGCGCCCTTCTTTCAGGCGAACGCACCGCCCTTAATTATTTGCAGCGCATGAGCGGCATCGCCACATATACGCGCTCTATCGCCGCGCTTCTGGAGGGTACGAAAACCAGGCTTCTGGATACCCGCAAGACCACTCCCAATATGCGTATTTTTGAAAAATACGCTGTCAGGGTCGGAGGCGGCTTCAATCACAGATACAATCTTTCCGACGGTGTTCTGCTTAAGGATAACCATATCGGAGCCGCCGGGAGTGTGCAAAAAGCCGTGGCAATGGCAAAGGAATACGCTCCGTTTGTGCGCAAAATCGAGATTGAGGTCGAAAATCTCGACATGGTTCGCGAAGCAGCAGACGCGGGCGCGGACATAATCATGCTTGACAATATGGATGTGGACACAATGAAAAAAGCCATTGAGATTATCAATGGGCGCGCACAGACCGAGTGCAGCGGCAATGTCACTCGCGAAAACGCGGAAAAACTCGTAAATATAGGCGTGGATTTTATATCGAGCGGGGCGCTGACACATTCGGCGCCGGCGCTTGATTTGTCGCTGAAAAATCTTCGCGCGGTGTAAGAAGGGGTGCGGAATGAACGGAGAAGAAAGACGCGAAAAGCTGTTTAATCATATACGCGGCTGTTCTGAGCCGGTATCTGCCAATACGCTCGCTTCAATTTACGGCGTATCACGTCAGGTTATAGTGCAGGACATTGCCCTTCTGAAGGCGGGCGGCTCGGACATTATATCAACTCACAAGGGGTACCTTATGAATTACAACGCAGCCTTTACGCGCGTTATTAAGGTGCGCCACACAGACGGGCAAATAGAGGACGAGCTTCAGACTATCGTTGATTTGGGCGGGCGCGTTACAGACGTATTCGTATGGCACAGAGCGTTCGGGCGTGTCAACGCTAAGCTCTCGATCAAGTCAAGACGCGATATAAATCAGCTCCTGAGCGATTTAAGCACAGGAAAATCCTCGCCTCTTAAGAATATCACCGCCGGGTATCATTATCACACGGTCGAAGCGGATAATGAGGAAACCTTAAATGAAATAGAAACGGCGCTCAGCAATAAAAATTATCTGGCTCCGGAAATATAAAAGCGAAAAACGCGCCGTAAACATAACGGCGCGTTTTTATATCAGATTTTTCTGTATTCCCTCTGCCCTATCTCATAAATATCGCTGCCCTCACAGTCGATAAGCACGACCGCGGGGAAATCCTCGACTGTCAATTTTCGTATCGCCTCCGTGCCCAAATCGCCGTAGGCTATAACCTCAGCCGATTTTATACATTCGGCTATAAGCGCTCCCGCGCCGCCCGTCGCGCCGAAATACACAGCGCCGCTGCGCTTCATCGCGTCAACGACCTCTTTACTCCGGGCGCCCTTGCCTATCATCGCGCCGAGACCGTTGTCAAGCAGCAACGGAGTGTACGCGTCCATGCGCCCCGATGTCGTCGGACCGCAAGAGCCTATTACCTCGCCCGGCTTCGCGGGGCAAGGACCGGCGTAATATATGACCTGATTTTCTAAATCAATAGGGAACGGTTCGCCGTTTTTGAAATTTGTTGTCATACGTTCATGAGCCGCGTCGCGCGCAGTATATATTGTTCCGCTTATAAGCACGCTGTCGCCGGCGTGAAGCTCCTTCATCTGCTCCTTTGATACCGGAGCCGTAATTTTTATCGCCATTGCTTATCCCCTCCTTATTCTACGCTCCGCCGCTGCGGTTTTGATATGCCGGCGCACCATGCGGCGGTTACATACGCTATATCCGCGCCCCGGATCTCGCCCGCGTTTTCGGTAAACAGCCGCGAGCCGACCAATATGCCGTCCGCATTGTATGCCGCGGTTATTACCGGAATATCGCGCTTATTTTCAAGCTCTATCTTAACACCCGCGTCGGTTTTTTCCGCTGATTTTATGTCCGGTCCGCTGCCGCCCGTGTATATCCGCATTACCGTAAACGAATGCCCGGGGACGTCGCAGGTCATACCGTCGGACACGCTTATATACGACGTTTCGGGCGCGATTTTTTGCGGGGCATCAATGCTGTTGCTGTCTGTAAGCCCGCCTGTAATCTGCATAATCTGCGCCGCGCCGGATAAATCAAAGCCGCCGAACGTCAGCTTCACGCGCTGCTTATGCGCGTAGGGATTGGCGATTTTCACGATTATATCGCCCGTTTCCTCATCATAGGATACGGTCTGATAAATTTCCTCGGTATTTTCCGAAACATCGCATTTAAGCGTATAATCGCCGCTGTTGTTCGAATAAAGGCTCTGGACGTAATACGTCGGCGAGCCGTAGCTTTGCGCATCGTCGAACCATATCATATCCGGCGACCACTGCGTGTAGCCGAGCCGCGCGAACAGCGGCGCGTAGCACGCCATGTACACAACGTCGGCGTTTCGCTCCATCATCGTCATATACGCCGCCTCGGAAAGCGCCGCCTCCCATGTGTTCGCCGCCGGGTCGTTGGGCTGATTTACGCGGCGCGACGCGTATTCGCCCGCGAACACCTTTACCTCGCGCGGATATTCGTCATAGAAATGCGCGTTCTGATAAAACCAGTCGGGCGTTCTGTAATAATGCTCGTCAACCGCATACACGAAATTCGGATTCTCCGCCGTCTTTTCGCGGATCCAGTTCCATGCGGTGTTGTAATCGTTATCCTGCACACCGGGACCGGATGTGCCGATGAGCTTCATATCAGGGTACTTTTCATGTATCGCCCTCTCGAACCGCTCATAGCGCGTGTGCCAGTCGTTTGCATCCGTCTGCCACTGCTCGTTGCCCACGCCCATTATTTCAAGATTGAACGGCTCGGGATGTCCCATTTCGGCGCGGATTTTACCGTATTCGGTATCTGCGCCGCCATTGGCGAACTCGATCAAATCGAGCGCGTCTTTAATATACTGCTCAAAATCATCGCTGTCAACAGGCACCAGCTCGTTCGTCTGGTACTGACACGCCATTCCGGCATTCACGACGGGCACCGGCTTCGCGCCCAGATATTCGCACAGCAGGAAATATTCGTAGAAGCCCATACCGTATGTCTGGTTATAGTGCTTGTAGCCGTTGTCAATTTCGCCGTCCGCCATATGCAGCGACCAGCGGTTCCAGTTTTGCTTTCTCTCCTCAACCGGTCCTATGCTGTCCTTCCAGTTATAGCGATTGTCAAGGTCATAGCCCTCGATAACGCAGCCGCCGGGGAAACGCAAAAATCCCGGATTTAACGCCTTGAGCTTTTCCGCCAGATCCCTGCGAAACACGCCCTCAACCGCGTCGGACGGCATACATGACACCATATCGAAATCAGCCGTTCCCGCGCCGTCAAGCGTTATCACAAAATCGGCATTGCGGACGGTCTTATCGACCGAAAGCACACCCTCGTATTTTGTCCACTCATCCGTAACCGCGCCGGTCAGCTTAACCTCGCCGGCGGACGCGTTTCCCAAATATACCTTCGCCGTTACGCCGCCGGTGTATTTATCGGATTTTGCATACAGGGAGACGTTATACTCCTTCCCCGCCTCCATGTAAACGCCGTCGTAAGCCTGATTTTTAAAGCCCTGATCCGCCGATGACGACGTAAACGACAGATAATGCGGATTGTTTTCATTAAGACCGCCCTTGTCCTTTGCTTCGAGCCTGCCGCCGTTATACGCGCTCCACGCATATAAGCCGTCGTAGTCATTGCCGAAGCCTTTCGTCGCCTCAAACGAGCGGTTCTCTATCATTTCCGCGTACAGACCGCCGTCGGCGGCATAGTTTATGTCCTCAAAAAACAGTCCGTACATACCGTCCTGAATATCGACGCCCTTTTCGTTTTTGATATTCAGCTCGTAATCATAGTAATCGTCAGCCTTCACAACAGCGCTGTAATCGCGTTTCAACGCCGTGCCGTCAAACATATACGACGCGGTGAGCGTAACAGGCTTTTTGCCGCTTTGCGGCACAATTATCTGCCCGTCGGACGTTATCGCGCTCTCATCCGAGCTTGACCAGGAAACGCTGTATTTTGCGTCGGTTGAGCCGGGCAAATCAAGCTTCGTATTTTCCGTAAGCTCTGACAAATCGCCCAGATCCGCGCTGTCAACCGCGAAATCGTATATTTTTATATCGTCGATCAAGCCCTTTGACCATTCGCCCTCGCCCCATGCCGCGTGACCGATGTATGTCACCGGATCATCGTCGAGCATTTGAGAGAGCGTGAAATCATACGTCTTTTCCGACACGAAATTCCCGTCTATGTAGAGCGCGGTCTTATCCTTGCTTATCACTACCGCCACGTCCTGCCAGACGCCCTGCTCGTACATATACGACGGCACCTCCGGACGCGAGCCGCTGTTATTGTAACGCTCCGCGCTGATATTTGAACCGTTGTCAAGAATTCCCAGATAATGCTCGGAATTGTATACCTGCGGTGTGTCGTCCGGCGCGGCGAAGAACCACCACGACGTTACCGGCTGCGCCTGCTTGCGGAACGTTATTGTGATCTCGTCCTTCCCCGCCAGCAGCGGCGTACCGTCCTCGTTCGTGAGTATTAGATAATTTCCGCGCTTATCGCCCGTTCTCGCGGCGTAGCCGCCGTTCCCGTCCGGCTCATAGCCCGTGACGCCCATTTCCTGCGCGCGTCCGACCGACGCCTCGCACGATTGGTTATTAAAGTCAAGCTCAAAAATTAATCCGTTATCCTCCGCGTTCACCGTCATCGCTCCGAATGCGCCGGCGCATAGTACAGCCGACAACGCGGCGCTTATAATCCGTTTGAGCATATATTTCCCTCCGTTCTTTTTGATTTCAATAAGCTTATTTTATCATAAATTTATCAATTAGGCAATAAATTTATTCGACGCGCCGGCATTCCGTTTTTGAACCGTTCCGTTTTTATTCCCGTTTTCATGCATATTTCCGTTATTTTCGCAGCAAAATAAATATATATTTTATATATTGGGAGTGAATATTATGTTTAAACACGAAAAAAATTTATTTCATCCGGTAAAGGTTGAACGTCCCAATCCGCAGTACGCCGCGCTGATGCAAGAGCAGCTGGGCGGCGCAAACGGCGAGTTAAAAGCGGCGCTGCAATATCTTTCGCAGAGCTTCCGCATAAAGGATCCGGAAATAAAGGATTTGTTCATGGATATCGCCGCTGAGGAGCTCAGCCATATGGAAATGGTATCGGAAACGATTAATCTGCTGAACGGGCACGACGTAAATTATAAAAAAACCGGCGTCGGCGAAATCCAGACGCATGTGCTTACGGGATTGAATCCCGCGCTGACGAATGCCTCAGGCTATTCCTGGACCGCCGATTATGTAAGCGTTACCGGCGATTTGTGCGCGGACCTGCTTTCTAATATCGCATCCGAGCAGCGAGCCAAGGTAGTGTACGAATATCTTTATCGTCAGATCGACGACCGTTATGTTAAGGAAACAATAGACTTTCTGTTAAACCGCGAGGAGGCGCACAATGCCATGTTCCGCGAGGCGTTCAACAAGGTCCAGCGCACCGGCTCCGACCGTGATTTCGGCACAACAAAGGCGGCGAAAATGTATTTCAGCCTGTCTGAGCCGTCCCCAGAAAACAATCCGTTTAAAAACTCGGAATTTAAGCATCCGGCGTTCAATTGAGCATTATACCGCATTCCCGCAGAGGAATGCGGTATTTTTGTCTGCGCCCGGGAAATGTGTATTATTCTTGACACCCATAGTATTTTCTGTTATAATGTCGTTAATTGCGGATGTGGCGGAACTGGCAGACGCGCCGGCCTTAGGAGCCGGTGTCCCCGACGTGCAGGTTCAAGTCCTGTCATCCGCACCAGTGCGCTGCGGACGATATATCGTTCGCAGCTGTTTTTATGCAAACGTTCATTTCTATCCGGCGCGCCGCGTCAATTTTCGCATAATGTCATACCGTCCCGATTGCAACATCTCTGCCCGGGCTTGACATTTTTTAAATTACGGAGTATTATATATATCGTAAAAACAATGGTAGGAGAGAACAATGGTACTTGTATTAGGTTCGCTTGAGCTCGGTATTATCTACGGGCTCCTGGCGCTTGGCATATTTATAACATTCAGGATACTTAACATTCCGGATCTGACCTGCGAGGGCAGCTTTACGCTGGGACTTGCCGTTTCCGCGGCGCTCTCGTGTTCGGGTCATCCGTACATAGGCATCATCGCCGGAATTATCGGAGGCATGGCTGCCGGAGGGATCACGGGATTTTTACAGACGCGATGCAAAATACACCCCATTCTGGCGGGAATACTCGTCATGAGCGGGCTGTATCCCATTAATCTGCTTATACTCGGCGGCAGTCCCAATCTCGCACTTATAGACAGTCAGACAATTTTCAAAGACGCCGCCGCGGCAATGCCTTTTCTCGGAGACGACGGTACAAAAATTGCCGTTTCCCTTATAATAACGGTGATCGCGGCAGCGGTTCTCGCGATGTTCTTTAAAACGCATACCGGTCTTGCTGTACGGGCAACGGGAGATAACGAGGATATGGTCCGCGCCTCGTCAATTAACGCGGACAAAATGAAGGTTCTCGCTCTCGCCGCCGGCAACGGAGTTATCGCTCTGTGCGGCGCGGTCATTACGCAGTATCAGAATTACGCGGACATAAACTCCGGCGCGGGCACTCTTGTGCTGGGGCTCGCCTCGGTTATCATAGGCGAGGTTATAATTTTCCGCCGCGACCTTACTCTTTCACTCGCGGCGGCTGTAATAGGCTCGATCGTATACAGGTTTATTATAGCGCTCGCCATGAAGCTGCCGTTTTTTGATTCGAGCTATTTAAAGCTCGTTTCCGCCGTGATCGTCGCGATTGCCCTTTCCATTCCCGCCATCAAGGACCGCGCGGCGCTTATGAAAGTGAAAAGGGAGGGTGAAAAAAATGCTTGAAATAAAAAACCTTACAAAGGTATTCGCTAAGGATACCGTTAATGAGCACACCGCTCTCGACAACCTCTCCCTCAGTCTCGACAAGGGGGAGTTCGTCACGATCGTAGGCTCTAACGGCGCCGGCAAAAGTACGCTTTTTAACGCCGTATGCGGTACGTTTTTCGCGGACAGCGGGAGGATCACCCTTGACGGAGAAGATATAACATATATGCCGGAGCATAAACGCTCCAAAATGATCGGACGCGTATTTCAGGATCCTATGAAAGGAACCTCTCCCAATCTGACGATAGAGGAAAATATCGCGCTTGCATACTCGCGCGCGAAACACGGTCCGCTAGGATTCGCGCTGAACAGACGCGATATGGCGCTGTTTCGCGAAGCGCTCTCGGATTTTGACATGGGACTCGAGAACCGGATGAAAACAAAGGTAGGGCTTTTAAGCGGCGGACAGCGCCAGGTGGTAACACTGCTGATGTGCACTATCGTTCCGCCGAAGCTTTTGCTGCTTGACGAGCATACCGCAGCGCTTGACCCCGCAACCTCAGGCAAAATTATGGACATCACCAATAATATAGTGAACAAAAATGCTCTGACGACGCTTATGATAACGCACAATATAAACTCCGCCCTCAAAACAGGTACTCGCACGATTATGATGGACAGCGGACGGATCATACTTGACATTTCCGGAGACGAACGCGGAAAAATGAGTCTAAATGAGCTTTTGGAGCTGTATTCGCAAAGAAGCAATAAGGTATTCGACAATGACAGAATGCTTCTCGGCGACAATTAAAAAGCGGGAATCCCCGCTTTTTTTATTTATAAAACCGCTTCAATCAAAGATTTTACAGCTATTATTATTAACGCCGCGCCTCCGGCAAGCTCCGCCGGGAACGGAAGCAGCCGGCGCGTAAATTTTCCTATGCATAATCCCGCCGCCGAAAGCAACGCAGCCGCGGCGCCTATCACAGCCGCCGCGGACAGCACATCGCAGTCCGCCGCCCTTATCGATACGCCCGCCGCGAGCGCATCCACCGATGTGGCAAACGCGAGCAGCAGGACCTCCGTATTTTTAAACGGATTTGGCGACAAGCCCGATCCACCGCGCGAATCCACCATCATTTTTACGCCCAGAAACGACAGAACGACAAACGTGATAAACGGCGCGAACCTCCGCGTATAATTCACAAAAAGCAATGCCGCTCCGTTCCCCGCAACAGGCATAAAAAACTGAAACGCGCCGAACAAAAATGACATTTTCGCGGCGTTTTTGAATGTGCAGTTTTCATTCATGCCGGCGCTTACCGATACGGAAAACGCGTCCATCGCGAGAGCTGCCGCAAGCGCGAATATTTCAAACCGTGTCATATACGTCACCTCAAATAATGTATATGCCGGTATGAATTATAAAATCCCGGTGTTTTTACGCGCGCACCGCAAAAAAAGAGGCGTTCGCCCCTTTTATATCCGTTTTTATTTTTTGGGAACCGTCTCCCAATCCTTTAAAAAGCGATCGATACCCGAATTTGTAAGCGGGTGATGAAGCATCTGCTCAAGCACCTTAAACGGAACCGTCGCAATATTACAGCCGGCGCGCGCCGCATCGATAACATGGATCGGATGCCTTATGCTCGCCGCTATAATTTCCGTTGATATATCATGAATTTTAAAGATATCCGCAATCTCTTCAATCAAAATCATGCCGTTTGAACCAACATCGTCAAGTCTGCCCAGGAACGGGCTTACATACGTCGCGCCCGCGCGCGCCGCCAGCAGCGCCTGAGCCGCCGAGAATACAAGCGTGACATTGGTTTTTATTCCCTTAGCGCTAAGCACCTTGACCGCTTTAAGACCCTCTTCGCACATAGGGATTTTTATAACTATATTTTTGCTGATACCGGCGAGAGGAAGAGCCTCCTCAACCATCTTGTTAGCCTCAAGCGAAATAACCTCGGCGCTTATAGGACCGTTAACAATCGTTGTGATTTCCTTAACGACCTCAACAAAATCTCTGCCCTCTTTTGCGATAAGCGAGGGATTCGTCGTTACGCCGCAGATAATCCCCATATCGTTGGCGCGTCTTATCTCGTCAACATTGGCTGTATCCACGAATAATTTCATAACTTATGCCTCCCGAATTTATTTCGATGTTTTCTTTGCTGTTCTCTTTGCTGTCTTTACTGCTTTCTTCGCGGGCTCTTTCTTTGCGGGAGCCGCCTTCTTTGCCGTTTCCTTGGCAGCCGGAGCCACCTTCTTTGCGGGAGCCGCCTTCTTTACGGGAGCTTCCTTCTTTGCGGGAGCCGTTTTCTTTACCGAAGCTTCCTTTTTTACCGTTTTAAGAACAGCCTTAAGCGAGTCAATCACCGATACGTCACCTTTGATCGAAGCGCCGCCGTCAACCACCTTATCGATGCTCTTTCTTCCCGCAATCAGCGCGAGCAAATCCGATTTTGAAATATCGAGCATAGCATTGTTGTCCTTATAATCGTATGGCTCCACCGCCAAAACGCCGTCCTTGACCGCGGCATAGAACGTACCGCCGCAATCCTCGTCGGACATGGTTATCTGAAGCGCAAAATCGCCGACTCCTTTTGCGTCCGCACCGTCAAACTTTTTCTTAATTGATTCAAAAGCCTTCTCAAATGTCATTTTTTTATTTCCTCCTTCCGTAGGATCAAAAATACTTTTAAATTAAGTTTTTTTAAACTTCATTATATAGTATATACCATTTTTATAAATCTGTCAAATAAATATTTGCCAAAGTGAGCGCGATATTCCATTTATTGTATACTTGCCCTAAAAAAACGCGGTTTTAAGCCGTTCTTTTGTTCTAAATTGCAGTTAAAACCTCATTGATCCGCCGTTTGCTTTTATTTGTCTCCTCAAATTTTAACGCCGGAATCCTTTAACCGGTGCGCCGCGGAAACTATTTTTTTATTATTTTCAGAAAAATTTTCATGTTTTAATTGAAAATTATCGTTAAATGTGTTATAATTAAGAAAATATGTATGCAAAAACGGAAAGGAGGATTATAATGGCTGCGGCTAAAAAGAAAAAGATCCTGACATACAAGGGCAAACCGCTTATCCGGTGCGGCGACAGGATTTATTACGGAAACCTTGAAGACAAATATATTCTTGCGCTCGACATAAAGGAATCAAAGGATGTAAACGGCTCCCGCAAATCGACAAAGGTCAAAATACAGGTTATGGATAACACCGGCGAGCTCGGCAAAGGACAGGTATTCAGAACCGCCGAGCGCGATAATCTCTACAAAGCGATAGACATCGGCGAATGGTGGCTCCAGGACGCGCTTTCTATGTAAATTAAAACGTCAAGTTTTAAATTATAATTTTATGAACGGAGGAAAACAACAATGGACATGGATGAAATTTTTGACAAAATCAAATCTTACGCCGACGTGGCAATTGACCAGGCCGGCAAATTCGGCAAGGCAGCCGCCTCAAAAACGGAAAACGTCGTGTCTCGCGCCAAGGTGAAGTATGCAATTAACGAGACCGAGGGACAAATCAAGGAGATATATACCGCGATAGGCGAGAAGGTATATCAGAAGTTCCTTGAGGATGGGGACGTCTGCGCTGATGTGAAGGAGGACTGCGAGAAAATCTCAAGCTTCACCAGCGAGCTCGATTCACTGAACTCTCAGCTTGCCGATTTGCGTGAATCGGTAAAATGCGGCGAGTGCGGAGCATATAACAGCGCCGACAGCTCCTTCTGCGCGAAATGCGGCGCTAAGCTCTCCGACATCGAACAGACCATCGAGGACGATATAGAAGCCGCGGCGGACAAAATCGTTGACGCAGCCGAAGCTGTATCGGAAAAGGTCGAGGCTGTCGCTGAGGAGGTTGCGGAAGCCGTTAAGCCGGACAGCGAGGATTGATTCCCGGCGGCTTTGCCGCATCCGGCTCGGAAATTTTTTATGGGGGATTATTTTAATGGAAAACAATAATGTTGATAAAAACAATTCCGGAATTGAATCCTACGAGGGCGCCGACGCATATTATGAGGGCACCGATAAGGATTACGAGGATTTTTTAAAGCAGGTCGATGACGGAGCCGTATCCTCCGGGACCGCCGGCGTTGAGAGCTCCGACGACACAGTACCGGGCGAAACGATAAATATAAGGGGCGTTATAGATCTTGTACGCAAAAAGGCGGGCGAGGGCTGGAACACGGCGAAAAAAATCGGCGGTGAGGTTAAGGAGCAAATTAACGACTATATCGCCGCCGCGAACGAGAAGTCCGAAGAGCGCCGCGCCGAAGCGGAAAAGGCGTCGGAAAAAGAAGCGGAAAAATCCGCCGAAGCAGTGAATGACGAGACGGACATGCCTTCGGACACGCAGGATCATCAGAGCATCGCAGCGTCGATAAGCAGCACAGCGAAAGCCGCAAAATCCCATATGAAATCCGCTTCGGAGGCAACGCGCGAAAAGCTCGGCGAGGTTTCCGAAAAGCTCGGTGAGGTTTCCTCCATAGGCGCGGATATCGACAAGATCTCCTCGGATATCGAAAGCGCAGCCGCAAAGCTCGATGCCGTTAACTCCAAGCTCAGCGAAATAGAAGTAAAGCAGATCGAGAACAGGAACAATTACGACAGAAGCGTAAACGATATGCGCGTTTCCATGAGCTGCCTTATGAACGATATTTCCGAGATGAGCCAAAACACCGGCGGAATTGCAAAGCTCTCGGACGCTGTATTCGACTTGAAAAACTCTCAGCAGAACACGAAAAAGGCGATTGCGGACGTCGAGGAACGGGTTATCGCTCTGCGCAAAAAGGTGACGGCGGGAATAACCGTTCTGAGCATTTTATCTTTGATAATGATTGCGCTTGAAATAATCAATTTATTATCTTAAAAATTAAAAGTAACACGGAAGGATGGAAAATTGCTATGGATTTAGCACAGACACAAACAGTCACAATCGTGGCTTTGGCGATATTCGCGCTTATAATGGTATGCATAGGCGTATTCTCATCGCTTAAAACAAAAACAATAGACGGGTTCCTTCTCGGGAACCGCAATATCGGACCGTGGGTAAGCGCCTTCGCCTACGGCACATCATATTTTTCGGCAGTCGTTTTCGTCGGCTACGCCGGTCAGCATGGCTGGAACATAGGCATAGGCAGCGTATGGATAGGCATAGGCAACGCAATTCTGGGATGCCTTGTCGCCTGGCTTTTGCTCGCGCGGCGCACAAGAACCATGACGCACACGCTCAACTCGAAAACAATGCCGGAATTCTTTATGGCAAGATTTAATTCGCGCAACATGAAGCTGTTTGCCGCGGTAGTAATCTTTGTATTTCTCGTGCCGTATTCGGCGGCTGTTTATAAGGGACTCGGCAACATGTTCCTCGCGATATTCCCGCAGGTTCCGGTTAACGTATGGATGCTTGTAATCGCGGTCCTCACGGGAATATATCTTGTGCTCGGCGGATATGTCGCCACAGCTTATACGGATTTTGTTCAGGGACTCGTCATGATCGCCGGCGTTATCGTAATGGTAATCGCGCTCATGAAATCCGACGCGGTCGGCGGAATCACGCATTTTATGGATAATCTGCGCGCGGTTCCCGACAACGGCGACGGTATAACCGGAGCTCAGCTTACAAGCTGGTACGGCGGCGCGAGCCTGAAATTCTTATGCATAAACATTATGCTTACGTCATTCGGAACATGGGGACTTCCCCAGATGGTTCAAAAATATTACGCTATCAAGAACACTCAGTCAATCAAGCAGGCGACGATAATTTCCACGGTATTTGCTCTCATAATCGGCTGCGGCGCTTATCTGACCGGTTCAATGTCAAGGCTTATACTCGGCAACGTGCTCCCCGACGGAGGCGTGGATAACGTTATCCCGACAACGCTGCTGACGGCGCTTGGCGGCTCGAATATATTTACAACCATTATACTCGCCGTTCTGCTTATTCTGCTGCTTTCCGCATCCATGTCGACGCTCTCCTCGATAGTTCTCACCTCCTCCTCGGCGATAAGCGTGGATCTTCTTCCCGAAATCCGCAAAAAGGAGGCAAAGAAGAACAATCAGGTTATTATAACGCGCGCCCTGTGCCTGCTGTTTGTCGGATTGTCCTATATATTCGCGACAATGAATATAAGTATTATAGTAAACATCATGTCGTTCAGCTGGGGCATCGTTTCCGGCGCGTTCATAGGTCCGTATATATGGGGTATTTACTCGAAAAAAATCACCCGCGCCGGGTCATGGGCGGGAATGCTTTGCGGCTTCTTTACCGTTGCTCTGCCCACGGTTATTCTTTCGATAAAGCTCGGCTCGGTACCCGCCGCTGCGGCTTACGCTCCGCAGATGGGCGTCGCGGCTATGGCGGTTTCACTCGCGGTTACGCCTGTCGTTTCGGCATTTACGAAAAAATACGATGATAAATTCTTGGAAGGAGTATTCAAAATCACGGAATGATTTTGAGCTGAAACAGATATGCCAATTACTAAGCTACTCGAAAGGAACGCGGAATTATACGGAGACGATTCCGCCCTTGTGGAAATCAATCCGCAGATCATGGAGCACTCGCGCGTTACATGGAAGGAATATTCTCTTATTGAGGCGAACAGGCTTGAGCCCGGAAGAAGCGAAATAAGCTGGAGGGAATTTGACAAGCGCGCCAACCGCTTCGCCAACCTTATACTGAGCCGGGGAATCAAAAAGGGCGATAAGGTTGCCATATTGCTCATGAACTGCCTTGAATGGCTGCCGGTGTATTTCGGAATATTAAAAGCGGGTGCAATTGCCGTGCCGCTCAATTACCGGTATACGGCGGATGAAATAAAATATTGCCTCGAGCTGTCGGAATCGGATATGCTCGTGTTCGGACCGGAGTTTATAGGACGCGTCGAAACGATATGCGACAGTCTGCCCCGCATAAAAACCATGTTTTATGTCGGCTCAAGCTGCCCCACATTTGCGGACAGCTACGACTATTACGTAAAATTTATGCGCTCGATAGCGCCGGATGTGGATATAACAGACGATGATTTTGCGGCAATATACTTTTCCTCGGGAACCACCGGATTCCCGAAGGCGATACTTCATAAGCATCAAAGTCTTATGCACAGCGCAAAGGTGGAACAGGCGCATCACGGTCAGCAAAAGAACGATGTGTTCCTTTGCATTCCGCCGCTTTATCACACAGGCGCAAAAATGCACTGGTTCGGTTCGCTCATATCGGGCGGGAAGGCGGTGCTGTTAAAGGGGATAAAGCCCGAATGGATACTTCGCGCCGTATCCGAGGAGGAATGCACGATCGTATGGCTGCTTGTGCCGTGGGCACAGGATATCCTCGATGCGATAGACCGCGGCGAAATTGATTTGGGAAAATATAAGATAGACCAGTGGCGGCTTATGCATATAGGCGCGCAGCCCGTTCCGCCGAGTCTTATAAAGCGCTGGCTGAAGCATTTTCCAAACCATCAGTACGACACCAATTACGGACTGTCGGAGTCAATAGGTCCGGGCTGCGTTCATCTGGGCGTGGAAAATATCCACAAGGTCGGCGCCATAGGAAAAGCCGGTTACGGCTGGGGAACAAAAATCGTTGACAAGGACGGGAACACCGTGGAGCGCGGCTCGGTCGGCGAGCTCGCCGTAAAGGGACCCGGCGTTATGACCTGTTACTATAACGACAAGGCCGCCACCGACGAGGTGTTAAAGGATGACTGGCTTCTTACGGGAGATATGGCGGAGGAGGACGAGGACGGGTTTATTTATCTGGTTGACCGCGCAAAGGACGTTATAATATCCGGAGGCGAAAATCTTTATCCGGTGCAGATAGAAGATTTCCTGCGCGCTCACAGCGCTATAAACGATGTGGCTGTCATAGGTCTTCCGGATGCTCGTCTGGGTGAGATCGCGGCAGCGATCATTCAGCTTAAGCCCGACGCGGTTTGCACGGAGGACGATATCATGAGCTTCTGCAAGGAGCTGCCCCGATATAAGCGTCCGAAAAAAATCATTTTCGCCGATGTGCCGCGCAATCCTACCGGTAAAATAGAAAAGCCGGCGCTTCGGAAAAAATACTGCGGCGAAAGCGTAGTTGCGAAGCAAAATGAAATTAATACAAAATAAATTCCGAACAAAAAACGGAGCCGCTTCAAAATGGTTCCGTTTTTTTTGCATATATGCTTCCTTTTCGGGAAAACTATCCGAAAAGGAGTTGATTAAAAATAACCGGTATTATATCATGTATTATCGCGGGCGCAGCAATGAGCATACAGGGCGTGATGAACACGCGCCTGGGCGAAAAGATAGGACTGTACGAATCCAACGCGTTCGTGCAGGGGACAGCATTTGTCCTCGCTATAATTATCGCGTGGATTTTCGGCAGGGGGCGATTCAGTGAAATACTTAACACCGACAAGCTCTACTGGCTCGGCGGCGCGCTCGGCATTCTTATAACGGTCACCGTTATGATCGGGATGGGCAAAACCTCCCCCGCCGTCGCCGTATCGGTCATTCTGATATCTCAGCTGCTCGTCGCGGCGCTCATTGACGCATTCGGCATTATGGGTACGGAAAAGGTTCCGTTTCTATGGAACAAATACGCCGGTCTCGCGTTGATGATAGGCGGAATGCTGCTGTTCAAATGGAAATTATAGCGCGCGTCACACCTTCGCCTCTCCCGCGAGCACGCGCTTGTAGTCCTCGTAATTCTTTTTCAGCAGCTCCGGAGTATCGAGCTCATACGGACATTTTTGTACGCACTGATTACAATGCAGACAATTCTCTATCTTTCTCATCTCCGCCTGCATTTCCTCCGTCAGCCAGAACCGCGACGGAGCGCGGCGCAGCATAAGCGCCATACGCGCGCAGTTGTTTATTAAAATTCCTGCCGGACACGGCATACAATAACCGCAGCCGCGGCAGAAATCTCCGGACAGCTCCTCGTTTTCGCGCCTTATAAACTCTGAGATCTCATCTGTCATTTCGGGCGTATTTTCCATGTACGAAAGCCATTCCTCAAGCTCGTTCGCCCGCTGTATGCCCCAAATGGGAAGAACGTTATCAAACTGAGTCATAAACGCCATGGCCGCATCGGAGCGCGTGATCAATCCGCCGGCTAATCCTTTCATCGCGATAAAGCCGACATTTTTTTCGCGGCATTTGTTCACAAGCGCAATTTCCTTTTCGGAGGACAAATAGCTGAACGGAAATTGAAGCGTTTCGTACAGCCCCGACTCCGCGCATTCCTCCGCGATCTGAATTTTATGCGCCGTTATCCCGATATGCCGTATTTTTCCCTGCTTCTTCGCCTCGAGCATACACTCGTACATCCCGGTGCCGTCGTCCGGACGGAAGCATCGGTTTGCGCAGTGAAATTGATAAATGTCTATATAATCGGTTTTAAGCAGCCGAAGCGACGTTTCCAGCTGCTCCCAAAACTCCTCCGGCTCAGACGCCATCGTTTTTGTCGCAATGTATATTTTATCCCGCATTCCCTCGAATGCCTCGCCCAGCTTTTCTTCGCTGTCGCTGTACGCGCGCGCCGTATCGAAAAAACGTATTCCTCCCTCATACGCGCGGCGCAGCAGCCGGATTGCCTCTGTTTTTTGCGTTCTCTGAACGGGCAGCGCTCCGAATGCGTTCTGACAAACGGTTATACCCGTTGTTCCGAGAGTTACCTGATTCATAGCTGTTTCCTCCCCTTTCTCAGCGAAGCTCTTTTATGTCTCCGTCTGTAAAGCAAAAGCCGTAATACTCCTTTTCCTTCAGCCTGTCAAGATACCTGGACAGCTTCTTAGGTTTTTCATAAAGCGTTACGTCATACCCGCCGCGCAGCCTCTCAGCTTGTCTGACCGCATCGGCTATTTCATCGGGATTATACAGCAGCGCTATATGCCTTTTGGCATTCGGTATTTTATAGCCGGCGCCGTTTAAAATTGCGAATATGCGCTCAAAGCCTATCGAAAATCCCACGGCGCTCACCTTTTCACCGGTAAATTTTCCGATAAGATTATCATATCTTCCGCCGCCCGCTATCGCGCCGCTGAATTTCTCCGAAATGATTTCAAATACCGTTCCCGTATAATATCCCTGTCCGCGGACAAGGGAAATATCAAACTCGATTTTATATTTTCCCTCCGCGAGCTCCTCCGACGCCGCAATGATTTTTCTGACGTTTTCAGCCGCATCCGGATCCGCTGTCAGCGCCGCGTCATCAAGCGTAATGGGATTTGCCGTAAGCCTCGCAAATTTTTCTATCGCTTCGCCGGGAAATCCCTTTTCAATCAGCTCGTCCCGCACACCGTCGGCTCCGAGCTTATCAAGCTTATCAAAGCTGACGCATACGCTGTCAAGCGAATCCTCGTCGAAGCCGATATTCATGAGCATCGATCTCAATATACGCCTATCGTTGATACGGACCGTAAATCCGCCGATATCAAGCGATAAAAGAGCCTTCGCCGTTAGGTATATAAGCTCCACCTCAGTAGTATATGAGGATGAGCCTATAACGTCTATATCGCACTGCGTAAACTCCCTCAGGCGCCCCTTTTGCGGACGCTCGGCACGGTACACGCTTCCTATCTGTATGCATTTCGCCGGCATAAGCAGCTTTTCGCGGTTATTAGCATAATATCTCGAGAGCGGCAGCGTAAGATCATAGCGCAAGCCCATGTCATACAGCTTCGCGCCGCTTTTCATCGCCTTCTCGAGCTTGTCCCCGCGCTTCATAATATTAAACACAAGGTTCAGATTGTCTCCGCCGTCGCTTTTATCGAGATTCTCCGCGTCCTCAATGGCGGGGGTCATGATACGCTCATATCCGCCGCTTATATAGGTCTCAAGAATTTTATTCTGCAAATAATCCCTTAACCGAGCCTCCTCGGGCAGGAAATCATTCGTTCCTCTTACAGGTGTCTTTTTCATCCGTCATACCTCTTTTTCACTCATTTTTATCATAAGCCCGTACAGCTTTTCAAGCGCGTCGGTTTTTGCAAACGGCGCCAAAGCCTCCGACATGCTCTTAAGCATAGCGGGATCGTCAAGCATCCGCATTATTTTATCATATAATACATCCGCCGTCAATTCATTTTCGGTTATAACAGCCGCCGCGCCCCGCCGTTCAAATTCGCGCGCATTCTGCTCCTGATGATTGCGCACCACATTTGGCGATGGGATCAAAACCGACGGCTTCCTTAAAACGGCGATTTCACTGACTGTAATGGCGCCCGAACGCGCCGCCGTTATATCAGCCGCAGCCATAACGTCGGCGATGTTGTCTATATACGGGACCACGCGGACATTTTCATTCAGCTTTATGCCGCGCCGGTCGATTTCCGCCTTTACCGCGCTGTAATTTCGCTCTCCGGTGCCAAAGGTGAGCGCGATTTTATCATCACTGATAATTCTGCCGAGCATATTTATAACGGTATCATTGATTTTTGCGGCGCCCAGAGAGCCGCCGAAAATCAGGACAAACGGACGTTTGATCCCGAGCTTTTTTCTCGCGAGCTTCCTGTCGGCATTTATAATCTGCATTCGGACGGGATTTCCCGTCACAACGCATTTTGATTTGTCCTTCATGTGATTAACCGTTTCATCAAAGCTCAGCGCGAGATAGGATGCGTATTTTTCAGAGCCCTTGACCGTCAGACCCGGATACACGTTCTGCTCGTGAATGAGCGACGGAACTCCAAGAGCAGCCGCAGCCATCATGACCGGACCGCTCACGTAACCGCCGGTGCATACCACGCAGTCGGGCTTAAACTCCTTTATAATCCTGCGGCAGTCGGAGCGGGCTTTGATAAGCTTCCTTATCGTTGCCGCGTTTCTCAGCAGCCGCTTTCTGTCAAAGCCTTGAATATCAATATACTCGATATCGTAGCCCGCCTTCGGCACAAGACGCGTTTCAAGACCGCTCCGTGTGCCTATAAACAGCACCTTATGCTCCTTATCGCGCGTTTTGGCATAATCGGCGATGGATATCGCGGGATTGATATGTCCTCCCGTGCCGCCGCCCGCATAAATTACTCTCATAGCTTCTCCCTTTTCATGTTAGGTTTAATTGCATATCTTGAAATATTTAATAAAATTCCCATTTCCGCGAGCAGCGTTATAATGGACGTGCCGCCGTAGCTGAAAAACGGCAGCGATACTCCGGTATTCGGTACCGACGATGTGGCAACGGCAATATTTAAAACCGTCTGTATCGCCAGATGCGCCGTTATTCCCGTCGCAACGAGCGACGAATACAAATCCGGCGCGTATGACGCTATCCTTGCCGCGCGGAGAATGAGCGCCGCGAACAATATAATAACGCATATCGCTCCGAAAAGCCCCAGCTCCTCGCATACTATGGCAAAAATAAAGTCATTGTACGGCTCCGGCAGATAAGTATATTTCTGAACGCTCTGACCGAGACCGAGACCGAACAGCTTTCCCGAGCCGATCGCATAAAGTCCCTGGGAAATCTGATAACCCGTATTCTGCAAATCCGAAAACGGATCGAGGAAGCTCATAATTCTGTTCCAGCGCACCTCGCTGAACTGACGCACGCCAAATATTCCCACGACCCCTATAACCAGCCCGCCGATAATCAGCGGTTTGACCGGTATGCCGCCCGCAATAAGCACCACCATACCTATTCCGGCAATAACAATCGCGCCGGACAGGTGGGTTTCCATAAGCATCAGCGAGAGCACTATCACCATGACTCCCGCGAACGGCAGTACGCCCTTGAGCGTTTTTAAATTATATTTACCCTTATCTATTAAAAGCGCGAAATACATGGCTATAATCGGCTTCATAAACTCCGACGGCTGAAGCTGGACCACCGGCGTATTTAGCCAGCGTCGCGAGCCATTAAGAGATACGCCCGTTCCCGGCAGCAGCACCAGCACCAGAGCAATTATGCATATCACAAGCGCGCCGGGCACAAACCTCTTGCAGCGCGCGTAATCGATTCTCGACATTATGTACATGCACACAAGCCCTATCGCCGCACACGCGCATTGCTTCAGGAAAAAATAGTACGAGTTGCCGTAAAGCCGTTTCGCCTCCGGTGCGGAAGCGGACAGCAGCATGACCAGTCCCACCGACAGCACCAGTACGACCATAAACAAAAATGTATAATCCATATCCCCGCGCCTGAGCTTAATAATCGGCGGCTTCATTTTTTTTACGTCCTCCGCGGATATTCCCCTGCGGCGGCGTTTATATGTTTTAATATCAGCCGGCATATCCTATCCTCCAAAAATCAAAACGTCAATCGGTGCGCGTGTTATATTATCAGAGCGTAAGCCGCGGCGCACAGCACCGCCGTAACTCCCGTAAACACGCCCACTATCTTCCATTCGTTCCAGCCGCACATCTCAAAATGATGATGTATAGGCGTCATCTTAAATATTCGTCTGCCCTCGCCGTATTTATGTCTCGTGTATTTAAAATACGCGGTCTGCATAATCACGGATAAGGTTTCAAAGAAATATACAAATCCGACGATTATCAAAAATACCGGTATGCCCAGATCTATTCCCATAAGCGCAACGGCGGCTCCCAAAAAAAGCGAACCCGTATCGCCCATGAATACCTTTGCGGGATGATGGTTGAAGATAAAAAATCCGAGCATTCCGCCCACAAGCGCAGCCGCAAATATTGTATCGCCCATAACGTTAAACGGAATGAACGACACAACGGCAAAAAACAGTCCCACGACAAACGTTACGCCTGCCGCAAGCCCGTCAAGCCCGTCTGTAAGATTTACGGCGTTTACCACACCCACAACAACGAACAGCACAAACGGAATATAAATCCATATGGGTACATAAACCAAGTGATTTACAAACGGTATTTTCATATTGAGGTCGATCCCGCCGATAAAATACAGCGCTATTACATAAATGACCGCGAAAAACAGCTGCAGAGCAAATTTCTGCACCGCCGTAAGTCCTAAATTGCGCTTTTTTACCACCTTTATATAATCGTCTATAAATCCGACTATGCCGAACAGCAGCGATACCGCAAATATTATTATTCCCTTCGCCGCTTTGGCGTCAAAATTGCCCTTGACCGCCGCGAATACCGTTGATACTATTACGGCGATCCCTATTCCGGCTATAAACATTATGCCGCCCATAGTCGGCGTACCGGACTTCTTTTGATGCCACTTCGGTCCCTCCTCGCGTATCTCCTGTCCGAATTTGAGCTTCCGGAGCCACGGTATAAAAACCGGTCCCGCCGCGGCGGTCACAGCAAACGCAATCGCAAACGGCAGCAGCGACAGCATGGCAAATTCCTTTATCATTTCCATAATTTCTTCTCCCTTTTATTCATCCGATAACGCATCATATATTTTTTCAAAATGCATGCCGTGCGACGCTTTTATAAGAACCGCCGTACCGGGCGCAAGAGTTTTTTTAGCAAATTCCGCCGCCTCGTCGGTAGTCTCAAACGCGTATACGTCCTTCATACCGAGCTCCTTCGCCCTCGCCGCGGCAAGCGCTGCATTCTCCCCCGCCGTAATAAGCATATCCGCCCCGCTCTTTACGACCTCGTCTCCAATCATGATATGCGCCTTTGCGGCATATTTTCCCATTTCAAGAATATCGCCCAAAACCGCCGCCTTTCGCTCCTCCGCCGCGCATGACAAAACTCCGAGGGCGGATTTAACGGAATCCGGAGACGCGTTATAATAGTCCCTTATTATTTTCATTCCGTTCACATCAACAATTTCAAGCCTTCCGTTCGTGAGCTCCGTATGCTCGATGCCGCGCACCGCTGTTTCCGGCGCTATTCCCAGCTCGCGAGCCACACTCATTGCCGCGAGCGCGTTATACACATTATGAACGCCGGGTATATCAACAAAAACATGATAGCTTTTGCCATCGACGGCTATATCGCACTCCGACCCGTCAAGACCGTGATTCACCACATTATACGCCTTAATGTCACAGCTGTCGCTGTCAACGCCGTAGGTTACAAGCTTATAGTTTAGTGTCCCCCGTTTCAGTGTCCCCAGATATTCGTCGTCACCGTTGACAATTAACGTATTATGAGCGTCAAAGTAATCGGTAATCTCCATTTTAGCCTTAAATATTCCCTCGCGCGAGCCTAAATTCGCAATATGAGACATCCCGATATTTGTTATAACCGCTATATCGGGCTTAACGATCGACGCAAGATAATCGATTTCGCCGAAATGGTTCATGCCCATTTCAATCACAGCCGTTTTATGCTCCTTTTCGATTGACAGAACGGTAAGGGGAACTCCGATATGATTGTTGTAATTATCCTCCGTCTTCATTGCGCATCTGTCCGCTGCAACAGCGGAATATATCATATCCTTCGTTGTCGTTTTACCGACGCTGCCCGTTACGGAAACGGTTGGCAAATTATATTTTTCCTTATAGAAGCGCGCTATATCGCCATATGCCTTTATAGTATCCTCCACCAGCAGCACCGGCACATCCGCCCCGGTGTTTTCCTGCGCGGCTATAAGAACAGCGCCGCGCCGCACCGCATCGGGAATATATACATGCCCGTCGTTATTGTCCCCCTTTATCGCTATAAACACCGAATTTTTTTCGGCGATTTTCGAGTTCGTGACAACGGACGAAATTTCAATGTTCTCATAATCTTCTTTTTTGTGTCCCTGCGGCAATTTTAATGTCCCCCCTGCCGCTTTGACAATTTCAGAAAACGTAAGCTTCTGCATTATATAACCTCTTTTCCCTCTTTAGAGCTAATAAGGGCGCATCCGGTACCGGAAACCGCCCTTAAAAATTTGTCTTAAATTATTGTTTATTGTTTAAATAGTCCCAAACGACAACTCTCTCGTCAAAATCATGCTTTTCCTTACCTATAATCTGATATGTTTCCTGTCCCTTTCCGGCGAGGATAATCACGTCATCCTTCTGCGCGAAATCAAGAGCATAGCCTATCGCCTTTCGTCTGTCCACGATGACAATATATTCGCCGCCGGATTCCTTCATACCGCGCTCAATCATTGCCACGATCGATATCGGGTCCTCTGTACGCGGATTATCCGATGTGATTATGGAATAATCCGAATATCTGCCGGCAATTTCGCCCATTATGCTTCTCTTTGTAGCGTCTCTGTCGCCTCCGCAGCCGAACAGGGTTATAACTCTGCCTCTTGCGAACTCCTTAACCGATTTTATTATATTTTCCAATCCGTCGGGCGTATGGGCGTAATCTATTATTACCGTGTAATCCGTATCCGTGGGAACGACCTCAACGCGCCCGAGAACACCCTTTGCTTCGGATAAGCCGCGGCGTATCGTTTCCATATCAAAGCCAAGCTGCAATGCCGCTCCCGCCGCGCAAATCGCATTATACACGCTGAACTTTCCCGGGATTTGTATAGTTATTGGATACACAGTACCCTTATAGGTCATATTAAACTCGTCTCCGCGCGCGGTTATCTTCATATCCGACGCCCTGACATCGCATCCGTCTCCGAAGCCGACGGTCAGGAAATCGCAGTCCTTTTCCCTGACAATCTGACGTCCTCCGGCGTCATCATAATTTACGACGCCCTTCTCGCTTATGTCAAACAGCATCGCCTTCGCCTGAAGGTAATTCTCCATTGTGCCGTGGAAATCGAGATGGTCGCGCGTGAGATTGGTGAAAATTCCCACGTCGAAATGACATCCGTACACTCTGTCAAGAGCGAGCGCGTGGGATGATACCTCCATAACAACGTATTCCGCTCCGCCCTCGACCATTTCCGCGAACAGCTGCTGCAATTCAAGAGAGTTCGGCGTAGTCGGAGTGGTGCTCTTTGTCATAAGCACCTTATCGCCTATTATATTTTCGTTTGTGCCTATTATTCCGACGCTTTTGCCGGCTGCCTCCAGTATGCTTTTAACCAGATACGTTATCGTTGTTTTGCCGTTTGTGCCGGTCACTCCGATAAGCTTGAATTTCTTTGACGGATCACCGTAAAATGCCGCGGCAAGCCGCGCGAGCTCGCGCCGTGAATTTTCCACAATCCACACGGGAACGCCGACCTCCGTATCTCTCTCCGCGACAATAAGCGCCGCGCCGTTTTCCTCAGCCTTTTTCGCAAATTTATGTCCATCGGTTTCAAAGCCCTTTACGCAGACGAATATGTTTCCCTCCGCCACGTTTCTTGAATCATAGGCTATACCGGTTATTTCAATATCATCATGCTCTTTCAGCCAATCCTTGCCTATAAGTTCGCTGCATAACATATTTTTTTCCCCTTTCAATCTTTAGTCTGACGCTACCTGTCTGAATTCAACGCCGATAACGGTGCCGCGCTGTACCTCCTCGCCCGCCGGAACGCTTTGCTTGACCGAATATGAGTCATAGGCATATGCATGACCGGCGCCCATAACCTCAAAATTGAGACTGTACGCCTGCAAAATGTCCTTAGCGTTCGATACGGTGGAGCCGGTGACATCCGGCACGGTCACAAGCATATCCTCCTCGTCGGCGTCCTCGGTATAAAGGATAACAGTAGAACCTTCGCCAAGCATATTACCCGGCTGCGGCAGCTGGTCCTCAACGGTTTCACCGCTGCCTACCGTTCTTATGTAGAAGCCCGCTTCTTCAAGCTTTTCCTCGGCATCCGACACGCCGCTGCCGCGCACGTCCGGAACCTCCGTCGTAACGTCCGGCTCCTCCTCCTCGCTGTACTGCTTTTCCACGCCGAGATAATCCAGCGTCTGTTCAATAAGCTCGCCCGTCAGCGGCGCCGCAATGGTTCCGCCGTAATAATTATCCACCTGCGGCTCGTCAAGCATTATGAGGCATACAATCTGCGGGTCGTTCGCTGGTGCAAAGCCCACAAACGACGCTATTCTCTTATGCTCGTCACGGTTTCCCTTCTCCGAGGTTCCCGTTTTGCCGCCTATACGATAGCCCTTTACATACGCGTTGCGTCCGGTGGCTTCCGAATCCGAAACGACCGATTCCAAAATATCGCGCATTTTAGCCGAGGTTTCCTCCGATATTACACGGTTGAGCATCTCCGGCTCATAATTTTTTACGACGCCCTTGTCGTTCCTTATTTCCTCAACAATATGCGGCTTCATACGAACCCCGCCGTTTATAACAGCCGAAATCGCAGTTATAAGCTGGATCGGAGTCACCTGAATACCCTGTCCGAACGCGCTTGTCGCAAGATCGACCTCGCTCATATCCCCGGTGTACGATATGCTTGTAGATTCGCCGCCCAGCTCTATACCCGTGGGTTCGCCAAGTCCGAACGCGTTAAAATATTCTTTGAATTTATCCGAGCCGAGCTTTATGCCCAGCTCCATAAATACCGGGTTGCATGAGTTCTGAACTCCCTGCCGGAAATTCTGCGGTCCATGCCCGCTCTTGCTGGCACATGATATGTTGCGGTCGGCTACGATTTTAAAGCCCGGGCAGTAAAACTGCGAATCCTCATCAACTATATGCTCCTCGAGCGCCGCAGCCGCGGTTATTATCTTAAAGGTCGATCCGGGCTCATAGGAGTCCGATATCGCCTTGTTTCTCCACATTTTAGATCTGAGGGTGGAAATCTGTTCGTCTGTCAGATCATCCTCACCCGACGGTTTCGGGCTCGCATCGGGCTTTGAGCTCGCGCCGGGCTCCGGACTTGAATCGGTATCCTCCTCATCGTCATCCCGCCTGATCAGTTCACTGTCATATTCGGCAAGATACTCGTAAAAATCATCTATATTATACGGGTCGTTTGAATCAAAATCCGGTTTCGTCGCCATAGCGAGTATCTCGCCCGTTTTGGGATTCATAACAATTCCCGCCGCGCCCTCCTTAAGAGAGTCGTCCTCAACAGCAGCCTCAAGCTGCGACTCAAGAAAATGCTGTATCGTCTCATCTATCGTGAGCACCACATCCGCGCCGTTCGCCGCCGCAGTAAGATATTCCTCCTGCTGCTCCGCAAGCGTACCGCCCGTGGCACTGCGCGTTGACGTAATAAATCCCGGCTTTCCGAGAAGAGCGTCGTTAAATGTCCGTTCAACTCCGCTTGTTCCCTCGTTGTCGTTATTGACTATGCCGAGCACCGTCGCCGCGACATTGTACGGATAATATCTCTTTGTGCCGTCCTCAAAATATATTCCCGAAAGCGCCTTTGCCGTCGCCGCGTCATTTTTCGCATCCATCAGATTTCTCACCGCTTCTGTTTCCTCGGTGGTAAGCTGCTTTTTTATCGACTGATATCTCGAATTTTCGGTCAGCTGCTTGTAAACCTTATCTCTGTTCATATTGAGCACGAGCGCGAGCCTATCCGCGGCGATTCCGGCGTCGCCGTCTCTTTTTATATCCTGCGGATTGCACACCAGATTATACGCCGACGCGCTTTCCGCCATTACCTTTCCGTTACGGTCATAAATTTTACCGCGCGTCGTTACTACCGCCGCGGCGGTCTGCTGTTGATTTTTGGCTATCGTACTAAGCTCCTCGCCTCGTATAATCTGCCAGTACGCCAGCCGCAGTATAAGCGCCGCGAAGCATACGAGCGCGATCACCACAACCGCTCTCGAACGCTTTTTTACATCATTCAACGCCGGTATTGCCATTGCCCTATCATTCCTTTATATGATTATACGATTTCCTTAAACTTACACAAACTTCACTTGTCATTCTATGCTGAAAAGCTTTACAATATGATTGCCAACGCTTTTAAAGAACGCCGCGAGCGAGTTTCCGACGCCTTCGACCCTTCCCGCGGTCGCCTCCGTTACGTCCTCCGATTTTACGTTCACATATATCATCTGATAATTTTCCGGACGCTGCATACCGAGGCGCGTTGTCGCTATACGCTCAATTTCATCCAAATCTATGCTCTGCTCCAGCTCAAACACCTTCTGGCTCGTAATCGCCTCCTGCTCCGAAAGCTCCTTCGTAAGCGCGCTGAGCTGCTGCCGTGTCTCATGAACCGTGACAAATTCGGAAATCATAAATCCCGCGGATAACGACACCGCGACAACAGCGGCGATCCTGCGGATATTTCTTTTCCTGCTAAGCATTTGCTCCTGATTCCTCTTTGTTCTTCTATTCTTATTCCGTTTTGGTGGTTTTTGTTTCCTTCCTTCAGGACGATAAACGTATCTGTCGTCTATCGCAAGATTTCCGTAGTTCACAGCAATTTCCCTCACATTTTTTCAATAATGCGCAGCTTTGCGCTTTTTGACCTCGGATTTGACTCTGTTTCAGCTCTGCCGGGCAAAATCGGTTTGCGGTTTATCAGTTTTGCCTCCGGCTTTCTGCCGCATACGCAGACCGGAAAATCCTTCGGGCATATACAGCCCGATGAAAGGTCGGCAAACGTGCGCTTGACGATTCTGTCCTCGAGCGAATGGAACGTTATAACCGCTAACCTTCCGCCGCGTTTTAAAGCAGCCGCGAAATCTCTTAAAGCCTGCTCAAGTATTTTGAGCTCGCCGTTCACCTCTATGCGCACCGCCTGGAAAACGCGTTTTGCGGGATGACCTCCGTCCTGCCTCGCTCCCGCGGGGATTGCCGCCTTTATGACGTCCACAAGCTCCGCAGTCGTTTCAATCGGCTTTTTCTCTCTTTGCCTGACGATAAACCCGGCTATCCGCCTTGACCATCTTTCCTCGCCGTATTCATAAAATACGCGGGCAAGCTCGTCCCCGGCGTATGAGTTTATCACCTGCGCCGCCGTAAGCGAATCCGCGCGGTTCATGCGCATATCCAACGGAGCGTCATGCATATACGAAAATCCTCTGCCGGCATTGTCCAGCTGATATGAGCTTACGCCCAGATCCAGCACGGCGCCGTCTATTTCGGAAATTCCGCGCTCAGAGAGAATACCTCGGATATTGCTGAAGTTGTCATTCACCGTCTCAACCCGGTCCGCGAATTCCTCAAGCCGCTTCCGTGCCGACGCTATTGCTTCCGCGTCCCTGTCGATTCCTATAAGCCTCGCTTCCGGATCCCTCGCAAGAATTTCGCGCGAATGACCTCCGCCGCCCATCGTTCCGTCAACATACAGTCCGGCTTTAACATTTAAAGCGTCAACGCTTTCCCGCAGCAGGACCGACACATGATTAAACTCCATATCTGCCCTCCGCTCAGATATTCAAACCGTAAGTAAGTATTCCGTCAATCATTATATCGTCGGAAAGACCGCTCTGGTAGCTTCGCCATTCCTCGCTGTCCCAAATTTCCAGCCGCGTATTCGCGCCCACAAGAACAACGTCCTTTTTTAGTCCGGCATATTCGATAAGCCGCCTGGCTATTGTCATTCTGCCCTGCTTGTCAACCGAAGCCTCCGTCGCCTTTCCGAAGAACACACGCACAAACGCCGCCGCGTTGCGGTCGGTCGTTGTCGGAAGCCCCTTGATTTTCTCGCTCATAGTCTCCCATTCGTCCTTAGTGTATAAATGCAAGCATTTTTCCGCAGGCGCCTGTGTGACGTATACCGTTTCGGACACAGCGTCCCGAATTTTAGGCGGCAAAATAATGCGCCCGTGGTCGTCTATCTGACGCTCGTACTCATCAACAAAGTTCGCCATGCGTTACACACCTGCCTTTTCATGGAATTTCATGGGTAACGGAGTTCATTTCACTCCAAATCGCTCCATATCGCTCCCAATGTAACCATTTTACACTATTTTTTTCAAAAAGGCAATAGCTTTTATGTAATTTTTTTACTGTGTTTTTTTCGTAAAAAATATTTTTTGCGTTTTTCCTTGCCAATCTCCGCCTTATAGGGTATAATATTCAAAAGGGCGGGGCTCGCGCACCTGCATATTTAGTGTTTTTGCGCAGGTCAAACACAATATATAGCTTACTTTAACATTCTATCACAATTATTACAAAATTGGAATAGATAATTTAAATTTTTATTACAAAAATTTCGCTAAAATTTCACGGTACTTTTAGTGAATTTGCAGTAAATTAGTAAAATCAGGTATAGCTTATCAAAGGAGAGATACGATAATGAACGCAATTTCTTTTCCAAAATTAGGAATAAATCTAAATATAAATCCCGAGGCCTTCCATATCGGGTCAAAGCCCATTTACTGGTACGCGCTTATAATACTTACCGGCTTTGCACTCGGGTTTTTATTTATTTTCCGCGACTGTGAAAGCCGCGGCGTAAAACGCGAAAATGTATGGGATATTGCGCTTTATTCACTTCTTTTCGGAATAATCGGCGCAAGACTTTATTATGTTCTTTTCGCGCTTGACGAGTTTAACAGCGTACTGGATGTATTTAAAATATGGAACGGCGGGCTGGCAATATACGGAGGCATTATCGCCGGAGCCCTGACCGCGTTTATCTACTGCAAAATTATGCATCTGCCTGTCCTGAACACGTTTGACGTGTGCGTACCCGCGCTTTTTATAGGGCAAGCCGCCGGGCGCTTCGGCAACTTTGTAAACGCCGAAGTCTACGGCAGGCACACAGATTTGCCGTGGGGCATGGAAATAAACGGCTTCGGACCGGTTCATCCGCTGTTTATATACGAGTCTGTATGGAATATTATCGGACTTATCATTCTGATAATATTCCGCGGCAAAAAGACCTCGGACGGGCAGGTATTCTGCTTTTATGTATTCTGGTACTCGTTCGGGCGTTTTTTCCTTGAGGGTATGCGCGACCCGACGTATATATTGTATCTTATACCGGGCGTACTCGGCATATCCCAGGCCGTGGCGCTTGCGGCAATGATTTTTGCCGTGATACTGTTCGTGCATGTAACTCGCCGCAAGAGCCTCGCGGTGAAGGGCTGAGCCCTTCGCCGCTACGGAAGCGACGAGCGGAGCTTTTCCATAGCCTTTTTTTCTATTCTCGAAATCTGTACCTGTGAAACTCCGAAGCTTTTTGCTATTTCAGACTGCGTTTTTCCGCGGAAATACCTCATAATAATCACTCTCTTCTCTCGTTCTGACAGCGATTTCATGATTTCATCCACCAGTACGCGGTTAATAACATTTTCCTCCATATCGCTTCCCGCAATAATGTCGATAAGAGGCACGGGCTTCGCACCGCTGTACGCGTTTCCGTACAGCGATTCCGGCGGCGACGCCGCCTCAAACGCCTCGATAAGCGTTTCCGGCGCGGTGCCGCATTCCTTAGCTATTTCATTTATTGTCGGCTCGCGGCAGAACCGTCTCCGCAGTATTTCCTCCGTCCTCCAGCCCTTCATAGCCGTTTCCTTAAGTGTGCGGCTTATTTTTACCGCCCCGTCGTCGCGCATAAAACGTTTGATTTCACCGATTATCATCGGCACGGCGTATGTGGAAAAGCACACGCCGAACGCCGAATCGAACTTTTCAGCCGCCTTTATAAGACCTATTGCTCCTATCTGCGCTATGTCCTCAAAATCGTAGCCGCGCCGCGAAAAGCGCTTCGCCGCGCTGTATACCAAGCCCATATTTCTTTCTATGAGCTCGTTCTTCGCCGCTTCATCCCCGTCCCTCATACGCTCGATAAGCGCGGCGTTCGCCGATGAAGAATCTCCGCTCACGGCGATACCCGTCCTATTTTTTTCGTCATTGTAACACGCGTGCCGCCTCCGCGCTCGCTTTCAACGTCAAGGCTGTCCATAAATGTTTCCATTATTGTAAAGCCCATACCCGAACGCTCGTCCTCCGGCTTGCCGGTATAAAGCGGCTCCCGCGCGCGCCTTATATCCGATATTCCCACGCCCTCATCGGAAACGGAGAATTCAACGCAGCCGTCGTAGATAACGCCCTCCATAAGTATTTTTCCGCCGCGCCCCTCGTAGCCGTGGATAATCGCGTTTGTAACCGCCTCCGATATGGCGGTTTTGATCTCGGACAATTCATCCACGGTCGGGTCAAGCCCTACCACAAACGCCGCTGCCACGCCGCGCGCGAATCTCTCGTTCTCCGTTATCGCGGAAAACTCGACCTTCATGCTGTTATTCAGCATATTCCCGCCACCTCCTCCAACGCATCCTGAAGCCTTTCCGCTATTATAACGATCTCGCGTATTCCGGACATCGAAATAAGCCGCTCGACATACGGCGACATACCGAATACCGCCACGTTTCCCCCGATAGCGCATACCGTTCTGTACCTTCCCATTATCACGCCTATGCCGGATGAGTCCATAAACCGCACCCGACGCATATCAAACGCGACATTTTTCAGACCCGTTTTCCGTAAAAGCTTGTCCGCGCCCACACGTATTTTTTCGGCTGCGTGCTGATCAAGCTCGCTGTCCGGACGTATGACGAGCGTTTGATATTTGCCCATTATCGTCATTTCCATTTTTCCTGCTCCTTTTCGCGATTCATATATTTATCCGCATTTTTAATTACTATTGTTTTCCATTATTTTCCTTTGATGAATTTTGAGAAGTTTTGCCGAAATTCGCCTCCAAACGGTAAATTGCATAAAAAGCGCCGCTTAAATCAGCCGCTAACGTTAAACTTTGTTAAAAATTCTCCGGCGCGGACAAAATAGCTTGACTGCAATTTGCAAGTGTGATAAAATCTTCATTATAGTATGTCAGAAATAAATTCGGCGTTCGCGTCAAGGGAGCAAATAATGCAATGGCTGTAGACAGAAAAAGAATTGAGGATATAAAGAGGCGGAGTGAAGAGCGCGAAAGAAAGGCAAAACGCAGAATATTTATGCTGCGCCGCGTACTGCTGGCTCTTGCGGCTTTAGCCATAATCGCCGCCGCTGTGTTCGCCGTGCGCGGATGTGTCGGCTCGATACGTAAAAAGCACGCAGAGAATGCGGCGCTCAAAGCCGCAGAGAGCACTGCTGTACCCACGCCCGCGCCTTCCCCGTCATATAATGAGAAGGGAATTAATGAAACATTTTTTTCAAACAGCGCATTTTTCGGCAATTCCTTTATAGAAGGCATGAAGGTATACGAGCTTGTTCCCTCGGATACGGATTATATATCCAAGGTGGGCTTTACCGTATCGCAGGCGTCAACGGAGGCAGCCGACGGCGGCACCGTTCCGGCGATTGAGGAATTCAGCTCCGGCAGGCAATACGATAAAATATTTATGATGTTCGGCGAGAATGAGATAGGCTGGATAGGCGACGCTTTCTTTGAGCAGTATGAGGCTATGATCAATAAAATAAAGGAAATGCAGCCCGACGCGAAAATATACCTTATGTCGATCACGCCGATTTCAAAAACGGCGTCGGACAGAGCTGACGACGGTCTTACGCTGAGCAAGATAAAGGCTTATAACTCCGGAATTAAGACGGTAGCCGCAAACACAAATTCGACATATGTCGATTTGTTCACGGTTATAGCGGGTCCGGACGGATACCTTCCCGAAAACGCCGCAACGGACGGTGTACATTTCGGCGAGGATTATTATATAAAATGCTTAAAATATATGCAGGAACAGATCTAAAAACAGGAGGATTTAAAATGAAAAAGCTATTAATGTTAACGGCGGGACTTATGTGCATCCTTGCGCTCACCGCCTGCGGCGGTTCTACAGCCGGCGATACGTCCGGGGATACAGCGCAGACAGAAGCCTCGCAGACGGGAGAAACGGAAAACATGGCTGTTAAGACGGCGGCAATTTTGAATGAAACCGCTCATTTTGCCGAGGATTTAACGGAAATGTCCTCCGACGCGGTTATGCGCCGCTACGGTCTTGACGGCGAAACGGTAGTCAACGCGGCAGGCTATGCCGGAACTCCGGCTGTCGTGGATGAAATCGCTGTTTTTGAGGCAAAGGACGTCGATAAGGTGATAGAAGCGGCAAACGCGCGGATAGAATCGCAAAAAACAAATTATTCCTCTTACGCGCCCGACCAGGTACCAAAGCTTGACGATGCGGTTATCATGCGGCTGGGGAACTCCGACTGTGTGGCTGTATGCGTAAGCGAGGATACGTCGGAAACGATAAGCAATATACTTTCCGCTGTAGCGGATGATGCGGAATAAGGAGCATTAGTTAAAGTGAATTTTTCAAGTCTGATATTTATGTTCCTGTACCTTCCTCCGGTGCTGGGAATATATTATATCGCGCCGCGGCGGTGTCGGAACGCCTTTTTGCTTATCGCAAATCTTATATTTTACGGCTGGGGCGAGCCTGTATTCGTGCTCGTTATGGCGGCGTCGATCATCAGCAATTACATATTCGGTCTTTTAATAGAAAAATACCGCAGCAGCAAACGTCTTTCAAGGACGTTTGTTGTTTTTGCGCTTGTGATAAGCTTCGGGCTGCTCGGTATCTTCAAGTACGCCGGCTTCATCTCGGATTTACTGCGGCGGATACCGCTCTTGTGCGCCATGCCGCGAATTGACATAGCTCTGCCTATCGGCATATCCTTCTATACCTTCCAGGCGGTGTCGTATATCATAGACGTTTACCGCCGCGACACCGCCCCTCAGAAAAGTCTGATAAATTTCGGCACATATATCTCATTTTTTCCGCAGCTAATCGCCGGACCAATCGTCCGCTACAGGGATATAGCGGATATGCTCGATAACCGCCGCGAAAGCGTTTCGCAGTTCGCGGACGGCGTAAGGCTTTTCACGGTGGGATTGTCCAAAAAGGTCCTTATCGCCAATCAAGCCGGTATGCTTTTCGACGCTCTGCGCGAGGGCGGCGGGATCGCCGCAGCCTGGATAGGTATAGCCGCGTATGCGTTTCAAATTTATTTCGACTTCTCGGGCTATTCCGATATGGCGTGCGGGCTCGGAAAAATGTTCGGCTTTGAATTTATGAAAAACTTCAACTATCCGTACATTTCAAAAAGCATAACGGAGTTTTGGCGCCGCTGGCATATAAGCCTTAGCACATGGTTCCGCGATTATGTTTATATTCCGCTCGGCGGCAACCGCCGGAAAACGCCGCGCGTCATTTTCAATCTGTTTGTCGTATGGGCTCTCACCGGGCTCTGGCACGGCGCAAGCCTGAATTTTCTGCTTTGGGGAATATATTATTTCGTTCTTCTTGTGCTTGAAAAATACGTATACGGCAAATACCTTGAAATGCTTCCGTCAGCGTTAAAACATATATACTCGCTGTTTTTTATACTCGTCGGATGGACAATATTCTATTTTGAGGACGGCGCGGAGCTCCTGACGTATTTTTCGCGCATGTTCACCTTGTCCGACGGCATAATAAGCGCGGCTGCCTTAAGTACCGTAATATCATATATTCCGCTTATGGCGGCGGCAGCCTTCGCCTGCACGCCCGCAGCGAAGTGCTTATGGACAAGGGTAAGGGACCGCAGACCCGCGGCTGTCCTTGAATTTGCCGCCGCTGCCGCGGCGCTGGTGCTGTGCACCGCGGCGCTGGTAAGTCAAAGCTATAACCCGTTTTTGTACTTTAGGTTTTAGGAGGTGGCGTTTATATGCGTGACAAAATGATAACGGCGCTCTTTACCGTGTTTATATCCGTTATTTTTGTTTTATTTTTTGTCCTTCCGAAGCATGATTTTTCGGTGAATGAAAAGCGCTCGCTTGCCGAACCGCCCGAATTTGGCGCCGCGGACATCTTTAACGGCTCGTATGAAAAGAAAACGGAGGATTATCTGACCGATCATTTTCCGTTTCGCAGCGGGTTTGTCGCGGCAAACTCGTATTTTCAGCTCGCCTCCGGACGCAACGGTGTCTCCGGAGTATACAAGGGCAGGAACGGCTACCTTATAAACACTCCGGTAAAAACGCCGAATTTTGATAAAAATATCGCCTTGATAAGCCGCTTCCTCCGCAAATCGCATATTCCCGCGGCGGTTATTATAGTGCCGACTGCCGGCTCGGTTATGGACGATATGCTCCCGAAAAATCATGCTCCGTACCCCGACCGCGCCCTGATTGCCGACGCGTATTCGATTCTGGGCGGCGACGCGCGGACGATCGACCTGTTCGGTGTGTTTGACAAGCTAAAAAAAAGCGAGCAGCTTTATTACAAAACCGATCATCACTGGACAAGCCTCGGCGCATATGAGGCATATAAGGAGCTTGACCCGAACACTGAGGAAAAATCGGATTTTACAATCGAATCATACGGCGGATTCCGCGGCACGACATATTCAAAAAGCGCTCTCTGGCTCGAGGGCTGCGATAATATTGATTTATGGACATATCCCGCTGATATAACCGTGACGATATCCGACGGTGCGGATAAAAAAACGTCTGCGGATATGTTTTTCCGCGAACACTTGAAGGAGGCGGATAAATATCCGGTATTTCTCAACGGGAACCACGCGTACACGCGTATAGAGAACAAAAGCGCCGGCGGAGGCAGGCGTTTGCTTATGATAAAGGATTCCTACGGAAATTCGCTCGCGCCGTTCCTCGCGCGCAGCCGCAATATCGTGGACATGGTTGATTTGCGCTATTTCACGGATACCGTAACGTCCCTGTGCGAGCGGGAAAATTATGACGAAATCCTATTCGTCTACGGACTTTCCACCGCCGCCGAAACAACAGATATAAATATGCTCGAATAAAAGGAGGTGTTATTATGCAGAAATATTCGTACCAGCCTACCGGCGTATGCTCTCAAATGATAACGTTTACAATAAACGATAACGACTGTGTAACCGACGTGCGCTTTACCGGCGGCTGCAACGGCAACACGCAGGGTATTGCGGCGCTTATCGAGGGCATGGACCGCGATGAGGCAATCAAACGTCTAAAGGGTATCGACTGCCGCGGACGCGGTACCTCCTGCCCCGACCAGCTTGCCTGCGCGCTCGCGGCAAGCAGGGATGCGTAACGAAAACGTAACACAAACTCAAAACATAATCGTGAAAAAACCTTCATATACTTCAATGTCGCTCATATTGCGGACATAGTATAGGGAGGTTTTTATTTTGAAAAAAATTGTGTTTTTCGCTCTGATTTTAACATGCGCCGTGACGATTATTTTTGCCGTGAACGCGGACAAGCCCGTTGAAGAGCTCAGGCTTTACGTCGTTGATGCGGAAATGCTTCATCTAATCCCCATAAAAATCCGCGTTCGTGAAACGGATCTGAACGGCGAGGCGCGCGAGGTAATCTCCGCGCTCATACGAGGCTTCGACGACAATCCCAAAATACGGCGGCTTATACCGAAAATACGTGGCTGCATGAGCGTTCGGGTAAAAGGAAACACGGCGTATGTAAACATTTCAAAATCAATGATTAAAAATCATCCCGACGGGCGCGAGCTTGAGAAGCTTACGGTGTACTCAATCGTAAACTCTCTTACAAGCCTGAGCGGAATAAACAATGTCCAATTTACCATAAACGGGAAAATACGCCGTGATTTTATGGGATATATGGATATGCGCGGCGCGTTCGCGTTTGAAAAGGTGGTTTAATTTTATGTTCTAAACCTGTCCTATTTTTAATAGTTATAAGCGTGTACAAAAATAAACCGATACAAAAACGCAAGGAGGACGACAATGTATATAGCAACAAACAAAACCGTATCCTCATCCCGCCGGATAACAGCCTATATGCCGCATTCGCTCAGGCGATACATGTACGGAATAAATTTCGACACGGCATATGAAATACACCTCGGCGTTAACATGCCTCTCGCCGTATATTTCCCCGACGGACGTTTTTTCGTCACGCGGCGCGGCATACTGACAAGGAACGCTTCCGAAGGCGTCACCGTAACGCGCGCCGATATAGACGGCGCTCTCGAGCTTATAACGGACGCGTCGATTTATTCGGTAAAGGACGAGATATGCGGCGGCTTCGTCACGGTCGACGGCGGACACCGCGTCGGTATAACCGGCAGCGCTGTAATAAGAAACGGAAGGATTTCGTTTGTAAAGGACATTTCCGCTTTGAATTTCAGGCTCGCGGCGGAGGTGACCGGCGCCGCGGATAACGTCATAGCCGCCGTAACAGACGGACAAACAGTAAAAAACACTCTTTTCATATCGCCTCCCGGAGCCGGCAAAACGACGATTCTCAGAGATACGGCGCGCCGGCTTTCCGAGGCGGGCTTCCGCGTGAGCATTGCGGACGAGCGCTATGAAATCGCGGCAATGCACGGCGGGAAAAGCGCCTTTGACCTGGGACCCTCATGCGACGTATTATCCGGCGCCGCAAAGTCTGAGGCAATGATCACGCTGCTCCGCTCCATGTCTCCGGATGTAATCATCACGGACGAGCTCGGAGGCGATGATGATTTTAAAGCCGTGGAAAAGCTTCTGAACTGCGGAGTGAGCGTCATCGCATCCGTTCACGGACGCGGCGTATCTCAGGCGCGTTCAAGATGCGGAGATCTTATAAAGCTTTTTGATATTGCCGTCGTTATGAGCAAAAATCCGCGTGTCGGTACGATCGAGGATGTGGCGTTGTTATGATACGGCTTATCGGAGCGTCCATGATTATATTCGCCTGCGCCGCGTGCGGCTCGCATATGAGCTCCGGGCTGAAAAAGCGCTGCGAATATCTCGACGCTTACGCCGCGTCCCTCGAAAGCCTTAAGGCTCACATATGCTTCTCCGATTTCCCGCTCGAAAAGGCGCTGCGGCTTGCGGGAGAAGCAAGCGCCGTTTCGGACGCTTTCTCGGCGGCGGCGGACGCCATGAAAAGCCTCGGAATAAAAAAGGCCTGGGATACGGCTGTACGCGGCACCTCCGAAGCCTTTTGCCTGACCCGCGCCGACGAGGACGCCCTTGCCGCGCTCGGCAGCCGGCTCGGACTCACGGACGTGGAGGATCAAAAACGCAATATCGACGGAGTTCTTGCATCGCTGGCTCCGCTGCGGAAGCAAGCCCGCTCGCAGTATGAAACAAACGGCAGACTGTACCGCAGCGGCGCAGTATTATGCGGGATCCTCGCCGCCGTGCTTCTTATATAGATATATCATCAAGGAGGCTGACATGAATATAGATTTGATTTTTCGGGTCGCCGGAGTGGGGATCGTCGTAGCTGTTTTATATCAGCTGCTCTCACGCGCCGGAAGAGACGAGCAGGCGCTCATGGTGACAATCGCCGGACTTATAGCTGTGCTGTTTATAATTACAAATGAAATCGGCGATTTGTTTGATACCATAAAACGGATATTCGGGCTATGACGGATATATTTAAAATTGCCGGCATTGCGCTCTCCGGCGGCGCTCTCGCACTGTTTCTGAAGGATTACCGAAAGGAATACGCTCTGCTCACGGCTCTTATAACGGCGGCGGTGCTGCTCTTCCCTACCGCGCACATGCTTTCCTCCGTGATAGGCGGCTTTAACTCGCTCGCCTCCATTACGGGCGTTAAGAAGGAATACATAGAGATAATAGGCAAAACCGTGGGTATAGCGTACATCGCCGAATTCGCTTCCCAGGCGCTAAGGGACGCGGAGCAAAGCGCGATAGCGTCAAAGGTGGAATTGGCCGGCAAAGCTATGATACTGTGCATAACGTTTCCGATAATATCGGATTTTTTAGAGGTGTGTATAAATGCGGTCAACAATATTTAGCTTACTTATCGCGGTTATGCTCCTGTCTCCGCTGCCGGTCCGCGCGGCTCAGCTGCCGCAAATCTCCGGCGAAAATTTTTTTAACGACACAGCTGAGGAAATAGCCTCCGGCAGCTTTACGTTAAACCCGGTCAAAATGATAAACTCATTCGGCGAACGGCTCGCATACGAGGTGAAAACGAGCGCGAAATATATAATAGCCATTCTTCTGATTGCCGCGATATCCGGATTAGTCCGCGTGCTGTCCGATTCGTTCGGCAAGGGCGCCTCAGAAGCCGCCAATTTCGTTTGCTTCGCGCTTATAAGCACCGCCGCGCTTAGCTGCTTTACACTCTCGCTCGGCTACGTGTCCGAGGTCGTAAAAGCCGCCTCTGGATTTATAACAAAGCTTACGCCCGCGCTTATGATGACCCTTTACGCATGCGGCTGCGCGGCGTCCGCCGCGGCGTTTGAGCCGGTATTATCCGCCGCCGTATACGTGATAACGCTTGTGATAGAAAATTGTCTCATTCCCATGATATGCTTCTCAGCGATATTATCCGTTGCCGGCAGCATAAACGACAAGGTGCAGATTTCCAATTTCTGCCGCGTATTGAAATCCGTTTCAAAATGGATAATGGTAGCGTGCATAACCATTTTTACGGCTGTGAGCGCCGCCTACGGCATGAGCGCCCCGTCGCTCGACGCCGTGGGCGGCAAAGCCGTAAAATTTGCCGTCGGTTCCCTCGTGCCGGTGGTAGGCGGGTTTTTATCCGATACGCTTGAGACAGTGCTAAGCGGCGCTAAGCTCATAAAAAACGCCGTCGGAGTCGCCGGCATGGCAGCCGTGTGCGCCATGTGCCTGACGCCCGCGGTGAAAATTTTTATCATGCAGCTGCTTTTAAAAATCGGGGCGGCGCTTTCGGAGCCTATAGCGGAAAAGCGCGTTTCCGATATGCTGTGGGAGATATCAGACAGCGTTATGACATTATTTGCCGCCTCTGCCATGATCATGGTACTTTTTATTATAAACATCGGCATAATTCTCGCAGCCACGGGCTTTTAAGGAGGCTGTATGAAGGCATATATTTTAATGATACTCGGCGCCGCCGTATTGTCCGCGTTCGCATCGGTCATGGCGCCGGAAAAATGGCGCAGCTATGTGCGTCTTGTGACGGGAGTCGTCATTCTTTCATGCGCCGCGTCTCCCATTGCCGGACTTCTTTCGGAGAACGGCGGATTTCATATCCCCGAATTATCCTCGGCGCAAAGCTATGACAACCGCGCATACACACGCGCGGTCGAGGAGGAACTCACAAAACGCGTCGAGGAGGATATCGAGGCGAGAATGGAGCGCAGATACGGAATTAATATCAGCGCCAAAGCGTTGATAAATATAAATGAAAACAATGAGATAGAGGGAGTTGAGCGCATAACCGTGCGCGGAAGGCTTCCCGACGCCGCAAAGCGCGAGCTGTGCGGCATTTACGGAGTTGACATGATATATGAAGAATAGAGAATTGGTTAAATTGCTCAAAAACAAGCATATTCAGCTTCTTGGCGTAATATTTATAATTGGCGCGGCACTTATGATAATCTTCGGCGGCGATGCTGCCGTCGAGCGGAAAAAGACACAAAGCACACAAACCGCCGTCAGCGACGAGGAGCGGCTGTCCGCGATATTATCCGAAATAGACGGCGCGGGCGCGGTAGACGTAATGATAACATATTACGGGACCGCGGAAAAGGACATAGCATACGAAACAAAGACAAACAGCGTGGGGCGTGATGAGGGAAGCGAGGAAAGCGAGGATAAAAGAGCGGTCATGACAGGTAACGAGCCTATGGTCGTTAAGGAAACATATCCGGAGGTGAAGGGTGTAATAATTGCCGCGCAGGGCGCGGATAAGGCATACGTTCGTCAGGCTGTATCCGAAGCGGTAACGGCGGTGCTTGATGTACCTGCACATAGAGTATGTATATATAAAAAGGAGGAATGAGAAAAATGATTCTCAGAAAAAAGGAGCTTATCGCGGCTTCACTTGTAATTTTGATAGGAGTTGCGGGCTACCTTAACTGGTCGTATCAGGATTCCGTCAATGTCAAGGACGGCGAAAGCTATATTGAAACAGGCAAGAAGCTGGGCGAAGCCCAATATGTCAGCAGCGTTTCGCAGGTCGAGGACAACGGCGCGCAGGATACGGCGGACAACGGCGCGCAGGAACCCGGCACGGCTGAGGAAACCGCCGCGGAGGATGCGGCGCAGACGGAAAACGAGGGAGAAAGCGCCGACGGCGTTAACGATTCCACGGTTGAAACGGTAACCGATACCGGCGGATATTTTGAGCAGGCGCGGCTTGACAAGGAAACCTCACGCTCAAAATCTCTCGAAATCCTTAACCAGACCGCCTCTAACGAAAGCTTTGATGAGGAAATACGCAAAAAGGCGGGCGATAAGATTTTATCCGCAGCCGAAAACGTAGAGAAGGAGGCGGCGATAGAAAGCGTCGCCCAGTCAAAGGGCTATGCCGAAATATGCGTATACATAGAGGATGACACCGCGAACGTTTCCGTGCGCAAGGACGGCTTCTCTCAGGATGACGTTGCCGTGCTGACCGATATCATAACCGACCAGACCGACCTCGGCGCGCAGAATATAAGAATAATAGAAGTAAAATGACAATATAAAAGAGACGGCACAGCGATGTGCGCCTTCCAAAAGTCAAATGCATTTGGGGCGCGCCTCGCAGCTTAAACCGTCTCTTTTATATTGTTTTTCGCCGGAGCTCCGGCTATTATTCATCCGTTCCGGGTCCCCGTTTACATGCCGAGCGCCGATCTGAGTGCCTCGATTTTATCCGTCTTTTCCCAGCTTACGCCCAGGTCCTCACGCCCCATATGCCCGTAAGCCGCAAGACGGCTGTATATAGGTTTTCTTAAACCCAGCGATTCTATAATGGAATACGGTCTTAAATCAAAAACCTTCTCCACCGCCGCCTCGATCCGCTCATCATCGGTAATGCCGGTTCCGAACGTGTCTGCCATTATCGAAACGGGATGCGCCACGCCTATGGCATAGGCAAGCTGAACCTCACATTTTTTTGCGATGCCCGCCGCAACTATATTTTTCGCGACGTAGCGCGCCGCGTATGCCGCGCTTCTGTCAACCTTTGTCGGGTCCTTGCCCGAAAACGCGCCGCCGCCGTGGCGCGCGTAGCCTCCGTAGGTATCAACAATTATTTTTCGTCCGGTAAGTCCGCTGTCGCCGTTCGGTCCGCCGATAACAAACCGTCCCGTCGGATTTATAAAATATTTAGTATTCTCATCGATCAGGTCTTTTGGTATGACAGGAAAAATAACCTCATTCTTTATATCCTCGCGGAGCCTCCCGATGTCAATGTCCGGCGAATGCTGCGATGATATTACTACCGTATCAACGCGGACGGGAGTATCTCCGTCGTATTCAACCGTAACCTGCGATTTGCCGTCCGGACGCAGATAATCAAGCGTACCGTTCTTACGCACCTCGGTCAGCCGCTTCGCGAGCTTGTGCGCAAGCGAAATGGGCATAGGCATGAGCTCCGGCGTTTCGTCGCAGGCGTAACCGAACATCATTCCCTGATCGCCCGCTCCCGTAGAATTCTGATCGTCACTGCCTCCCGCCTCTCTGTTCTCATAACCGGAATTAACGCCCTGAGCAATATCAGCCGACTGCTCATCAATACATGTCACCACGGCACAGGTATTTCCGTCAAATCCGTATTTTGCACGGTCATACCCGATATCAAGCACCACCCGGCGCGCGACGTTCGCAAAATCCACGTAGCAGTCCGTCGTAATCTCGCCCATAATAGATATTATACCGGTAGTACATGTAGTCTCGCACGCCACGCGCGCCATCGGATCTTTTTTCAACAGCTCGTCCAATATCGCGTCGGAAATACTGTCGCACATTTTATCCGGATGCCCTTCCGTTACGGATTCCGAGGTAAAAAGCTTTCTGCCCATATTAACACTGCCTTTCAGTTGTATATTATGTTCCCTATTCTACATCAAAATTCGCCGTATGTCAATCAAAACTGACGAAAAACTCCGACCACCTTGCCGATTATGGAAACCTCGCTCACAATTATCGGCTCCATTGTGTCATTTTCCGGCTGCAAACGGAAATGTCCGTTCTCCTTATAGAAGGTCTTAACCGTCGCCTCATCGCCGTTAACAAGCGCGACCACTATATCGCCGTTCGCGGCTGTCGGCTGCTGCTGGACTATTATATAGTCCCCGTCCAAAATCGCCGCGTTTATCATGGATTCGCCCCTCACCTTAAGCATAAACAAATCCTTATTTTTCGCAAACGACATGGGCAGCGGAAACGTTTCGGTATTGTCCTGTACCGCCGTAATCGGCATACCGGCTGTTACAACGCCGTACATAGGCACGTCAAGATATTTTTCATACTGAGGCAGAGCGCTTTGCTCCGTCCTCTCGTCCTCGTAATTTACCAGCCGCATAGAGCGGTTTTTTGCCTTATCACGAACAAGGTAGCCAAGCTTTTCAAGCTTATTGAGCCGAGCGTGAATGGTAGCGGTCGATGATAATCCGACCGCGTCGCATATTTCCCGTACCGACGGCGGAAATCCCTTCGTTTTCAGCTGCGCGCTGATAAAATTAAGGATTTGCCAATCCTTTTCCGTCATCTTCTGCATAGCGAACATCCTCTCATTCAATTTGTATTTAAGTAATTATATCACATAATGCAAAAAAAGTCAAACAAATTTTCGGAAAACATGTTTTCTCTTCAAAAAAAATCCGCGGCACTTGTATATTTCAAATAATTGTGGTAGAATACAAGAAAACAAATCGTTTAAGAAGTGATATTAATGAAACATATCGTCATACCAACGCTGCTTTTGTGCGCGCTGCTCTCATCCTGCGGAGCCAAAGACACTACCGCGAGAAAAACGATAATAGCAATGGACGCCGCGGCGACGTTAAGCATAAACGGCGAAAACGCGGACGATGCCATTTCCGCGGCGGAGAAGGAATTTTACAGGCTTGATGCGCTTTTGTCGCGCAGCGCAAAAACGAGCGATATATACCGTCTTAACGAAAACGGTTCTGCCGCGGTCAGCTCCGACACAGCCGCGGTTATTGAAACAGCGCTCGGCATAAGCAGAGAAACAGACGGTGCGTTTGACATAACTGTGACCCCTTTGACGGATGCGTGGGGCTTTTTTAATCAAAACTACCGCGTGCCATCGGACAGTGAAATACAGAGCATACTCCCGCGCGTCGGCTATGAAAACGCCGCTCTTAACGGAAATACGGCATCCCTGACAAACGGAGCGCTGGTCGACCTCGGCGGGATAGCAAAGGGATACGCGTGTGAAAGCGCGGCGCGGATTTTAAAAAGCCGCGGCATAACATCGGCTCTTATATCCTTCGGGAGCAGCTCCATAAAGGCAATCGGCTTCAAATCCGCCGGTGAGCCGTGGAAAATAGGTCTGGCGGACCCGCAAAATTCGCAGGAATATTTTATGACTCTCGAAATATCGGACACTTGCGTTGCCACGTCGGGTTCATACGAGCGCTTTTTTGAAAAGGACGGGAAAAAATATCACCATATCATCAATCCCAAAACCGGCTATCCGGCTGATAACGGACTCTTGTCCGTATCCGTGGTATGCGCCGACGGCACACGTGCAGACGCGCTTTCAACCGCGCTATTTGTTATGGGAGCCGATAAGGCTGTTGAATTCCAAAAAAAACACGGCGGCTTTGAGGCTATTCTTATAACCGACGATAAAACAGCGTATGTCACATCCGGGCTTAAGGATTCAATATCAGCCGTTCCGGACGGCTGGACATGTATAATCGTATAACAGGAGGAACAGAAAATGGTACAAGTAAGCGCAAAAACAAAGCAGCTCGGGATAATAGGATGTCCGGTAGAGCACAGCTTTTCGCCCAAAATGCATAATTTTATCGCTCCATATATGGGCGACGACTACATATATACGGCATGGGATGTAAAGCCGGAAAATGTAAAGGACGCGATAGCGGGAATACGCGCGCTCGGTATTCGCGGCGTAAACGTTACGGCGCCGCACAAGACTGCTGTTATGCCGTATCTTGACGAGGTTACGGATGCGGCGAAAAAGCTCGGTTCGGTGAACACAATCGTAAACGATAACGGATGGCTCCGCGGCTATAACACGGACGCCGACGGCTTCTGCAAGGCAATTACTGCAAACGGGATCAATCCGTCCGGAGCGAAAATCCTTGTGCTCGGCGCCGGAGGCGTCGTCAAACCGACTCTTACAAGACTTATATGGGAGAAGCCCGCTCAAATAACGGTGCTTAACCGGACACGGGCAAACGCCGAGCGTCTTGCTATGGCTCTCAAAGCCGATACAGGCTTTGAAATAAAAACCGAATTTACCGCCGGAGATTTCGATATCGTTATCAATACGACCTCGGCGGGCATGGAGCCGCAGGAAAATACTCTGCCCATCGAAGCGATAGACGAGCTTGACGACCTCAGTTTTATAAACAGCGGCACAGCTGTTATCGATATGATTTACAATCCTGACGAAACATTATTTTTAAAAGAGGCGAAAAAGCGCGGCGCCAAAACAATGAACGGACTTGGTATGCTGATTTATCAGGGGCTTATCGCCTATGAGCTGTTCACGGGCACAAAGCTCCCCGCCAATATGGCGGATATCATAAAAAAAGAGGTGTTCAAAAGATGAATATTGTACTCACAGGCTTTATGGCTTCAGGGAAAAGCACTGTCGGACGGCAGCTGTCCGAATTATTGAACCGCGATCTGATTGATACTGACGAGCTGATAGTCGAACGCGAGGGACGCAGTATAAATGATATCTTCGGCAAAGACGGCGAGGAATATTTCAGACGTGTAGAGAGCGCCGTCATAGTCGACGCTGCAAAAACGGACAATACGATAATTTCCACGGGAGGCGGAGCTGTTTTAAACCCGAAAAATATGGAAATGCTGCGCGAAAACGGCGTTATTTTTAATCTCGATCCCGACTTTTCCGTAATCGCCTGCCGCATGGAGCACGCGGGAGCTGTCCGCCCGCTTATGCGGGATCAATCTCTTGAGGACATAAGAAAACGATTCGACGACAGAAAGCCCTTCTATGATAACTGTGACTATAAAATACATATAACCGCGGATTCCTCTCCGCGGGACACGGCTGATAAAATTCTGAACATCATAAACGGACTTAAATAAACCGCGCAGCCGGATAACGTGCCGGACATGACCGGAATCCGGTCATCCGTCACGTATAAAATATGCGGGAGGACTTATCCTCCCGCATATTTTATTGCTTTTTCATACTGAAATATTATTTTACCACGACATTTACCAGTCTGCCGGGGATCGCTATGACCTTGACAATTGTCTTACCGTCCGCGGCAGCCTTGATTTTTTCGCTTGATAAAGCGATCTCCTCAAGCCCCGGCTTGTCAATATCAGCCGGAACAAGCAGCTTATCGCGGATCTTGCCGTTAATCTGCACGACGATCTCAACCTCGTCGTCCACGGTCTTTGCCTCATCGTATTCCGGCCATGAAGCGACAGATAAAAATCCGCTTCCGCCGTATAATTGCCACAATTCCTCCGTCATATGCGGAGCCACCGGGTTCAGAAGAGTTATAAGCGTCATATATTCGCTCTTTGTGACGGAGCCCTTTCTTGTAAATTCATTCACAAGGGACATCATCGCGGCAACAGCCGTATTGAACTTCATTCGTTCAATATCCTCGCTGACCTTTTTGATGGTTTTATGCATCGTTTTTTCCAGGTCCTCGCTGTATCCCTCGTTGTCATTCACAATTGACTGTAAATTCCATACCCTCTCAAGGAACTTATAGCAGCCCTTCAAGCCCTGCTGCGACCACGGCGTTGACTGGTCGAACGCGCCTATAAACATTTCATATGTTCTGAACGCGTCCGCGCCGAACTCGTTTACAACCTCGTCGGGATTTACTACGTTGCCGCGGGATTTCGACATTTTTTCATTATTCTCGCCCAGAATCATACCGTGCGAGGTACGCTTCATATACGGCTCCTTTGTCGGAACCACGCCTATGTCGTAGAGGAATTTATGCCAGAAGCGCGAATAGAGCAAATGCAGCGTTGTGTGCTCCATGCCGCCGTTGTACCAATCTATCGGAGACCAGTATTCGAGCGCCTCCTTCGACGCGAGAGCCTCGTCGTTATGCGGGTCCATATAACGCAGGAAGTACCAGCTCGAGCCCGCCCATTGCGGCATTGTGTCCGTTTCCCTCTGCGCCGGACCGCCGCAGTGAGGACAGGTCGTATTTATCCAATCCACAGCCTTGGCGAGCGGGCTTTCGCCGTTTTCGCCCGGCTCGAAATGCTCGACCTCGGGTAGTGTAAGCGGCAGCTCGCTTTCGGGTATCGCGACCCAGCCGCACTTATCGCAGTGCACGAGCGGAATGGGCTCGCCCCAGTAACGCTGACGAGAGAATACCCAGTCGCGGAGCTTGAAGTTGACCTTGCGTTTGCCTAAGCCCTCCTTTTCAAGCCAGTCTATCATAGCCGGAATCGCCTCCTTCACCGTCATTCCGGTGAGGAATCCCGAATTTACCATTTTGCCCTTGTACACGTCGGTATACGCTTCCTTTTGCACGTCCTCGCCGCCCGCTACAACTTCGATTATGGGCAAATCGAATTTTTTCGCGAAATCCCAGTCGCGGCTGTCGTGAGCCGGAACAGCCATGATCGCGCCCGTGCCATAGGTTACGAGAACGTAATCGGAAATAAACACCGGCAGCTTTTCGCCGTTTGCGGGATTGACCGCGTAAATGCCTTCGAGCTTAACTCCGGTTTTGTCCTTTGCCAGCTCCGTTCTCTCAAATTCACTCTTTTTTGCAGCCTCCGCCTTATACGCCTCGACCTCGGCATAATTTGTGATGGAATCCTTCATCTTTTCAACAAGCGGGTGCTCAGGCGACATAACCGTATACGTTGCGCCGAAAAGCGTGTCGGCGCGAGTGGTGTATACAACCATTTCATCGCCGGTCGAAAGCCTGAACTTGACCTCCGCGCCCTCACTTCTGCCTATCCAGTTTTTCTGCTGAGTCTTTATCTTTTCAAGGTAATTGACCTCATCCAAATCATCGATAAGCCTTTGCGCATATTCGGTAATTTTAAGCATCCACTGGCTTTTTCTTCTCTGCACGACCTCGCTTCCGCAGCGCTCGCATACGCCGTTTACGACCTCCTCGTTGGAAAGCCCGACCTTGCAGCCCGTGCACCAGTTGATTGGCATTTCCTGCTTATACGCGAGTCCCTTTTTAAACAGCTGCAAAAAAATCCATTGCGTCCATTTATAATATTTCGGGTCCGTGGTATTGATCTCCCGCGACCAGTCGAAGGAAAAACCGAGCATTTTAAGCTGACGCGTAAAATTCTCGATATTCGCAGCCGTAACGATTCGCGGATGAATATTGTTTTTTATCGCATAGTTTTCCGTCGGCAGTCCGAATGCGTCCCAGCCTATGGGATAAAGCACATTGTACCCCTCCATACGGCGCTTTCTCGCCACTATATCAAGCGCGGTGTAGCTTCTCGGATGTCCCACGTGCAGTCCCGCGCCGGACGGGTACGGGAATTCTATAAGCGTGTAATACTTCGGCTTTTCCGAGCCGTTTTCCGCATGGAAGATTTTTGCTTCCTCCCATTTGTCCTGCCATTTTTTCTCAATGCTTTTAAAGTTGTAGCTTTCCATTGTATTATCTCTCTTTCCTTTTATTCTTCTTCCCCGTTTCTTACCGTGCCGGCTTCCTGCCAGAGACGTTCGATCGAATAGAAGTCGCGCGCCTCCTGCTGCATTACATGCACGATTATATCGCCGTAGTCAATCAAAATCCACGAGCCGCCGCGATACCCCTCCTTGTGCTTCGCCGGATAACCCGCCTCGAGCATCTTTTCCTCCACCTCGTCAACGCACGCACGCACCTGTACGGCTGACTGACATGACGCGATTATAAAATAATCGCCCAGAGACGTCTGACGGGAAACATCCATAACCTCAATATCCGACGCCTTCTTATCCTCGAGCGCCGCCCTGATAATTTCAACTCTTTCCATTTTTATCCTCCTTTATCTGTGCAGCATCATATAATTCCACGCTTCAAGCGTATTCGGATGAATTACGCTCTCCTTTTTCGCGTTATGCTCTATGCTTTCCTTAAGACACGCTATAAACGCGTCGTCAATATTTTTACCCGCAAGACGCCGCAGCTTTCCCACTCCTCTGAAATCCCGCGTGGGTTCTATCATATCCGCGACATAAATTATTTTATCCATAAGCGTCATATCCGCGCGCCCGACGGTATGAAACTCGATCGCGTCGAGTATTTCCACGTCGTCTACTCCGTACTCCTCCCGCGCATGACGCGCTCCGAGAGGCGCGTGTATCACCGCGGGACATCGAGCGGTTATTTCATCAAATTCCATGCCGTATTTTGCGGCAAGCTTTAATTGATCCTTCATATCCGGCAGCTTTGCGCAGTCGTGCAGCATTCCCGCCAGATACGCCTTATCCGCGTCGGCGCCGAACCTGACCGCGAGTTTCTTCGCCGTTTTCGCCACTCCCATGCTATGTTGATAGCGTTTGGGCTTTAACGTCTTTTTCAGCTTATCCTTCATCTGTTTCACTCCCGTACAGCCTGTTGTCTTTTATATATTCATACACACGCTTATCCAGCATATAAGACGCATCCTGTCCCCCGGCAATCATGCTGCGGATCTTTGTTGATGAAATATCATATACCGGCGCGTCTATTATCCTTATATCCCCTCCGAGAAGAGCCTTTTTTTCGGCTAAGACGCGTTTAAGGCTTTCCATGCTCTCACGCGGATAAACCAGCACGGTGCACAGCTTTAAAATCTCAGACGGATGGTACCATTCCTCAATATACGCGAGAGAATCCTCGCCTATAAGAAAATATATTTCGTCCTCCGGATGTCTCCTCCTCAGCCATTTGAGCGTATTGACCGAATATGAATAATCCGGCTTGTCCACCTCGTATGACGATGCCGAAAACCCGTCTATCCCAAAAACCGCGAGCCTTACCATATTAAGCCTCATTACCGCGTCCGTGACCCTTTCGTTTTTTTTATGAGGCGGATTGCCGCTTGTCATAAATATTACCTCATCCAAGCCGTATTGTTCCCGCGCGCGGCGCGCAATCTCAATGTGCGCCTTATGAATCGGATCGAACGTTCCTCCCATTAAACCGAGCTTTTTCATTCCGTTCTCAGCCCTTTAAGATCGATTTTTCTGTATTTCTCCTCGTCCGAACGACGGTATATTATAAATTTATTTCCTATCGCCTGCACCGGCTCCGCGTTAAGCTTTGCCGCAACCTCGTCGCATGTTCTGCGCGTGTCCAGAAGAGCCGTTTCCAATATGCTTATTTTCACCAGCTCGCGCTTGTTTAAAGCCTGCGAGATACCGGTCAAAAGCTCATCCGTCACTCCGTCCTTGCCTATCTGAAAAACAGGGCTCATTCCGTGTGATATTTTGCGTAAAAACGCTCTTTGCTTACCTGTTATCATATTATCCGTTCCTCCGATTATTCAAACCGCCAAAGCTGAGAAAACTCAAAATGACTGTCGTTTAGAAGATATTTTTCATCGGGAAGCGGTCCGCAGCTGTTTGAGCCGATACCGCTCATGCGATAATCGACGCATATCATCGTGCCGCCGCATTCCTCCAGTTCAAAGTTGTGCGCCTTTTTATCCAGCTCCTCCTGGGTATAATGCGACGCGTTAAACGAAAAACTATTCCCGTATACAATCCACTTTACGTTTTCCGCGTCAAACTCAGCGTACCTGCACATGCAGCGGCTTCCGTTCTCCTGAGGCGTAACATAATCCTCATGGAGCGAATTTATGTCCGATGCAAATTTGCCGATATATGAGCTCAAATGCTTATCCTCATAGCTCTCATACGGTCCCATTCCGTAATATGTCACCGATTTGACATTTGTAAGCGCGCGTATCCCAAACCGCGGCAAAAACAACGTTTTCGGATTTTTATCACATTTGCACACAAGCTTTACAGACCCGTCGGGGAATATCTCCCATTCGGCATTTATTTTCACGATAACCGCCTTCGCCTCGGACACTATGGATATATCGGCTCGGATAATAACCGCAGCGCCGTATTCGACGCTCGACCTTCTGCATTCCGAGTACGCGCTGTCATATCCTACGGCGCGCCATTGCCCGGCAATGAACCGGTCGTTATCCGTCGGAGCGCGGAATACGTTCCATTGCATGGGCATACTTATAACATCGTAACCGCGGACGTTTATTTTCTCAAAATTGCCGCTCAGTCTGTCAAAACGATAGAAGAAATGATTTCCGATTACGGTAATTTTAGTTTCTGTTTCCGATACCTTTATATGACCCTCACGAACCGGCTCCGGCTTCTTATATTCCCCGCGCAGATACAGCTCGTCAAAGCCGAGAGCGTGACCCTCGCCCGGTTCGGATATGCCGGTTTTTCTGTAATCTATTTTGATAAAATATTCGCCGTCCTCAAACGCACCGAACGGAATGTCTGTTTCCGATTCGGCATGAGGCGCGGTTGACGGCAGATCCAGGGCTCCGCTTTCGATTGGCTCTCCGTCGCGCAAAATCGTATATTCCGCGCGTGCAAAATCGTCGGTGTTAAGAAAATCCATCATATTCCTTATCACAATTTTGCCGTTCTCAATCCTCGCACGGATAGGTCTGACGGCATTTTTATATTCATACAATCCGGTATGGGGTGTTCTGTCTGGATAAACGAGACCGTCCATACAGAAATTGCCGTCGTTTATCCTGTCGCCGAAATCACCGCCGTAAAGGTATTTCTTCCTTCCGTTTTCCTCACCGGCATAAACGGCGTGGTCGCACCATTCCCATACAAATCCGCCCGCGCAGCCGTCATATTTCATAAACCGCTCCATATATTCCTCTATTCCGCCGGGACCGTTGCCCATAGCATGAATAAACTCGCATTGGATATACGGCTTTTTATTTTCCGGATTGGCAAAATACTCGTCTATCCACTCGCACGACGCGTACATTGTACTGTACAAATCCAGCGGAGAATAATCATAATCGTAGCTGTCATCATTTTCCGCTCTGACGCTGCTTTCGTACTGCGTAACCCGCGTGGGATCGTATTTTTTTATCCAGCGCAGCACCTTTTCAAAGTTCGATCCGTAGCCCGCCTCGTTGCCCGGCGACCAGATTATAACGGAAGGATGATTTTTTTCGCGTATCACCGATTGCCGGACCCGGTCCATATGCGCTTTTTCAAATCTCGCGTCGTGCGCCAGCCCGTTAAAGCTGCGCTCCTCGTACCCCGTGCCGGTGTCCACTTGTCCGTGAGATTCTATATCAGCCTCGGCGCAGATGTAAAACCCGTATTTGTCATACAGCTCATACGCCCAGGGCGAGTTCGGATAATGGCTCGTGCGGATCGCGTTTATATTGCATTCCTTCATCAGCCTCAAATCCCTTATGAGCTGCTCCCGCGAAATCGTATAGCCCGTAATCGGGTCGCTGTCATGGCGGTTCACGCCCTTAATCGTCAGCGGCGCTCCGTTAAGCTTCAGAACGCCGTTTTCTATGCTTATCGTTCTGAACCCGACATACTGCCGTATAGCCTCGTTATCCGTTTCAATAATAAGAGTATACAGATACGGCGTTTCGGCGGTCCACAATTTCGGATTTTCGATTGTTATATTTTCATTGGGCTTGAACGCGGCAATCTGCGCGCCGCCGTCGTAAAGCGAGCAGCGCACGTTTTCGCCGCCCTCGGCTTCAATCTTAAGATTGCCGTCCGCGTCCGATTTTATAAAGAAATCACGGATATGGTTTTTTTCTCTCCTTATGATATATACGCTGCGGAAAATTCCGCTCATCCGCAGTTTGTCCTGATCCTCCAGATACGTGCCGTCACACCATTTGAGATTTAAAACGCGGATCTCATTTTTTCCGTTTACGAGCTTATCGGTTATTTTGAACTCGCTCGTTGAATGCGACACCTGACTGTAGCCCGTAAAAGCTCCGTTTACCCACAAATAAAAGCACGAATCCACGCCCTCGAAATTTATATAATATTCCCCGTCCGTCTTATCAAGCTCAAATGATCTTGCATAAACCGCGCACGGATCGTTATTCGGCACATACGGCGGCTCATATGGAATGGGATATCGCACATTCGTGTACTGATGGCGGTCATAGCCGTTGGTCTGCCAGCACGACGGCACGATAATCTTATCCGGAATATCGTCCAAATCCGTTACGCCGTAAACGCTTTTATAATAATGAAATCCCCATTCGCCGTCAAGTCCGATATATCGGTCGGATTTTGTCCTGTCATCGGAAAGCTTATCCGCATCGGTAAACGGTATAAAATACGCGTGCGGCTCTTCTGTTCCCACATGCTGTATCTCCGGATTTTCATAAAATTTTTCTATTTTCATAACGCTTTAAATACCTCCGCGATATCGCCGCGTATAACAAGGTCGGCATATTTATCGCGCGGTGTTTCCTCCGTATTTATTATTACAGCTTTTCTGCCCATGTAGCTCTCAAGAATACCCGCTGCTGGATATACCTTGAGCGATGTGCCGCCGATTATCAGCACCTCCGCTGCCTGAGCGAACGCATGCGCCATATCGAGCACATACTGATCGAGCGGCTCGCCGTAAAGCGTGACGTCCGGCTTTATAATTCCGCCGCATTCGCACCGCGGAATACCGACGCTGTTTTTTACGGTCTCCGCGCTATAGCTTTTGCCGCAGCGCATACAGTAATTATACCATATACTGCCATGAAGCGCAAGCACTTTTTTACTTCCCGCCTTATCGTGAAGTCCGTCAATGTTCTGGGTAATCACGGTATTGAGCTTTCTTTGCCGTTCAAGCTCCGCAAGCCGATAATGAACAACATTCGGCTCCGCATCGGTATAAAGCATATGCGCGCGGTAAAAATCAAAAAATTCCCTTGTGTGCGTTTCAAAAAATCCACGCGATAATATAACCTCCGCATCGTATTTTCCGTTCAGCCCATGCGCGCCGCGAAAATCCGGTATGCCGCTCGCCGTAGAGACGCCGGCGCCGCCGAAGAAAACTATGCTTCCGCTGTCCCTGATCCAGCGTCTGAGCGTATCAATACACATATTCCTCTCCCTCCGCGTACTCCTTCACGACCTCGGCAAACAGCTTTGCCGCGCTGTTTCCGCTGTTTTTCCGCCACGCGGCGGCATATGTCAGTGTGGAGTCTATATCGGCAAGCTCCGCGGCGGCGATACGCTCCGCCCTGTTATTTATCACCGTCTCAGCCGGCAGCAGCGTTATACCTAATCCCGCCGCTACCGATATAAGCACCGCCTCCGCGCTGTCGGGACAGCTTATTATTTCCGGCGTTATTCTCGCGGCGCGGAAAATCTCCATGATTTCCATATACAATATTGGGTTGGCTGCTTCCGACAGCAGAACAAACCGCTCGTTTTTCAGCTCCGAAAGCCTGTAGCTTTTTTTCCCTCCCGCGGGCGCGGCAATCATCAGCCGGTCCGAATGGGTGACGGTATAATCAAACTCGTCGCTGTCGGGCAGCATATCGCGCAGCATTAATATGCAATCAAACTCATCCATATCCGCTCCGCCGCGAAGCTCCGTTAAATCTACAGCGATACCGGAATATTTCTTTGAAAATACGCTTATGCATTTCGCGGCAAATTGCCCCGTTCCTATTTCACACGCGATTTTTACCCTGCCCGTGTATCCGCTCCTCAGCTGCTCCACCGCAAAGCGCGCTTTTTTTAGATTTTCCGCGATTTCCACGGCGTAAGGCAAAAACGCTCTGCCCTCCGCCGTAAGCCGGACCTCCTTGCTTGTGCGCGTAAAAAGGCGCGCCCCTATCTCCCTCTCAAGCTTATCTATATACCTTGACGCCATTGACTGCGAAATATAGATTTGCCGCGCCGCCTCCGAAAAATTCAGCGTCCGCGCTACACTTAAAAAACATTCAATATAATTTGTATCCATATTTACCTATCCTGTTTCCGAATAATTCAATCCGATTTGTGTAATTTTTGCATTGTCCCGCTGTTGACACAGACATGGAAATTTTGGTATAATATACATATGTTTCAATTATAACATACAACTATCCCGTTTGTAAATAGATGATTTTATGTTTATTCCACGGAGGCAATATGGAAAAAATTGCTGTAACAGGCATGGGCGCCGTAACGCCGCTGGGCATAGGCGTGCGAAGATACTGGAACAATCTTGCCGCCGGAAAATCCGGCATATCAAAAATCACCTCCTTCGACGCATCCGATCTGGCTGCGGATATCGCGGGAGAAATAAAGGAGCTTAATCCTTCGGAGCATATGCCGCGCGAGCTTATACGGCAGACGGACGCATTTATGCAGTACGCGTATATAGCCGCGAAGGAGGCGGCGGACGACAGCCGTTTAAAAATAAATCCCGAAAGAACCGGCATCGTCATGGGGACGGCAATGGGCGGAATTTCCACGACCGCGCGGACGCAGGAAAGCTTATCCGCCGCCGCTCATAAAAAGGTCGGACCCAGATTTATACCGAAAATCTTAGGCAACGTAGCCGCGGCGAATATTGCCATAGCCTACGGGATACGCGGTCCGAGCCTTACCGTAAGCACCGCCTGCGCGTCCGGTTCGGACGCGGTCAACACCGCATGTATGCTCATACGCTCCGGGAAGGCGGACGCCGTGCTGGCGGTCGGAGCGGAATCCGTATTATGTCCGCTCGTGATATACAGCCTATCCAACGCAAAGGCTCTTTCTCACAACCCGGATCCGCTGACAGCCTCGCGCCCGTTTGACAAAAACCGCGATGGATTTGTTATCGGCGAGGGCGGCGGCGCGCTTATGCTCGAATCTCTGACAGCCGCCGAAGCGCGCGGCGCGCATATTTACGGAATCATTTCAGGCTGCGCCAATACCAACGACGCGTACCATGTAACGTCGCCCGAGCCGGACGGCGCAGACGCGGCGCGGTGTATGCGACTGGCGCTTGAGGAAGCGGGGCTGTCGCCGGAGGATGTGGGGTATATAAACGCGCACGGCACCGGAACGCGCGGAGGCGACGCGGCGGAAACGCGCGCAATTAAAGCCGTATTCCCGAATCCGCCTCCGGCAAGCTCCACAAAGGGAGCTACGGGGCATATGATGGGCGCGGGAGGCATTACGGAAATAATAGCCTGCCTGAAGGCAATCGAAACGGGAATTATTCCGCCCACGCTCAACCTGGATACGCCGGATGAGGAATGCAATCTTGACTATACGCCGAAAATTGCAAGGCGCGCGGATATATCTCATGCCATGTCAAATGCCTTTGGCTTCGGCGGGCAAAACTCATGCGTAATAATAAGCAAATTATAATAATCAATCAAAACAAAATCAACGGAGGTAATATGGTTATGGAAAATCAATTCACCTATGACACTTCAATGTTCCGCGAAGCGTTTGAGCACGGCTTCACGTATCTCAACGGTTTTATGCGCAACGTGTCGCGCTTTCGTTCCGGATACGCGCTGTTTGATCCCGCGAAGGGAAAAAGATGGACCTACGAGGAGCTCAACGCGGACTGCAACAAGCTCGCCAACGCGTTCCGGCGGAGCGGCGTTACGAAAAACGATTTGGTTCTGTACCAGCTTATGAACTCGGCGGAGTTCGCATTTTGCTATATCGCTACGCAGAAGCTCGGAGCGATATCGTCGCCGGCAAATTACAACCTTGCCGCCGGAGAAACAGCGAAAATTATAGATCATAACACTCCCAAGGTATACATTTACGATACCGAGGTCTCCGAGATGGCACAAAGAGCTCTTTCTATCGCAAAATTTAAGCCCGAAATAATAATCGCCGTGGATTATGCCGGAAAACGCGAGCCGCTTCCGGAGGGACACGTATTTTTCGACGACTACGTAAAGGACGCTCCCAACACCAATCCCGAGCCGGATAAACCCGCTCATATTTATGACGAGGTTTTACGTCTGTATACCTCAGGAACCACCTCCCTTCCCAAGGGCGTTCCTATAAATAATATTAACGAGGTGCTCTCCGCTCATGACGTTATGATGCACTTTCCCCTGTCGCCGGTCGACACCACGATGAATATGACCCCCTGGTTCCATCGCGGCGGGATCCATTCCGGAGGGCTAACGCCCACCTTTTATGCCGGCGCTCAGGCTGTCATAATGCGGTCCTTTAATCCGAAGCAGTGTCTTGAATACGCGGAAAAATACAAAATTACATTTCTGATAGGCGTCCCCGCCGTATTGGGGATTTTGGCGACACGCCAGGAGCATCATCCGTATGATTTATCCTCATTAAAGGGAATTGTCACTATGGGCGCTCCGCTTGAAAAGTCCGCATGCATACGCTTTCAGAATATGCTCACACCGAATATCTTCAACGGCTACGGCACAACGGAAACCTTCTGGAACACATTTCTGCGTCCATACGATTTACCGAAAATGTCGGGCGCGGCGGGACGCGCATGCACAGATGACGATGTGCGCGTAGTCGCCGTTTACGATGACAAAAAAGCCGAGCCCGACGATCTCGTTCCCGACGACGGAAAAACCGTCGGCGAGATAATAATATCCTCTCCGTCAAAAACGACATACTCGTATTACAAGAATGAGGAAATGACAAAGCAAAAGTTCTACAAGGGCTTTATGTACACCGGCGATTTGGGAACATGGGACGAAAACCGTTACGTCACTATCGCGGGGCGCAAGGATGACATGATCGTTTCCTCCGGGGAAAATATTTATCCCGCGCAGATCGAAGAGGTCCTGAACGATCATCCCAAGGTGGCGGAATCTATCGTCACATCCGTTCCCGACAAAACGCGCGGCGAGGTGATAGCGGCGTATATAATAAAAGGCGACGACAGCCTGACAGTCGGCGAGCTTCAGGAATACTGCTCAAGCCATCCCGATTTGTCAAGATACAAATGCCCGCGCTTTTATCGCTTCGTGGATGAAATGCCCATGACAGCCACGGGCAAAAAGCAGCATTACATTATAAAAGAGCAGGCAAAGCAGGATTTGAAAAACGGACTGCTTATGAGGAAATAAGGTGATATAAATGGAAATAAAACCCTACGAACGAATTGTCAATTACTACGAAACAGACAAAATGGGCATTGTCCATCACTCCAACTATATACGGTATTTTGAAGAGGCGCGGCTTGATTTTATGCGTCAGATAGGATGCGGCGCGTTTGAGATGGAAAAGGAGGGCGTAATTATCCCAAACGTCGATGCATACGCAAGGTACCGGCGCGTTTTGAGGTTTGAGGACCGCTTTTCCGTAACGGTAAGGCCGATAGAATTTACAGGCGTAAAAATGAAATTTGAATATGAGATCGTATCGGGCTCTGAATTATGCTGCGACGGATATACGACGCATTGCTTCGTTAACGGCGCGATGAAGCCGATTATATTAAAGCATTCTCATCCCGATTTGTTTAAACGTATCAGCGAAGCCTTTGACAAGTAGCATCGAAAAACGGACGAAAAAACGCTTTCGTCCGTTTTTTTATATCCGCGCACATCATCGTCCAAAATCATCAAACGCGAGACGTCCGCTTTCCGAAAGGGTATCAGTGGACCAGTCTGTCCCGGCGCCCGCCGATATAGCCGCGGAGGTTTCGTTCTTGTCGCACAGAGACCAGTTTACACGGCTGATATTATTTGCATTGAGGAAATCGAGCCACGCGCGCGTTTCCTCCGCGAATACGCCTCCGTTTCCGTCCGCTGCCGACGCGCCCCACTCCGACACGAAAATCGGCGCGCCCTTTGAAAGCGCGTATGTTATTCTGTCGCGCAGCCATTGCGTATGCGTACCCGCATAGAAATGACACGTATACATAATGTTTTCAAACTCAAGCGGGTCGTCCGCAGCCTTGTCAAAATCCTGGCTCCACGTCGGGGAGCCTACGAGTATCACGCAGTCTGGATCATTCCGGCGGATCACCGGAATTATTCGCTCGGCATAGGGCTTAACATCGCCGGACCATGTAACGCCGCCGTTCGGCTCGTTGCATATTTCATAAATTATATTATCGTAATCGCCGTATTTTGCCGAAACCTCGTCAAAAAATCCCTCCGCCTGTTCAACGCTGCTCATGGGATTTCCGTCCGAAAGGATATGCCAATCGACTATTACGTACATATCCTCCGCTATCGCGCCGTCAATTCCGTTATAAAGTGTTCTCTTCATCGAATCCGGATTTGACAGATATCCGCCCTCCGCCGTGTACATCGCGAGTCTGAACACGTTCGCGCCGGCAGCCGCCGTCTTTGCTATGGACGCGCGGTCGGCAAACTGTCCGAACCATTGCAGTCCGTGTGTTGACATGCCCTTAAGCACTACCGTGCCGCCGTTTTGATTGCATAGCCGGGTCCCCGTTACCCTCAGCTTACCGTTTTCCGACACTCCGCCTCTCGTTCCTTCGCCAACGGGAGGCAGAGTCTCCGGCGAAGCGGGCGTATCAGCCGGCCCGATCCCGGTCATACCCGCCGCGCGGGATATAACGGCGCACGCCTCCGCGCGCGTAAGAGGATTATTGGGATTAAAATTGCCGTTCTCGTCCCCGGTAAGCACCCCGTCGTTATACGCGCGTATCACAAGATAAGCGTAGCGTCCTTCAATGCTGCCGAAATCCTTAATTTCATTCATGTACCGCCAGTAAACGCCGTCATCGTTTTCGGTATGCGGAATGTCCAGCGCGAGTGCCGTCAGCTTGACCGCCATATACCTCGGTATAGCGGTATCGTAAAGCCCCTCGTTTATCTCGTCATAATCGTACCACCCGCTGCCGTATGCATATTCCATAGCTTCCCGCGCCCAGTGTCCCGACGCTCCGCTGCCGGCGGACGGCGATACATATCGCTTCAATACGCTCACAAATTCCGCATAGGTGATTTTGTTATCCGGACGGAATGTTCCGTCATCGTAGCCTTTTAACAAGCCCTTCTCCGACATGGCTTGTATATTCTCATAATACCATTTATCCGTCCCGACATCCGTGTACGCGCTCGCCGCGCAGCCAAACACAGCCGCGAATACCAGCAGGACAGCCAGCAACCCCTTTTTCATTCAATCACCCCATACGCGTCCGTCAGCGCTTTATACTCCGCGTCCGTTATTGCCATGACCGTGCCGTGTCTGTAAACCGCGTCGAAACGGCAGTCGGCTGATTTGGTAAATATGCCCTTATCGATGTCATCGGTCACAAAGAGCTCGTATCCCTTTTTCTCCGCGAAATGGTCAAGGAACAGCCCCCATCGTCCGTCATGCATTCTGACCGCGGTCGGTCCCTCATAGCCGAGCATGCCGTCAAGATTCGTCGTCCTGACACGCTCCCAGCCGTATGACAGATGCCCGCTTTTATCCATAACAATGGTTTTTCTTGATTCGTTCTTGGTAAACCGATAATATACGCCGTTATGCCCGATAATAGTCGTGTCAATATTGGCAGCCGCCGTACCGAGCATTCTTTCCTCTTCCGTAGCGTTGTCTATATATATGCGCGCGGGCGTAAACCTGCGAAAATCCTCGGTATACGCGTAATATACGCGTTCATACCGGTAATCGTCTCCGCCCGTCGCCGACGCCCAGTACACTATATAAGCGCCCTTCTCGGGGTCATATGCCGCCTCGGGAGCCCACGCGCAGCCGGCGTCAGAGACGGCGATTTCAGCCAGTCTCGCCTCGCTCCAGTCAACCAGATTTCCGCTTTCCCACACAAGTATGCTTTTGCTGCCGTTTTCCTGGCATTCGTCCCACGACCGGCGCAGGTTGCCTCTGTGATAAATGCTTAAATCGCTGGCGAGAATATAATATTTATCTCCATCCGGAGCCTTTATTATAAACGGGTCTCGCGCGCCCTTTTCTCCTATATCGCTTCTCAAAACAGGCTTTCCGCCGTTAAGCGTTTTCCAGTTAACGCAGTCCTCCGACACGGAAAAATAAACCTGCTCGCAGTCCCGATTATCTTCTCTGCCGATAAAATGTACGAATAAATACGCGCTCATATGCCGCACACCTCCGATGTATTAATTTATTTTGACCGCGCCGGTAAGCTCGGTTATATCGGTTATTCCGAATTTGGCACAGTATTCCGCCATTTCGCGCTTTACACGCAAAATCAAATCCGGTTCTATAAACATTCCGGTACCGAGCGCCACAAGCGACGCTCCCGCAAGCATAAGCTCAATAACGTCCGCGCCGGACATGACTCCGCCCATTCCGATTATGGGAATATCCGCCGCCTGCGCCGTCTGATATATCATTCTGACCGCGACCGGCTTCACCGCGGGTCCCGACAATCCGCCCATATTATTGGCAAGCACGGGTCTGCGCGTATTTATATCGATTTTCATGCCTAAAAGCGTATTGATAAGCGACAGCGCGTCCGCGCCGCCCCTTTGAGCGGCAAGAGCTATATCGGTCACGGAGGTTACGTTCGGCGAAAGCTTTACCACAAGCGGCTTTTTCGACACGGCTTTGACCTCTCTCGTCAGCTCATAAACAACATCGGGATTTGTTCCGAATGCCAGTCCTCCGTGCCTGACATTCGGACATGATATGTTCATCTCGATTGCCGCCGCGTCCGTATCAGACAGAATTTCAGCCATTTCACAATATTCCTCTATCGTATTGCCGGACATATTCACTATTACATTCGTATCGATCTCCGCAAGCCGCGGCATGATATCAGCCGCAAACGCCTCCACGCCGGGATTTTGCAGACCCACGCTGTTCAGTATTCCGGAAGGCGTTTCCGCGATTCTCGGAGGCGCGTTTCCCGCGCGCTCACGGCGCGTAATGCCCTTTGTGCCGATTCCGCCGTATTCGGACAGCGCGGCATACTCGTTATACTCGCTGCCGAAGCCGAATGTGCCGGAAGCGGTGACTATCGGATTTTTAAACTCTATCCCACAGAAATTTACTGACATATTAATATCGCTCATCACAGCTTCACCACCCTTGAATCAAATACCGGTCCGTTTTTACACACGCGCATATATCTGTTCATGCCCTCGAAGATCGTCTCGCACGAGCATACAAGACAAGCGCCTATTCCGCAGCCCATGCGCTGCTCCAATGACAGCTGACACTCGATGCCGCTGCCCTCGGCGATTGATTTTACGGCTTTAAGCATCGGCGCGGGTCCGCATGAAAAAATCACGCCGCACGGATTATCTTTTATATAATTCTCCATCGCGGACGCGATATAACCGTTATATCCGTAGCTGCCGTCGTCCGTGCCTATCACGCACATTCCCGATACGGCTTTAAACTCATCCTCCATTACTACGCGCGATTTATCACGGAAGCCGAGAAATACGTTTGCCTCTCCCCCCAGATCCTTCGCGAGCTTATAGAGCGGGAACACGCCTATTCCGCCGCCGATTATCAGCGGATTTTTGTAATCCTTTATTTCGAATCCGTGACCGAGCGGACCCAGAATGTTGATATATCCGCCCTCCGGAATATCGGACAGCTCCTCGGTGCCCTCGCCCTTTACCTCGAAAATAAAGCGAACCGTTCCGTCTCCGGCGTCGCAAATGCTTATCGGGCGGCGCAAAAAGGTTTTATCGCCGCATTTTATATGCAGGAACTGTCCGCACTGCGCCGCCTTCGATATTTCATCGCTCTCAATCACAAAATCGAATATGCCGGGTATAATTTCCGTTTTTTTGATTAATTTACATTGTTCGGTCTTCTTCATAAATTTCTCCCTTTACATATGATAGACGTTATTTAATGCGCGGCGCCGTTAATGCCGCGAATGACTGTCCCCCGCTGTCATACGGCGCGTCATGCAACGGTCCCTGCCGCATAACCTCGGAAGCAAACGGAACGAAATCGTCGCATTTCACGTCTTTTTTTCATTACAATACGCCTGTTATATCCTCCTTCATTCTTAATGCCTCGGCTCTCGCCGCCTCGGCAAACTGCTCCTCCTTCCAATCGCCCTTTTTATACGCGCACATGACAGCGCGCGAGGAATTTACAATCGCTCCCAGACCGTCCGCGTTAAAGCACGGCTTTACACCCATTGCGCCTCCGCCCTGCGCGCCGTAGCCGGGCACAAGGAAATATGATTTGGGCATGATTTGTCTTAAAATTTTTGCCTGCTCCGGATACGTCGCTCCGACAACAGCGCCGACAGCGCCGTAGCCGCTTTCGCCTATTGTCCCGCTGTTCCATTCGTTTACCTTCCCGGCAACTATCTCAAAAATTCGTTTTCCGTTTAATTCCAGGTCCTGCAATTCTCCGGATGACGGGTTTGACGTTTTTACAAGCGTGAAAATCGCCTTGCCGTATTTTTTGCAGTCCTCGACAAACGGCATTACGCCGTCCGTTCCCAGATACGGGTTTACCGTAATGCAGTCCGCGCCGCACGGCGATATCAAATCTCCGTCTATATCTGTTTTGCCAAGATACGCCTTTGAGTACGCCTCGGCTGTGGAGCCTATGTCATTGCGCTTAACGTCAAGGATCACATACAAGCCTTTTTCCTTCGCGTATTCTATCGTTTTATGAAGCGCCGCTTCTCCCGGCAGTCCGTACATTTCATAAAAAGCGGACTGCGGCTTCACCGCCGGGACCACATCGCACAGCGCGTCGATAAGCCCCTTGTTAAACTCCCAAATCGCCGCCGCCGCGCCGTTCAGATTTTTGCCGTGCCCGGCATACGCCTTTTCGCGAATATACGACGGAACATAATCAAGCTTGGGATCCAGTCCCGCAACCGACGGATTCCCCTTCTCCTTTATTTTTTTTACAAGCAGATCAACCGACATTTATCTTTCCTCCAATTCTCCGTTTTTCACTCTTATTTTTCCGCCGACAATCACGTATTCCGGCTTGCCGTAAAGCTTCCATCCGTCATATGGTGAATTTTTGCTTTTTGACTTGAATTTATTAACGTCAACTGTCCATTCCTTACCGGGATCAAAAATCGTAATATCCGCATCCGCTCCCACAGACAGCGTACCCTTCGGAATGTTCAGTATTTTCGCGGGTTTTTCGCTCATAAGCGAAATAAGCTCGTTAATTGTGAGCACATTTTCCCTTACAAGATACGTTAAGCCCAGTCCGAGCGACGTTTCAAGTCCGATTATGCCGTTTAGGGCAAGCGCGAACTCGCAGCGCTTCTCGTCTATATGATGAGGTGCATGGTCCGTTATAATAGCGTCTATCGTGCCGTCCTTCAGTCCCTCTTTGATTGCCGCAACGTCATCCTCGGTGCGAAGCGGAGGATTCATTTTTGCGTTCGTGTCAAATCCCTCGACAGCCTTTTCCGTAAGCGTGAAATAATGCGGCGCGGTTTCGCATGTAACCTTAACGCCGCGCTTTTTCGCCTGACGAACCAAATCCACCGTTCCGCGCGTGCTTACGTGAGCTATATGCACCGGCGCGTCCACAGCCTCGGCAATCAATATATCACGCGCCGCCTGGACCTCCTCCGCCGCGCGCGTTATGCCCCGCAGTCCGAGGTATGTCGATACTAAGCCCTCGTTCATATCTCCGCCGTCCGCAAGCGACAAATCCTCGCAATGAGATATTACCGGCAAGCCGAACATCTGAGCGTATTGCAGAGCGTGCTTCATTAAAATCGGCTCCGATACGGGCTTTCCGTCGTCTGATACGGCTACGGCTCCCGCATCCTTTAAGCCGCCCATTTCCGACAGCTCTTTGCCCGCCATACCCTTGGAGATCGCTCCGACGGGATAAACGTTTGCAAACCCCTCGTTCGCCGCCTTTTCGATTATATATCTCACGACCGCTTCGCTGTCGCATACCGGAGATGTATTCGGCATACATGCTACCGAGGTTACGCCCCCCATAACCGCCGCCTTTGTGCCGGTTATGATATCCTCCTTGTATTCCAGACCCGGATCGCGCAGATGCACATGCATATCCACAAGCCCCGGCGTCACGCATTCTCCCGACGCGTCTATTACAACGTCAGCCGAACTCGTTATATTTTCCGCAAGCTCCGCGATTTTGCTTCCTTCAACAAGCAGATCCGCGGTTTTATCGACGCCGTTGGCAGGGTCTATTATATGTCCGTTTTTAATTAATATTTTCATTTTATCACCCCTTCTGTTTTTCACAAGCGTACCCGGCAAGCCTCAGGTACCGGAGCGGGATTAGTAATCCCGCGTCTTGCCGGAAGCAAATGCCGGCTGGTTTCACCGCGGGCATACTATCTGTTAAATCCGCCGCGCGACAACAGATACATGACAGCCATACGCACAGCCACTCCCGATTTAACCTGCTCGTTTATCACGCTTTGAGGACCGTCGATGACCGATGAGGATAATTCCACGCCGCGGTTTACCGGTCCCGGATGCATCAAAAGCGCTCCGGGTTTTGCGAGCTTTAATTTTTCCTCGTCTATTCCGAAATATTTATGATATTCCCTTACGCTCGGGAACAAGCCCTTTTTCTGACGTTCAAGCTGTATGCGCAGCCCCATTACTATATCAGCGTCCCTGACGGCTTCGCGAACATCTGTATATGCCGCGACGCCCATTTTTTCTATCTGCGGCGGCATAAGCGTCGCCGGTCCCGCGACAGCCACCTCCGCGCCCAACGCCCGGAGTCCGTATATATTGGACCTGACAACGCGGCTGTGGTATACGTCGCCGATTATAGCGACCTTCAATCCCTTAAAATTCTCGAAGCTTCCGAGCTTCTCATACATCGTAAGCATGTCCAGCAGCGCTTGCGTCGGATGCTCGTTCATGCCGTCGCCGGCATTTATTACGGAAGCGGATATCAACGGCGCTATAACTCCCGGCGCGCCGCTCATGCTGTGGCGCATAACAAGAATATCGGTACCCATCATATTAATTGTCTGAGCCGTATCTATAAGCGATTCGCCCTTTTGTACCGACGAGCCCGACGCGGTTATATTTGCGGCGTTCGCGCTCATGTATTTCGCCGCGAGCTCAAACGATAATCTTGTTCTCGTGCTGTTTTCATAAAACAGATTTACGACGGTGCGCCCCTGCAAATGCTGTGTTTTTTTATTCGGCTGGCTGACTACCATTTTCATTGTTTTTGCCGTATCGAGTATGTTTTTTATTTCCTCCGCGCTCATCCCTTTGAGTCCGAGCAGATCCCGTTTCATTGCCGCACCTCCCTGTCGTGAATAGTTACCCTTTTAAGCTCGCCGTTTTCGTCCAAATCGGCGTTTATATATTCGGCTCCGGACGCCGGAGCGTACATTCCCGTAAAATCCGGCTGGATCGGCAGCTCCCGTCCGCCGCGGTCCACCAGTACCGCAAGCTGTATTCTCTGCGGTCGCCCCATGTCAAAAATTGACTCTATGGCGGCGCGTATCGTCCTGCCCGAGTAAATCACATCGTCCACCAGTACAATGTTCTTATCCTCTATCGCAAAAGGAATATCCGTTCCGCGAACTATCGGATGCTCCGCAAGCCTGGTCAAATCATCGCGGTAGAAGGTTATATCAAGACTTCCCGCGGGAAGCGTCACACCCTCAATATCATATATTCGTTTTATAATCGTCCGCGCAAGCTCCGCGCCCTTTTTCTGGATACCTATAATAACGGTATTACCGGCGCCTCTGCTGCGCTCGAGAATCTCATACGCCATGCGCGTTACCGCCCGCTTGGCGTCCTGCTCGTCCATAAGCACGGCTTTAGCTGTACCTATCGGCATTATATATCCGCCTCCTTTGTTAAAAAAATCCTCTTTTCCTCCGCTAAAAACAGCCCGTTCATTCCGCAAAGAAAACGAGTAAAATCCGGTAACATCATTTTACCACACGGCGCGGTGTTTTTCAATCTGATTTTTCAAAATAATTTCCCAAATTCCCCGATTTATTTTTCCCGAAATTGTTTACATTCCCGACCGTTTATTGTATAATATCATACGAATATAAATTACGGAGGCATATTATGGCAAAATTGTGGAGCGGGCGCTTTTCCAAAAGCACCGATAAAAAGGTTGACGATTTCAACTCATCCATACGCTTTGACAAGCGTATGTATAAGCAGGACATAGAAGGCTCAAAGGCTCACGCGAAAATGCTCGGCAGGCAGGGTATCATTCCGGCTGAGGACGCGGAGAAAATAGTAACGGAGCTCGACAATATAGCTTCGGATATAGAAAACGGAAAAATAGAATTTTTAGTTGACGCGGAAGATATTCACATGAATATCGAAAAAATACTGACCGACCGCATAGGCGACGCGGGCAAGCGCCTTCATACCGGCAGGAGCCGCAATGACCAGGTGGCGCTCGACATACGCATGTATCTCATGGATGAGATCGACCAAATCCGCGGCATGCTCATACGCGCTCTTAAAACGCTTACGGCGCTGTCAAAGGAGCATGTCGAAACCATTATGCCGGGATATACGCATTTGCAGAAGGCTCAGCCCGTAACGTTCGCGCATCATCTTATGGCATATTTTGAGATGCTCAAGCGTGATTTATCGCGTCTTGACGACTGCAAAAAGCGCATGAACGTTATGCCTCTCGGCTCCGGCGCTCTCGCCGGGACAACGTACCCGCTCGACCGTGAATTTGTCGCACGGGAGCTGGGCTTTGCCTCTGTTACGCTGAATTCTCTTGACGGTGTTTCCGACCGTGATTTTGTAATAGAGCTCGCGTCGTGTCTGTCCATTCTTATGATGCATTTGAGCCGTTTTTCGGAGGAGCTGATTTTGTGGTCGAGCCACGAATTTTCATTTGTGGAAATGGACGACGCCTTCTCGACCGGCTCGTCTATTATGCCGCAGAAAAAGAATCCTGACGTAGCGGAGCTTATACGCGGAAAGACGGGACGCGTGTACGGTCATCTCATGGGACTTCTTACAACGATGAAGGGGCTTCCTCTTGCATACAATAAGGATATGCAGGAGGATAAGGAGCCGATTTTTGACAGCGTGGACACGGTTAAGCTTTGTCTGCCGGTATTATGCGATATGCTTGCATCTATGACGGTCAAAAAAGACAATATGCTCCGCGGTTCAAAGGGCGGGTTCACAAACGCGACCGACGCCGCGGACTATCTTGTAAAGAAAGGGCTCCCCTTCCGCGAGGCGCACGCGGTAATCGGTAAAATGGTAGCATATGCAGTCCTGAACGAAAAGAATCTGGACGAATTCACCATAGACGAATTTAAAACCTTCTCGGATATCATAGAGGAGGATATCTACGACGCGATAAGCATGGCTGCCTGCGTAAATGACCGCCGCGTTATCGGCGGTCCGGCAAAGGAGACCGTTGAAAACGCGATAAGGCTCGCGGAGGAATATATAGAACAGCTTTAAATTGTCACACTTAATAAAAAGGAATGCAGGGAAATGAACATATTTGAAATGGAAAACCTATGCTACGGCGGTGATTACAACCCCGAGCAATGGATCGATTACGAGGGTATATGGGACGAGGATCTACGCATGATGAAAGAGGCGCATATAAACTGCGTTACTCTCGGCGTTTTTTCCTGGTCAATGCTTGAGCGCGAGGAGGGCGTTTTCGATTTCTCATGGCTCGACAACATCATAGACAAGCTATGGGCTAACGGAATACACGTAATTCTTGCCACGCCGTCCGGAGCGAGACCGCCGTGGCTCGCGCAGAAATACCCGGAGGTTCTTCGGGTACGCGAGGACAGAACAAAGCAGCTTTTCGGCAGACGCCACAATCATTGTCTGACATCACCCGTCTACCGGGCGAAAACCGCGCGTATCGACAGCGAGCTCGCCAAGCGCTACGGCAGACATCCGGCGGTTGTTATGTGGCACATATCAAATGAAATGAACGGAGACTGCCACTGCGAGCGCTGTCAGGAAAAATTCCGCGAATGGCTGAAAATCAAGTATCACAATAATCTGGACGAGTTAAATCACGCATGGTGGACGACCTTCTGGAGCCATATCTATACCGACTGGTCGCAAATCGAATCACCGTCCACAATAGGCGAAAATATAGTCCACGGACATAATCTCGACTGGATACGCTTTACGAGCGATATGACGATAGATTTTTACAACAGCGAGGTCGCGGCTGTAAGGAAATATTCCGATCTGCCCGTAACGGCGAACATGATGGATTATGAATTTCTTGATTACGGCAAGCTCGCAGAAAATGTCGATATGGTAACATGGGATAATTACCCCCAATGGCACGACAGCGCCTCGGCTCTGATTGATACGGCGCTGAGAACCTCCTTCATGCACGATATGTTCCGAAGCATGAAGCAACAGCCGTTTTTGATGATTGAAAGCACCCCGTCGCTTGTCAACTGGCACAGTGTAAATAAGCTGAAGGCTCCCGGGCTCAATACTCTCTCGTCGATGCAGGCGATCGCCCACGGCTCCGACGGGGTTATGTATTTCCAAATACGCAAAAGCCGCGGCGCAAGCGAAAAGTTCCACGGGGCTGTAATAGGACATTCCGGCAGAAGCGACACGCGCGTTTTCCGCGAGGTCGCCGCTCTCGGCGAGCTTCTTGCAAAGCATCCCGAAATCAAAGGCAGCTACACCGCATCGGACGCAGCCGTTCTGTACGATTTTGAAAACGTATGGGCTGTAAATGATTTATGGGGGCTTAAGGAAAACCGCAATTACCGCGAAATATGCATGGAGCATTACGCGTCTATGAAGCGGTTCGGAATAAATGTGGACGTAATCGGCAAAAACGCGGATTTCTCCCGTTACAAGGTTATAGCCGCGCCTATGCTGTATATGACCTCGGATCAGACAATTGAAAAAATCCGCGGTTTTATTCGCGGCGGAGGCATTTTTGCCGCGACATATCTGACGTCCTACGCGGACGAGCACGATCTCTGCCATATGGGAGGGCTTCCCGGCGGACTGATGGATGTGTTCGGAATATGGAACGAGGAAATCGACAGCATTTACGACAGCAATGCCATTGCAGCCGGAGGGAAGGAATACGCCGTTTCGGATTACTGCGAAATCATACATCCCGACAGCGATACCGAGATACTCGGAACCTATAAAAAGGATTTTTACGCCGGCTGTCCGGCGGTCACACGCCATTCCTACGGGAAGGGATGCGCATATTACATAGCGGCGAAAACCGACGGCGAATATCTGAAAAAGCTTTATGCCGACATCCTTTCCGAGCGCGGGATCGCGCCGCTGCTTGAAGGCTTTGACGACGGCATATCGGTAACGCGGCGCGGTGATAAGCTGTTTATTATGAATTTTTCCGACAGTGAAAGCGAGGCATCGTATAAAGGAGAAAAAATAAAACTGCATCCGTATGAATGCCTGATGCTTGAGATATGATATCAAGCTTAAACGGCGGATCTGTGTTAAACAAATCCGCCGTTATTTTTTATATTCCCTCCGCTCCGGCATTTAAAACCGAGTGGAAATATTATTTCTGCTCCACGCTTATATCCTCCTGCTCCACCGGAGGCATGATCTCCTCAAGCCTCGGCACAGCAATATTGGCAAGATTCAGCAGAAGGTTCCTCTGATTATCATCAGATCCGGAACCGGCTGTAATACATATATAACAGCCTCTGTCATAGATGTTTATGGACGGGAACGCGATAAATGCCGTCTCGCCCAGATCCGCAATCTCCTCAGCGCTGCTTCTGTACGCGCGGTTGGTATCGTAATCGAACCATACATTTTCGACCGGTGTCTGCTCATTATACTGCTGAACGCTTATCTCCACCGGGTCCTGTCCCACGGGCTCGCTCCTGTAAAAAGCAGTCGCGGTGTTACCCTCATATTTTACCGCCCCGCCGTCTAAAACCGGAGTATAGCCCGTCGCCGCGGCTACATCCTCCGCGGTGATAATCGCGGACGGGTCAACCACGGGAATCGGCGTCGGCGTCGCTTTGCTGAACAAACCGCCCGCTTTGCCGCATGAGCATAAAATTATGGTGCATGTCAGTGAAGCCAGAACAAACAATATCTTTTTCATCTTTTACACCTTACCTTCTATTTGCGGGCAATGACCGTTTTTGCCTGTTTAACTATATTTTCCACCGTCAGTCCGTAAGCCTCGAAAAGCTCGGCAGGCTTGCCCGACTGACCGAAATCCTCCGTGCCGATAATCTTTACCGGACACGGCGCGTTCTGACATACGACCTCGCTTACCGCGCTGCCCAAGCCGCCCATCACGTAATGCTCCTCGGCTGTCACAATCGCGCCCGTTTCCTTTGCCGCTTTGATGATTATCTCCTCGTCGATCGGCTTGATCGTATGGATATTAATCACTCTCGCGCTTATACCCTCGTCCGCAAGCATTTGAGCCGCCTTTAACGATTCCTGCACGAGCAATCCCGTTGCGATAAGCGTGACGTCCGTGCCGTCTTTTAATTGAACGCCCTTTCCAAGCTCGAATTTGTAATCCTCCGGATTTACGTCTTCGACCGCAAGCCTTCCGAACCGCATATAAACGGGACCGTCCATCTCCATTGCCGCCTTCACCGCAAGCTGCGCTTCGATATCGTCAGCCGGATTTATAATCGTCATGCCGGGGATCGTGCGCATGAGCGCTATGTCCTCGAGACACTGATGCGACGCGCCGTCCTCGCCTACGGAAATTCCCGCGTGTGTCGCTCCTATCTTCACGTTTAAATGCGGATATCCGATTGAGTTTCTTATCTGTTCAAACGCGCGTCCTGCCGCGAACATCGCAAACGACGACGCGAACGCGATCTTGCCGCATGCGGCAAGCCCCGCCGCAACGCACATCATATCCGCCTCGGCTATGCCCATATTGATAAATCTCTCGGGACACGCCTCCTTGAATTTCGTCGTCATGGTTGACTTTGACAGATCCGCGTCAAGCACCACGACGTTTTTATTTGGTATACCGTATTTGACAAGCGCCTGACCATAGGACGCTCTTGTAGCCTGTTTTGCCATTATAGCATCGCCTCCAATCCTGCAATTTGTTCGTCAAGCTCGGCGATCGCCCTGTTATAGTCGTCCTCCTTGGGAGCCGCGCCGTGCCATGCGGGATTATTTTCCATAAACGATACGTTTTTACCCTTTACCGACTGCATTATAACCGCCGTCGGCTTGCCCTTTGTTGCCTTCGCCTCGTTTACCGCCGCTTCAAGCTCATTGAAATCATGCGCGTTGCACTTTATCACATGCCAGCCGAATGCCTCGAATTTTTTATCTATCGGCGTCGGGTTCATAACCTTCGTTATATCGCCGTCGATCTGCAAGCCGTTGTTGTCGATAAAAATCGTAAAATTGTCAAGCTTGTAATGCGGCGCGAACATCGCCTGCTCCCAGACCTGACCCTCTTCAAGCTCGCCGTCGCCTAAGATTGAATATACTCTGTAATCCTTATTGTCAAGCTTCGCCGCAAGAGCCATTCCGCCCGCGACGCACACGCCCTGACCGAGCGAGCCCGTTGACATTTCCACGCCCGGTACCTTGCCGAGAACGGGATGTCCCTGTAAAAAGCTCCCGAATTTACGCAGATTCTTCATTTCCGACGGGTCGAAAAATCCGCGTTCGGCAAGCGTTCCGTAGAGCGCCGGAGCTGTATGACCCTTTGACAGAACGAATCGGTCACGCCCCTCCATGTCAGGATTCTTAGGGTCGATGTTCAGCACCTCAAAATAGAGATATGTCAAAACATCCGCGATTGAAAGCGAACCGCCGGGATGTCCCGACTGGGCGCTGTACACGCCGGTCAAAGCGTGTTTTCGCACCTTGTTTGCTATAATGGATAACTCTGTTATTCTTTTTGCATCCATTGTGTATTCCTCCGTTTATTTATTTTGCTTTACGCATTTTTTACATTGTCAGCCGCATGCTCATAGGCAGCCGTCATTATCTCCCGAAGCCTGTCCGATTCGCCGGAAAGGTATAAATAACCTATCAGTGTCTCAAACCCCGTCGCTCGCCTATAATCGCGCACGTCCGCATTTTTCGGCACGGTCGGCGATTTCGCATTGCGTCCCCGTTTAAAAACGGCTGTTTCGTCATCCGTCAGCATATCCAGTATGGCGATTATGCTGCGCGACTGCGCCGATGCCTTTACATATTCTATCGAGCGCACATGCAGCTTATGCGCGGGCATCGTCGGATGTTCTTCGACGAGGCGCGTCCTGACGTATATTTCATACACCGCGTCGCCCACATATGCAAGCGAGAGCGGCGCTATCTGATTCAGCGATATGTTAAATTCCATATGGCAGTCCCTGATCTGATTATTTAATATAGCTCCATTTTACGCCCGTCGGCGTATCCTTGAGAGCTATGTTCATTTCCTTTAATTTATCGCGTATCGCGTCGGCTTCCGCCCAGTTTTTCTCAGCGCGCGCCCGCGCCCGGCGCTCGATAAGCTTCTCTATTTCGGCGTCGAGCGATTTGTCCGCTTCCTTCCGGAACAATCCCAAAACTCCGCCCAATTCTCTTATCAGTCCGAGCGCCTTTTCAACGATTTCCTTTGAATTGTCTCCCCCGTCGGACAGCTCTGTATTCGCGGCGTAAACGATATCGAAAATCGCCGCGACAGCGTCGGCGGTATTCAAATCATCCTCCATCGCCGCAATAAATTTTTCACGGTATCCGTCAAGCCTTTTAGAGAGAGAGCTTTCCTTTTCGTTCATAGCCCTGTCAGCCGCGCTGCCGAGCAGAAACTCAAGATTATCTATGCACGTATATACGCGCTCGACAGCCGATTTTGCCTGCTCCATGAGCTCATCGGAAAAATTGACCGGACTTCTGTAATGCGCCGACAGCATAAAAAATCTTATGATCTCGCCGTCATATTTTTTCCGTATATCGCGGACGGTAAAGAAATTACCGAGCGACTTGCTCATTTTTTTGCCGTCGAGGTTTATATATCCGTTATGCATCCAATATTTCGCGAACGCGCAGCCGTTGGCGCATTCCGACTGAGCAATCTCATTCTCATGGTGCGGGAAAATCAAATCCCCGCCTCCGGCGTGGATATCAATCGTGTCGCCGAGATATTTTTTCGCCATTGCCGAGCATTCGATATGCCATCCGGGGCGTCCCATGCCCCACGGGCTTTTCCACGCGGGCTCGCCGGGCTTCTGCTTTTTCCACAGCGCGAAATCCACGGGATCGCGTTTTTCCTCGCCGACCTCTATCCTCGCGCCCGCCTCCAGATCCTCGAGCGGCTGCTTTGACAGCTTGCCGTATTCACGGAATTTTTTTGTCTCAAAATACACATTTCCATCCACATTATACGCGTATCCCTTATCCTCGAGTGCCTTTACCAAATCTATAATCGCGCCGATATTATCCGTCGCCTTCGGATGAATTGTCGCGGGGCGTATGCCGAGCGCGGCGGCGTCGTCGAAATATTCCGCCATAAAGCGCTCTCCGAGCTCCTTAACGGTAATGCCCTCGGCGTTGGCGCGGTTAATCATTTTATCGTCCACATCGGTGAAATTCTGCACAAAGCTCACCTTGTACCCCGCAAACTCAAGGTATCGGCGGAGCGTGTCGAACACTATCGCCGGACGCGCGTTGCCGATATGGATATAATCATATACCGTCGGACCGCACGCGTATATTCTGACCTCGCCCTCATGCACGGGGACAAGCTCCTCCTTTTTGCGCGTCATCGTGTTATATATTTTCATAATGCATTTTCCTTACTTTACATGTTTCTTTTTCCATTATAACGCAAACCGCGCGGAATAGCAACAATTATTTTAATTTTTTCCGCGCGCGAAATTGCATATTCTAATCAGCGCGCGCCTGCCCTCGGGGAACGCGGACGAAACAGCCCAGTCGTGGCACATGCCCTCGCCCCGGTGGATCTCGACGGGCGCCGATTTTCTTATATTGGCGGCGAGGGCGTCCATATGCGGCGCGAACATTTCGTTTGTGCCGTAATAGAGCACAACGGGCGGGAATCCGGTATAGTCGATATATTCGGCGTTGATATCGGGGCTGTCGAGGGGGATCCCCCTGCCCCAGTATTTGCCGACGATATCTATCACGCGCTCGGACAAAATCACGTCGCCGCGCCGCGCCTCCCTCGACTCGTCGTCCTGTTTATCCACGCCGGTAACGGGCGAAATAAGCACAGCGCCGCGAGGCTTACTGTCGGTGAGACTGATTATCCTCGCGGCTAAAAGCGCGCCCGCGCTGTCGCCGATGACGGTGATATTTTTTTCGCCGCGCCCGGGAACGGATCGCTCGTAAAGCTTTACAGCCCATTGCGCGCTGTAACGGGCGTCGGACGCGGGCGCGAGCGGATAAAGCGGAAAAATGAGCTCCGTTCCCGCGCGCTTTACGATATTCGCCGCCATTTTATAATGGAGCCTTGTCGGCGCGAACAGACCGCCGCCGCCGTGAAGGAAAAAGACGGTTTTATCGGGCTTTTCTCCCCGCGGCTTTATATAAAAAACCGGTCTGCCGAGGAATTCGGACCGCTCCGTGTCGAATTCGCGGTAAAAGTTCTCCGGCAAATCCCGCGGGTGCTGCGTTTTCCGCAGAAAATCGAGGAATTCCTCCTCGGGCATATCGTAAAAATGCTTTGCGCCAACCGCGCGGATTGCCGCATCAAAAAATTTATATATTACACTCATGGTGTCACCTCGCGGATATTATACAGCCCGCGCCCGGGTTTGTCAAGACAAAAACAAGCAGGGCTTTCGCCCCGCCTGTTTTTTTTATTATTGACCGATTAAAATTTCATCAACCGATTATTCGGGCATATGCTCATCCGCAGACCAGAGATAATCTTGGCTGCCGTTCTTGATTTCTCCAAGGCACTTATAGATGTACTCTGTAGTCCACTTTGCGAGAGGAGCCTTATAGTGGTTATGGTCTACATACCAGCTCTGAACAAGCGCGATAGGAGTCAAGCTTGCATCATAGTCTGTACCATGCTCACTGTTGTACGCCGCGATTCCCTTGCTGTCTATCTCATTGAAGAATTTATCCGCCTCATATCCAAGCTCGATAATATTCAGATTTTTCTCTTTAGCAATCAATCTGAGTGTATCGTTCTGCTGGTCGCCGCCTCTGTTGCAGACAAATCTTGAACCGGCTTCCGCTCCCGGCTTATAGTTGCCTTCGCCTTTGCCTACAGGTCCCTGAGGCGTATGCGTTACTATTATCGGAATTCCGCCTCTATCCATGATAGCCTGAACACAATACTCCTGCATTATTGTGCGATATGAAACGCCTTCGTTCGTCTCCTTGGAGTTGATACCCATATTAACGGTTACATAGTCGCCCGGGCAAACCGCAAGCAGTACATTTTCAATTCTGCCCTGATTATAATAGCTTACGGAATCGCGTCCCGCCATACCATGATTATAGAAGGTGTTAAATCCTTCGGGAGCACTCACCGTAGAAGCATAATTGCCCCACGACTGCGCGCCGTCCGCCGCATTGTTCGTCGTAGAATCACCGATTGCATATATGTCGGGATTATCCTCATGATTGCTCTTTGCCGGCGCCTGCTTGATCTCAATGCTCGTAAGCGTTGTCTCAGTCCCGGCCGGTTTTCCTTCCGCCGTCAAAACCTGCGGGAACGTCAAATCAAGTATGCCGTCCGCCACAGCTACGTTAAATTGAGCTGCCGGATTCTTGGAAATTCCCGTAGACGCCTTAACTTCCTCAATAACCTCGGACGTTACAGACGCCGCGCTCGTCTTAACCGTTACCTGATAATTTCCTTTCGGAACGGCAACCTTAAATGTATACGCTTCAGTCGCGGAAACATTCGCCGCATTTTCCGTAAGCATACTGGGATCCTTGAAGCCGTATCCGATCTTGTCGGTATACGCATCCGCCTTTCCAACCTTTGTCATTCCCGAAGCCTCATAAGGATCATCGGAGCCGAACTGGAAGGATAATCCGTGAATATTTACCTTTGCCTTTGCGGTAAGCGTTTCCTGTTCACTGTCTGTACCTTCAACCGTAGTGGTAGCTTTTACGTAAACGATCTTCGACGGAGCTCCTGCCTTAACCGTTATCTTATGCGATGACTGGTCGAAGGTAATGTTCTCGTTATCGATCGGCTCATCGTTGCTGTCTACCAGCGAATAGGTTATTTCAGCGCCCGCAATATCCGCGCCGTCCTTATTCTTAGCGGCAGCCTTAAATTCATCCGTTACAACCTCTTCCGCAAACGGTATTGTAACGCTTGCTGTCGATTGCTGGAAGGCAAGCGTGTTTCCTGATGTTGACAGGAATATTTCCTTAGACGCTCTTGCCGAGCCGTATGACGCCGTTACCGTAATCGTTCCGGCGGACGCCGTTGACGGTACCTTCAGATTTGCCGTCTGACCATCCGCAGAAGGTGTGATTTCCACATCTTCGGGCGCGTCCTCCACGGTCCATGTCAGCTTTCCGGTCATTTCATTGTCATCCACGTCAAACAGCTGCGCCGTAATTTCCTCTGTTGTACTTGCCGTCTCCGGAACAGAAACCGTTTCCGGCGCTGTGACGGTTATATTCTTTTCAGTCGGATAATATACTTTAAAGCTTGCAACGTCAAACGGGAAGGCGTCATACAGCGCGATAAGCGCCTGCGCGTTTTCGTTGTAGCCCGCCAGCAGATCAACCGACCCGTCTGTTTCGCCTATTTTTACTCCCGAGGAATTATAAGCCTTTACCCACGCCTTGTTTGTGCTTTCATCGGCGGAAATAACGAGTCTTACCCATTTGTCTTCGCCGACGCCGGAAAGAGTCACCGTCGTATTGTTAAATGTCAGCGTGTCTCCGGCAAGCTTAGCTGTCCATGACGCCTTCGAGTCGGTATTGTTGGGCGATTTTACGTAATGTCCGATCGTGCCGCCGTTTGTTCTTATTGTGGTATCAACGATATACTGCTCGGGCTGATCGCCAAGACTATACTGACCGACTGTTGTACCGCCTCCGCCGTTGGACGCCATACGCAAATATTTCGTTCCGTCCTCGTCCTGCTCGAGCGTAAGGGATCTCAAGCCGTTAGAGCCCTCGGACGCCCACTTGCCAAGAACCAGGTCCTGACCTCCGTTCGCAGCCTGATATCCTACAACGCAGTCCATATAATCATTCATTGTATCAGGATATCCCTGCTCGGGAGCAATGTTAACAGCTTCGCCGCTCGCGCCTATTACGGCGAACGGCGTTCTGATTTCCTGTTCGAAATCGTTTCCGTTCTTTTTATATGTTCCCTTTACGCGAATCTCACCGAACCAGTTCGAAACTCCGTTTCTTACGTTAAAGTATCCGGAGCTCGCGCCTGTGGCTCCGTCGGCATCGGGCATTTTACCGGCGAATGTGTTGAGCGCGTCCGTCGGTCTGTCCTTTGTGAGGGAAATATATCCGTCCTCTCCGACAAGACCGAACTTAGTCCATTCAAAATCAACCTTGTCGGTAACATCATGTCCGTAAATACCGTTAGCCTTTACCGTTACCGGGGTTGATTCAAAGTCTTCGGGCTGATTAATTTTCTTATTAATCGGCGATGAAAATACTATATCGTTAACCGGCTCGTCTTCAAGCACTTCGCCAAATACGTCATTTTCGTTGGTTTTGCGTATCATAATGTTATCTATACTATGAACGCTGTTTTTACGACCCGAATATGCAAATATTCCCTTTACATCCGCGGCGCCTCTTACCGGAACCACCTTCTTATCGAGGATCGGCGCAGCCTGACCGCTCTGCGTTATGGTAACTGTTGAGAGCAGCTGCGTTTTATCAACATAAACAGTGTAATGGCACCATTTTTCCGCCGGAACTGTTACCGTTGCCGACGAAATACCGTTCATTGTGGCATTGGTCGTAGTAGTTATAGTGTTAAGACTGAATATATAATTGGTATTTACCGCAGCGTTGGCACTGCTTCCTCCCGGCGCGGCGCCTGTCAGAAACGCAAGCTGAGAACCGTCCTGATTGCTCGCCTTGTATGCGTAATCAAACTCCACAACATACTGGTCGGGAAGCGTAAGCTCTCCGAATTCGGTATGCGCGCTTCTGCTGTTGTTGTCTCCGCATGTATACTGCGCGTATTTCGTATTATTTGTGCCTAAGGTTATTCCGTCCTCATAAGATGTCGACGCCCACATAGTCTTTAAGGCGGCGGTATTCTCAACGCTCTCATAATCCTGCGAATAAATTATATCCTCGGGATTTATGGTCGGCACCGTCGTCTCTTCGGGCTCTCCCGTCGCTGCCGGGGAGGTCGTTGCCTCGGGCTCTCCCGTTTCCTCAGGCGCTCCCGTTTCCTCGGGCGCTCCCGTTTCCTCAGGCGCTCCCGTTTCCTCGGGCGCTCCCGTTTCCTCGGGCGCTCCCGTTACGCTCGGAGAGGGCGGAGCAACCGTGCCGCTATACTCCAACGGCTTTATAACGGGCTTCATGCCGTCCCAGAGATACATTCTATATGTACTGCCCGCATATAACGTTTTGTTAAACTCAATATTTTGAAGAGCGCCCTCCTTGGGCAGAACTCTTCCCGCGTCGAACACAGACGCGTCCATAAGTCTGCCTGCCGAATCGAATTCGGCAAAAATAAGCAACGGATTCCATGTGTCTTCCACTTCGTCAAGATTGTCATTCTTCGAAGCGCTCACATGAAAGTGAGTAGAATCCGTACCGTCCGTCTTTGTGACACTGACGGAATAGTTTCCTCCATCGAGCAGGTCTACCGGTTCATTATCGGCAAGAGCCGGAACCGCTCCGATGAAGGTACTCGCAGAAATTGACAGCGCGGTTACCAGCGCTAAAAATTTCTTAGAACTTTTCATCTTTTAATCTCCTCCCTCTTTTTTTGATTAAAATAAATCATAGAATATGTTAATTGTAACATATTTTTTTATATTTGTACAGACTTTTTTTGCAATTTACACAATTTTTTTTGAACGAATGCGCGTTTCGTATTCCAAATCCGTCAGCCCCTGGTGAGCCGCGTCCGCATCAAGCCCGACGGCTATATATTTTTCCGCTTTTTCGTAATCGCCCTTGCCGTAATAGCCGAGCGCCGCCATATACGCGCAGTGGGCGCGGTTTTTCGCGTTCATATCCGCGTCGAATACCTCGAAATCCGGAAGCGACACGGCGAAATAATCTATCTTCATCTCATCGTCAATATGCTGCTCGCCGTAGTCTATAAGGCGGTTAAACATGCCCGCCGCCGTCTTGTCATGCCCCAGGCGGCGGTGCGCCATCGCGCGGAAAAAGTACATTTGCGGAGGCGTGTCGTTATAATACGCCGCCGCGGTCAAATCGTCCGCGCCCCGCGACGCAAGCTCAAAATATTTGTTTGACATGATAAGGTCAATGTCCCTGTACGCGAGCCCCAAATGATAATACACGTCATTGTCGCGCGCGGTCGCAAGCTTGCCTTCGCCCAGATTTTCCGGGTATACGAGCGCGTCGAGAAGATAGCCTATCGCGCCCTCGTAATCCTGCTTTGCGCGGCATTCCTCCGCAAGTCCGATGTTCGCGCGCCGGTACTGCGCCGTGATCCTGCCTTCGCCTCCCTCCCACGGATGGAACCGGCGTATGCGCATACCCTTGTACGACATGTCAAAATGGCGCTCTAAGTTCAGCAGCGTCATGAACTCCACATACATATCGTCGCGCTGCTCCACGATTTCATGATTGTCAGCCATGTCGCGCAGCCGTTTTTTCGGATTCTCGTTCATGCGCTTTTTGAGCAAATCGTATTCGTAGTATATGCGCGCGTCGCCGGGGGCTTTGCGCGCCGCCTTCATCATATGCGACATAGCCGTGTCGGCGGCACCGAGACGGTTGTAATACGCAATCGCAAGATTGCGGTGCGCCGCGGCGCTGTTCCCGCCCCGCTCCTCGAGCAGCTTTACGGACGTTTCCCAGCATGAGACAGCCTTGTCCGTCAGGCCCTTGTCGTAATACAGGCAGCCCAGCAGATACGGCGCGTTCGCGTCGCCGGGGTTGTGCTCGGAAGCGTAGCTCAGTATCCTTATTTCCTCGAGACGGTTCGGGAAGCACATCGAAACATCGCCCGCCGCCGCAATCTCAAGGTTTTCCTCGCTGTTGGAATAGAACGCTATGTAATAATTGAGCAGCGGATTATCCGATTCCGAAATTATCGCGAGGACCTTAGCCGCCTCCTCGAATAATCCGAATTCGTAGTAATTGAGCGACAGCTCTATATAATTCTGCACATCCCCGCGCATAATCGTCGTAAGCTCGTTTAATATCATAAAATCGTCCGTCAGCCTGTACAGCTCGTAGCGCGAGCCGAAGTCGAGCGGGTCTATGAGCACGGTTTCATAAGCCGTGCGCTCCGCGTCCTCCGTCCGTCCCATAAGCCGCAGCAGCGTCGTTTTTAAATTGCGCGCCTTTAAATTGCGCGTGCCGCGCGACAGCGACATCTCCGCGAACCGAAGCGCCTCGTCCAGCTCCTCCGCGCCCGCGCACATGCACGCGAGCTGATAATACGCCCTGTCCTTCATGTTCGCGTCCCACGACGCCTTGTAAAACGCGTCGAACGCTTCGGAATACCGGGCGGTTTTCTTGAGCACAAGCCCGAGATTATAATAAGGCTCGCAGTTATACGGATTCGGGTTTTTCCATGTCGATTTTTTTATCGCCGCGCGAAAATGCTCCTCCGCCTCGTCAAACCGCGCGTTGTGATACAGAAATTTCCCGTAGCCGTTATTAAGACGCATATCGGTCGGGTCGCGGCGTAATCCTTCTGTATAATACGGCTCCGGAGAATACGTCGCGTGACGGTACTGCTCCAGGTGGACCGCCGTAAGATACAGCTCCTCCAGCGATTGTATGTCCTCCGGCGCGGCAGCCGCCTCCGCCGGAGCCGGGGTTTTGATAATATCGTCATTTATGTCCGGAGTATATGAAACGAGCGTTTTTCCGTCCGCGTCCCTGACGCTCAGAGTTAAATCGCCGATTGTTTCCTCGGAAATTTCCGACTCTATTTTATACGCCTTTTCCGGAGACAGCTCCTTCACGACCGATACGTATTCGTTAATGGCTCCCTTCAGAGATATCGTAACCTCCATCGGGCTTGTTACGTATACCCACGCCGCAGCCCTCCCGCCGTCCGCTTCAAGATTGATAACCACGTCCTTTGTCGCGTTTTTGACCTCGCCGACCGCCTTATACGGCATGAAATACTGCGTGAACGTCTTTTCCTCATATGGCGCGAGAAACGTGAAATCCGGCTGATTATCCGTGAACACGCCCGTCATAAGCTCAATATACGGTCCGTTCTCATCCGTGAGATTCCTGTCCCACGCCTTTCCGAAATCGCCGCTGCCCCATGTCCATTGCTTTTTTCCCGGCGCTATCCTGTGCTCCGCGACATGCAGCAGTCCCGCCTGAACGCCGTAGTCATAGTTTCCTATAAAATCATAGTCGCTGTGATACGCCATGTATGACGTCGGCACGGGAATATTTTTATATCTCGAAATATCCACGCCCTCGCTGTAATCCATGTTATAATATACTCCTGTGGCAACGGGGAACTTGGATACGGCTCTCTTTCCGTGATCCATGACAGCATGAACGTCCGGCGGAAATACGGACTTTGTGTTGTCATTCACCGCGACCGCCGGGTTTGCCCACCACAAAAACGTCTGCGTGCGGTCGGTGGGATTATAAAGCTGACCGTGTACTTCCAGATACGCGCAGCCCGGTCTCAGGGTGAAGCCCGCCATGCCCTTGGTATGATACATTTTTTCAACCTCTCCGCACCATACCGTGGCGGAGCCGTCCTCGTTTTCGTCTATGGTGAAATCCACCGGGTCAAATGTCGACGGACGGTGATGCTGCGGCCAGTTAAACTCTATGCCGCCCGAAATCCACGGTCCCGCCAGACCGACCAGCGCCGGCTTGATAACCTCGTTATAATAAACGGCGTCGTAGCCGTTGGTCTTATCGTATATCCGCTGAATACGTCCGCCTATCTCAGGCAAAATCATTACCGTCAGATATTCGTTTTCCAAAAATACGGCTCTGTATTCCTTATCTGTTTTCTCATCGGAAACCTTGTCCGTAACCGGATGAGGATAAACCCGTCCCGAGCTTCCCTGATACACGCGCTTATCCAAAAACATCGGCAGCGCATTCGGCGCGAGCGCTTCATAGGTGGGAATTACAACCGTTTCCTCGCGTATTTTTACTTTATTTGCCATGCTTATCTCTCCTTTCCGTCCCTTTTATTACTATGATTATACACTATGGCGAAAAGAATTTCCATAGCTAAATTGTTTTTTAATGAAATATTTTTACACGCGCCAAAAACGCGCCGCCATAATGGCGGCGCGTTTTTTTACCCTGCTCAATCACCGTATTATTTCGATACTCTGCATGCCAGTCCGTACATATAAACCTTCGCGAATTGCTTTTCCTCTTTGCCCAGAGAATTCCATATTGAAATTATTTCCTCCACATCATCGGCGGGCGTTTCCATTCCCGAGAAAAATTCCGAAAGCGTTATATCCAGCCCCTTGCATATCTTCATAAGATTTTTTATAGATGGGTCTCCGTCGCGATTGAGCATGGCGTTAAGCGATGAATGGGGTATCCCGCTTACGTTTGACAGCTTATAATAGGTCCATCCGCGTTTTTTACATAAATCCTTTATCCGTTCCGTTATATCCATTTTAAATTCCTCCCAAACCTTCGGACCCCGCGCCTGCGGCGAACCGACATTCACCGCTGACAGCTTATAAAATCCTTATTTCCCATAAATCGCTTCCTGTGCTCCCGCGCTCATCGAGTCTGAAGTCTCCTTCTCGAGCGCTTCCCAATCACGCACCTCGCGCATGCCGTTCCATCTTTCAAAATCGTTTCCGGCGTCCTCCCAATAATGGGAATTTGTCGCCTCCTGAACCGCAAGATAGTACCACATGCCCGTATCGCTGTTATCAACCCATGTGATCATGCCGTCCGAAAGCGCGTCCGGACCCTCGGGTCTGCGCCCAAGCACATTATTGACCAGCGTCATAGCCTCCGCGCGCGTTATCGGCTGATTGGGCTTAAATGTTCCGTCTCCGTAGCCGTTTATCCAGCTGCGCAGCGACGCGCGGTTGATATATTCATTCGCCCAGTGTCCCGCTATATCTGTGAATCTGTCCTCGCCCTCATACAAACCGGCATCGAATCTCGCCGCGATTGCCGCGAATTCGGCGCGCGTTATCGGCGCATCCGGCGCGAAGCTTCCGTCCTCGTAGCCCTTTACAATACCGGCATTTGTCATTGTGGAAACGGCGTTGTTATACCAATATTCCAATGCAACGTCGGTATATTCGTTTTCCTGGGTCCAGTATTTTACTCTTGACTCGTCGGTAAGGAGCCGGAAGAATATTGTCGCGACCTCGGCGCGTGTTATTTGCCCCTCCGGCTGAACGTCGCCCTCCGGATAGCCTATAATATACGCGTAATGATCGTCATGGTTGAGGCTCGGAATATCAGCATTGTTTATTCCGTCCAAGCCGCTGCCCGAGCCGTCGCCCGAGCCGTCGCCCGAACCATCGCCCGAGCCGTCGCCGTTCTGCTCATCGTTTTTATCTCCGTTTTCGCCCGAAATACCCGAGCCGCCCGTATACTCATTTTCAATAATATAGCCGGTCGTGCTCTTTACATATCTCGGAGTATATCCTTCAACGGGAGCCTCCTCAACGGTATATTCCACAGCCTTTCCGTTTTTGGTCTTATCCAGACCCGTGAATGTATGCTTCCAGCCGTTCGATTCGTTAAGCTCGTATTCAACAACTGTTTTGCCTTCGCTCTTAACCTGAACCTGAACGAAGTCGGGGCGCATTCCCGCCGAATTGTTGTCATCCTTCCACTGCTTTTCAACTCTCAGACTCGTCGTAGGCGTACCGCTGCCGCCTCCGCCGCCTCCGCCGCCGGTTCCGTGCGCCGGCTCGGAATTGGTTCCGGGCGTCGGAGACGCCTGCTGGATTTGCGACCATACGGCATAGAGCGTTTCGTCTCCCCCGCCGGGAGTATATGTGCCGCCCGGACGGATAAGGTTCCCGTCATCGGGATCCGCATCGGGATTGCGCGACCAGCCCTTAAACTCATAGCCCTCGAGCGTTGGTATGTTGCCGGGGATCGTCACGCTTCCGCCCCTGGAATAATATCTGTCTCTCGGCATATTATCCGGCGTATCGTCCGAGCCTGCCGGTGTGTTGGGATCAAATCTCAGCATGGGCAATCCTCCCGGTCTTGACGGAGCGGGTGACGTTCCCGGCATGGGTGATGTACCCGGAGCAGGTGACGTTCCCGGTACGGGCGATGTGCCCGGCGCGGGTGATGTTCCCGGCGCGGGCGATGTGCCCGGCGCAGGTGACGAACCGGGATTTTCCTCCTCGCCCGTTTTCTCCCATACAGCGTAGAAGTGTTCATCCTCACCGCCTTTTACAAATTCGTCTCCCGGCTGGAGCAGACTGCCGTAATCATTCGGATCCGACACCGGCTCATTGCGGCTCCATCCTACAAATACATATCCGTCAAGCTCCGGAACGCTGTCCGGGATTTTCAGCGTTCTTCCGCTTTCGATATTATCCATATTATCCGGCATATCGGACACTCCTCCGGCGCCGTCCGGCTTATTATCCTCAAATATCACATTTGAACCCGCCGTCTCGCTCAAATCCGTATCCCATACGGCATAAAGCCGTTCCGTGCCGTCAGGAATATCAAGCTCATCGCCCGGCAAAATCACGTCATCGTCTCCCGGACGCGCGTCCGGATTTATGCTCCATCCGCAGAATGTATGTTTAACTCCGCTGCTGTCCGTATAAACGTAATTGTCTCCGTCCTCTATTGTGATATTGCCGCCGTCCACGGGAGGCTCGGCGGTCACATGCTCTCCCGCCGTTCCGGTCTGTGTGCCGGGAACGCTGTTGGAGGGTCCGCCGTTCGCGTCATAAACAATACTGCCCTTCGGAACAGGCTCCGGCGATGTGCCCGGCTCGGGTGATGTGCCCGGCTCAGGTGATGTTCCCGGCTCGGGTGATGTGCCCGGCTCGGGCGATGTTCCCGGCTCGGGCGACGTTCCCGGCTCAGGCGATGTGCCCGGCTCAGGTGATGTGCCCGGCTCAGGCGATGTGCCCGGCTCCGGCGATGTGCCCGGCCCAGGCGATGTGCCCGGCTCGGGTGATGTGCCCGGCTCGGATGAGCCCTCCTGCCATATCGCGTAAAAATATTCATCGCTGCCGCTCTTATCAAATCTGTCGCCCGGCGCATACAAATCATCGTAATTTTCCGGATTGGGATTATTTCTGCTCCAGCCGAGGAAGGTATATCCGTCGCGCTTAGGCGCCGTTCTCGGAACGCGCATTCCGGTACCGGGCACGATATCCTCAAAATTCTCGGGCATATCCGTAACCGTATCCGGCTCCGACGCGTCCAGATTAGCATCGAAGAACACATCGTATTTCGCGTTCGGATCTATCGTCGCGCCGCCCGGCTCAGGCGAGCTGCCGGGATTATCTTCTCCCGTATCCGGCTCCCATACAGCATAGAAATGATCGTCCTCGTCACTCTTTATGAACGGATATCCCTCGCGGAACAGACTGCTGTCATCCGCCGGATTGGGATCGCCCCAGCTCCATCCCTTGAACACATATCCCTCAAGCTCGGGAACGCTGTCCGGAATGCTGACGTTTGAACGCGTTTTCACGCCGTCCATATTATCGGGCATACCCTCGGCCTCGCCCTCCGCGCCGGACGGCTTATTGACCTCGAATATCACATTCGAGCCGGCGTCGGCGGGGATAGCCACATCCCACACGGCGTAAAGAGTTATGGTGCCGCTGGGAATGGTGATCTCTCCTCCGGGGAAATACTTAACTTCTCCGTTCTTCGTTTCGCTCCAGCCGCGGAACACATGCCTGTTTCCGTCACCGTCGGTATAAACGAAGCTGCCGTCCTCAACAGTGATTTTCCCGCCCTCTTTAAGCGGTGAAACGGTGGTTTCCGTTCCGGGTCTGTCGGTTTGTGTATCGGGCACGCTGCCTGAGGGTCCGCCGTTCACATCATATATGATGCTTCCGGTCGGCATCTGAACAGGCTCGCTGCCGAGCTTCACGTTTTCGAACACGACCGTTCTGGGCTGCACAGATACGATCTGACCCTCGACCTTTCCGGTCTCGTCGGGCAATGCGGGATTACCCGCTATTGTTACCGTGCGTATGCTGTAATCCTCATTTGCCTCCTCCGTTACGGCAAAGCTTGCGCTCGCGGGTATATGCTCTATTCTCACGTTTTCACCCGCCGCCAGCTCAACATGGAGAGCGTCTCCGGTGAGCGTTTCGCTTCCCGCTCCGTTAACGCTGTAGGTAATATTCCCGTCTCCGGCGGTATATCCCGAAAGCTCTATATCAAAGCCGAACCTTGTCGTATCGGGTTCGCCCCCGCTCTCCTCGCCGCCGGCTGCGCCTGCCGAATAAACGCTCTTTGTTACAACAAGCGTTCCGTATACTCTCTCCCATACGGCATAAAGCGTTTTTTCGCCGTCGGGGATAACAACGTCCGCGCCCGGCTCATATTCCGCCACCGCGCTGCCGGGCGTCTCGCTCCAGCCGAGGAAATGATAAGCGACGCCGTCGCTGCCGGTATAGTTATTTGCCGTTCCCTCTATAATATCATACGCGCTGCGTCTGCTGCCCGCGTCGCCGTTCTGATCGGGCGTGTCGAAATCGCCTATATCGTTTTCGTATTTCACAACGCCCTGTTTAATATTCGTGAATCCCACAACAGACGCGGACGCAGCCGTAATTCTGCCGCTCGCCGTGTTCCCCTGCCTATCGGAGCCGAAGACTGTTCTGTAGCCGTCCTCCTGCTCCTCCTGCACGGAATAGCTTGACAATACGGGAATATCCTTTATAACGGCTGTCTGACCGTTTTTGAGCGTAAGCGTTTCGCCGCTGCGTATAAATCCCTTATCCTCGCCGTCGATTGAATAGCTGAACTGCTCCGGCATAATCGACGACGTGGGGCTGTCGTTGGCAAGCGTCACCGTGAATACGAACTCTTTATCCGTATCGGGTGCTCCCGCGCCGTTTCTGACGGTTTTTGTTATAGTAAGACTGTTAACTCCGTATTCGGGATCCGCGTCCGTCGAATTATAGAACGCCGCCTCGGGGGTCGCCGACGAGCTTATTGTTCCGCTCGCCGCCGCGGAGGCGTAAAGCTGATGATAGCCCTCCTCCGCCTGCTCGGTCACCTCATACGAAACAGCCGCGGGCAGACCGTATATACGCGCCTTCTGATTATGCTTAAGCTTTATCTGCGTCCGATTGCCGGAAACGGTAAGTGCTCCGGTCGTCACGGTCTCGGTATAGGAGCCCTCGCTGTCGGGCTCGCTGATATCATAGCTGTAAAGTCCGTCAACCTCGCCCGCGTCGGCGGCTGCTCCGGAAAATTCCACGTCAAAGGTAAATTCCTTTTCCTCATCGACCTCTCCGTCATCGCCCGCGACAACGGTCTTGCTGATATCCAGATCGCCGATCTCTCCGTAGCGCATAAGCTGAGGGGAGTTGACCTGCGCAAGCATTATGCCGGTATCGGTAAATGTCGCGCTGCCCTCGTTAACGTCAAACCAATTCCGCTTTACCTCGAGATCGCTGTCTCTTATGACGGCGTTTATCTCGATATGGATCGGAGCGCCGACCTCGTAAGAGGGAAGCCTTACGCTTATGCTGCTTCCGTCACTGGTAAAATTGAGCGTTCCGCTGTTGTAATGGCTCTTATCCCTGTCAACCAATACGGATTCGTTGAATATGCTGTCGTCTATCGTATCCGCGACGGCTATATTTCCGCCGGAAGCGGTTACACCGAGCGAATCGAAGGTTTGCGTATAAGGATAATCCGATACGTAGTCCAGCTTACCGTTTACATAATTTGACGGGCTCATAACATACGAGTGCATCGCTGTAATAGCCTTTCGTCCGCTGTCATCGGACGTCATCGAAAAATATCTGTCGTCGCCCGGCTGCTCATACGTTTCCGCAAGATATTCATAAAGCGCCGGAGTGCTGTATTGTTCAAAAATACCCGTTGCATTGTTTGTTGATTGTCCTTGCGCAAGGGTCAGTTGGTTATTAACATTATCAAATGACACATATATCGCTCTCGGATGTCTTTGCGCATTAGCCGCTGTAACCTCGGTATTAAGCGATTTAAATATATACTGTCGTATTACCGCCGGAACAGCCTCCGTATAATGCGAACCGTCAGATGGGCTTGTAAACTGAACAGCGGCAGTTATATCTTTTTTCAGCTGATCTTCATTAGTTACGTCTTTAACATAAGTAAATCTTGTCGGTCCGAGTATCTGTGTCGGTACCGTTTTTACCGGACTCAGCTGCATAAAGTCTACATACCCGTACATCTTAGCAAGCTCTAAAATATTTTTTTCAACCTTGGCTTTAGTTAATCCATGACCCGAGCAAACCGTCGTTACATACAGCGGAATCGGCGCGAAGCCCTCGGTCGTAACGGCGTCGATAACTATTTTCGCCTCGCCGTTCTCGTAGTCCGTCCATTCGGCTGACTCGACAAGATAACCCGTCTTTGTTCCGTCGTCGGCGAAGGTCTCGGTATAACGATAGTTCCTCTGATGGAAATCGCCCTGCTTGTTCGCCGCCGTCATGTCGTCCGTCGGAACAAAGCCCTCCGAATCATATTTTTCAATCAGGCCCCGTATCTCCTCCGGGATTTTTTCCGCCGTGCCCGCGTCGTATGTGCGGACGTCTCCGAAGTCGTCCGTATCGTCCTTGCCGTCGTCGGGATCGACCTCCGCCACGCCGTTTCTGTTATCCGCCTGCCACTGATAGAGCTTCATACCGTCGCTCCATGTGCCGAGCACGTTGGTATACATCATTTCCGGCACGTAGAACAATCCGCTTGTCGGCGCTTTATTGCCGAAGTTCGGACCAAGCGTGATCTCCGTCAGGCTCGTGCAGCCGCGCGCGAAATCCGTCCAGTAATCGGCTGTCACCTTATCCGTATTCCAGCCTGTGAAATCAAGCGACTTTACGGAGGCGCAGCCGTTGAACGCGTATGACATATCCGTTACAGCCGCAACGTTCCATTTCGAAACGTCCAGAGTGTCTATACTCGCGCAGCCGTCAAACATATGGGACATATTTGTCAGCGCGTTTGTTTCAAGCGCCGCCGCGTCCAGCTCTTCAAGGCTGCCGCAGTTTCTGAACATTTCCGACATATTCGTGGTTTTTGCCGTATTCCAGTTATCCCCGAGGGTAACGCTTTGAAGCTCGGTGCAATTGCTGAACGCATGAGACAGGTTAGTTACGTTAGTCGTATTGAACCCGCTCAAATCGAGTGATTTGAGCTTTTCGCATCCGCTGAATATGTAAGTCATGCCGGTGAGCTTAGTTGTCGTCGACCACTTCTGCTCAGTGCCGCCGTCCTCTCCCGATATTGTTTTTACGGTCGTAAGCGTGCCGAGGCTCCGGCAGTTTCTGAACATACTGCTTATGTTTACGGCTGCGTTCATGCTCCAGCCGCTTATATCGAACGACGAAAGGCTCTGGCAGTCGTTGAACATGTAATCCATATCGGTGACAGCCGCGGTGTTCCAATAGCTTATGTCGGGATTATCGAGCTGCGAGCAGCCATGAAAAAGAGCCGTCATTTTTGTCACCTTCGCCGTATTCCAGCCGCTGCCGTCCTCCTTTTGCGTCTTAAGCGTCTTAAGCTTCGACGCGTACTGGAACATATGCGAGATGTCCGTAACAGCCGTCATGTCCCATTCGCTCAGATCGAGCCCGGTAATCGACTCGCAGCCAAAGAACGCATATGTAGCACCCGTCGCGCCGAGAACCTTTTTGCTGAGAAACTCGTCCGGTATCTTATTGAGCGCGCGGCAGTTCTGGAACGCGCTCGCCATATTCGTTACGGCGCTCGTATCCCAGCCCGTCAGAGTTAAATCCGTGAGGCTCCGGCAGTTCAAAAACGCGTTTGACATATTGGTTACCTTTGCGGTGTTCCAGCCCGACGCGTCAAGGGTTTTAAGCTTCGTCAGCCCCGAGAACATATTCGCGAGCGTCGTCGGAGCAGCGGCGTCCGTCCAGTTGCTTACATCGAGCGTTTCAAGGCTTCCGGCGAGGTTGGTAAACATATTTCCTCTGGCTGCCAGCACGTTCTTCCAGTTTGCCGCCTTAAGATTCTTAAGGCTCGTCATACCCGTGAACATATTTTGAAGATTTCCGATTGCCGCGCCTTTAACGCTCCAGCCGCTTATATCGAGATCGGTCATGGATGAGCAGCCCGCGAACGCGCTTGCCGTTGTCACATTTGACGTACCGCCGAAGTTTTCCCATGAGCAATCGAGCTTATCGAGCGTGGCGCAGCCGTTAAACGCGCTTGAAATATTCGTCAGCGCATTCGGCTCCCACTTACTCAAATCCAGCGTTCGGAGCGCCGCGCAGTTCTGGAACGCGCTCGCCATAGTCGTTACTACGGAAACGTTCCAGCCGTCTATTCCTTCTATTGTTTCAAGCACAGCGCAGCCGCTAAACGCGCTCGCCATAGTCGTTACGGCGCTCGTATCCCAGCCGGTCACGTCGAGCGTCTTAAGCTTCGTAAAGCCATAGAACATATTGGCCAATGTTGTCGGCTTCACATCTGTGAGATCCCAATTTGCAAGATGCAGCTCCGTTACTGCGGTTCTGATAGGCTGAAACGCGCCCGCGTTCGTCTTCGCACCGGTGAACACTATCGCCGACGGCTTCCACCGTTCGGCATATACCGCGAGACCGTTCTCCGCGTCCGCCGTCACACCGTTAAAGGTACTCGATATGTTTCCTATCGCCGTCATCTCGGAAATATCCCAGCCGTTCACGATTATCTTTTCGGGCGAGCAGCCGTTGAACGCGTCCGCGGTTCCGTTAACGCCCGGCGCGAAGTTCTTCCATTCGCAGTCGATATTCTTAAGTCCCGTGCAGCCCCGGAATATTGACGTTATCGTCTTGACCGTCGAGAAATCCCAGTCCTTTAACGCCGTTATATCCGTAAGCGACGTACAGCCGTTAAACGCGTTCGTAAGCGTCTCAAGCGATGTCGGCTCCCACGCCTTTATGCAGTCGAGCGAGGCAAGCGCCGCGCAGCCCTGGAATATGCTTGTCATGTCGGTTATGCCCGAGACGTCCCAGCCGGTCACATCGAGCGTTTCAAGCTTTGTAAGCCCGTAAAATGCACATTTAAGACTTGTTATCCCCCCCCGGAAATTTTCCAGTCCTTCAAATCAAGCTCCTTAACCTGATCCTTTACGGCGTTAAATATGCTCGCTGCGTTTGACGCCGTAAGCACCGTATCAGCCGGAGCCCATTTTTCCGCGCGGATGGTAAGTCCGTCCGTTTCGTCGGCGGTCAGCCCCGTAAATATATTCTGCACGGTGGCGAGCGCCGTTAATTGGGAGACGTCCCAGTTGCTTATGTCAAGCGTTTTAAGCTTACAGCCGTCGAACGCGTTTGCCGCAGCCGTCGGAGCGAATCCGTTCCAGCCGCTTAAATCGAGCTCCTTCAGAGCGGAGCAGTTCTGGAACATATATGAAATATTTGAAAGCTTCTCCGTCTTCCATGCGCCCAGATTCACAGTTCCAAGCGATGAGCAGCCCGAGAACATATACTGCATATTTTCCACATGCGAAACGTCCCAGCCGGAGCTGAGCAATCCGCTTCCGGTTATATCCGACCCGAGCGACGCGAGGCTCGAGCAGCCCGAAAACGCGTAGGACAGATCCGTAACCGTTTCGGGCAGCGTCCATTTAGCCGAAAGGGATGTAAGATTTGTAAGCCCGCTGAAAACATATGAAAGAGACGTCACTCCCTCGTCAAACGTCCAGTCGTCAGCGTTCAGCGACGTAAGATTTGTAAGATTTCCGAAAATGCCGGTGCCGCCGTGGCTTCCGCCTATGTCCCCGACCGTGCAGCCCTTCATATTGAGCGTATGCAGACCCGTGAGCGCTGCCGGGAACATCGCCTTTAAATTATCGCCCGTTATCTCTGAAACATCCCAGCCGTTAATTGTGAGCGTTTCAAGCGCGGAACAGCCCGCAAACGCGTTCGCCGCGGTCGGCGCAAAATTCTTCCAGCTGCTCAGATCAAGCTCTGTCAGAGCCGCGCAGTCGTTGAACATGCCGGATATATCCGTTACGTTCGACATATCCCAGTTCTTTACGGAAATCGTTTGCAGCTTCGAAAGACCGCTGAACAGATTTTTAAGCGTCGTCTGTTCCCCGAGCTTCCAATCATCCGCGCTGATATTTATTATTGTGTTTTTTAAATTTGTGAATATGCTCTGATCCATATTCCCGAGCGTCCACCTGTCAACGCTGAGCGTTTCCAAATTGCCGTGCCCGGTAAACAATCCCTGTAGATGCGAGGAATCAAGATTCGTCACGTCCCAGCCGTCCAGATTAAGGGTTCTCAGATTGGTGCAATCTTCAAAAGGTCCGACAGCCGACGTCGGCGCAAAGCTGCCGTCGGCGCTCTCGAGAGAAAGCGTATGAAGACCCGTGCAGCCCGTAAACGCGTGGTCGATCGTTTTCAGCGCCGTCGGATGCCAGCCCGTCAGTTCAATCTTCGGCAGCACGGCGCAGTGATAGAAGCCGTTTGCTATCGTCGTCACATTTTCCACGCGCCACGCGCTTATATCCTCAAGCGACTGCAATCCGTGACATTCGCTGAATATATACGACATATCCGTTACAGCCGACGTGTCCCATGAAGCCATGCCCGTGATCGTATGAAGATTGCGGCATTCCTTAAACATCCCGCTCATATCCTTCACGGAGGACGTTACAAGACCCGTCAGCGATATGTCATTGAGCCTTTGGCAGCCGTTAAACATTTCCCTGACGCTCGTTACCGAGGACGGGTCAAGTCCCGCCGTATCGACCTGCGTAAGTGCCGACGCTCCCGAAAACCAGTATGCGAGGCTTTGCGGCTTAACCTTGTCGGTCCCCGCTTTAAACGTGACCTTTTCCACAGAGGATATACTACCCTGCCACGGAACATTTGCCGCGCTGTCAAACGGTCCTTCGACCTTCCACTGGTTTTCTTCCCTAAGAGGATCATCCGTTTGAATAATAAGCTCGGTACCCTCAATGTACGCGTAAACGTCTCCTTCCGCCGCGAAGGCGCTCTCGGAGCCGATACCGAACGCACATACGGCGGCTATCGCGAATATCGCCGTCAAAAAAGCGATTGCCCTGCCGCGCGCGCTTCTGATATAAGCGTATGTTCTCTGCATTGTTCCCTCATCCTTTCCGTCTTGTCAATTACACAAAATAATATATCAACGCGGTCAGCCGACCGCCGATAAAAAAAATTATGTATTTGTTCGTTAAATTATAATTTTTTCCGCATAATAACATTACGGCTTTAGCCTTTCGCAAAACTTTTCTGTTTTGCGAAAAAATATATCCACCGCAAATATATAATATTATATCATATATATGCGAAAAACGCAAGCGTTTTTTGAAATTTCAAACGGTGAAAATGTAGAAAAACGGCGGGCTGTTTTATGCAGTTTGAAGAAAATATATCGGATTGCTGATATAATATATCGTATTCGCCGTCAAAACTATGGTCAAAACAAGGAGGATTCACTATGGGACGCAGAGGAGAAAATATTTATAAACGCAAGGATAAGCGCTGGGAGGGACGCTATATATCCTCATACGGCGCCGACGGAAAAGCCGTATACAAGTCAGTATACGGCAAAAGCTATTCCGAGGTAAGGGAAAAAATGAAAAATCGCAGCGGACAAAGCAAGCCGAAAAACGCGGACATCACGCTTGCGGCTTGGATGGAGGATTATCTGAACTCGCAGCGCAGCAAAATCAAGGTCAGCACGGCGAAGGTATACGAGAGATATCTGAGTAATTTCATAAAGCCGTTTTTCGGCAAAACGGCGCTGCGTCAGATAAACACGGAAATTTTGCAGTCGTTTGTCAACTCCCTGTCGAGGCTGTCGTCTTCAACGGTAAGGGGAGTGTTTTCATTTGTGCGGGAAGCACTCAAAACAGCGAGCCGAGCCGGACGCGCCGCGCCGGTATGGCTGAATATCGAGCTCCCCAGAGCGGAAAAGGGCAGTGTCAGCGTGTTTACAAGAGAGCAGCAATGCAGCATAGAAAAGGCGCTCGATATCGAAGAACGCCCAAACGATATAGGAATATTGTTATGTCTGTATACGGGTCTGCGTATAGGCGAGGTATGCGGTTTAAAGTGGGAGGATGTTGATTTTAACGCGTGCAGCATATTCGTAAGACGTACTATACAAAGAATAACCGTTGACGGAAAATCCGTTTTGCTCGAGCTGCCGCCGAAAAGCGCCGCCTCGCGCAGGAAAATACCTATCCCGTCATGTATAGCGGACAGCCTGTCATGCGCCAGAGAGCGCAGCTTGTCGGAGTATGTTTTAAGCACGGATTTTCATATCATGGACCCCCGTATGTTCCAGTATCATTATAAACGGACGCTTGAAAGAGCCGGGGTGCGGTATGCAAACGCTCATACAATGCGTCATACCTTCAGCGTCAGAGCTCTTGAGCTCGGCTTTGACGTAAAGACGCTAAGCGAGATCCTCGGTCACGCGGATGTGATGACTACTCTCAAAACATACGCTCATTCGCTTGACGAGCATAAGCGCAAAAGCATGGAGAAATTCGTCCGTTTTAAATCGTAATTTACCGTCAGAAAAATGGTCAGTCCGCCGAATAATTGACGTAAAAGCTTGCCGTACCGCGCTTTTTTCGCAAAACAGAAAAGTTTTGCGAAAGGCAGCCGGCGAAAAAGCGTTGCGCCGGCTGCTTATTTTTATACCTTCGCCACCTCCCGGAGTATGACCGTTTCGCCGCGCAGCCGTCAAATTCCGGCCCGCGTATTCTTTGCAAAATCATTAACAATTTGTTACATTTCGGGGTGTGATGTTGATAAAGGACACAATCTGTGGTATGATGACACTGTCTAATTATACTTTTATGAAAGGATTTAACTGATATGAAAAATATAACAGCGATAATTTTAAGCGCGGTTATAACCGTCTCGGCGGCTACGGCATTCGCGGCAGGCTTTACGGATATCTCGGATCCCTCATACTCGTGGGCGGCTGACTCCATAAGATCCATGAGCGACGCGGGATATATAACCGGCTACGAGGACAACACCTTCCGTCCGGACAACGAGGTTACGCGTCTTGAATGTATAGCGCTTTTCGCGAGAGCGATGGGCTCAAGGAATGAAGCAAACGCAGAAATTCTAAAGATGGCTCACGAGCAGTACGACAACCTCATTTCCGCGTACTCTCTGGACTGGGGCAAGGACGAAATAGCGTATCTGCTTTATAAAAACGTTCTGACAAAGCCCGATCTCGATAAATATATCATAGGCACGGAGAAGAATTCGCCCATGAAGCGCTGCGAGGCGGCGGTTATAATAACCAAAGCTATGGGCGGCGAAAGCGAGGCTCTCGCTCAGACCGGGATCGTTCTCGATTATACCGACGCGCGGCAAATTCCGTCCGACGCCGTACAGTATGTTTATTACGCGACAAAACAGGGAATCATGAATGGTATGGGAGACGGAACCTTCTCTCCTCTTTCATCAGTTTCCAGAGCTCAAATGGCTGTAATGCTCGAAAGAACGGTGAACGCCACGAAATATTCCTTCTTTACGGCAAAGATTATGAGCGTTGATACGACGGAAAAAACAGTTTCATACGCCGATCCCGACGGCAATCAAAGCATGGTAGTTTACAGCGACAACACAGATTTCCGCGTCCTCGGCGTGGAAACGCAGGCGCGGATTATGACAACGGGAGTTCAGGCTGTTTTCGGTCTGTCGGATAAGGATCTGATTTCCGTTGACGCGCTTTCCGAAATACCCGATGAGACGATCGTCGGAGTATTCACGGGCTATGCGTCAAACTCCGGCGTAACCTCGGTTATGCTCACCGTTAACGGCGAGCCCAAATCCTACGACTGCGCGCCGGACGTTGCCGTGACCTACGGCGGAACGCCTTCGACCATGCGCTCCTTCAAGAGCGGCGATTCGGTCGAGATATGGATGTCCGACGGAAAGGTGACGAGAATTTCCGGCAGTGAGAAGGAGGTCACGGTACCGAACGTAATTATCGAAGAAATAATAGTTGACGGCGATATAAGCATCAGAGTAAGCTCGGCTAACGATGATTACGACGGCAAAACAATTCCTGTGGCAAGCAATGTGACCGTTAAAAAGAACGGCAAGGAAACCGACCTCACAAAGATTTACGAAGGCGATACAGCTACTATCACATTGCAGTACGGCGAAATCAAGAGCATATCGGCGAACGCGTCAAGCCAGACGGTCGAGGGCGTTATTTCTTCAATAACCATAGCGAGCCCGAGCTCGTCCATGACCGTTAATGTAAAAGGCACCGAGACCACCTATACCGTTCCGGCGGACACGCCTATAACCATCAACGGCGAGGAGGGCACCTTGTATGATTTCCGCGTGGGAGATACTGTAAAAATCACAACCGAAAGCAATGCAATCACAAAAATAGTGGCAAACTCAACGCAGGTTACCTCCGGAAGCGTTGTCGGCGTTGTAGCCGGAGTAACTATGGGTTATAAGCTTATAACCATAACAACGGAAGGCTCCGGAAGCGCGTCGGTAATCTATTCCGACAAAACAGTATTTATGTCGGCAACCGGCACGAAAAAGACCGCTAACGATATACAGGAGGGTCAGACCATTTCCGTGAGAGGCACCGTGAACGGCGCCACCCTTGTAGCGGACCTTGTAATCATAGAGGCTGAAGCTCCCGGAAAATAATCGGTAAATCAAGAATCAAAGGAAAAAGCTTGCAGGGCGTAAGTACCCTGCAAGTTTTTTAAAAATCCGCGGGGACGGAAATATTTCTTTCCCCCGCATAAATTATTTCGGAGAAAAATAATGAATTTCTTTAAAAAATATTCAAAATGGATAAGCGCCTTCGTGTTTGCATGCGCGGTGATTTTCGTATACAAGGCGTTTGATAATCTGACAAACATTTTGTCGGTCATAGGCGCAATCCTCGGCGCGCTCAAACCGTTTTTGATAGGCTTTATTATAGCTTATATTCTCAATATGCCGGCAACGAGCATTAACCGGCTGCTTAAGAAATCAAACAAGCGGTTCTTGGTACGGCGCTCCTACGGCATAAGCGTAGCCATAACCTATCTGCTGGCGGTTCTGATACTGATCGTTCTGTTTTCGGCAATATTGCCGGCGCTCTACGGCAATATCATTGAAATATACGAAAATCTCCCCTCGTATATAAGAGCCGTCGAGAATTATATAAACAATATTGAAATACTAAAGAGGCTTAATATTATAGGCGAGGACGGCGTAAACATTTATTCGGCAATATACGGGTATCTGCGCACGGTCGACATAATGCAGTTCAGCCGTTACGCATACGGGCTTTTGTCCGTTACTACCGGCGTGTTTGACGGCGTTGTGGCTCTTATCGCGTCCATATATATGCTTATAGACAAGGAAAGATTGATACGGCTTTGCTCGGAAATACTGCATTTCGTATTCAAGCTCGACACAGCCTCAAGTATAGTAAATCATGCGGTTAAAATCAACGGCATCTTCGTAAACTATATTTACAGCCGTCTTATATGCGGCATTATAACCGGTGCCCTGTGCGGTATAGCGCTCGCAATCTTAAAGGTGAAATACGCGCTGCTTCTCGCGATTTTAATCGCGCTGCTCGATATGATACCGTATTTCGGTTCCATCATATCATGTATCATCTCCGTGCTGGTGGCTCTTATCACGGGCGGAGTGTGGAAGGCTGTATGGTCGGCAGTTATTCTTATTGTTTTGCAGCAAATCGACGGAAATGTTCTCGGTCCGAAAATCATGGGCGACAGCCTTGAAATACGTCCGTTCTGGATCGTGTTTGCCGTATCCTTCGGCGGAGGCTTGTTTGGATTCTGGGGTATGCTTATTTCGGTGCCGGTCGTTGCGGCGATAAAGGTAACGGTTATGGAATATATGGCGGTGCGCGATGCCAGACGCTCAGATAAGGAGACTGCGGTCCCCGCCGATGGGAGCGGTGATTTTGAGTAGAACGGCTGTAATAGGAGGAGGCGCGTCCGGTATAGCCGCCGCTCTGAGCGCGGCAAAAAGCGGCGGCGAGGTGACAATATACGAGCGCGGTCCGAGAATAGGACGCAAAATTCTCGCCACCGGCAACGGGCGCTGCAACATGACAAATATTAACGCGTCGGAGGAGCATTATCACGGCGCGCATCCCGAATTTGTACGGGGCGCAGTCAATCGGTTCTGGGTGGGAGAAACGCTTGATTTTTTCTCGCGCATAGGCGTACTGTACAAGGTCGAAGACGGTGGCAGAGTTTACCCTTATTCAGATCAGGCATCGGCGGTGCTCGACTCATTGCGCCGCGCTCTCGCCATGAGCGGCGTCAATATCATATGCGGCTTCGACGTGCGCTCGGTCAAAAAGCACGGCGGAGGATTTATAATCACTCCGTACAGCGGCAGCCCCGTAAAAGCGGATAAAGTAATAATTTCGTCCGGCGGAAAGGCGGCTCCGGATTTGGGGTCAAACGGCGGCGGATACGAGCTTTTGAAATCATTCGGACACAGCATTACAAGCCTGCGTCCCTCGCTCGTACAGCTCAAAACGCGCGGAGACACCGCGAAACGGCTTAAGGGAATAAAGGTTAACGCAAAGGCATCTCTCGGAGATTTTTGCGAAAACGGCGAGGTCCTGTTCACTGATTACGGGCTTTCCGGTCCGGCGGTTTTTTCGCTGACATCGCGTTATTGCTCACAAAAGCTTTTAACGCTCGATATTATGAGCGAGTATTCCTTTCCCGAGGTTGCCGATATGCTTTTCGAGAGGCGCTCGCGTCTTGGGAATATTCCTCTCGAGGATTTCTTTACCGGAATGCTTAACAAGCGCGTCGGACAGACAATATTAAAAGCCGTCATACAATCCCCGCTTTCGCGCGGCGCCGGTACTCTTACCGACGCCGAGATCCGCACAATCGCATCGGTAATTAAAAAATGGGGATTTGAAATCGAAGGCACCATGTCGTGGAATAACGCTCAGGTAACAAAGGGCGGCGCCCGCACGGACGAGTTTGATCCGGAAACTATGGAATCAAAGCTGGAGCGCGGACTGTTCGCAGCCGGCGAGGTCCTGGATATCGACGGCGACTGCGGCGGGTATAATCTGCAATGGGCATGGTCGAGCGGATATATCGCGGGAAAAAACGCTTAGAGGTGAATTAAAAATGAGAGAATCAACATTATGGACAACTAAATATCAATTTGTGAATATGCTGCTGACAAGCCTGAAGGCAACCGCTATAGCCTTTGTGTTTTTTGCGGGAGCATTTTACGGATTTATGGACAAGCATATTGTAAAGGAAATACTTTCCGTTGTGTTTATCACAACGTATTTCGGAATTGTATATTCGCGCGCGCATAAATTCGCGTCGCTTGACAAAAAGGAATACACAAGCACAAAGCCGAGTCTTTTTAAGGGATTTCTTTTCGGGACGGCAATCGCGCTTACATACGCAGTATTTCTCGCCGTATACGCCGTTATGTGGAAATACGCCGGCGCCGACGGCACCATTAACTCCGTTCCGGCGTGGATTTACAGTATTATATTCTGGTTTTATACCATTCCCTACAGCGGTATAATGGGGCTTGCCCACGGAAAAATGACGCTGTATTCTCAGGCATTGATGATTGCAATACCCATTCTCGCGTCAACGCTCGGATATCTTGCCGGTCTGAAGGGCTTTGTGATTATGGATAAGCTGTCGCTGGCAATATATGAGAAACCCGACAAATAATGTGTATTATTCTTGTAATATAGACATAATATTGCGGTTCTTGAATTGAAATACTTAAACGGATATAATAATCATGTATAGGTATATATTATTTAGGAGGTTAACCTTATGCTTTGTAAAAAATGCGGAGCTGAAATTCCGGATAATGCCAAAAAATGCAAATACTGCGGCGCGCCGGTTCAGGAAAATAACCGAACAGGCACGGCGGATAAAAACGAACAAAACCGCAGAAATCAAATAGATAAAATGATGGAGGACAAGCGCGCTCAGCTCGATATGATCAAGCAGCGCCGCGATGATAAGCGTCTGCGTCAGAAGCGCGTAAAAACAGCCGGCATTGCCGCAGCATGCGTAATAGGCGCGGCAGCCCTGGGAGGCGGCGGCTATTATATCTATGGCACCGTTGCCAACCCGAAGCCCGTTCAGACAACTCCCTCCCCCGCTCCGACCATCCATTCCGTTTCCACACCGGCTGCAATATCCCCGCTGCCTGCCGCAAGCCCAAGCGTACTGCCGGCGATCACAGCGACGCCCGGTTCCGACGGAACCGAAGCATCATGGACGGCAACGGGCAGATCGTCAGGCGGCTCCTCATCGGAAGGCTCCTCATCATCGGGTTCATCGTCGTCGGGAGGTTCATCATCCGGCGGCTCGTCAGGCAGTGGCTCATCATCGTCGGGAGGCTCCTCATCAGGCGGCTCGTCAGGCAGCGGTTCGTCATCCGGAGGCTCTTCGTCGGGAGGCTCATCATCCTCCGGTACGCTGAATACAAACGCCGTAACAGTCCGCGACAGCGGGATCACCTCTTCATCCATATCATCTCAGCTCGCTGTTGGAAACGATGTGATTCATGACGGAGACAACTGGTATATGACATTCACGAGCGGCGGAATAAAATATTACGCCATTGTCAACCCCGGAGCCACAACCGATCAGGTTAAAAATGTGGAGTATACTCTTACCGCGCATCCGACCGACGCCTCATATAACGGAAACACTGTTTATGAAATCACGTCCATGACCAAATATGACGGCACGGATTATATTCTTCCGAAGTCCGGAACACAGATGCTCACAAAGGATGATTTGCAGGGTATGAGCTCCGAGGATCTGGCGCTCGCCAGAAACGAAATATACGCGCGCCACGGCAGACGCTTCATGACCGCTGTATATCAGCAGTATTTTGAATCAAAGCCGTGGTATCACGAAAATCCGAAATACAACTATGACGATGATAACTCCAATTTGAATGATATAGAAATTAAAAATGTTCAGTTTATAATCGATTACGAAAATTGATATCTATAAAAACACGCGCCGGATATGACCCGCGCGTGTTTTATTTTACCGGCAAATATCCGCAGCGGTGCGAAATAACAGATTCGCTTTACAGCTAAAAATAATATAAAAAATTTTAAAAAACCTATTGACAAATCGTAGCTACAGATGTAATATATAAGTGTAGCTACAATTGTAATTTCAGGAGGAATAGTTGATGTCAACGCAGAAACAGACTATAACAGAATCGGAATACGAAATAATGCGGCTTTTATGGGACGCGGACGGAAGCATGACGGTGAGCGATGTATGCGAAAAACTGGCCGGACGCGAATGGACCCCGTCCACGGTATCGACGCTTTTGCAAAGGCTCGCGAAAAAGGGCGTAATCGGCTTTACAAAGCGTGGGAAAACGAATTGCTACTTCCCCGTTATGAAGCGCGACGAATACAGCATGAGCGAAACGAAATCGTTTTTGTCAAAGCTTTACGGCGGCTCGGTAAAGCGCATGGTCGCGTCGCTTTACGAAAACGAGGAAATCTCAGCGGACGAGATAGACGAGCTCAGAAAAATGTTTCTGGAGAGCGATAAATGATTTATACGGTTTTCACAACAGTGCTTTTATTGAGCGCGCTCGGCTTTGCGATCGTTGCGGCACTGCTTTTGCTAAAGCCGGTAATGACGCGCTTCTTTCCCGCGCGGCTGCAATATGCGGCGTGGATCATCGCGGGAGTGTTTATGCTCGTGCCGTTCTGGCGGTTCGTGTCGGTCGATACGGAAAGATTCATACCGGAGCAGACGCGGACCGGGCAAACGGAAACCGCGGCGGAGGAACCGCATGAAACCGCCGCGCCCGTCATAATCGACCACACGCCCATAAAGTACCGCGAGATAGAGCTCGCGCCCGAAAAGCGCGTGCGGCTTATGGATCTGCTCGCGTACATATGGCTCGCGGGAGCGGGAATTTTTATGCTGTCGGCGGCGGCAAGCTACGCTCTATTTCTGACAAAGCGGCGCAAAAGCTCATTGAACATGGAGGGAAACGCTGTGCTCGAGCATGTTAAGAATGAGCTTAAAATCAAGCGCCGCATACGCGTGCGCACCTCGCCGGAGGTAAAGTCCCCGATGCTTGTCGGGGCGCTGTTTCCGGTGATATACCTGCCGATGACACGGCTCACGGACGAGCAGCTGCGAATGATTTTTCTGCACGAGCTGACACATTACAGGCGCGGAGACTTGCTCGTAAAATGGTTCTCTCTGCCGGTAAACGCGCTCCACTGGTTCAACCCGATGGCGTATCTGTTCGCCGCGAACGTGAACGAGTCGTGCGAGATAGCCTGCGATATGGCGGTGACGCGGAACATGAGCGACGACGAGCGAAAGCTGTACATGGCGACTATTCTGGATTTGTTATAGAGCAGTGAAGGAGAAAGGGAGATATGTTTAATAGATTTTATACCACACAAATGAGCGGTTCGGCAAGGATGCTCAAAAAACGGTTCACCGAAATACGCCGCAGACGAGGCAGAGCCGCGCGGCTCGCGGCAGCGGTTATGGCGGCGGTTATGGCTGTTTCCATGCTCGCCGCGACTGCGGCGATGGCGGCGGTTGGCTCGGATGGATTGGAGCATTGGGATAAAATTGAGCTGTATTACTGCGGAAGCATGGAGTTTAACGTAAATGTAGCAGGACAGAACGTACCAAAATGGTTGACGGATGAGGTCGCCGGAGCGGAGGGCGATGTCGATATCGTTATTTCGCGGTACCAGGCGCGCAATCTGCGAGGAGAAGTATTTTATGAACACTTATTGGTACTAAACGGAAAAAACGGATCGGTTGAAATAGCCGGAAACGGTTGGTCGGCATTGGCGGAAGCAAGCAGCAATACGGAGCTGATGACGGACATGCACGACACAAAAAGCTATCCGTATTATACAGAAATGATTTTCTGCGAAACACCCGGTCAACGGAATGATCTCGATTTTTATCCGCTGTATTCGCTGATAAACTGCAAAGAAGGCAATAGAGATGTAAGGATTAATTTCGCCGTGGATGCGGACAAAGAAAAAATACAGGCTGCGTACATAGCTTTTCAAGATGCCCCCGATTTGTCCGCACAGTCGGTTCGGAAGGATTTTGGCATTGTTAAAGCGGACAAATTTGCGTATATCGGTAATTTTGAACAGGACTATCTTTATATGTGCGGTGATTCCGATACAGACAACGCGTATTTTACACTGTACGAGGACAATTTTGTGAACTTGCCGAACGAGAATATTTCCATCGACATCAGCGGCGCGGCAGCCGAAGGCATACTGCTTTCAACCGATATAACGCTGCCGGAAGCAGCGTATATACATTACGATGTTTATCGCGATGACGGCGTAAAAATTGCCGGCAGAAACTATCCGGCGTCGGAAAAAACTCACAATATAACTCCAAATGAGGGAACCGAATATCAATGGGCGGACGGGAAACCAATAGAAAAAAAATATACTATTCCCGAAAACCAATTCATGCCCGGCTGCAAATACAGGGTGTGTGTCACCGTACAGGACGAAACATATGCAGTGCTGTACCGATGGCAGGAGTATGTTACGGTTAAATAGCCTCCGTCGTGCCTACGAGTAACGGGAGGAACGATAACATATTCGATACCGGCTGCAAAAGAGCGTATCATGCACGAAGCTGATACGCTCTTTTACAATCCCGCATTCTGCCGCAAAATTATTAATTGTACCGGCTTATCCCGCGGTGCGGATCATTTATTCTCATATTTTCAGTTTGAGCTTGTCTGCGACGGGAAATACGGACGAAGCTTGTTCGCAAAATCAGAAACGCTCATCGTCTGAAGCCATACCTTGCCCGGTCCCGTTAAAATGGTAAGAAATAAGCCTTCGCCGCCGAACATAATATTTTTAAAGCCTTTAACCGTTTCCACGCTGTAGCCGACGCTCTTCTCAAACGCCGCAATATTTCCGGTGTCAACCTTTATCTTCTCCCCTGCCGCAAGCTCGATTTCCTTTAAGCTTCCGTCAATTTCCAAAAATGCGGTACCGTTTCCGGACAGCTCCTGAAGCACAAAGCCCTCGCCGCCGAACATTCCCGCTCCAAAGGATTTGGTAAACACCGCTTTTATGTCCACTCCATGCTCCGCGCATAAAAATGCGCCCTTTTGAGCTATATACTGCTTTTCACCGATTTCAAGCGGCAAAATTGCTCCCGGCATAGATGACGAAAATGTGATCTTTGAATCGTCGCAACCCGCGGTATATGTCGCCATAAACAAGGAATCTCCCGCGAACATACGCGCGACGCCTTTTAAAAAACCGCCCTTCGTATTGGTTTCCATTTTAAACCCGTCCGTCATCCACGCGAGTCCGCCGCTCTGCGTATATACGCTCTCGCTTTTGCCGAGCGTCATCTCAACGGCGGGCATAACGCCTCCAAAAATTTCATACCTCATTATAAAATTCCTCCTTTTTTATTTTTTTATTCCGCTTAAAACTCTGTTATTGCCGCATAAATCATTTTTACATCTGATCTCCTTATAATCCGACATGATTTCAGCGACCGAATCCGCCTGGCGGCAGCCAATCTCAAGCACGAGCATACCTCCGCTTCGCAGCAGCTTATCCCCGATTTGCGCTATACGTCTGTAAAACATCAATCCGTCTTTTCCTCCGTCAAGCGCGATTTTCGGCTCATAATCCTTTATTTCCGTTTGCAGCCCCGATATGGCGTCCGTTTCGATATACGGAGGATTGGACACTATCATATCGTATTCTCCCTCCGGCATTTCCGAAAGGATATCGCAGCGCGCAAACTTTGCGCAGACGCCGTTCTTTTCCGCGTTTTCCTCAGCCGTGCGCAGCGCATCCGCGCTTACGTCCAGAAGGGTGACCTCCGCACCGCGGCAAAAATGCGCTATGCTTATGCCGACGCAGCCGGAGCCGCAGCCTATATCAAGCACCCTCGCATCCGCGCTTCCTATAAGCTCCGCCGCTCGTTCAACAAGCGTCTCGGTGTCCTGACGCGGGATCAGTGTCGATGGATCTACTTTAAACCGCAGTCCCATAAATTCCGCATAGCCTAAAATATACGCAAGCGGCTCTCCCGCCGCGCGCCGCGCCGCCATAGCCCGCGCCTTTTCGATAATTCTTCCGTCTAACGGAGCGCGCTTGCTTATAATATACTCTTCGCGCGTCATATCCGCCGCTTCCATGATGATATAGTCCGCCTCGAGCTCCGGCGCATCGCTGTTTTGTATCGCTGCTTTGATTTCGCGCGTTAATTCGGCAATTACCATTTATCATCCTCTTTATTCTCCGGTATGCACGGCTTCATGGATGCTATCGCGACCTCAATTTGACTTAAATCCGGCTCTCGCGTTGTGATTTTCTGAAGCCACAGTCCAGGCTTTGTCAGTACCGCGACGCATTTGTTTTTGCTTCGTCCCGCAAGGCGTATGACCTCATATGACAATCCCGCAACTATCGGCAAAAGGCACAGCCTCGCGCCGATTGACGCCAGTTTCCTCAGGACAGTGCCGTCTATAAACGTAAACGGCGGTATCAGCAGGAATATCAGTATGCTTATAACCATTACAAAAAGCAGAAAGCTCGTTCCGCAGCGCGGATGCAGACGCGGATATTTCTTAACATTCTCCGGCGTCAGCTCATCCCCCGCCTCGTAACAGGCAATCGTCTTATGCTCCGCGCCATGATACTCAAATGTGCGCTGTATCTCCTTCATCCGGGATATCAAAAGCATGTATGTGAGAAATATGACCATTCGAATTATGCCCTCTCCGAGCGTTATCAAAAAATTTGATTCCGTGACCATGCCGATAAGAAGCGACACAAGCCACGGCAGCACCATAAACAAGCCAACGCTGAATATGATTGATATTACAACCGCCGCGCCTATCGCGAAATCCTTCAATGCGTCGGAATTGCCTTCGTTTTTATCGCTTTTCGCGGACTTTTTATCAAGCCTGTCAAACAGTCTGTCAAGAAATCCGCCCTCATCGCCGGACGCATCCTCCTCATCCTCCTCGATATCCACAAATGACGCGCTCCACATCAGAGCCTTCATGCCGATTACAAGGCTGTCCACAAAGCTCACGCAGCCCCGGACAAGCGGAAGACTGAAAAATTTGCCCCGCGTCCTGGTACCGTTTTCGTCCACCTTGCATTCTATCTCTCCGTCCGGCTTCCTCACAGCGGTGGCAGTCCTAAACGGTCCGCGCATCATCACGCCCTCCATTACCGCCTGTCCGCCTATAGAAGTTATATGCGTCTGTTTATTTTCCATATCCCTTTTGCTCCTTTTCAATAAATATGTCAGCATCCGCCCGTGCAGCAGTTAAGACATATACACATCGTGCACAAATCGCACGGGCATGCGCAGCCGCCGCAGCGCACACCTCCGGTATTATACGGCGACGACGTGTATGTCGTGTTGACATTTTCTATATTCTCCAGCGTCCGGCGGTATTCAACATTATTCGGGTCCATGTTAACAGCGGTTTGTATGCTCTCGACGGCGCGGTCGTACCAGCCCCGTCTCATGTTAAGCAAACCGTTGAGAAAATACCACTCCGCAGTTCTGGGCAGGCGGTTCAGCATTCTCTCGGCGTCAATTACGCGTCCCATGTTTATGAGCGCTCTCACAGCCTGAAAGCTCGGTTGCGTATAGCTTTGCCCGGCGCCGCCCGCATGTCCGTATCCGCCGAAGGGATCATACGTATTATATCCGCCGCTTGCTCCAGCCCCCGCGGATTGCTGCGAGGCGCCGCCCTTCATAATCATGTCATACGCCTCGTTCACTTCTTTCATCTTCTCGTTTGCCACTTCCGCCATAGGCGTATTAACATACTTGTCGGGATGATATTTCTTCACCAGCTCCCTGTATGCTTTTTTTATTGTTTCCTCGTCAGCGTCGCGGCTGACCCCCAATACCCGATACGGATCCATCTTCTTCTCCTAATATTTTCTTTTGTCTCATATAAAGACTTGTGTATATGATATGCCGGATTATTCCGTCATTTTTTTTAATATCAAGCAGCTCGTAAGCCGATGCGGCGGCATTAAGATTGAATGTGAGAGTTGTTTTAAGACGTCCGGCAAGCTGCCTTTTATCCGAGCCGTTAAGCTCCAGCAGCAGCGGATTTCCGCGGTTCTTCGCGCGGTCCTTTTCAATATCGTTATACGCGTCGATAACATATATCCAGCGCCCGATATTATAGCCGAACCACGAGAGAATCTTTTTTTCCGTTTCTCCCCCCGCAAAGTCAGGCGTAAATAATATTTCCAGGATCCCGGCGAAGCAATCCGCCGATTCGTCAATCAAAGCGCCGCCCCTCTCGCATTCGCCGAGCCGGCGAAGCTCCCGGAATATCTGTTCGCACTGCTTCGGAAAACGTTTCCGCGCGCGCCTCATCCCGCCGTACAGTGCCGCGCGCGCCGGTATGGATCTCAGGCTCCTGTCGTCAGCCCAGTCGTCGGCAAACTTTAAATAAGTAAGCAGCGCACCCATATTAGCCGCGTAATCCAGTGCGCGGTCATTTATGATACGGCCTCTTTTCGCTGTGGGGTGAGCCGCGCACCTGCGGTATACCCTTTCGGGCTCCGAGCCGTCAAGAGCTGACAGCACTATCGCCAAAAATGTCATATCGTAGCTGAGCGCAAGGCGCGACAGCTGAGAGCACTGTCTGCCGATCGCGCCGCAAAGCCCGCAATAATAAGCGGAGAATGTGTCATAATCATCCTCATTCATGCATTCCCTGCATACCGTCACATATCCGAACATTGCGCCGAGTCCTTTCCGCATATATATACCAGTATACAGCCAAATCACTCAAAATTCAACCTGTATAGCATTATTTTTTACAAAAATTAACGATTTGTTCATAAAGCTTTTATTCTCTCAGCCTTTTGTTACGGCGCGGGATTATTTTAACGCAATCGGGCAGCTCCGGCAGAAAAAGCTTACGCTCCCGTATATATTCGCGCGGCGGCGCGCGGCACTCCGCCTGACCTTATCGCAGGCGCCCTCCTTTGAGCCCTTAATATTTTTCAGTTTGAAAAATCATTGCGGTATGCGAGCGGCTTTTGACCGGCGCGTTTTTTAAACTGCGCGACAAAATTACTCGCGTCGGAGAAGCCGCATTTTTCCGCTATTTCCCCTACCGTCATATCCGTAGCTCTCAGCAGCGTTTTCGCCTCGTTTATACGGCGCGCCGTAAGATACTGATACGGCGTTATACCTGTCATTCGCTTAAAAAGCCGTATAAAATGATATTTCGACATATGCGCGCGCCGCATCATATCGTCAAGCGTTATCGGATTTGAATAGCATTTATCCAGATAAGCCATAATTTCCCTGATATCCTTATAAAAATCAATATTCCTCGATTCCTTTTCCTTGTCAAGCGCCGCATACAATACGGAATTAACGGCGCTGTGAAGGCAAAGCGACATCTCCGCAAGGCTTCGCATGTCATTATCGCGCATCATCACGCTTATTTCGGAATAAATCGTCCTGATTGACGCATCGTCACCCATATTCACCGAAAAAATACCGTCGGGATAAACAATATCAAACATTGCGCGCATACCGTTTCCATTTATGTAAAACCAGATAAAATCCCAGCCGCCGCTGTCGGCGTGATAATAGTGCGGCGCGGAGCAGTCAAGAATAACCGCGTGATTTTCGGGAAGACTTACCGATATCCCGTTCTGTCCGAGAGTTCCGCATTTTCCCGTTGTATAAAACAGCAAAAATCCTCCTCCGCCTTCACGGCTTACCTCATAATGCCCGTTTGCCTCGAATACTCCCGCTTCCGTAAGATAAAACGGAAGCGTCTGCGCAAACGGCGCAGGCGTAGCCGTAAGCCATATCGAATTTTTTGAAATCGTCTGCTCGGTCGTGTTCATTTTTCCCACCTCGGACAAATTATATCATATTATGATTTAAAAAGCAATAATTTTATATTTTTTCGCAATTATCCTTAATGACCCACATTGCTTAAAGGCATATAATAGCCTCAGTAAATTCAAATTGACGGAGGTCATAAAAATGAGCGAAGTAATTTTAAGGCAGGAGAAGGTAGTTATACCAACCTACGACATGTCGGAATATGATAAAAATCCGATGTTTTTGGAAAAACGCGTGTATCAGGGCTCGTCGGGCCGCGTGTACCCGCACCCGGTATGCGAGGGTGTGTCGGATACGAAAACCGATAAGGAATATAACGCAATTTATCTTGAAAACGATTATATTCTTGTAATGATCCTGCCTGAAATAGGCGGCAAAATTCAGAGGCTTTACGATAAGACAAACGGTTATGACGCGGTATATTACAACGAGGTTGTAAAACCCGCGCTCGTGGGTCTGGCAGGTCCGTGGATAAGCGGCGGAATTGAGTTTAACTGGCCTCAGCATCACCGTCCCTCCACGTTTGACCCGGTGGATTATACGATAGAGAAAAACGATGACGGCTCCGTAACCGTCTGGGTCGGCGAGACCGAAAAGATGTTTCACACAAAGGGCATGGCGGGCTTCACCGTTTATCCCGATAAGGCATACCTTGAAATCAAGGGGCGCGTATATAACCCCACGGACCGTCCGCAGACATTTTTATGGTGGGCGAACCCCGCTGTTACAGTAAACGATTTTACGCAGTCCATTTTCCCGCCCGACGTGAACGCGGTTATGGATCACGGCAAGCGCGGAGTATCAAAATTTCCGATTGCCGACGGAATTTATTACAAATATGATTACGCGCCGGGGACAGATATCTCGAGATATAAAAACATTCCTGTCCCCACGTCTTACATGGCGTATCACTCCGATTTCAATTTCATAGGCAATTACGATTACGGAAAAAACGCCGGTCTTTTGCATATCGCCGACCATCATGTTTCACCCGGGAAGAAGCAATGGACGTGGGGCAACGGCGATTTCGGACGCGCATGGGACAGGAACCTAACCGATGAAAACGGTCCGTATATTGAGCTTATGACTGGTATGTTCACGGATAACCAGCCGGATTTCACGTTTTTAAAGCCGTATGAGGAAAAGACGTTCACGCAGTATTTTATGCCGTATAAATCGGTCGGCGCAATCAAAAACGCGTCACTCGACGCGGCTGTAAACGCTGAGGTCAGGGACAATAAAGTTAAGGTAACAATATATACGCCGTCGGGACTTTCTGATGCCCGCCTCGACGTTATGAACAGCGGAGAAACAATATACGCGGGGACACTAAATTTGCAGCCTGCCGAGGTGTTTGAAACGGAAATCTGCGCGAACGGCGCAGATTATGACGATATATCTCTGAAAATCACGAGGGACACTAAAATCATATTGGAGCATGCTCCGGTTAAAAACACCGAGCCCGTACCGTCGCCCGCCGAAGCGATACCCGAGCCCGGGGAAATACCGACGAACGAAAAATTATTCCTCGCAGCAACACATTTGGAGCAATACCGTCACGCCACATATTCTCCCGAGCCGTATTATCTTGAGGGATTAAAGCGCGACCCGGAGGATATACGCATAAACAACGGCTATGGAAAATACCTTTACAGCCGCGGCAGATTTGCGGAAAGCGTGAAATATTTCCGCGCGGCGGTTAAGGCGTCAACGTGGAAGAACCCCAACCCATACGACTGCGAGCCGTATTACAATCTCGGTCTGGCGCTTAAAATGTCGGGCGGGGACAGGGATAAAGCATTTGACGCGTTTTATAAGGCAACCTGGGACGGAAATATGCAGGATAAGGCATTTTACATGCTCGCCTGCATGACGGCGGAAAAGGGCGGATACGCAGACGCGCTCGCGTTCGTTGAAAAATCGCTCGTCCGCGGACTTCACAATTTAAAGGCGCGCACGCTTAAAACCGCGCTGTTAAGGCTCACCGGTCAGACGGACGCGGCGATTGAGTTCGCGAATGAAACAAAGAAGATCGATGCGCTCGGCCACGGCTGCCGATATGAATTATATCTGCTCACGGGCAAAGACGAATTTACAGCCGTTATGCGCGGCGACAATCATAATTATATCGAGCTCGCGCTTACGTATATCGCCGCGGGAATGAGGAACGAGGCGGACAAAATACTCGCTCTTGCTCCGAATGACGAGCCGATGGTTCACTATTACCGTTTCTTCTGCACGGGCGATAAGGCGGAGCTTGACAAGGCTGAAAACGCAAGCTCGCTCTATTGCTTCCCCAACCGCCCAGAGGACATTTCGGTACTCGGAAATGCTGCGGATAAAGGCGGCGAATACGCGAAATATTATCTCGGCTGTCTGTTCTACGATAAGGGCTTATGGGAAAAGAGCGTGTCGCTGTGGGAATGCTGCGCGGACAAAGTAAATCTGCCCACAGTCTACAGAAACCTCTCGCTCGCATACTACAACAAAATGGGCGATTACGGCAAAGCGAAGGCGGCAATGGAAAAGGCGTTTGAAATGGACACGACCGACGCTCGCGTATTCTTTGAATTGGATCAGCTTTATAAAATGCTGAATTATCCGCTTAAAGACAGGCTCGCGAATATGAACGCACATCCCGGGCTTTTGGAAAAGCGCGATGATTTGTATACGGAATACATAACGCTCCTTAATTTAAACGGCGAATATGATAACGCGTATGAGCGCATAATGAGCCACAGCTTCCACCCGTGGGAGGGCGGCGAGGGGAAAATTCCCGCGCAGTACAGAACGGCGCTCATAAACAAGGCAAAGGCTGAGCCGGATAAGGCTGTAAAATATCTCGAACAGGCGCTCGTATATCCGCACAATCTCGGCGAGGGTAAGCTAATAGGCAATCTTGACAACGATATTTATTATATGCTCGGCGGACTGTATGAGGACAAGGATAAATCGGATTGGGCGTACAAAATGGCTGCGCGCGGCGAATTTGAACTGACCTCGGCAATGTACTACAATGACCAGCCGCCCGAAATGATGTATTACGCAGCAAAGGCGATTGAAGCGCTCGGAAACAAGCGCGAAGCGCAAAAACGCTTTGATAAATTTATTGAATATGCTGACACACACATGAACGACGATGTGAAGATAGATTACTTCGCTGTGTCGCTGCCCGACTTTCTGATATTTGAAGCGGACCTGAATAAGAAAAACCGCGTCCACTGCCTGTATATGGCTTCTCTGGGGCATATGGGCAGGGGCGATATCAATGCAGCAAAGGAATACGCGCAAAGAGGTGCTGAAATTGATAAATGTCACGCGGGATTTATGGAAATACTGAAATAAAAGCGCATCCGCGCCTCCCGCAAAAGTAAGCTTTAAAACCCCTTGTCAAAGCCCCCGGACTGTTTACTTGTTAGACAGAAAACAGCGTTCATACGGTGGCGTGAAATAAAACAGTAATTTTATTGTCATAAACGGAGCAGTTTCTGCTCCGTTTTATACTTTAATCATCATAAATGACATTT
>CANQQZ010000003.1 GCA_947626135.1 uncultured Clostridia bacterium
AGTTTTATTTCCAAGACTTATAGCTTGAAGCTTTACCGAACCCCCGGACTATCCGGGGGTTTTCGTTAGACAATAAATAACGCGAAACCGTATAATTGCACGATTTCGCGTTAATATATCCTGTATTTTCGGTATGCAGCCGCTTTCGGGCGCCGTCTCACACGACCTGCGCGCCTCCGGCAATATCCTCCGGAACGGTCAGAACCGTCAGCTTATCTTCAAACTCCGCGGATAAAATCATTCCGCACGATTCTAATCCCATCATCCTTCTCGGCTTTAAATTCGCGATAAACAGCACGTTTTTGCCTATCAGCTCCTCCGGCTCGTGATATTTCGCGATACCCGATAAAATCTGACGTGTCTGATGTCCGACCTCCAGCGTGAACCGCAGCAGCTTATCCGATTTCTTCACCCTTTCGCACTCAATAACCCTGCCGACGCGTATATCGAGCTTCTCCCACTCGTCAAACTCGATATTATCCTTAAACGGCGCGATATCCGTATCATCCTCCGCCGCCATTTCCGCCTCGAGCTCAGCAAGCTTTTTCTCCGTATCGATTCGCGCGAACAGCGGCGCAGGAGTCCCGGTCTTAGAGCCGGCTTCTGTCGCCCCGAATGTCTTTACGCTTTCATACGACAGCTCGCTCTGCCCTATCTGTTCCGCTATTTTTCCCGCCGTGTCCGGCATATACGACGACAGCAGCGACGCTATGATACGTATCGTTTCAATAAGGTTGTACATAACCGTGCCCAAACGCGGCTTATCGTCCTCCGATTTTGCCAGCACCCACGGCATCGTTTCGTCTATATACTTATTCGCGCGGTTTATCACGGTCTTAATCTCGTCTATGCTGTCCGCCACGCGGAGCTCCCTCATCTTCTTTTCGATACGCGCGATCGCGCCGGTCGCGGTTGCCTTTAAATCATCGTCGTAATCGCCCGCAAATTCGCCCGACGGGATAACGCCGTCAAAATATTTGTTCACCATAGAAACGGTTCTGTTGACAAGATTTCCCAGCGCGTTTGCAAGGTCGGAATTATACCGGGCGATAAACGTTTCATAGGTAATCGTTCCGTCCTGCGCGAACGGCATTTCGTGGAGCGAATAATATCTCACCGCGTCCACCCCGAAATGGCGTATCAAATCCTCGGCGTAAATAACGTTGCCGCGCGACTTTGACATCTTTTCCTCGCCCACGAGCATCCACGGGTGCCCGAACACCTGCTTCGGCAACGGCTCTCCCAGCGCCATAAGCATAATGGGCCAATATATTGTATGGAAGCGCAGAATGTCCTTGCCTATTATATGCACGTCAGCGGGCCAGTATTTCTTATATAGATCCCCGCTTTTGCCATCCGGATGGAAATCGAGCGCCGTGATATAATTCGAGAGCGCGTCGATCCATACATAAATAACATGCCCCGGGTCAAATTCCACGGGTATTCCCCACGAAAAGCTTGTGCGCGACACACACAGATCCTGCAAGCCCGGCTTTAAGAAATTGTTCACCATTTCTCTTTTTCTCGATTCCGGCTGAATAAATTCCGGATGCGTCTCTATATATTCCATAAGCTTATCCTGATATTTGCTCATACGGAAGAAATACGCTTCCTCCTTTGTCCGCTTTACCTCACGTCCGCAGTCGGGGCATTTCCCGTCAACGAGCTGCGTCTCGGTCCAGAACGACTCGCATGGCGTACAGTACCAGCCCTCATATTCGGATTTATAGATATCGCCCTTATCGTAAAGCTTCTGGAATATCTCCTGTACCGCCTTTTCGTGATAATCGTCCGTCGTGCGGATAAACTTATCGTAGCTGATGTTAAGCATATCGGCGATATCGCGTATCTCGCCCGCTATTTTGTCAACATGCTGCTGCGGCGTTATGCCCTCCTCCTCAGCGATCTCCTGTATTTTCTGACCGTGCTCGTCCGTTCCGGTAAGGAAAAACACGTCCTTGCCGATATAGCGGTTAAACCTCGCGATAGCGTCGGTTAAAATTATTTCATAAGTATTGCCGATATGCGGCGTTTTCGATGTATACGCTATCGCGGTGGTGATATAAAATTTTTCCATGTATATTGGCTCCTTTCAATAGTGTTGTGTGGCGGGCGAACACGGTTCGACCCTACGGAAGGCCCCCTTGCTTCCCACTTTTGCCTATGGCAAAAGCCGCTTAGCGGGTCGCGCTCCTGCGCGACTGGGGCGGGGGGCTGTCACGCGTAGCGTGACTGGGGGATTCCTTTTCGAGTTTTACAATGAATCCCTCCACCATGCTGCGCATGGTCCACCTCCCTTTGACAAGGGAGGCTTACTTAACCCGTCAAATCATAATTTACCTTTCTAAAAATCTGTCCATCAGCGTGTATCCCTTTTCTATAAATATACCCGTCTTTTTACCGTTTTCCTCGGTGTAGTCCAAATCGCCCTTTACGCTGTCGTCACGGCTGTCGTATATGATGTACGGAACGGGGTCGGAAACATGCGTTTTGAGTTTTATCGGCGTCGGGTGGTCGGGCAGTATCATCATGCGGAAGTCTATTCCGCGCTTATCGAGCTCGTTTTTCAGAAACGCTACAACGCGCTTGTCGATCGTCTCGACCGCCCATTTTTTCTTGTCCGGCAATCCCTGGTGCCCCATTTCATCGGGCGCCTCCATGTGTATATACACAAAATCGCTGCCGCCGAGTATCGCGTCAAGCGCGGCTTGAGCTTTGCCGTCCCAGTTGGTTTCGCAGTTACCGGTCGCGCCCTCTACGTCAATTGAGTTCATGCCCGCACACTTCGCGATACCCTTTATCAAGTCCACCGCCGAAATAACGCTGCCGTCCAGTCCGTATTTCTCCTTGAAATTGCCGATTGACGGCTTCGTGCCCTCGCCCCAGGGCCATATCGACGTCGCGGGATTTTTCCCCGCCGCGATCCGAGCCTTATTTACGGGGTGCTCCCTGAGAATGTCCACGCTGCGCTTCATCATATCCAGAAGCATGTCCGCGCCGTCGCCCTTCGGGAGATAATCCCTGATTTTCCTGTCGGAAATATCGTGCGGCGGCGTTAAGTCAACGTTTGTCGAACCGTGATCCCACACGGTCAGGTGCCTGTAGCTTATGCCCGGATAAAATTTCACCTCATCGGTATCGAGCTCCGCCGCTATCGCCTTCATTAATTCCGTTGATTCCGCCGTCGTTATCTCGCCCGAGGAATAGTCGAGCATCGTCTTATCCTCGTAAGCCTCCTCGTCCGACAGCGTGACAAGGTTGCACCTGAACGTCACGTCCGTATCCTTCAGCGGCACTCCGATGGACGCCGCCTCGAGCGGCGAGCGTCCCGTGTAGCAGCTCGTCGTGTCGTAGCCCATAACCGACAGATTCGCCACATCGCTGCCCGGCTTCATGCCGTCCTGCACGGTTTTCACCATGCCAAGCTCGCCGCGGCGCGCCATATAATCCATCATCGGTTTGTCCGCAACCTCCAGGATTGTTTTCCCGCCGAACGCGTCGACCGGATAATCCGCCATGCCGTCTCCCAAAACTACAATGTACTTCATATCAAATTCCCCTTTATGCCAAATTATATTGTTATTTTTCGTCAATTTTTTATTTTGCAGATTATCGCAAACGCGTTTCGTCCGACATGAGTGCCCACTATGGGACCGAACTCCGAATACATTCGTATGCAGCCCTCGCCGAACTCCTCCCGGAGCTTTTCGCAAACCTTCCGCCCCGTCTCATCATTTGACTGGACCACCAGAAATTCAGGGCTTTCGCTGTCAAAATCGGGATCGTCCTTGATTTTGTCTATCACCTTCTCGATAAGCTTCTTTTTGCCCCTGAGCTTATCCATCGCCTCCACGAGCCCGTGCTCTATTGTCAGTATCGGCTTTATATCGAGAAGATTTCCGACAAACGCCGTAGTCTTTGAAACGCGTCCGCCCTTCTCAAGATATTTAAACGTATCGACAAGCAAATAACACCGAAACGCTTTTACATCGCGCTTAAAGCCCTCTATTATCTCGTCGGCGCTCTTGCCCGCCTTTGCCGCCTCGCACGCGTTTACGGCTCCGTTTGCGATATAGAGCGAGAACTTCTCGCTGTCCACTATGCGAATATCCGCCTCGGGATATTCCTCCATGATTTCGCCGCGAACGAGATGCATGGTGTTGTACTGACCGCTCGCCTTCGAGGAAATCGTAAAATAAATGACCGTTTTATGCGCGCGCGACTCTTTCAAAAAATAATCGTAAAGCTCGGCATACGGCGTCTGCGACGTCGTGGGAACGCCGTCGTACATTTCAAGCTTATCGTAAAACTCCGCGTTCGTCATATTTACGCCCGACACAAACGTTTGCCCGTCAAATATACTTAAAAAATTTACTATGCCTATATTATACCTTTCCGCCAGTTCAGGCGGCATATCCGCGGAATTATCCACCACAATTTTTACGTCCGTCATAATTTACCATATCCTTTCCTCACCATGTAAATTTCGTAAGCTGACCCAGCTCCTTTAAATTATCAAAGCCCTGCTGCCGCAGCGCCTCGTATACCAATACCGCCACGGAATTTGATAAATTCAGGCTCCGCGCCTCCTCTATCATCGGTATTCTTATGCAGCTGTCCGGATTTTCATACAGCAATTCCTCCGGCAGTCCCTTATCCTCGCGTCCGAATACTATAAAATCATTGTCAAGGAACTTCGCGTCCGCGTATATGTGATTCGCCTTCGTTGTCGCGAAATGATACCGTGCGCCCGCCGTTCTTTTCAAAAAATCCTCTAAATTGTCATAATACTCGACATTCAGCAAATGCCAGTAATCCAGTCCCGCGCGCTTTAAATTCTTATCCGTGATTTGAAACGCCGTCGGACGGACTATATGAAGCCGCGACCCCGTCGCCGCGCAGGTTCGTGCGATATTCCCGGTATTCTGCGGGATCCGCGGTTCGACAAGCACAATATTAAACATTATTTAAGCACCCTTATCATAAATTTATTCAGCGGCGAGCGGTGGATCTTAACAGCCTTTTTTGGGCAAAGCTCCTGACAGCAGAAGCACTTTATGCATTTTCCGCGGTCAATCACTGGTCTGCCGTTCTTCATTTCGATAGCATGCGGCGGACAGCAGCGCATACATTCGCCGCAGCCCACGCACTCCCTGTAACTGATCTTCGGTCTTGATGATAATATTCCCGTCACAAGCTTATTAAGCGTTTCCGGCAGCGAGAGTAATTTCAGCAGATTAAAATGACTCTGCGGCTTTTTAAATCCGCTTATCACAAGCGAATTTATATCATCTCCGATAATCTCCAGCTCCTCCGGCGAAGCGCATACCAGACCGCGCGCGGCGGCTTCCTTAAGAGTGTCAACCTCGTCGGGGGAATAACCGATTATTTTACACGCCGCCATATCGAGAGCATGAGCGTTCATGCTCGCCATTATAACGCCGATATGCCTTTTTTGTCCCGCGGTCGGTCCGTCGCCCTCCATTCCCCATACGCCGTCCATGATTGACAGAACCGGCTTTTTATTTATGCATTGGAATAAATCCACAAGCATCGAGCAGAACGCCGCCCTGTCGTTCAGCCTGAAATGGAGCTCCGCCTTATGCGTACCGGGGACCGCGCCGAACATATTCTTCACGGCGCCGGTATAGCTGGTCATCGCATGCGTTTTAAGCTTCGGAAGCGAAATGATTAAATCCGCGTTTAATATCGGCCCGATCACCGGCATACTCTTGATTGTCCTGCCCTCCGGAAACGACACATCCTCAAAATCCGTTCCAAAATTAAGCTTTGCCTTCGTACCCTTTACAGCTTCGGTTATGCCGCACTCGGCATACACGCTTTTAAGATATGCCGCGCTGTACGGTCCGCCCGGACTTTCCGCAACAGTTATGTCGGCGCCCCGGCTTTGCACGGCGTCTATCACCGCGCGCACCACCGCGGGATTCGTCGTCGCGGCTTCGGAGGGCTTCTTCCTTGATACCAGATTCGGTTTTATTACAACCTTGTCGCCCTTTTTTACAAGCGAGTCTATTCCCCCAAGAAGCTCCAGCGCAGCGTAAACCGCCTTTTTTGCATCCTCGTATTCTTCACACCGCACAACAGAAACGATATTTTCCATATCTGACCTCTCAACAGCAAATTCCGGCATACCGACGCTCAAAAAACGCGCCTGTGCCCCTGATTATTTATTATACAGCATTCTGAAGCGTTTTTCAAGAGAAATACAACAATTTGCGCAACAACAATTTTATATCCGCTCCGGCGCAAAGATAAACGGAAATTTTTGGGTTGAATTATTGAGCCGCATATGTTATACTTTACCTGTAAGATAACAACCATCGGAAAAGAAAGAGGTGTAACATGGGCGGATTTTTTGCTGCCGCATCTAAGGACGACTGCGTTTTCGACTTATTTTACGGCATAGACTACCACTCTCATTTGGGTACCCGCCGCGCGGGCATGGCGGTGTACGGAACTGACACGGGCTTCGACAGAGCCATTCACAACATTGAAAATGCGCCGTTCAGGACGAAATTCTCCAAGGAATCGCGCTCGATGCGCGGGCAGCTCGGCATAGGATGTATCTCCGACTTCGAGCCGCAGCCCGTACTGGTGCGCTCTCAGCACGGCACATTCGCGATCACTACCGTAGGAAAAATAAACAACGCCGAGGATATTGCCGAGGATATAATCAAGCAAAAGGTTCACTTTTTTGAGCTCGGCTCCGGAGAGATAAACCAAACGGAGCTTGTGGCTGCGATAATCAATCAGAAGGATAATTTTATCGAGGGCATAAAATACGCTCAGGAGATAATAGACGGCTCTATGAGTATGCTCATTCTCACGCCGAAGGGTATATATGCCGCGCGCGATAAGCTCGGACGCACGCCTATTATTCTGGGCAAAAAGGACAGCGGATACTGCGCAAGCTTTGAGAGCTTTGCCTATCTGAATTTAGGCTATAAGGATTTCCGCGAGCTGGGACCGGGCGAGATAGCGGTTATCACCCCCGACGGCGTGAAAACGCTCGCCGCGCCCGGGGATAAGATGCGTATATGCACATTTTTATGGATTTACTACGGATATCCGTCCTCCGTTTACGAGGGAGCGGCTGTGGAATCCGTGAGATACAGCTGCGGCAAGCATCTTGCGCGCCGCGACAGCGGGAGCGTCAGTCCAGATCTTGTCGCCGGAATACCCGATTCCGGCAACGCTCATGCCATAGGCTATTCAAACGAATCCGGAGTAAAATTTTCGCGTCCGTTCGTTAAATACACGCCGACATGGCCCCGTTCGTTTATGCCCACACATCAGGACAAACGCAACCTTATCGCCAAAATGAAGCTTATACCCATACATGATTTGATAGACGGCAAGAGCCTGCTGTTAATAGATGATTCCATAGTCCGCGGCACACAGCTTAGAGAAACCACGGAATTTCTTTACGAAAGCGGCGCAAAGGAGGTACATATCCGAACCGGCTGTCCGCCGCTGCTTTACGGCTGCAAATACCTTAATTTCTCGCGCTCCACCTCCGAAATGGAGCTGATTACGCGCCGCGTGATCAAGGAGCTCGAGGGCTGCGACCCGGATGAGGAGGTTTTAAAGGAATACGCCGACCCGGACAGCGAAAAATATAAAATCATGGTCGAAAAAATCTGTGAGACGCTGCACTTCACTTCGCTGCGTTATCACCGTCTCGACGATATGATCGATTCCGTTGGAATCGACCCGTCAAAGCTTTGTACCTATTGCTGGAACGGCGAGGAATAAAAACTCAGATATAACATTTCTAACGTATGCGCTGTCTCTGAGCCTCGGCGCGTCCGTGCGCCGAGAAGGATAAAATGCGGACGGACGCGGCAAATCGGTATTTGCCGCGCTCTTACCAATGTTTCAGGCAGAAGCGGGGAATGACGCAGCCCAAGCTGCGCCATTCCCCCTGAAATCCAATTATAACGTTTATCTCACACCGCCCTCATAGGGCGGTTTTTACTGCTTTTCTCTTACCAGAAAAGCATATCAAAGCCCTTAAGCTTATAAACCGCTTCGGTGAAAAAATAATCGCCGTATATGATGGAAATATGTCTGCCCGCATCATCATCGTAACGCTCCGTACCCATAAGCAAAATAGCCTGATTATCCTCCGACCAGTCGCAGAAATTACGCTCGAGCGCCTTTAAAATATTCATTGCCGCTTCAAGATATTTTTTATCGCCTGTAATTTTATACAGCTCGATAAAGCCGCAGGACGCTATCGCACCGGCTGTGGAATCATAATATACCGGCTCGGCGGGCGCGCGGAAATCGACGCGCGGCAGCCAGTCGCCCTTTACATTGTCGATGAAGTAATCCGCGCATTTTTTCGCGGTATCGAGATACTCCGGCTTCCCGGTATGGATATAGCTCAGCGTATAGCCGTAAACCGCCCACGACTGACCCCGCGACCACGACGAACCGACGGCGTAGCCCTGACCGCCGAAGCTCTCTATCGCCTCGCCGGTTTTCGGGTCAAGATTTACAATATGGTTCGACGACCCGTCGGGGCGTATATGGGTGCGCATGACCGTATCGGCATGATTCATTGCGATATATTTAAACCGCGGGTCGTCAAACTCCTCCGACGCCCAGTACAGCAGATTAATATTCATCATACAGTCGATAATGACCCAGCCGACCTTATCCTCGTTCCACGCGCGTATGTATTTACCCTCGCAGTTGTAGCGCGATGCCAGAATATCCGCCGCGATAGCGGTTCTCACCTTTGATTTATGATCTTTGAACAGCCTGTAATGGACCCCGCTCGAAATATGCCACATGAAGCCCACATCATGATGAAGCAAATCATAATTTGCAAACGCCTCGTCAAGTATTTCCTCCGCGTCCTGCGCCGCCTCGCGGTAAAGCTCGTTTTTCGTTCCGACATACATAAGCCACATAAGTCCGGGCCAAAATCCGTTCGTCCACCATGTCACGTCGATCCTGCGCATATCGCAGTAAATACCTTCAACCGTTCGGTTGTGCCATTTCGCGCTTGTCGTATACGGGATTTTCCCGCGCTGCGCCGGCGCCACGCGTCTGAGCTTTTCGTCTATTTTATTCCAAACGGCGTCCGCCCACAGCTTATCCTCCGCTTTAAGTTCCATAATTTCATCCTCCTTTTTAAACAGCATACCACATCGGTGTAAATTCCGCAAGAAAAAATAACGTCTTCGGGATCGAATTATTTTGCCGCGCGGGAAAAGCCTTCGATTTTGGGTATTGACGGTTTGACGGATTGGGTGTAAAATAAAAATATAACAAATTATTACCGCGTTCCGAGAACGCTCACAAAAAAACATAATGGAGGAATTATTTATGGCAGAATTAAGATGGAATCCCTTAATAAAGGACTGGGTGATGATAGCGTCTCACCGTCAGAACAGACCGCAGATGCCGAAGGATTGGTGTCCGTTTTGTCCCGGACCCGATAACGATAAGGTACCCAAATCTTTCGACGTGTTAAAGTATGACAATGATTTCCCCGCGTTATCTCAAACTCCGCCGGAGCCCGATGACGTCGAGACGCGGCTGTATAAAACAAAACCCGCATACGGAAAATGCGAGGTAATACTTTACTCGCCCGAGCACACCGTCACGCTGCCCGAGCTTGACGAGGCGCATATCCGCAAGCTGGTTGACCTGTGGACGGAGCGTTTTGAAGGTATAAGCTCGGATAAAAACATAAAATACGTGTTCATTTTCGAGAACCGCGGCGCGGTCGTTGGCGTGACAATGCCGCATCCGCACGGTCAGATTTACGGCTATTCGGTAATACCGAAAAAAATCGAGCTTGAGCTTGACGCGTTCAGGGAGCATCGCGAAAAAACGGGGAATTGCCTCGTATGCGATATGATAGAGGATGAAAAACAGGCGGGCAGCAGAGTAATATTTGAAAACGATGATTTTATTGTTTTCCTGCCGTTCTACTGCGAATATCCCTACGGCATTTACATAAGCGCCAAGCGTCATGTTCAAAATCTTACGCAGCTCACCGATGCTGAAAAAACAAGCCTTGCCGTAACGCTCAAGGAGGCTGCCGGAACTCTTGACAGTCTGTTTGATTATCCGTTCCCCTACATGATGTGCATGTACCAAAATCCGGTAAACACCGACCTCAGCATAGATGACTGCCATTTCCATATCGCGTTCTACCCGCCTATGCGCAGCGCGGATAAACAAAAGTTCAACGCGTCGTCCGAGACTGGCGCGTGGGCTCACTGCAATCCGACGGCGCCGGAGGAAAAAGCGAAGGAGCTTCGCGAGGCGCATAAGCGCTTCCTCGAAAAGCAGCGCTGAAAAACCGTAAAAAACGGCAGCGGCGCGGCATAAGCCGCGCCGTTGTTTTTTTGTTATTTGAATACGTCCCTGACCTTATCCTTGAAGGATTTTCTCTGTCTGTAATTTTTATCCTCGTCAAACTGCTCTCTGAGCAGCTGCTTCTGCGTCTCCGTCAATCCTTTGGGCACCTCTACCGTGACCGTAACGTACTGGTCGCCCCTGCCCTTGCCGCGCAGATACGGAATGCCCTTTCCGGCAAGCCTGAATTTAGCGCCGTTCTGCGTACCCTCCGGGATATCGTATTCAACGTTGCCGTAAAGCGTCGGAACCGTCAGTGTTGCGCCCAGAGCCGCCTGCACGAACGATATGGGCATATCAAGCAGGATATCGAAATCACTGCGCCTGAACAGGCTGTGCGGACGCACACGGACCGTCAGCAGCAAATCACCGTTGAGACCTCCCTTATCGCCGGCTTCTCCGCTGCCCGAAAGCTGAATCGTCCGGCCGTCGTCTATGCCCGCCGGGATATTGACCTCAATAGTCTTGTTCCTTTTAACGCGTCCCGTACCGCGGCAGTCGCGGCACGGCTCCTTTATGATCTCTCCGCGTCCCCTGCACTTCGGACATGTGGTAACATTTGTCACATACCCGAGCATGGTCCGCTGCTGTGTGCGCACCTGACCCGTGCCGCCGCAATCGGGACATTTATCCGGATGCGTACCGGGCCTGGCGCCCGTGCCGTGACATGTATCACACGGATCGTTGGCGGTTATATTGATCTTCTTCCTACAGCCGAACGCCGCCTCCTCAAAGGTGATGTCGATTGTTTTCCGCACATCCGCGCCGCGCTTGGGTCCGTTTCTGCGCGACGACGCGCCGCTAAATCCGCCGAAACCGCCGAAGCCGCCGAATATGTCGCTGAATATATCGCCGAAATCGAAGCCGCCGAAGCCCGCGTCGCCGCGTCCGGCGCCGTAGCTCGGATCGACTCCGGCAAAGCCGAACTGGTCATAACGCTGCTTCTTTTCCGGATTGGACAGAATCTCATACGCCTCGTTTATTTCCTTGAATTTCGCTTCCGCTTCCTTGTTGTCCGGATTTAAATCCGGATGATATTTTTTTGCCTCTTTGCGGTACGCCTTTTTTATCTCGTCGTCCGACGCGCTCTTAGACACGCCCAGAACCTCATAGTAGTCGCGTTTATCCGCCAAAACCGTTCACCCCGTCCGTTTGAAATAGTTTACAAATTCTCTCACATTTTAATGGATTCAGTTGTTATTGTTATCGTTGTCAACCTCGCGGTAATCCGCCTCATATACGTTATCGCCGCCGGGATTTCCTCCCTGCTGATTCGGATCGAAGCCCGCGCCCTGCTGAGGATTGGACTGCTGATAAATTTTCTGCGATACGGCATAGAATTTCTGCGTGAGCGCCTCCGTCGCGGACTTCATCGCATCTGTGCTGCCGCTTTCAATCGCTTTTTTAACATTGTCGATCTCAGACTGGATATCTGCCTTCTCGCCTTCGCTTATCTTGTCTCCGACCTCGCTTAACGTCTTTTCACACTGATAAACCATAGTTTCCGCGTTATTCTTCGTGTCAACCTCTTCCTTGCGCTTCTTGTCCTCCTCGGCATACTTTTCGGCTTCCTTGACGGCGCGCTCGATATCCGCATCCGAAAGATTGGTGGACGCTGTAATCGTAATCTTCTGCTCGTTGCCCGTTCCCAGATCCTTCGCCGAAACATTCACGATACCGTTTGCGTCTATGTCAAACGTAACCTCGATCTGCGGAACGCCTCTGGGCGCGGGCGCTATGCCCGTCAAATTAAAGCGTCCGAGCGTCTTGTTATACTGCGCCATTTCTCTCTCGCCCTGAAGGACATGAACCTCAACTGAGGTCTGACCGTCTGCGGCTGTTGAAAATACCTGCGACTTGGATGTCGGGATCGTGGTATTCCTTTCAATGAGCTTTGTGAATACGCCGCCCAATGTTTCAATACCCAGCGAAAGCGGAGTGACGTCAAGCAGCAGCACGCCGGTTTCCTCTCCTCCCAGGACTCCCGCCTGACGCGCCGCTCCCACAGCCACGCACTCATCGGGATTAATGCCCTTGTTCGGCTCCTTGTTCATCTCACGCTTCACAGCCTCCTGGACCGCCGGGATACGTGACGAGCCGCCTACCATGAGCACCTCGTCAATTTCCGACGCGCTTATTGACGCGTCGCGCATGGCGTTTCTGATGCACACGAGCGTTTTATCCACAAGATCCGCCGTAAGCTCATCGAACTTCGCCTTCGTAAGTGTGATATCCATATGCTTCGGACCTGTCTGGTCCGCGGTTATAAACGGCAGATTGATATTTGACGTCGTAGTGGTGGAAAGCTCTATCTTCGATTTCTCCGCCGCCTCCTTCAGGCGCTGCATAGCCATTTTGTCGGTCGACAAATCAACGCCGTCGCTCCGCTTAAACTCCGAAACAAGGTAATCGATAATTCTCTGGTCGAAATCGTCGCCGCCCAAATGCGTGTCGCCGTTGGTGGAAAGCACCTCAAATACTCCATCCGAAATATCAAGTATGGACACGTCGAAGGTTCCGCCGCCCAAATCGTAAACCATTATCTTCTGATCCTTCTCGCCTACGCCGTAAGCGAGCGCGGCAGCCGTGGGCTCGTTTATTATTCTCAGGACCTCAAGACCCGCTATCTTACCCGCGTCCTTGGTAGCCTGACGCTGCGAATCGTTGAAATACGCCGGAACGGTGATGACCGCCTGTGTGACCGGCTCGCCCAGATACGCCTCGGCGTCCTGCTTGAGCTTCGACAAAATCATTGCCGAAATCTCCTGCGGCGTATACGCTTTACCGTCTATGGTGACCTTCTCCGCCGTGCCCATCTTACGCTTTATGGACATTATTGTGCGGTCGGCGTTCGTCACTGCCTGACGCTTCGCCACCTGACCCACTATTCTCTCTCCGGTCTTTGAAAACGCGACTACGGACGGCGTTGTTCTTGCTCCCTCGCTGTTGGTAATTACGTTCGGGTTCCCGCCCTCCATAACCGCCACGCACGAATTTGTGGTACCTAAATCAATTCCTATTATCTTGCTCATTTTAAACAGCCTCCTGAAAATATATTATTTATTGTAAATTATAAGCCTTTTAATTGGCAACCTTAACCATACTGTGTCTTACCACGCGGTCGTCCTTATATTTATAGCCCTTCATCAGCTCCTCCACGACCGTGTTGTCATCCACCGTTTCATCCTCCACATGCATAACAGCGTTGTGATAGTTCGGGTCAAACTGTTCGCCGTAAGCGGTTATCTCCGATACGCCGATCCCGGCGAGAGCGTCCTTAAACTGCTTCAGGACCATCTCCACGCCCTCCTTGAGCTTTACGGCGTCCTCCGAGCTGACCTCCGTTTGCAGCGCCCTCTCGAGATTGTCGCCTATCGGCAGGATTTTCGCCGCGACGTCTATGACCGCGTCCGCGTAGCGGGCGTCCTTTTCGCGCGCTGTGCGCTTTTGATAATTGTCGAATTCGGCATAAAGCCGCATAAACTTATCGTTCGCCTCCCGCAGCTTGCTCTCAAGGCTCTCCTCCTCCGTTTCGGGAGCGGCGTCCTCCTCCTCCGGAGCTTCAGCCGCCTCCGCGGCCTCGTTTTCCACTGCTTCCTTTTCTTTTTTACTCATTTCATTTCCCCTTTATTCATTTTCCGTATAATAACGGAGTATTTTATCTATTTCACCCGATATTACATCGAGGCTTGCAAACACCTTTGCATAATTCATACGCTTCGGACCTATAACGCCGATTTTCCCGCCGCGGCGCGGTCCCATAGAATAATTTACCGTTACAAGCGAGCAGTCCTTCAAAAGCTCCTCCTCGTTTTCCGAGCCGATTTTGGCAAGTATCCCTCCGTCTCCGTCCGACAGCAGCGCGCGTCTCAGTCTGTCCTTATTCTCGAGCAGCGAGAACATTTCTCCCGCTTTGTTTATGTCGCTGTACTCGGGATATTTCAGCAGCGATTTCGCGTTTGAAACATAAATCTCCGTTTCCTCGTCAGACGTTATAGCCTCAAACACAAACCGCATAACATCCTCGAGCGCGTTTTCGGGAAGACTTATTTTTTTGCTCAGGCTGGTCTGTATTTTTTCCATTGCTTCAGCCGTCAGCTCATCCGCGGTAAGCCCCGAAAGGCTCTTGTTCATGATCTCAGCAAAAACCCCGCACTCATCCTCGCTCAGCTTTATGCTCATCACCTGCGATTTTACAAAATCCGTGACCACTATCAGCATCGTCTTATCCGAGGAAATCGGAACAAAATCGATTTTCCGTATTTTTGAGAGCTTGCGCTCGGGCGAGGTCACTATCGTCGTATAATCCGTGAGCGCCGACGCGATGCGCCCGGCATAGCGTATAATCTGGTCAAGCCGCGTTATGCGCATCTGAAACGCCTTTTGCAGCTCCATTACCGCCTCCATACCCATTTGATAGCGCTCCATAAGCGAATTTACGTAAAAACGGTAGCCCTCGTCGGAGGGGATCCGCCCCGCCGACGTGTGCGGCTGAATAAGATATCCCATCTCCTCCAAATCAGCCATTTCATTGCGTATCGTCGCGCTCGACAGCCGAAGCTGAGAATTTTTCGAGATGACCCGCGAGCCGACCGGCTCCGCGGTCCCGATATATTCGTCAATCACCGCTTGAAGGATTTTTCTTTTTCTTTCACTCAAATCCATCTCACTAATCCGCTCCTTCGTTGTTAGCACTCAATCCTGTCGAGTGCTAACAGTTATAAGATACCACCTTTACGCCGTATTGTCAAGGGATTTTTTGACTGTTTATAAAATGTTTACAAATTACATCACGCGTTCAAAAATATTATATTATAAATTCACACATCACGGAATTTGATATATCCATACCGCGCCGCGTGAGAAAATATCTTCCGTCAAGCCTTTTCATGAGACCGAGACCGATAAATTTTTCAAGCTTCTCTCCGTATACGCTCTCAATTGTTCTGCCGAATCTGCGCGAAAATTCCTCCGCGCCGACCCCGCGTGTCATGCGCAGACCCATAATCATAAACTCGGACGCCATATCCTCAGCCGACAGCTCCAAAACGTCGTTTTCACGAAATTCACCGCGTATATACTTATGCAGCTCCGAAACATTGTAAAACCGCCGCCCGTTCAGATACGAATGCGCAGCCGCGCCCAGACCGATATATTCGCGGCATTCCCAGTATTTCACATTATGCCGGCATTCATACCCGGGCTTGGCAAAATTTGAAATCTCGTACCTTTCAAATCCGTTTTCGGAAAGGAAATCCGCGAGCATATCATAATTATCCCTGTCCTCGTCATCACTTATCGGCGTAAATTCCCCGTTTTCCGCCGATTCGAACAGCGGGGTGCCCTCCTCCAAAATAAGGCTGTACGCGCTTATATGATCGATCGGCAGAGAAACGGCTGTTTTAAGCGTCTCCATAAGGCTTTCGCGCGTCTGGTACGGAATCGATGTCATAATATCTATATTTATATTTTTTATTCCCGCCGCGCGCATTTCTTCAACCGCCGCCGCAGCCTGCTCCGCCGTATGAATACGCCCGAGCGCGCGCAGCTCTTTGCCGTCGAACGACTGCACGCCGATGCTCGCGCGGTTAACTCCGCCGTTTATCATAACCCCGATTTTATCCGGGCTGAGCGTACCCGGATTTATCTCCGCGGAAAATTCCGCTCCGGGCGCAAGCTTAAATGATGAGTTTATTACCGCAAGCAGCCTTTCAAGCTGTCCCGCGCTTAACACGGACGGCGTTCCGCCGCCCAGAAACACTGTATCGATATCCGCGCCGGCGTACATGGCGGCTTCGCGCCCGAGCGCGTCTATATAATCGTCTATCATATCCCCGGCTCCGGCAAAGGACACAAAATCGCAGTATCGGCATTTGCGGGCGCAGAACGGCACATGAACATATAATCCCTCAGCCGTAAAATCATCCCCTTTTATTCCGCATTATACGCAAAAAGGGACCGACAGATCCCTAATTCCGCATCAAATCCGACAGCGTAACGCTCTCCAGATAATCGTCGATAATGGTATATAGCCGCTGCCATACCGGACAGGTAGGGCATTCGGCTTCCCTCTCGCACTTTTCCGCGCCGTCCTCCAGGCACGGAACCGGCGCGAGAGAGCTTTCCGTAAGCTTTATAACGCCGCCGACCGTATACTCGTCCGTCGTTCTGTTCAGGCGGTACCCGCCGCCCTTGCCGTGGAGCGCATCGACATATCCCGCCTTTGACAAAACGCCCATTATGCTTTCGAGATATTTAAGCGAAATCCCCTGCCTCGCCGCTATATCCTTCAGCGGCACATAGCCGTCGGCTTTGTGCTGCGCCAAATCCACCATTACAATCAGGGCATAACGCCCCTTTGCCGAAATCATCATGATTATTCTTCCTCATCGTGGGAATGCAGCAGGCTCGCGAATACTTCCTCGTCGTACTCGATTCCGTTTTTATCGTAATAATCCTTTATAGCCGCCTGAATCGCTTCCTCAGCCAAAACCGAGCAGTGCATCTTGTGCGCCGGAAGACCGTCCAGCGCCTCTGCGACGGCTTTATTCGTAAGCTTCAGCGCATCGCTTATCGGTTTACCCTTTATCAGCTCCGTCGCCATAGAGCTCGACGCTATCGCCGAACCGCAGCCGAACGTCTCAAATTTAACATCCGATATCGTATCATTGTCGACCTTGATATATATTTTCATTATATCGCCGCATTTTACGTTGCCTATCTCTCCGATACCGTCCGCGTCCTCGATTGTTCCGACGTTTCTGGGGTTTTTAAAATGATCCATTACCTTTTCACTGTATAACATATTCTCTCTTTCCTTTCTGCAAATCGCTCCATACCGGCGACATATTTCTTAAATATCCGACCACATCCTTCACGCCCTCTATGATGTACTCTACCTCTTCGCTTGTCGTTTCGTGGTCTATTGACAGTCTGAGCGAACCGTGCGCTATCGCGTGCGGTCTGCCTATCGCAAGCAACACGTGGCTCGGGTCAAGCGATCCGGACGTACACGCCGAGCCGGATGATGCGTAAATTCCCTTATCATCGAGCAGAAGCAGCAAGGATTCGCCTTCTATCCCCTCGAAGCAAAAGCTTACGTTGCCCGGCAGACGCCTGGTCGGATTGCCGTTCAGGACCGAATGCGGTATTTCAGACAGACCCTTGATAAGTCTGTCGCGCATTTTTATCGTTTTCTCAGCGTTTTCATCTATATTCGCGCACGCCTCGTCCAGCGCCGCCGCCATACCCATTATAGCCGGCATATTATGCGTTCCGGCGCGCTTGCCGCGCTCCTGGGCTCCGCCCTCGATTATATTTGTCAGCTTCACGCCGCGCCGCGCATACAGCGCACCCACGCCCTTCGGACCGCGGAATTTATGACCCGACAGCGACAGCATATCTATGCTTTCATCCGCGACATTTATTTTCAGATGACCCGCCGCCTGCACCGCGTCCGTGTGAAACAGCACCTTCTTGGCGCGGCATATTCCGCCTATTTCTCCGATAGGCTCCACTGTGCCTATTTCGTTGTTCGCGTACATTACGGTAACAAGGCATGTATCCGGACGTATCGCCGCCTCAACCTGCTCCGGCGTTACTATTCCCCCGTCGTTTTTCACGTCCAGAAGCGTTATCTCAAAGCCCTCCTTCCCGAGCTTGTCAAGCGTGTGCAGCACCGCGTGATGCTCAAACGCCGTCGATATTATATGCTTTTTTCCCTTGGTCTCTCCGATACGCGCCGCGGATATGATCGCCTGATTGTCCGCCTCGCTGCCTCCCGATGTAAAATAAATCTCATCGGGGAAGCAGCCCAGATTTTTCGCGATGCGGCAGCGCGCGTCGAGAAGCGCCTCCGCCGCCTCCTGTCCTGGCGTGTGCAGACTTGACGGATTGCCGTAAATTTTATCCAGATACGGCAGCATCGCGTCTATAGCCGTTTTGCTCGTTTTGGTTGTCGCCGCGTTATCCGCGTATATTTTCATAACATATTCCTCTTTTCATGTAAAATTTATTTGCCTATCAACCCTGTAGGTTAATTGGTATTATAGCATTATCCCCTCCTATTGTCAATACATAATTTATTTTGCGCGGTCATTGACTCTCTCTATCCAAAAAAAAATGGTTTTTTCCCTTGACAATCCCGCCGAAAGATGGTATTATATTATGCGTGCCGGAAATAACAATGCCGGTAATGCGCCAGTAGCTCAGCTGGATAGAGTGTTTGGCTACGAACCAAAAGGTCGGGGGTTCGAATCCCTTCTGGCGCGCCATGCAAAAACGGCTTAACCATGCGGGTTTGAGCCGTTTTTGTTTTGCCGTCGCAATTATAATTTTTTCTGCTTTGTCCGTTATTTGTCCGTTACGCCATTCAAAACCGGCTTATCCGGGAACGTGTAAATATATCCTCCGTCATATCAGCCGCCGCTTTATCAGCCGGCTTTATCGCGTGCGTGTATATATTCAGCGTAATGGTTCTTATCCGCGTGTCCGAGGCGTTTTGATACCGTCGCTATGTCTGCGCCGCCCGCTATTAAAAGCGTCGCGGCGGTGTGGCGGAGATTATGAAAATATATGTCGGGCAAATTATTCTTTCTTACAAACCGTTTAAACCACGCAGAAATGGTATCAGGCTGCAGCAAAACGACGTATCTCTTGAAAATATTTCAGCGCGCAATTTGCAGCTTGCCGAGCAGATTAAATCGGATATAGCCAACTTTAAAGAAATAGTCGTGAATATCACTCCCGAAGATTTGTCCGCCGTTCAAGAAGAACGGAGCAATTTCCACGATACGATGAAATCGCTATGGACGAAAATCCAACAGCAGTACGGCTATCGCAGCAACTATGATTTACTGAAAGCCGCCAAAGATGAAGTCGATATGGAACTCGGAGAATATACGCCTCATATACGGAAATCTATTCGCAGCGATTTAGAACAAAAACGCCGAAAACCCGCCGAGCGGCATAGCTAACGTAAGCGGCACAATGAACAGGAACGATAAAAGAGTATGCCTCCGCATGGGAGCATACTCTTTTTACATATCCGGCACAGTCAAATGCTGACCGCTGCCATTAAAATATATGAATGTGACCTGACCGATTATTTTATTATACGCTTGTTTGCTATTGCAAAATTACCTGTTAATCTATTTCGCTACAGTCGGTAACGGGCTTGTTATTTTCATTCCACACAAATACCTTTACCGAATTTGTTTTGTCGTCGGGAGTAATTGCGTATGTTCCGCTTCCCGCGACGCTGCTTTCTTTATCTACCTTCAGCAAAGCACCGTTTTCGTCATATTGCGCAAAATATAAATCTACCGCGTTTTCCGCTTCAATCGTTTCGGCGGTTAGGTCAACGGAAATATTAATGTCTTCGCCGGCAGATTCCGCGCAATGAGCTATCTCGTAGCCATCCCTGTCCGCAAAGGATATTTTATTTTCAGGTTCAGAAGAGGGTTCAATAATTTCAATGGTCCAGTCATCGAAACCATCGTCTGCCTCAAAACGATTTTCATAGCCGCGTTCGTTAAACTGCGTAAAGTACGCTTTATACCCAAATTCCGGAAAATCCTCGGTACTGCCGTCCACCGTAAAGCGCAGTTTGGCTATATCCTTCGCCTTAGTATTTTTCCTGAAAACGATTACGAGCTCGCCGCTGTCACCGTCATAATCACTGAACGCCACAGCATTGGAGGCCGCCCGCGCGTCGTCGAACGTGATTCCATTATTGCCGGTTATATCGTAAATTACCATTGATTTTACATCTATGTAATCGCCGGTATGATAATTGCTGAGCGAAAGCGGAACGGAAATTTTTCCGCCGGGATATACCGTTCTCCAATTAAACTCCTCCCAATCGCCCCAACGATCGTTTTCGGACGGAGTATTTTTTACTATATACACCGCGTCCTTAATGTCAACCGTGCCGTTTCCGTCCAAATCTCCGCTTACGGCGAGGGGATATTTCTCCGGGTCCTTAAGATGATCCGAAATGTAAACGGCATCGTCAGAGTTTACAAAGCCGTCGTCGTTTACATCGCCCGGCTCGGTCGTTACGATTTCATAATATTCCTCCGTTATTCCGTGCGCTTCAAGCAGGGCTTGCATCGGCGAATTTTCTTTAATTTGTGGCGTAAGGAAATCAGACTTAAAATCATCGTAAAATTCGCTCTCGTCCTCATAAATATAAATATCGTCGATATTAACGATTTCTTTAACCGTTTCGGGAATCCTCATTCCGCTATAACCATATCCACTACATCCTCTGTTATAAATCAGTTCAGCCGTTACCCTTTCCACTGTGACGCCGTTTACCGTGCGCGGAACGGACACCCACTCATAATCTGTATATAAATCTACAGCTGTTCCCGTTTCGGAGTCAAAGCGAATGTATCCTCCCGGGATTTCATACAGCTCATACGGTTTTTGTTGAAGCGTATGCGTTATGCGGCACACGTTATTATCCGATTGGAATTTAAGCGTTACCGGCTCCGGCTCAACATATTTAAAGCGAATCTCGCCATTAAGAGTAAGTGCATACATGTATTCCGCGTCAGCGTCAACATTTCTCAGTGTCGCGCTGTCACCCAAATATTCAAATCTGCCATCCGATATGCGGTACCACTTTATCGACACGTCCGAATGCACGAGGTTATTAAATTCGTCACGGGAATCCTCTGTAGTAAGCTTTTTGCCGTCCGCGCCGTATATCTCAAGGATTATCATGTTGCGGGTGTCCTCCGAAACCTCATAGGGTATGCCAAGCTCCTCGGCGTACCTGTATGCCTCGGTATCGGCGAGACACTTTATTACAAGATTTTCGCAGCCGTAGAACGCAGATGAGACAATGGTTGATACGGTCGCGGCTATCGTCGCGCTCTTGAGGTTCAAGCACTCCTCAAACGCCATACCCGATATTTTTTCAACGCCGTCCGGGATAACGATGCTTTCAATGCTGTTACAGTGAGCGAACGCGCCGTAAGCTATTTCGGTGACGCCTTCGGGAATCTCATATTCCGAAAGGTTTCTCGGAACAAAGCACAGAGTTGTCTTTTGTTTGTTAAACAGAGCCGCGCCGTCCGTTGTGAAATTCGGATTATCCTCGCTCACATCAATCTCCGACAACTCCGCCGATCCGCGAATAAAATTCGCGGTATACGACGTATTCCTCACATTCGCGCCAAAGACCAATTTTTTTAATGAGGTCAGTCCGTTATATATGTCCAGCTCTTCTATTCCATCTCCCGTATTGAGCGTGCTCATACTGTCACAGCCCGAAAACGCGCTATATTCTATTTCCTTTACGGTGTCGGGTATGGTAAATTCCGCGGCGTCTCTCGGCACAAAATACAATATTGTCGTATTAATGTCGTACAGCGCGCCGTTATCCAAACGCAGATTATGATTGTCGGGATTTAGTTCCACGCTTTCCAGCGCAGCCGAAAATGAACCCGGATATGTTACCTTTGCGCCTATTTTTAGATGTTTAAGCTCCGCGTCTCCCAAAGCACCGCCCATATTTTCTATTCCGTCTCCGGTATTGAACGACTCCAGCTCACATCCATATAAGATGCTGTATCCGATTGACGTTACAGTGTCGGGAAGGGTCATCCGAGTAATGCTCGTATCGCCAAACGCCCTATCGCCTATCGTTGTAACGCCGTTTGGAATAATAATCTCGGTAATACCCGAGCAGCCGAGGAATGCGGAATCGCCGATTGTTTTCAGCTTTGACGGAAGCGTTACCTCATCCAATACCGCGCAATTTTCAAATGCGCTTATGCCTATCTCCGTTATATTATCGGATATTTTTATACTCTCAAGTTTTTCACAGCCATAAAATGCACGCTTGCCTATAGATGTTACTCCGTTTTGCATCTCAACTCCCGCAAGTGCCGTACAGCGTTCAAATGCGCTTTCGCCTATGGACTGTACCTTCTCCGGTATTGAAACACTTTCAAGCGTCAAACAGCCGCAAAACGCCCCGTATGATATTGACGTTAGACTTTCCGGCAGCTTTATTTCACTTAAGCTTTCACAGCCGTCAAACGCCGACTCGCCAATATTGGCAACACTGTCCGGCAGCGTAATGCCCGTCAAGGAAGTACAGCCGTAAAACGCTCTGTCGCCTATAGATGTAAGATTGGTATTCGGCACTTCAATTTCTGCGCCGGTTTCATCGTATTGCGGCTCGTCCTGTATGAGCGTCAAGGGAATATAAACGTTTTTTAATGCGTAGCAGCCGTAAAACGCGTTGCTGCCTATGCTTTTTGTACCCTCAGGCAGCTCGATGCCGGTTAGCGGACATTCGCTAAAGGTTTCGTCCTCGATGCGCTCCACTCCTTCGGGTATGGAAATTCTGATCAGCCGTGCGTCTTTAAACGCGCCGGTTCCCAGATACGTCAACCCGTCGGGCAGATACGCATAATCCAAATAAGCTCCTGCGAACGCGTAATCGCCTATACGTTCAACGGTTTGGGGAACGGTATATTGTTCTCTATAGGTTGTCGTATACGAGCCCGGCCTTATCGGCTCTTGAAATGATACCCCACTGGCACTGCCGTAATGAATTAACTCCTTCTTTTCCTTGTCAAAAAGCGTTCCATTTTCGGACGAGAACTTAGGGTTATCCTCATCGACGTATATGTTTTGACTTGCGTTGCTGTTGTAAGATGTGTAAAAAATATTTTCGAGAGCTGTGACTGTGGAGGGAATGTCGATACGACTATAATCCAATATAATATCCTTTATACCCGTAATACCTTCGCCCACGTCAAGATAAGCTGCTGCTGAGGGGATTTTATTAAACGCCTCCGCATCATCCGCCGTCAGCTCGCCGGTTCCCTTCAAATGAACAGTCTCGTCCATTCCGTAAAGAGTGTATGTAATATTCTCGTTGATGTTTGTCGTCGCGGGATATACGGCAATATAGCTTGTATTTCCGTCGGTTCCGTAGTTGAGCACGTCAATCGTGTAATATTCTCCCTCAACCAGCTGCAATCCGTAATAGCTTATATACTGCGTGTCGGGAGTGCAGGGCTGCTTGGTTTCCGCAAAGCCGCCGTCCTTGTACATGACGTTTGTAAAGGTGTCAACAGGCTCTATGGCGGCTATATTGAGGATATTATGCCAATCATACCAATATGCGACCGCTCCCACATAATCATCGGTTATGCCGATAGAATTATAAGTCTCCCACGAGGACCAATTGTCCTTTTCGGGCGCAAAATTCATAAATCCATCGGGAGTGTAAAGACGTATATAATTTTCTACTCTATCGTTTCCGGAAGCTCTGTACAGAGCTATGTCCTTACCGGCATAGTCACCTAAATTAAATATGTCGATAATCTTGCCGTTTTGGTTTATTACCGCCTTGCAATATTGATAATCGCAGTAATCTTCAGAGGAGAAAACCTCCGTTTGCTGTCCGTCATCAGCGGTGATTGTGTAGACGTACACGCCGCGCCGATCGTTAAATTCTCCGATAATGCTTCCGGCGACAGTGATTGTGTTTTCATCGGTCATCAATGCGATTTGTCCGTCTGAAGAGGTGTTAATCGCTTCCTCCGCCTTATGCTCCGCCGCCGTATCGTCATTCTCGGCAAACGCGGGTATGCCGACAATCGGACATACTATGGCAAGGCTCAACAGTATAGATAAAAGCTTCCTTTTCATCATAAAAAACCTTCCTTCTGAAAAATTTTTAAGCATTTTCTGCCTATCAGATTTATATTATCACAATTTACATCTAATTGCAAGAATGAAATCAATTTTTTCTATCTGGTTGATGGTTTTTTATATTGCTCATTGTTGTAAAATAATAGTGAGGTGATTTTATGGATTTGTCATTAATGGGCGAACGAATTAAGCATACTCGTACAAAACAAAAGCTTACATTGGAAAAGCTGTCTGAAAAAATAGGCATTTCGCGAAATTTTCTTTGGGAAATCGAAAGCGGAAGAAAGGCTCCCGCAATACAAACCCTGCATAGCATTTGTAAGGCGCTGAATGTTTCAGCCGATTATCTGCTCGGTTTTTCCGCAGTGCAAAATCAGCCCGACAGCGGCATCGGGGAGAATACCGTATTGCAGATATATAATATTATAGAATCTTTTGACGATAAAGAAGTATTTATACTACATGAATTGCTGGGAACGTACAGTAAATATAAAAATCATTCATAAGAAATAAACAGCGGATAAATATGTCCGCTGTTTTAATGTGTTTTTGTATGTGCCACGCTTTGGAACGCAAAAATAAATGACCTGAATTTATGGCTGCAATTCGTGATTAGCCTATTCTTCCGTTTCCATGCTTGTACCCGTCGGGACAGCATTGTTGGCGCTTATCGTTTTTGCGATTTCGGAAAGGGTTTGATTTCTCAAATTTTTATCGTCTATATCCTCCGCGAGCAAATCCGCGAGCAGATTGTCATTGTTATGTACGAGTCGGTTCTGGAGCTGTATCGAAGCCTTTATTGTTTCCGTGTACATCCGTATAAAAATCACGCCGATAAAATCCACCAAAACGCCGCTGATTGCGCCGGTAAGAACCGCAATGTTATATTTTACGGGCGAAATCGCAAACATAATTATTGTCAGAAATATAATAATCATACCCGTTAAAACAGTGCCTATCCCGAGCTTAAATACCCAGCTTAATTGATTGAGATTGATGTCAAAGAAGCGCTTAAAATCGCTTTGACTGTTATCAAATCGAATTTCAGCCTGCATTTTAGACGTTTTATTTTCCACGCTCATAACCGCGATTGTCTCATCTATTTGCGCGCACCGCGAGGTGAGCGACGTATGTCGCGTGTCATTGTTTATGCTTGTGAAAATATTGTATAAAACTCCGAAGAGAACGACCGCCGCGCCCGCAATCATCAGCGACGCGGGAAGAACGCCCACCGCGGCGGATTGCCCGCTCAAACCGACCATATACCGTCTCGAAACAATGCCGCATACTGTAAGTGCGATACCCGCAAGTGTAAAGAATATAATACTGATTGGAAATCTGCGTGTTTTCGGCTGTTCCATTTCGTCCATGAGCTTATCCCGTTCATTCATAAGCATTTTTGTGTATTCCGTGTTCTTCTCCATATGCGTATCCTCCTTCGCGGTTATTCTGCATATATTTTAACATAACGCAAACCGAATTTCAACAAAAATCGTCAACGATGTATGAGCCTACATAAAAAGCTTTTTTTCCGGTGAGAGCTGCATATTGCCGAACAGCCGCTCAAAATTGGCATGACTGATTTTTTCGATTTGTTTTTCGGTATAGTTTAGCTGGGCGAGTCTGTCAAACAGTTTATATAAATCACCGCATCCCCTTATGCCGTCCGGAAGGCAGCCGTCCGTTCCGTCGAAGTCCGCGCCTATGCCCACATGATTTTCTCCGCCGAGCGACATGAAGTGTTCTATATGCCGCACGGCGTCGTCAATAACGGCGCGGCGGGTATTCGTCAGGAAAACAGGATAAAGATTAATGCCCGCGCAGCCGCCCGACGCCATGATTTTTTTAAACATATCATCGGTGAGGTTGCGGACATGATGGCAGATTGCGCGCGAATTCGAATGGGACGCTATCAGAGGCGCGGCGGAAATGTCCGCTATATCATAAAACGAGCGGTCATTAAGATGCGACACGTCTATATACATGCCCAGCTCATTCATGCGCCTGACCACGGCTCCTCCGAATTCTGTCAATCCGCGCGAGCGGCTGCGCTCGTGCGCTCCGCCCGCGATATGATTGGATTTGTTCCATGTCAGAGCCGCCATCCTTACGCCGAGCCCGTAATAAAGCTCAAGGTCGGCAATTGTTTTTATTCCCTCTCCGCCCTCTATGCTCAGAACGGTTTTAATATTGTCCTCCGCGCGGTTCTCAACGGCGCGGCGATATGTATTTATAAGCGTCATGGTACGCTTTATGGCTGACCTATGATATTTCGGCGAGATAAAGCATGCCATGACCTGAGTATACGAGCGGTATCGGCTCATAAGCTCCGCGCTGACCTCGCAGCCGTTTGCGTAAAACGCTTCACCGCTGTCCGCCATTTTGCAAAGCGTATCGCAGTGAGCGTCGAAAACAGAATATTCCATAGCTAAAACGCATTCCTTATATGATTTATTTTAATTACGCTCATGCCGCCGCGGTCGGAGTAGAAAACCTCTATTACGTCAAACCGCATATTCTCGTCAAGCGAGTTAAGATAAAGCAGAGCCGTGCGGCGTATATGCTCCTGCTTCTGACGTGTTACGGCTTCCGACGGTTCGCCGTAATTGTTGTTTCTGCGCGTTTTTACCTCGGCGAAAACTACGCATCCGTCCTTTTCGGCGATTATGTCTATCTCGCCCGTTTTCATACTGAAATTCCGCTCCAAAATCTCGTAGCCCTCGTTTTCCAGATATTCGCATGCGGCATCTTCACCGAAAGCGCCTATTTCCTTGTTGTTCATTTCTGCTCCCCCAAAAGCTTTTTTAAAAATGTGCGTCTGTGTATGCCGCACGGACCGTATTTTAAAATCGCGTCCATATGCTCCTTCGTGCCGTATCCCTTGTGTCTTTCAAAGCCGTATTCGGGATATCGCCCGGCAATTTCCGTAATGAAACGGTCACGGCTGACCTTTGCCAGTATGGACGCCGCCGCAATCGAGGCGCTTAACGCGTCGCCCTTTACGATAGCCTCGCATGGGATTTCCAGCCGCGGGCATCTGTTTCCGTCGATAAGCGCGTACTGCGGCGGCGCGGCAAGCCCGCCGACCGCGCCCGCCATCGCCTCCATAGCCGCGTTTAATATGTTTATTTCATCTATGCGCTTTTCATCCACCGAAAAAACGGAATAAGCGAGCGCTTTTTCGCATATCACGTCAAACAGCGCGGCGCGCCGCTTTCCGGTGAGCTTTTTTGAATCGTTAAGCCCTTCGATTATCTCATTTTCCGGCAGGATGACTGCGGCAGCGAATACCGGTCCCGCAAGGGGTCCGCGTCCCGCCTCATCAACTCCCGCTATACAGTTTATTCCCGCAAGCCTCAGCTCATTCTCGCGGGAATACATTTTAAGAACCCGTTCTCTTTCCTCTTCGGCTGTAAGTTTTTTCGGCATAATTCCCTCCGTGTAAATTTATTTTAAAATATTATATCATTTTTTTCCGATTTATGCTATACTGTATTTGTAAATATTTTCGGGAGGGTTGATTTATGCTATACCAGAGAGAAATAGACGATTCTGTTCTGATACAGTTTATTATTTTATATACGCTGTATAATGCCGATATGCCGCTCGGCTATGACGATTTGTTAAATCTTGTGCTTGACAACTGCAACATAAGCTATCCTGATTTTCAGCTTGCGCTCGATAATCTTGTCACTACAGGACATATCACCGCTTCGCTTGAAAGCGAGCGGCGGCAGGTATACGGCATCACAAAAAAGGGTGAAAACACATCGGATTTTTTCAGACAGATTGTTCCGGTATATATCCGCGAACCGATAAGCGAGTCGATAAAAAGGCTGTTTATTGATAAACGGCGCCGCGAAGCGGTCCGCTCGGATATTGTTCCTGTCGGCACGAGGGGAGATTACCGCGTCGAATGCGCGCTTTATGACGATGATAAAACTCAGCTTATGGAATTGAATTTATTCGCCGGCGCGCGTGATGACGCGGAGAAAATGGCACGGCGTTTTAAGAAGGACTGCGCGGAAATTTACGGGGGTATCATACGCCTGATGTCACCGGACGAATAATACGGAAAACGCCGCTTTAAAATCAAATTTCGACGAAAAATTTACCGCAGATATTATGCTCATATACGGCGCATACTATAATCAGAAAGAAAAAGGAGGCGGCGAATGAGCGAAATTTACGGCATTTCAGAAAACCTTCCCACACAAGCCGTATGTCCGTCCGTGCTCGGTTCTCCGCTTGCCGGTACCGTTGTTCCGCTTGCGGAAATAGACGACGGCGCCTTTTCCGGAAAAATTCTCGGCGACGGCATCGCCATCGAGCCGGAGGAGGGCAGACTGGTAGCTCCGTGCGACGGGATCGTCACCGGAGTGTTTCATACCGGTCACATGGTAAACATCCGCTCCTACGGCGGCTGTAAGATATTGCTTCATATAGGCATAGACACCGTTAAGCTGGGCGGAAGATTTTTCCGTGCGGTTGCCCGCGCGGGGGACAGGGTAAGCAAGGGAGATTTGCTTGTAAGCTTTGATATAGATTCCCTGCGCGGCACGGGCTTGCGCCTTACGGCGCCGATGATTATCTGCAACAGCGACGATTATGAGACGGTGACTCCCGTCGCGTCCGGCGCGGTGCGCGCCGGAGACAACCTGCTTGACCTGCGATAAGGCGCAAAACGGTCCGCCGCGTAGCGGACCGTTTTTGCGCGCGCTGAGCATGTAAATATTGCTTGCAAAAAATACGTAATTGTAGTATAATAGCAAATCATGCGAAACAGGGATGATGACATGGAAGAAAAATTTATGCGCGAGGCGCTGCGCCGCGCCAGGAGAGCGGCTGCGCTCGGAGAGCTGCCGGTCGGGGCTGTGATTGTAAAGGACGGACGCGTCGTGGCGGGAGGATATAATAAGCGTGAAATTAAAAAAAATGCGCTCCTGCACGCGGAGATGATTGCGATTGACCGCGCATGCAAAAAGCTGGGAGGATGGCGGCTTACGGGCTGCGATATGTACGTCACTCTCGAGCCGTGTCCGATGTGCGCGGGAGCGGCGATCAACGCGCGCCTTGATAATGTTTTTTTCGGCGCGTATGACGAAAAATCCGGCTGCGTGTGCTCCCGGGTAAAGCTGCCGGAAATGAATCTTCTCAGCCATACATTTTGTTACGAGGGCGGTATTATGGAGCGCGAATGCTCGGATCTGATAAAGGACTTTTTCGCGAATCTGCGTAAACGGACAAAGTGACGGGTGTGCCGCGGACAAAATACTTTTGGGCAGGGTATTGAAATTTTCATTGATTTGTGGTATAATAGGTGTAATATAAATAATATTATGCTGATACCAAACAAAGGAGAGATGAATGTGAAAATACGTAAAATAATATCGCTGGCGTTATCGGCGGCGATGCTTATGAGCGCGGGCATAACGGCGTTCGCGGCTCCGGATACTGAAAAGACCGATGATACGGAGCTGTATTCGGAAACGTTCGATATGACCGACGTTAAGCCCAGGGGCGAGGACGGCGTGGTTTTCGAGCATGAGCTTGAAAACGGCGACTACACCGTTACCGTTACAACGGGCGGCAAAACGGAAACCAATGCGAATATTTACATAAACGGCGGTGAGCGCGTGAGAGCGTACACGCTCGAGGCGGGCAGTACGCAGGAAAATCCGCAGCCGGTCGTTATCACGGACGGCAAATTAAGCGTGCAGGTCCTCGGCGAGAACCCGAACGTAACGGAGATCAAAATAGAGCAGATACCCGAACGCACCGAGCCGGGCGAAAAGCCGACGATATTTGTCGCGGGCGATTCCACGGCGCAGACGTATGTTTACGAAAACGTGTATCCGCAGACCGGCTGGGGACAGGTATTTTCGGAGCAGTTTACCGATGATGTGATCGTTGAAAACCGCTCGATGGGCGGCAGAAGCTCCAAGAGCTACAATAACGACGGCAGACTTGACCGGATCCTGACCGAAATGAAGCCGGGCGATTATATATTTATTCAGTTCGGCATAAACGACGGCGCTGAAAATAAACCGGAGCGCTATATAAGCGTCGAGGACTACAAGAAGCTTATCGCGGACAAGTACATAGGTGAAACGGAAAAGCGCGGCGGCATTCCCGTGCTTATGACGGCGACAGCCGCGGCATGGTGGGACGAGGAAAACAATAATTTCATGGAATCCCGCCAGGACTACGCCGACCCGACACGCGATCTGGCGAAGGAATTAGGATGCAAATTTATTGACGCGAACAGAATTATAACAGACGAGTGGAACAGCATGAACAAGGACGACGTGCTTTCCGGCTATTTCATATGCGAACCTTTGGAGAGCAAGGCGTACCCGACGGGCACGAACGACACGACGCATTTGAAGGCGAAGGGCGCGAGAAGAATAGCGTCGCTTATCGCGGACGCTATCCCCGAAAATGTGCCGGAGCTTGCGAAATATTTAAAGCCCGAGGAAGCATTTACCGATATTGACGGTCACTGGGCGAAGGATACGATTGAAAGGCTCGCGGCGGACGGCGTTATAGAGGGCGACGGAAGCGGCAAATTCAATCCCGATGGCACGGTTACGCGCGCGGAGTTTCTGAAAATGGTAATGGAGGCGACGGGCGTTCCCGGTCACGCGTACCGCGAGGGCGAGTGCCTTGACGCGAAGCAGGACAACTGGTACTGCTATTATGTGCAGAGCGCATTAGACAAGGGAATTATCCCGGCACATATGATCGGACCGGGCGGATACGGAAAGGAAACGAAAACGCTTGCGGAGGCGACGGAGGACACGGAAGCCGTTACGACGGAAATATATAAATTCCATCCTCAGCTGATCTCGGACGCTTCCGCTCCCGGGGAACCCTTAGAAGCTTTTCCTTCGGCATTTGACGGCGACAAGCCGATAACCCGCGAGGAAATGGCGGCGCTGCTGTTTGATGTATACTGGTTCGCGACGGTAACATCAAAGGACCGCTTCGCTTCTGTGTGCAGCATACCGGAGAATGTTTTCACAGATGAGGACGAAATAGACCCCGCGTATAAAGTATCCGTAATCAGCGCGGAAGTCTATGACCTTGTAAGCGGTATGGGCGACGGAACGTTCGCGCCGAAGGCGGAGCTGACGCGCGCGCAGGCCGCGACGGTTATAGGCGGACTGCTCCCGTGAGATTATAACAAAGTTAGGAGAACAGGATAAAAGATGAAATTCAAAAGATATATCGCGGCGGCTCTGTCCGCCGCGGTAATAGCGGCGTCCGCCGCCGCGGCGGCGGCTGCGGATTTTACCGATATAAGCGGTCACTGGGCTGAGGCGATGATCACTGACCTTGCGGACAGAGGCATAGTAAACGGCGTATCGGAAACGGAGTTCAATCCGGACGGAACCGTTACGCGCGCGGAGTTTTTGAAAATGGCTATGGAAGCAACGGGGATAGAAACCGTTCCGTATCGTGACGGAGAATGCCTCGACGCCAAAAAAAGCGACTGGTACGCTCAGTATTTGCAGAGCATTCTCGATAAGGGACTCGTGCCGGAAAATATGGTCGCGGGCTATAACTTAGAGGTAAAGCGCGGCGAGGACGGCACAGTGAAAACGCACTACAGCGGCGCGTTCAACGCGAATCTGCCGATAACGCGCGAGGAAATGGCGGTCATCGCCCAGTATACATATCAGTACACGCGCAATGCAAATACTATGAAGGACATGAAGCAGGGCGAGGATCTGCCGTTCACCGATGCCGACCAAATAAGCGGCTGGGCGCACGAGGCGGTGAAGCTCGCTTACGCGCAGGGGTTTATAAGCGGTATGGAAACCGGCGCATTTGAACCGAAGGCGACGCTTACCCGCGCGGAGGCGGCAACGATAATAAGCCGTATGATTACGACTGGTACAGCGGGGTGATAAGCAGTGTTCAGCAAAAAGACTATGAGGATTATTTGTATAGTAATCGCGGCGGCTATGGTTGCCACGGTAATTGCGTCGGTGGTCGTTTCGTTCGGCGTATTCGGATGATATTTCAATATGATATTTCAATATGTAAAAAAAGAAATCGCAGATAAAATCTGCGATTTCTTTTTGGAGCGGAAGACGAGATTCGAACTCGCGACGTTCACCTTGGCAAGGTGACGCTCTACCACTGAGCCACTCCCGCATAGCGTATAGTTATGATAACATATCCGGGTATATTTGTCAAGGGTTAATTTAAAATTTTATTTATTAAAACGGAGAATAAATTGTTGCTAAAGCGATCGAATTGTGGTAAAATGTACGTGAGCATATCCATTGCCGAAAAGGAATAATTTACGCAATATACGGGAGGTCAATACAGTGGTCAGAAGAATTTATGTGGAGAAGAAAAAGGGCTTTGACGTCGAAGCAAAAAAGGTGTATTCGGATATCAAGGAAAACCTGTCCATGTCCGGTCTTACGGATGTGCGGCTTATACAGCGCTATGACGTGGAGGGCATAGACGGCGATGAATACGCGAAGGCGCGGGAATTGATTTTTTCCGAGCCGCCGGTCGACAACGCGTATGACGAGGCTATAGAAATAAGCGAGGGAAAAGGCTTCGCGGTGGAATATCTGCCGGGGCAGTTCGACCAGAGAGCGGCAAGCGCTGCGGAGTGCATTTCAATCCTGACGCAGAAGGACGCTCCGAGGGTGCGCTCCGCGAAGGTGTACGTGCTTATAGGCGAGGTCTCGGACGATGAGCTTGAAAAGGCGAAAAAATATCTTATAAACCCCGTGGAGGCGCGCGAGGCGTCATGGGACAAGCCCGCGACGCTCGATATGGATTTGGTCATGCCGGGGGACGTAAAAACGGTTGACGGCTTTATTGACATGGACGATGACCGTCTTGCCGAATACATGGGCGGCATGGGCTTCGCTATGGATTTGGATGATTTGAAGTTCTGCCGGGAATATTTTAAAAATACAGAGCGGCGCAATCCGACCGTAACGGAAATGCGCATGATTGACACGTATTGGTCGGATCACTGCCGGCATACGACATTCGCTACGCGCATCAACAGCGTCGGGTTTGAAAACGGCAGATACGCAGATGTGATAAAGGCGGCGTATGACGAATACAAACGGGCAAAGGCGGAGCTGTATCCCGCAGATCGCCCGACATGCCTTATGAATATGGCGACGATTATCGTTAAGCAGCTCAAGGCGAAGGGACTGCTTAAGGAGATAGATGAATCAGAGGAAATAAACGCCTGCTCTATCGTTGTTCCGGTCGATGTTGACGGGAAGGACGAGGACTGGCTTATTATGTTCAAGAACGAAACGCATAATCACCCTACGGAAATAGAACCGTTCGGCGGCGCTGCCACATGCCTGGGCGGCGCGATACGGGACCCGCTGTCGGGACGCTCGTATGTGTATCAGGCTATGCGCGTAACGGGAAGCGGCGACCCGCGCGCATCGTTAAGGGATACGCTTCCGGGCAAATTAATGCAGCGGAAAATCACCAAGGGCGCAGCCGACGGTTATTCCTCATACGGCAACCAGATTGGTTTGGCAACCGGTCAGGTACAGGAGGTATACCACCCCGGATATGCGGCGAAGCGCATGGAAATAGGCGGCGTAATCGGCGCGGCGCCCAAGAAAAACGTAATACGCGAGCGCCCGGAGGAGGGCGATATCATAATATTGCTGGGCGGACGCACAGGACGCGACGGAATCGGCGGAGCGACGGGCTCGTCAAAGGCTCATACGGATAAGAGCGTTTTGACATGCGGCAGCGAGGTTCAGAAGGGTAATCCCCCGGTGGAAAGGAAGCTTCAGCGCCTGTTCCGCGATGAGAAGGTCACGACGCTTATAAAACGCTGCAACGACTTCGGCGCGGGCGGCGTGTCGGTGGCGATCGGCGAGCTTGCCGACGGTCTTGCGATCGATCTTGACAAGGTTCCGAAAAAATATGAGGGACTTGACGGCACGGAGCTTGCGATATCGGAATCGCAGGAGAGAATGGCGGTCGTGGTAAGAAAAGAGGACGCGGATAAATTTATCGAATACGCGCACGCGGAAAATCTTGAAGCGACTGTTGTCGCAGCCGTAACCTCCGAGAACCGCCTCGTCATGAAATGGCGCGGCAAGGTAATATGCGATATTTCGCGCGATTTCTTAAATACCAACGGCGCGGCGAAGGATACCGACGTGGAGGTTGAGGCGCCGGACGAGAGCGCGAATTATTTCGAGCCGAAAAAGGTAAATGACATCGAAAGAGAATGGCTTGACGTCTTATCCGATTTAAACGTCTGCTCGCAGAAGGGGCTTGCCGAGAAATTCGACTCAACAATAGGCGCGGGTACGATATTGATGCCGTTCGGCGGAAAATATCAGCTTACGCCGTCGGACGGAATGGCGGCGAAGGTGCCGGTGTTAAACGGCGAAACGAACAGCGCGACGGTTATGACGTTCGGATATAATCCCTATCTGTCGTCGTGGTCGCCGTATCACGGCGCGGCTTACGCGGTCGTGGAATCGGTATCGAAGGCGGTCGCGCTCGGCGCGGATTATAAAAAGATATATTTGACGTTTCAGGAATACTTTGAGCGTCTCGGCACGGACCCACGGCGCTGGGGAAAGCCGTTCGCGGCGCTTCTGGGCGCGTATACGGCGCAGCTTGAGCTCGGTATCGCGGCGATAGGCGGCAAGGACTCGATGAGCGGCTCGTTTAACGACCTCGACGTGCCGCCGACGCTTGTATCGTTCGCGGTGGCTCCGGTAAAGGCGGACAAGGTTATTTCGCAGGAATTTAAAAAGGCGGGCTCAAATGTAATAATGCTCAAAGCCGCGCGCGATGAAAATGATTTGCCCGATTACGAAAAATTAAAGGCGATGTATGAAATAGTACACAGCAGAATAGATATGGGACAGGTGCTTTCGGCAAGCGTCGTGAAAGGCTGCGGCTTACCGGAGACAATCTCAAAAATGGCGTTCGGAAATAAGATTGGATTTAAATTTAACAAAAGCATAAGCGCGGAGGAAATTTTTAACGCCCCCATAGGCTCTATCGTGCTTGAATTAAACGATAAATTCGGCGCTGTGCTCACATTGGGAGAGCAGCCGGAAATAATTGAACTCGGCGAAACGACCGATGCGGAGGAAATCGACGTATGCGGCGCAAGGATCCCGCTTGACAAGGCGCTTGACGCATGGACGGCTCCGCTTGAGAAGGTGTTCCGCACAAAGGCGGGTCACTTTACCGAGGAACCCGAAACGTACAGCTATGACAAGCGCGGCATTACCGTGGCAACGGAGAAATTTGCGAAGCCGCGCGTATTTATTCCGGTATTCCCCGGCACGAACTGCGAGTACGACACGGCGCGGCGCTTTGAAAAAGCGGGCGGCGCGGCGGAGGTGTTCGTAATTCGAAATTTAAGCGGCGCGGACGTCGAGTATTCGATGCGCGAAATGGAGAAGCGTATCAACAATTCGCAGATAGTAATGATTCCCGGCGGCTTTTCGGGCGGCGACGAGCCGGAGGGCAGCGGCAAGTTTATCGCAACGGCATTCCGCAATCCGCTCGTTAAGGATGCGGTCATGAATATGCTCAAAAACCGCGACGGACTTATGCTCGGTATCTGCAACGGCTTCCAGGCGCTTATCAAGCTCGGGCTTGTACCATACGGCGAGATACGCGATCTTGACGACAGCTCTCCGACGCTGACGTTCAATACGATAGGCAGACACGTTTCCTGCATGGTGCGGACGCGTATAGCGTCGAACAAATCGCCGTGGCTTGCAAACGTGAACACGGGAGATATTCATACGATCGCCGTATCGCACGGCGAGGGACGCTTTATCGCGTCGCCGGAGCAGGCTGCAAAATTGGCTGCAAACGGTCAGATCGCGACGCAGTACGTAAATTCCGACGGCAGAGCGACCTACGACATAGCATGGAATCCGAACGGCTCCGTTTCGGCGATAGAGGGTATTACGAGCCCCGACGGACGGGTATTGGGCAAAATGGGGCACAGTGAAAGAATAGGCGGAAGCGTCGCGGTCAACGTGCCCGGAGAAAAGGACCAGAAGCTGTTTGAGGCGGGAGTAGATTATTTCAGATAAAACACAGGCAAAAACACAAATCGCGGGATTTGTGTTTTTGTTGCCGTAAAGAGGGTGATTGACAAATGAAGCCTAACATCGGAACGCTTTTCCCGCAGATAAAGGATACGGAAATAGCCGGATATGAGACGGAGCGGATAATGCTGTTTAAGGCAAGCAGAAAAATGAAAATTATATTATCGTCTCCGGCGCCGCGCGACGTCAGGGAGAAAATCGCGGCATCCGTGAAAAGCCTGTGCGCGCTGTCTGAGATTGAGGTTACCTCCGAGGAGGAAAAGGTAAGCGGCGCGGCGAAAAATGTCGTTTATTACAAGCCCGCGCACAATGCCGAATCCGGATCACGTTCTCGGGCGCCGCACACAGCCGGACGCGTGGACGCAGCGGAAATGCTCTACGGCAAGCCCATACACGGCAGCGCCGTCACTATGGATTCGGTAACGGAGGACAGCGGCTACTGCATCGTCACGGGACGGGTATTTATGTTTGACGACAGGGATATTACATCGAAAAAAACGGATAAAAAAATTCATCTTGTCACAATGGCTGTGACGGATAATACCGATTCGATAACAATTAAGCTGTTCATAAACAAAACGGACGACGACGAGCCGTTCATAAGGCTCAGCTCGGCTGTGAAAAAGGGCGTGAAGAGCGGAAATATGTATCTCGCCGTGCGAGGCAAAGCGCAGTACGACGATTACGCGCGGGAAACGGTTATTATGGCGCGTGATATAGCCGTCATATCAGCCCCGCCGATAAGGGAGGATAAGGCTGAGAAGAAGCGCGTCGAGCTGCATATGCATACGCAGATGTCGCAGATGGACGCGATAACTCCGGTGGAGGAGCTTATTAAGCGAGCCGCCTATTGGGGACACAAAGCCGTTGCCATAACAGATCACGGAGTTGTTCAATCGTTTCCGGACGCGATGAAGGCGTCGGGCAGCAATGAAAAAATAAAGGTGATATACGGCGTTGAGGGATATCTGGTTGACGACAGCAAAAAAATCGTATACGGCGCGGCGGATGAAACGATCGCCTCGTCTTTTGTCGTGTTCGATCTTGAGACTACCGGTCTCAACCGCGATACGGACAAAATAACGGAAATCGGGGCTGTAAAGGTTGTAAACGGAGAGATTACGGACAGGTGGTCAACCTTCGTGAATCCGGGAATGCATATCCCCGGCGATATAACGGATATTACGGGTATAACGGACGACATGGTCGGAAACGCTCCGGCAATAGATGAGATCTTACCGACGTTTCTGGAGTTTTGCCGAGGCTGCGTTCTTGTCGCGCATAACGCGTCGTTCGATATGTCCTTTATAAAGCGCGACGCTGAGAGCTGCGGACTGTCAGGCGATTTCTGCACTCTCGATACCGTTACGCTTGCGCGTTGCATGTTTCCCGAGCTGCACAATTATAAGCTCGATACTATAGCAAAGCATTTAAATGTTATATTGAAAAATCATCACCGCGCCGTGGACGACGCCGCGGCGACGGCTGAGGCATTCGTTAAAATGCTTGAGATTCTTAAATCCGAGGGCAAAAGCCGTCTCGCGGATTTAAATACGATTTATGACCTGCGCGGCAGCGCGTATAAAAATCACGCGTATCATATTATTATCCTCGCGAAAAATCAGACGGGATTACGGCATATTTATGAGCTGGTCTCGGAGTCGCATTTAAAATATTTCTACAGGACCCCGCGCATACCGAGGAGCCTGCTTGAGGAAAAGCGCGAGGGGCTTATACTGGGGTCCGCGTGCGAGCAGGGAGAGCTTTTCCAGGAAATGCTTGACGGCGCATCGGAGGACAGACTCGATGAGATCGCGCGCTTTTACGATTACCTTGAAATTCAGCCTATAGGAAACAATGAGTTTATGAAGCGCTCCGACCGGAGGGAGTACGCCGATATAAATACGGACGAGGATCTAAGGAACTTAAACCGGCGCATAGTTGAAATCGGCAGGCGTATAAAAAAACCGGTGTGCGCGACATGCGATGTGCATTTTATGGACCCGGAGGGAGCGGATTACAGAAAAATTCTTATGAATTATAAGGGCTTTTCCGACGCGGACAATCAGGCGCCGCTTTATTTCAGAACAACGGAGGAAATGCTCGGGGAATTTTCATATCTGGGCAAGAAAACGGCTCACGAGGTCGTTGTGGACAACACCTGCCTGATAGCGGATAAGATAGAGGATGTGCGCCCGATACCCAAAGGGAAATATCCGCCGAAAATCGACGGCGCGGAGGAGGACATAGTAAACGATTCCATGAGGCGGGCGAAGGAAATATACGGCGATCCTCTGCCGGATATCGTCCGCAAACGTCTCGATAAGGAGCTCCATTCCATAACGACATACGGCTTTTCGGTAATGTACAAGATTGCGCAGGAGCTTGTGCGGCATTCTGTCGCCGACGGATACCTTGTCGGCTCGCGCGGCTCGGTGGGCTCGTCTCTTGTGGCGTATTTGTCGGACATTACGGAGGTGAACTCCCTTCAGGGACATTACATCTGTCCCAATTGCGCAAACGTGGAATTTATAAATTCGGAGATAGGTCTGTCCGGCTGCGATTTGCCCGATAAGCTGTGCCCAAAGTGCGGCACACCGTACAGAAAGGATGGGCACGATATCCCGTTTGAGACATTTTTGGGCTTCAAGGGCGATAAGGAGCCGGATATTGACTTAAATTTCTCCGGCGAATACCAGCCTGTGATTCATAAATATACGGAAACGTATTTCGGAGAGGGAAAGGTGTTCCGCGCCGGCACAATAGGCACTGTCGCCGAAAAGACGGCGTTCGGATATGTAAAGCGCTACTGCGAGGATAAGGGAATTACCATGCGCAGCGCGGAAATGACGCGCCTTGCGATGGGATGCGTAGGCGTAAAGCGGACGACGGGTCAGCACCCGGGCGGAATAATAGTCGTGCCGTTTGAAAACGACATACACGAGTTTTGTCCCGTGCAGCATCCCGCGGACGATCCCTCCTCGGATATAATTACAACGCATTTCGATTATCATAAGATAGATCAGAATCTGCTGAAGCTCGATGAGCTCGGGCACGATGATCCGACGGTAATAAGAATGCTGGAGGATTTGACGGGAGTTAAGGCGACCCAAATCCCCATAGGCGAAAAGGAAACGATGAGCCTTTTTACGTCGAACAAGGCGCTGAAGCTTTTGCCGGGCAAGGACATCGGCACGCCTCTCGGCACATACGGCGTACCGGAATTCGGCACGAAATTCGTGCGTCAGATGCTTACCGATACGAAGCCGACAACATTTTCGGAGCTGGTGAGGATCTCCGGATTGTCGCACGGCACTGACGTGTGGCTCGGAAACGCTCAGGATTTGATCCGCGACGGTCTGTGCGACTTGTCGCACGCCATCTGCGCCCGCGACGATATTATGATTTATCTTATCGCCGCCGGTCTGCCGGAGGAGGATTCGTTCAAAATAATGGAGATGGTCCGCAAGGGAAAGGGGCTCACTCCGGAATACGAGCAGGAAATGCGGGATAACAATGTGCCCGGCTGGTATATTGATTCGTGCAAAAAAATAAAGTACATGTTTCCCAAGGCTCACGCGGCGGCGTATGTCATGTCGGCTTTCCGTATCGCGTGGTTTAAGGTCCACTATCCGATCGCGTTTTATATCGCGTATTTTTCAGTAAGAGCGGACGATTTTGACGCTGCCGTTATGGCTACGGGAGAGGAAAACGCGCGCAGGGCCTTGAAGGAGGTTGAAGGCAAACGCCGCGACGGTACGATTTCTCCGAAGGAGGAAAATCTTATACCGATTTTGGAGATATGCATAGAAATGTATTCCAGAGGGCTGCGTTTCCTGAAAATAGATTTGTACAAATCCCACGCGGAGCATTTTCTCCCGGAGGGCGACGCCATATTGCCGCCGCTCAACGCCTTGCAGGGCATAGGGACAAACGCGGCGCGGGCGATTACGGAGGAACGCGAAAAGGGCGCGTTTAAAACCGTAACGGAGCTTCGGGAGCGGACGGGTATCACAAAAACCGTGTCGGACATTCTTGAGGATTACGGATGCTTCGACGAGCTGCCCGACGCGGACCAGGTGTCATTGTTCGATTAAAAGCCGTGCGCCGTCAGGGCTTCGGCGCCGCACGGGAAATATTGTTTGAATTTAAAAGCGGACAGAAGCATGCGCCTCTGTCCGCTTTAATTTTACGGAGCATTTGCAGCCGTAAAAACCGTTTTTTCATAACGCCGCGTATCACTTTCCGCTGCGTATTTTGGTCCATAAATCCGACATGAGCCGCTCCGCGTCCGGAGAAAGGGTTTTAAACGTCTCCGTATGGGCACTGAGATATTCGTCGGAGAAATAGGATATGCCGTTATTTTTTATATCGTCGCTTACAAGCTCAAAGGCTTTCGCGTTCGGCGTTGAATAACCGACGTAATCACTGTTGGCTAACGCCGCCTCTGGCTCCAGAAGATAATTTATAAATATTTCCGCCGCCTTTTTGTTCTTCGCGTGCTTTGGTATGCACATGCTGTCTATAAACAGATTGGCGCCGCTATCGACGGTTTTGAAATCAAGGAAGTCGTAATCGCGCATAAGCATAACGGCGTCGCCCGCGTAATATGGAGCCACGGCGGCTTCTCCTGCGCCCATCTTGTTGAAAATTTCATCCATAACATACGCCTGCACAAGCGGCTTCTGACGCGTGAGCAGATCCGCCGCCGCCTGAAGCTCGGCGGGATCCTCGCTGTTCATCGAATATCCGAGCATGTTTTCCGCTACGGCGAACGCATCGCGCGGATTATCAAACATAAGGATTTGATCGGCATACTTTTCATCCCACAGAATTTCCCAGCCGAAATCCTCCTCGTCAACGAGCTCCTTGTTATAGATTATGCCTGTTACGCCCCAGAAATACGGTACGCTGTACTCGTTTGAAGGGTCGAACTCTCTGCTTAGATATTTGGGGTCGGTATTGCCGATGTTGGGGATATTGTCACGGTCGAGCTTTTCGAGCATATCCTCGGAAATCATTTTGGAAATCATGTAATCCGACGGAATAATAATATCATAATCCGCCGCGCCCGCCTTCATTTTCGCGTACAGATCCTCGTTTGTGGCAAATGTGGTACAGTTGATGGTAATTCCCGTCAAATCCTCAAACTCGCTTATAACGTCCGGATACCCGTCGGTTCCGTCGGAGATATAATCGCCCCAATTCGCAAAATTGAGCGTTATCCCCTCATCCTTAAGCTGCGAGTAATATTCGGTATCGGGATTCGGAACGACAGTCCCGCCTGCGGCGTTTCCGCAGCCGGAAAGCAGCACCGCTGCGGCTGACGCAATCAGCGCGGCGGGAACTGCCGCACGGATAAGAGATAAAAATTTTTTCATATTCTTATTTCCTCCTGTCTTATATTTTTTCTTTCTATAATGTTTTTAACAACAAGAACCGTGACCACCACTATAAAAATCAGCGTTGAAAGAGCGTTGATTTTCGGGCTGACCTGACGCCTTGTCATGGCGTATATGGTAACGGGCAGCGTTTGCACGGACGAGCCGCTTACAAAATAGCTGACCGTGAAATCATCGAGCGACAGCGTAAAGGACATAAGAAATCCTGATATAACTCCCGGAAAAATTTCCGGCAGCACGACCTTAAAAAACGCCTGTATCGGATTGCAGCCCAGATCGGCAGCCGCGTCCGACAAATGTTTGTCCATCTGCCGCAGCTTTGGCATTACGTTTAACACCACATACGGGGCGTCGAATGTGATATGGGCAATAATCAGAGTGGCGTAGCCGAGACTGAAGCTCATCCGTGCCGCGAAAAACACAAACAGAAGCATAAGAGATACTCCCGTTACGATTTCGGGGTTGACTATCGGGAGATTATTGACCTGAAGCGCGGCATAACGCGGGAGCTTCTTCATATTGTGTATGCCGAATGCCGCCATTGTGCCGAGCACGGTCGAAATAACCGACGCGCTTACAGCCACGATCACCGTCGTGATAAGCGAGCTTATTATAACTCTGTCGCGGAACAGCTCCGCATACCATTTTAACGTGAAGCCGGACATGACGGAATGGCTTTTTGTCGTGTTGAAGGAAAATATGATCAGCACGAAAATCGGCGCGTAAAGAAACATTATAAACAGAGCCGTATACAGATTTTTGACAATTTTTTTCATACGCGCGCGCCTCCCACTCTATCCTCATTTTCATTGCCGGAGGTGTCGATAAGGCTTATTACAGCCATAACTATAAGAACGATCGCCATAAGCACGAGCGAAATGCCGGCGCCGAGATTGGGATTATAGGAATTGCCCAGAAACTGCATTTCTATCAGATCGCCGATAAGCAGATTTGAGCTGCCGCCCAGCATTCTTGAAATTATAAACGTGCTTATCGCGGGTATGAACACCATTGTTATGCCCGAAATAATTCCGGGGACCGACAGCGGAACGGTGACCTTCAGGATAGATTGGAGCTTGCTGCATCCCAGATCGGCAGCCGCCTCGAGTATGCTTTTATCCATTTTTGCCATGACAGTATACAAGGGCAGCACCATAAACGGGAGAAGGTCATAAACCATACCCAAAATCACCGCGCCGCGCGTGTTCAACAGCTTATACGGTCCCAGACCTATGAGCCCGAGCACGCTGTTTATCAGCCCGTTATTGCCGAGAAGCGTTTGCCACGCGTATGTTTTAAGCAGTAGATTTATCCACATGGGAAGGATAATTATCATAAGCATGGTGCTTTGCGCGTTGAGGCGCATATTCGCGAGAATATACGCGAGAGGATACGCGGCTGCAAGGCATATCGCCGTGGCAGCTGCCGCGAGGACTATGGATTTTACGAAAACGGGTATGTATTCTTCTGTTTTCGTTATATTTTCGAAGGTGAACGCGCCGTCAGATGATGTAAAAGCGAAATATGCGACCATAATCAGCGGCACTATTATAAATATCGCCATCCATATGATATACGGGGCGGAAGCTATCTTTTTCATACGCTGTCCTCCGTTTTATGCATAATCTGTATATCAAACGGGTCGAATACCATTCCTACTCTCGCCCCCTTCTCGGCTGCCTTTGTGGAATGAACAAGCCACTTGAAGCTGCCGGAATTTACAGTCATTTCAAAATGCACGCCCTTAAAGATAACCGATTCCACGGTCCCTGTAAGCTTGGCGTTCTCCGGTTCGACAAGCCGTATATCCTCGGGGCGTATTACCACGTCCACGGGATTGTTTTCACCGAAGCCCGTGTCAACGCATTCAAACCGCTTTCCGAAAATCTCGACCTCCAAATCCCGTATCATGGTACCGCCCATTATATTGCTCTCGCCTATGAAATCGGCTACGAACGCGTTTACCGGCTCGTTGTATATATCCTCCGGAGTGCCTATTTGCTGAATGTCCCCGTGGTTCATAACAACCACCGTATCCGACATGGTAAGAGCCTCCTCCTGGTCGTGGGTGACATAGATAAACGTAATCTCAAGCTGCTGCTGCATTTTTTTCAGCTCGCGCTGCATTTCCTTGCGGAGTTTTAAATCGAGCGCTCCGAGAGGCTCGTCCAAAAGCAGGACCTTAGGCCGGTTTATAAGCGCGCGCGCTATCGCCACGCGCTGCTGCTGACCGCCGGACAGCTGCGTTACGCTTCTTTGCTCAAAGCCCTCAAGATTTACGAGAGAAAGCATTTTGCTTACCTCGGATTTTATTTTTTCCTTGCTGATTTTTTTGACCTTAAGACCGAACGCTATATTCTCATATACGTTAAGATGCGGAAATAAAGCGTACTTTTGAAAAACGGTATTGATATTCCGTTTATGGGGAGGAACATTATTTATCCTGGCGCCTTCAAATGTAACCGTACCGGCATCCGGACGCAAAAACCCGCCTATGATTCTAAGCGTAGTTGTTTTTCCGCAGCCGGACGGACCCAATAACGTGACGAATTCCTTGTCGCGAATATCAAGATTAACGCGGTTTAACACCTGCTCATTGCCGAATGTTACACTGACGTCCCTGAGACTTATAATGTTTTTCTCCAACTCTCTACCCCCAAACGGATTAAAATTCAAGATTAGAAAAAACCCTCCGCCTGTACCCGGTTCCGGTAGGACGTGGATTTTTACAAATATAGTATAACAGAATGTTTTGAAAAATGCAACATAAATATAAGAATTTTATCGTATTTTTAATGAAAACGCACTGAACTTGACAGCCGAAATGCACGGCGGCGGAAAAATCGCATTTTCGGGCCGCACAGCCAAAAAAGGCGGCGGCATAACCGCTGAGGCTATGCCGCCGAAATATTGCCTCCTGTAAAATTTGTCAGTCTTCTTCGCCGCCGGGATTGGGCTCCTCGGACGGAGCGGGACTTATCGAAGCCTCAGGCTCCTCGGACGGAGCGGGACTTATCGAAGCCTCAGGCTCCTCAGACGGAGCGGGACTCATCGAAGCCTCAGGCTCCTCGGACGGAGCGGGGCTTATCGAAGCCTCAGGCTCCTCGGACGGAGCGGGGCTTGTATCGCCGCCGGAAACCGCTACAGATATACTCTGAGTGTTTATATACGGAATCAACGCGCTGTTCCATGCGAACAGCTTAACGGTTGTTTTGCCGTCGTCGTAAGCAATATTGTCGTCCTCCGAAAGATCAAAAACGCCGTTTTCGCTTTGGCGTACAGCCACAAGGCTATCGCCGTTATATACAGCGAGTATAAACGAGGGATTTTCCTGATATGAATCATCAAATCCGACAATATCCGCCGTTATGCTTCCAACCAGCAGTCCGTTATCCTCGTCCGTGGAATGAAAGCCCTGCAATCCCTCCGGATCCCATTGTATTTCCGCAGTTTTGGCGTAAAGCGCCAAATCGGAATTAACGATATCCCGTTCAAAATCCCAATCCGTTACGCCGTTTTTATCAATTGTCCAGCCGGTTACGGTATAGCCGTATTTTACAAAATCCGGCATTTCGAGCTTAGAACCGGCAGGCGCTTTGATTTCCTTTATAAGAACATCGCCCTCAGCGCTTTCGGCGTCCGCCGCGTCGTAAAATTTAACGGTATAGTCTTTCAGGGATACTATTCCGGATTTGTCCGTATTATCATACAGCGGCATGTACGTTTCCGTGTTTAACAGGCAGTCGTCCGTTTCGTAATGAAGCACCGCGCCGTCAATGAAAATACCCATGATATTGCGCTTGACCGGGACTTCGCCTGCCTCGGGGGCATCGCTTGCCTCGGGCGCTGCGCTTGCCTCGGGTGCTTCGCTTACCTCAGGCGCTGCGCTTGCCTCGGGTGCTTCGCTTACCTCGGGCTCCGCACTTGCCTCGGGAGTATCGCCCGACGACGGGTCGTATTTAAATACAACCTCGGGAACCATGCTTGCCTCGGGCTCTCCGTTTTCGGGCAGATTAACGCATTTTATCTCATCGGGCGTGTTAAAGTACAGTTTGCCCTCAAATTTTCCGAGACCGCCGTAGTAGTCAGACAGCATATAATTCTCCGAGCTCGCGTTTGTCGAGGAAAAATACCAGCTTCCGCCGTCGATTTTCAAAAATTCCTTCGGGTTGCTTAAAAACGCTTCACATTGATAAATTGCCGAGTAGGAATTTCTCGTCACATTTCCGTTTTCATCGAACACATACTCGTATCCGCCGTAATAGCGGTTTTTACCGTCAAAAACAACCGTGGTGTTTACAATGCTGTTGTTCCAGAATCTGGCGGGATTACCCGCGCTGTCTGTTCCGTCCGTAATATACGCGTGCCAATGCTCGTTGTCAAAATCGCTGCCGAATGTCATATCGGATTCGTCCATCTCGGTTATGTAGCCGTCGCGGTGGGTTCCGTTACTGAGCAAAATCTGCTTGTTGACGAGGAAAAAGTTATGCGTTAAGCGTCCGAGATGCTCGGTAACGCTCCCGTTTTCGTCAATTCTGGTATTGAACTCATCCTGAGTTGTATCGACGTAGTACCACGCATCGCCGATTTTAACCGCCGACCATTCGTGTTGTTCGGTGTCGCTGTAAACGTTTACGCATTCCACTCCTACGTTTTCGAGCAGATACTTATATAATCCCGAGTATCCCTCGCAAACTGTAAGACGGTCAAGCAGCGCGGCGTCAATACCGCGTTTTACCCGCGTCCTCTCTTCGGGCGTACCCTCTGCGCGCCAGTCATATTCTATGTTGTTTATAACATAATCATGCAGCCACAGCGCCTTATCGAACTGGTCTGCGGGAGCGTTGCCCGCAAGATTGATTCCGTCGCCGCTCATCGCAAGCTCGATTTCGCGAACCTTGTTTTCTATCGCAATACCGCGTTCCTCGCGCTCCTCTTCGTCATAGCTGTACTTTAACAGCAGAGAGAAAAGCTTGCCGTCCCCTTTCGAGGCTGCGCTGATACCGCTTTCAAAATAAAAGTATTCCGGGTTGTCGGAACGCATATTATTCACAATGCCTCTGGCTGCGTTCATGCGCGGAGTATATTGTGGAGTCCCGCCCGTGCCCTCCGAGGGCTCTTCGCTTTCATCGGCATAAATTGAAATATCGCCGACAGAGTCGGGTATTATTATTTCAATGTAATCCTCGGGATCGCCGCTGCCGGCCATATTCTCCGGATGATGCTCGGATTGATTTTCAAAGGCGTCGGCTGCCGCTTCCGATATTGCATCGATTTCATCCTCGCTGAGCGCTGAGGTTATATCCCCCGTCGGGACCGCCATAAGGGACATGTCGCCGGATGCCTGCTCTGAGGATTGTATGGGCCGGGGACCAAGAAACACCGCCGTTTCGGGATCGGCGGGTGCGGAGTATGTCGCCGCCGGTACAGCCGTAATAAGCATTGCCGCGCCGATAACCGCACATAAGATTTTTTTCATAGTAATTCCTCCTGTCATAGTCGGCGCACGGCAAACAAACACGTACCGTGCGCATACAAAGGTCATTATACCATAAACATATAAACAAGTCAATAAAAAAGTCAATAATCACGCAAAATAAATGTGCAGGTTTACAATATATGTGTTACCAACAGGAAAAAATATACGGAAACTCCGTTTTGTGTTAAGATATATATGCAAATCCAAACACAGGGAGAATCCGTATATGAGTAGTATATAAGTTAATTTTAAGGCAAAGCATAGCCGGGTGTGTACGCCCCCGGCATTTATAAAGTAATTGCCGGTTATCGGCAATTACACAAACCGCAAAGCGTTTAAGCGCGGAAAACGGGCGCAAAACACGGGAAAATTTGTATTTGCGCCTTTACAAACCGCGTCAAAAGCTGCCGCTGCGATGATGTTAACCCTCGCCCCGCGATTCTGCATCATCTGTTTTTGATCAATCCGCTTCTGCTTAGTCTGTCAATGTCCTCATCGCTTAAATCCTCAATCGGGACTACAAGGCGCGACACATATTTTTCCTGCGAAAACTCTTTGCCGGTATAACCGCTTACGATACCTATACCGCGCTTGCAGCCCGCGGGCTTCAGACCGAGCGCGCGGAGCTTTTCATCAAACTCGGCATGCGCCTTGCTTATGGCTTTATAATTCCCGTAGCACATCACGGAAAACGCCGTGCAGCTCGGATAAAACACGGTGCTCTCATCGGCGCAGGACGGTTCAAGCGGCACACAGCAAATATAAGTATTTTCCTTTTCCGACCAATCATTGTTATGTATGACAAAAAGCCGTTCCGATAAAAGCGGTCTGTAGCCCTTTTCCACGACCTCGCCGAAAAGATTATACATATCGCGGTATTTTTCGCTCCAGCTCGCACCCTTAAATTCCTTTTGGTAACAGACATATTCGGGCAGCTTTATAATTTCCAGCCGGAGGTTCTGCTTATCGTCCATTCTCAGCTTCATTTCCTCATACGCTCTTGTAAGAAGCGCAAGACGGCTTTCGAGCGCGGCAAGAAGCTCGGGCGATTTGCCGTTCGACGTATAGTACGAATACGCGTCGTCATAAGTAAGTCCCATGTTCAAAAACATTTGAATATGCAAAATCTTTGTTACGTTATAAATATCATAATAGCGATATCCCGTATTTTCATCGACGCGCGCGGGGGACAAAAGACCTCTGTTCTCCATACGCAGAATAGTCGAACGCGAAACACCGCAGCATTTGCACACCTGACCTACCGTAAACAATTTTTTCATGAAAATCACTCCCAGCTATTGACCTGTCCACAGATGAACATGTTATAATTATAATACTTATAAAGAAAAATGTCAATATGCAGTATAATTACAATACTCGTACCCTGCCGCGGCATATTCCGCATCGCATACCTTGCAATGCCTCCCTTGCTTTTGTAATTACATTCCCCCGGACGGGATTAGCTCGTCGTGTACGCCACCATGCAGTCGAGGGCCTCGCCGATGTACCGCAGCGGAATGTACGTTAAATCGTTAACAATCACCGCCGCCGTGTCCATTTCAATCGGTTCGCCGTTTTTGTACATGATTTTGCTGCCGATTTCAAGCGTCAGTATGTTGTTTCCGCGCGTGACCGTAACGGTGCGCGTTGTTTCGTCCCAGTCAACCTTTGCGTTCAAAAGCTCCGACACCGCGCGGACAGGCATCTGCGTGCGGTCGTTCTCGTCGATAAATATTTCCGCGCCGCCCAAATCCGCGCGTGTATCGTTAATTGACATGAATAAGCCTTCGTCCGGCGTATTGTGTACCGTTATCGTGTCCTGCTGCTCGTCCGGAGCGGCTGTCGGAACGGCCGTCGGGACTACTGTCGGTTCAGGCGTTTCCGTCGGAGTGGACGCGTCGGGAACGTCTACGGGAAAATCAAACGCACCTTCGCCGATTGTCATTACGCTGTCAGGTAACGTTATGTCTGTCAGTGAAGTGCAGCCCTGAAACGCATAGTTGCCGATACTTGTTACACTATTGGGGATTGTTACATTTGTTAAGGCATCGCAGTTTGTAAATGCGTTATTACCGATTGTTGTTACGCTGTTGGGAATGTCAACGTTTGTTAAGGCATCGCAGTCCTTAAATGCGTCATTACCAATTGTGGTTACACTATTAGGAATTGTAACATTTTCCAATGATGAACAAAATGAAAATGTAGATTTACCGATTGTTGTTACACCGTCAGGAATTGTTACGTCTGTTAAGGAAATGCAGCTTTGAAATGCATATTCACCAATGTTCGTTACACTGTCAGGAATTGTTATACTTGTCAAAGCGGCGCAATTTGCGAATGCATCAACGCCGATACTTGTTACACTGTCAGGGATTGTAATGTTTTTAAGGTTTTTACAATCATCAAACATTATATCACCAATAGTTGTTACACCATCGAGTATTGTTACGTCTTCCAGTAAATAACAACTTGTGAATGCGTATTTACCGATTTCTTTTACACTACCGGGTATTGTTATGCTTTTCAAGTCTTCACAACCATGAAACGCACTTTCGCCGATACTGATGACATTGTCAGGTATTGTTACATTTTCCAAGCGACGACAAACATAAAATGCGTAATCACCGATTGTTGTTACATTGTCAGGGATGGTTACGCTTTCCATCCAATCTTCACCATCAAATGCATGATTGCCAATGCTTGTGACGGGTAAACCGTCAATTTCAGCGGGAATTACAACGTTTCTGCCGCCGCTGTAACAATCGCCGGTAAACTTGGTGATTGTGATACCTGAGCCGTTGCTTTCGTACTCAAAATCGCCGTAGGTTTCTGCGCTTGCAATGCACGGCATAAACATTGCGAACATACTGAATGTGAGCATAATACTTAAAATTTTTTTCTTCATTGTGTAAATCGTCCTTTCCGTTTTGTTTTTAATTTCTTGAGGATTTCGCGCAAATTAAAATGCGTGGCTCCACTTAAAGCAAAGCCACGCAATAAAAAGAACGCGGTCTTTGGCATTAAATGTTGCTACACATTTTTTCCTCAATAAAACCAACGATAGCGGTAAAAATAACTGCCAAAGTAACCTACGCCTTTTCCATAGCGTAAGCACTATCGTCAGAAATATTAAAGAAAAAAATGTAGCATATGTATTATAGCACTTTTCGGTTTGTTTGTCAAATCTGTATATCGGTACAAGGCGTGTTCGGCTTTTGGTTTTAACACAAAAAAGAGGCATTTAAGCCTCCTTGCGCGCGGGGCGGAATGCCTTCATCCCGCCCCGCTGCATTGCTTATTCTATTATTTTTTCACGATCTCATCATAAATAAATCCGTCAGCACCTGTTCGGGCGTAAGGCTGCCATATCCGTCCGGGTCGTACATTATATCACCCCAACGGAAACGGCTGTAATTTGTGAGATATGACATACCCTTATAGCAATCCGGATACCGCGAATACCAATCCGGATACCTCTCGCTCATAAACCTTTCGGCAATCGATACCGCCTGCGAGCTCTGCGTACCGTCCGGCGCGGCAGTACCGCATATACGTACACCGGGCGGGCTTGAATGAAGCAGTACCACGCTTCCGTCCGGGCATTGACCAAGCGAAATCCATACGTGATAATCGATTGACGAGCTCATTATATCGCCCGGGATATAGCCGTCCACCGCTTCGCGCGGCACATTGTTCCCGTAACCCATTTCAGCCAGCCTGTCCCCGAATTCCCGGGAGAGGAATACATATCCCGGCTTGCCGTTTTCCGTTTCCAGTGTGTTATAAATCGTCCAGCCTACGTACCCTGAGCAGTCCAGTCCCTTTTCGATCTGATAACGGTACTGCGAGCTGTCATATGACGCGTCCTGACTGCGGTAAAATTCGCCCCATGCGGGAGAAAGCCCTAACGTAGTTGCCTCCTCGCCCGCGCCGGTATCCTCCTTGTTCCATCCGCCGCCGTATACGTACAGCGTAGTTCCCATTGGCTTCAGCGCGTTTTCGAGGAACCGCCGCACCGTCACCCGCCGCGGCGGATAAACCTCCCGTCCGTCAGATGTGACCGTCACGGTTTGAGTATTGCCGTTCCACTGCACCTCCGCGCCGAACGCCTCCGCCACCGCGCGCAGCGGCACGAGCGTTCTTTCGCCGTAGATTTTCGCCGGAGCGTCAAGATGTACTGTTTCACGCGCACCGTATTCGATCCCGTCGCCGCCTATAGTATCAACAGCCCTTACCATATCCGCGCCGCCGATACTTATCGCCACGGATTCGCGGACGGACGCGTCGTTATCACGGTAATACTGCACCGCGCCCGCCGTGCGCGTATCGTTATCCCATACCACATCCGCGCCCAGATTTTCGAAAATCGCGCGCATCGGCACAAGGACCCTGTCGCCCTCCATAACCGGCGCCGTATCAAACCCGAGCCGCTCACCGTCGAGCACCACGCTTATTTCCTCAGCCATAACGCCCGCCGTATTCGGCAGACATGTCAGTAACATTATAAAAATCATGGCAATCAGCTTCTCTGTTCTCTTCACCGTAAATAAACCCCCTTCTGTTTGCTGCCGCAGAGTTATTGTAAAACGTCTTTCAGACATCAACATTTTTACGTCTGATACCGTGAGGTTATTTTAACATAAATTCCCATAAAAAGCAACTATTAATATAAATGCCTTATGCGCTCCGTCTATGAAGGCTTATCGGAAATAATATGCCTTGCGGTTCCAGCCATTATGGATTGAAGAACAGGCATAATGATATTTTGCCGCCGCGATTACATCAAAAGGGGATTCTTTTCCGGGACTTATAGCTTGAAGCTTTACCGAACCTCCGGACTATCCGTGGGTTTTCTATAGACAAAAAGGAATGGCGCAGACGCGCCATTCCTCCGCAAAGTCAAATCCTGCCGTTTCATCTCCGACCGCCTTATCCGGCAATCGGTATTTGTCAGATCAGTTATTGATGAGCTTGTCATCCTCATTATTCCAGCTGTAAAGTCCGCGTATTTCCTCGCCGACCTTTTCAAGCTGATGCTCCGAAGCCTTGCGGCGCATAGCTCTGAAATGAGCCTGCTTGCCGGCGGGAGACATCTCCAAAAGGAATTCCTTCGCAAAGCTGCCGTCCTGGATATCCGCAAGGATTTTCTTCATCGTCTTTTTGGTCTCCTCCGTAATGAGCTTGGGACCGGTTATGTAGTCGCCGTACTCGGCGGTGTTGGAGATGGAGTATCTCATACCCTGGAAGCCGCTCTGATAGATAAGGTCTACGATAAGCTTCATCTCATGGATACATTCGAAATACGCGTTTCTCGGGTCGTATCCCGCCTCGCAAAGCGTCTCAAAGCCCGCCTGCATAAGAGCCGTAACGCCGCCGCAAAGAACCGCCTGCTCGCCGAACAGGTCTGTTTCAGTCTCGGTTCTGAAATCTGTTTCAAGAACACCGGCTCTCGCGCCGCCGATACCCAAAGCATATGCCAGCGCCAAATCCTGCGCCTGACCCGTCGCGTCCTGCTCGACCGCGATAAGGCATGGAACGCCCTTGCCCTCCTGATATTCGGAACGAACGGTATGACCGGGTCCCTTGGGCGCGATCATTGTAACGTCAACGTCAGCCGGAGGCACGATAGCCCCGAAATGAATGTTAAAGCCGTGCGCGAACATAAGCATATTGCCCGCCTCAAGGTTCGGTTCGATATCATTCTTGTAAAGATCCGCCTGAAGCTCATCATTGATAAGAATCATGATAATATCAGCCTTCTTCGCCGCCTCGGCGGAGGTGTAAACCTTTAAGCCCTGCTTCTCAGCCTTTGCCCACGATTTGCTGCCCTCGTAAAGACCCACGATTACATTGCAGCCCGAATCCTTCAGGTTAAGCGCATGCGCGTGTCCCTGGCTTCCGTAACCGATAATCGCGATTGTCTTGTCCTTCAGGAGCTGTAAGTTACAGTCACTCTCATAGAAAATTTTTGCGTTTGTGATTGCCATTGTAAATAACCTCTTTCCTTATTTATTAGAGCCTGCCGGGCGTCTGTCCGCGCGCCTCCCGTCCGCTCAATTCCCGCCGTATCGCATCGAATTTCCCGGACACACAGGGTATTTCCCCGGAATTCCCGCATGATACGCCGAAAATCCTCTCGCGGTCCGCGCGTTTTCAGATACCGGGCATTCTCTTAAAATTATTTTTTAACGATATCTAAAACACTTAGCCGAAATATTACTTATCCAGCTTCAGCATACTTGTTCCGCGCTCCAGCGCGGTCATGCCCGTGCGGGCTATCTCCTCTATGCCGTATATTTCGAGCATTTCCAAAAACGCGTTGATTTTGCCGTTTCCTCCGGTCAGCTCGATCGTAAGCGTACTTGAGGAAATATCTATAACGTTCGCGCGGAAAACATTGGTTATCTCTATAATCTCGCTGCGGGTTTTCGGAGTTACCTTTACCTTTACGAGCACAAGTCCGCGCTTTACTATATCGCGTTTTTTAAGCGTCTTTATCTTAATTACCTCAATAATCTTAGACAGCTGCTTTGAAATCTGTTCCAGCAGCAGCTCGTCGCCGTAAACCTCTATGGTAATTCTCGAAATATTCTCATCCTGTGTCGGACCTACCGAGAGCGAATGTATATTAAAGCCTCTGCGGCTGAATAATCCGACCACTCTCGATAAAACTCCCGCGTGGTTTTCCACAAGAACGGATAACGTATATCTTTCCATATTAATTATCCCCCTTTTCCGGTAAAACCTTATCGTTGAGCGAATCGCCCGTGGGCTCATACGGACTTACCTCCGCCACGAGCAGATACGATTCCTTATCCTTCATCATATCGTCAATCGCCGCTTCGATCCTGCTGTTTTCGCTTACATACCCGTTCTTGATTCCGTAAGCCTCGGCGAGCTTATTGAAATCCGGACTTCCGTCGAGTGACACCGCCTGATAATTCGTCTTGTACAGCAGATACTGATGCTCGTGCACCATACCGAGACGATTATTGCGGAACACTATCATTTTAACCGGTATATCCCACTGACACATCGTACCCATTTCGGGCAGATTCATCTGGAACGAGCCGTCTCCCATGACCGCGATCACCGTCTTTTCGGTCTGCGCCGCCGACGCTCCTATCGCGGCGGGCAATCCGTAGCCCATTGTTCCGAAGCCGCCCGATGTGAGAAACAGCCGCGGACTTTTGAAATTGTAATAATTTGCCGTCCAGATCTGGTTCTGACCTACCTCCGTTGACACATACGCGTCCGCGCCCATCTTTTCGGACAGAACCTGAAGGAAATATTTCGGATTTACCGCTCCCGTATCCTCCGTAACAAGAGGCTGCGTATATTTCCGGCGCAGCGTCTCCGCCTCGCTTCTCCATTTATCCGACGCCTTAAAGTCGGCAAGCAGCGGCGAAAGCTGCTTTAATACGTCCTTAATATCTCCCACTACCGGAATTCCCGGCTGAATGTTCTTTCCTATTTCCGCGGGATCTATATCGATATGTATAAGCTTTTGCTTATCCGCAAACGACCTCATGCAGTGCGCCGTTGTTCTGTCGCCCAGACGCGATCCCATAACGATTACCAGATCCGCCTTGTTCGCGAGAGCATTCGCCGCGCGCGTTCCGTGCGAGCCGAGCATTCCGAAATAACGCTTGTCCGAACCCTTCAGCACGCCTATGCCCATCATAGTAGAAACTACCGGCATCTCCGTCGCCGTAACAAGCAGCCTGAACTCATCGACCGCATCCGAGGAAACAATTCCTCCGCCTGCCAGGATCAGCGGTCTTTCCGCCGCCTTAACCGCGTCGGCAACCTTTTTGATCTGTGATTCACTGGGCTTGCCCAACAGTCTGTAGCCGCGTATCACCGGCGTGTCGTCAACGTCCGTGTAATCGAACTCCGCCTTTAAAAGATCCATCGGAAAGTCGATCAGCACCGGACCCGGACGCCCCGTCTGCGCAATATGGAACGCTTCATTAACAATTCTCGGTATTTCAAGTCCGTCCTTGATAAGGTAGCTGTGCTTCGTAAACGGCAGCGTAGCTCCCGTTATATCCACCTCCTGAAACGCGTCCTTGCCTATAAGAGGCGACGCGACCTGACCTGTGAGCACTACCATAGGCACGGAATCCATATATGCCGTGGCGATACCTGTAATTAAATTCGTCGCGCCCGGACCCGATGTCGCTGTACACACGCCCGCCTGCTGCGTAACTCTTGCGTAGCCCGACGCCATATGCGCCGCGCCCTGCTCGTTTCTGGTCAGGATATGCTTAATTGATGAAAATGATAGTCTGTCGATTATCGGGCAGTTTGCCGCGCCGGGATAACCGAACACGACCTTTACGCCGTTCTTTTCCAATGATTTTACAACCATTTCGGCACCGGTCATTTTCAAGTAAATTCCCCCTTTGTAATTCTGGATATATAAATAAAATTACACGTTATTGTTATAAGTGCTTCGCCGCGCGCCGATTGTGGTTAAAGCGGCGGCGTACCGGACGCCCGTGTTATGGTACGGGCGAGCGCTCCTTTCCGCCGGTCGCGGAAAGGGTAAAGAATATCATACTATATTATTTTATCAGCGAAAGCTCTTATTGTCAACCGTTTTATGCATATAACCTGAAATTACATTATTAGAAAATGACGCGCCCCGGCGGCGTTTTTTTCGGCAGAATTGACAAGCGGGAAACGAATAATGAATAAATATCGGGAAAATTTATGTTTTAACGCTTTACAATGCGGAAAAAAAGTGATATTATTATCCGTAGAGTAAATTTTACAAAGGGAGCTGTGTAGTATGGAAAAGAAAAATATTGACTGGCAGAACATCGGGTTCGGCTATATGAAAACTGACAAGAGATTTGTGTCCTCATACAAGGACGGCGCATGGGACGAAGGCGCGCTTATTGATGACGACATGATAACAATGAGCGAATGCGCCTGTGTGCTGCAATATGCTCAGACTATATTCGAGGGTATGAAGGCGTATACGACCGAGGACGGGCGCATTGTGGTGTTCCGCCCCGACTTAAACGCCGAAAGGCTTGCCAATTCGGCAAAACGCATGGAAATGCCCGTTTATCCGGAGGATAAATTCGTAGACGCCGTTTTAAAGGTAGTTAAAGCGAACGAGGCTTACGTTCCTCCTTACGGCTCCGGCGCCACGCTGTACCTCCGTCCGTATATGTTCGGCATAAACCCCGTTATAGGCGTTAAGCCCGCGGACGAATATCAGTTCCGCGTATTCTCGACGCCGGTGGGACCGTATTTTAAGGGCGGGATCAAGCCCCTGACGATACGCGTATCGGATTTTGACCGCGCCGCTCCGCACGGAACCGGTCATATAAAGGCAGGCTTGAATTACGCTATGAGCCTTCACGCTATCGTTTCGGCTCACGAGGAGGGCTACGATGAAAATATGTATCTCGACGCCGGCACCCGCACCAAGGTTGAGGAAACGGGCGGCGCGAATTTCCTGTTTGTAACTAAGGACGGTAAAATCGTAACGCCCAAATCCGGCAGCATTCTCCCGTCTATAACAAGACGCTCGCTCATGCATGTCGCGAAGGAGTATCTCGGACTTGAAACAGAGGAAAGAGAGGTTTATCTCGACGAGGTCAAGGATTTTGCGGAATGCGGACTTTGCGGCACAGCGGCTGTTATTTCGCCTGTGGGAAAAATTGTTGACCACGGCAGAGAGATATGCTTCCCCAGCGGTATGGACGATATGGGACCCGTCACCAAAAAGCTTTACGAAACCCTTACCGGTATCCAGATGGGACGCATTGAAGCCCCCGAAGGCTGGCTGAGAGTTGTTGAATGATCCCGCGAAGATCTCATCCTTAAATTAAACCGCATGGGCTTATAAAAACTATCCCAAAGCGCGGACAAGGACCTCATTGCTGAGGTCCTTGTTTTTTCCGGCTTTTATTTCGTCTCATCCTCGGTAATGGAATCCAAGGCCTTCTGATTTGTTTCAACCTTCAGTCCGTTTTCCTTCAAAAGCTCCGGCATCTTATCCGCCGCGGCTGTCTGCAAAAGCTTTTGACGTATATTAGCGAATGCCTCCTCGTTATCCTCGAGCGGCAGACGCTTAATGATATGATAACCGTATGTGCTCTCGCACATGCCTATTTCATCCATGTTCAGCGCGCGCGTCGTGTCCTCGAACTCCGTCACCATTTCACCGGCTGTAAAATAATACCCGTCGGGGTTTGATTTGCTGCCCGGATCCTCCGAATATTCCTCCACGAGCGCGTCAAAATCCTCGCCGCCCTGCGCCCGCGCCAAAAGCTCGTCCGCAAGCGCTTTTTGCTCCGCGATTTTCGCGTCGTCATACTTCTCCTGAGTCGACGTGTCCATAGTCGCAAGGAGAATATGCTTTGCGCGCAGATAATTTTCCTCAAAGTCCGCGCGGATCTTTTCATCGGAAATGTCGTCAGCGAAAATCTTTTCCTGAGCGTAATTCTCGTTCAGCATACGATCCACAAACTCATCCGTAATCCCCATACTCTCAAGATACTCTCCGTATCCCTCTTCGCCGCTGAAGTTATTCACGACCGCTTCCTTGCCCGATTTCTGCTCAGCCTTATCCTCATCGGTATATGAAAGACCCATCGCGTCAAACAGCGCCTCCGTCGAAACAAGCTGCTCCGCGTCCTTCGCGGCATACTGCTTCGCGGTCTCAAAATCCAGTCCGCCCATAGTATAGCTCTTGATATACGCTTCCATATCCGACTTTGTTATAGACGCGTTTCCCACGGTAATCACCGCTTCACTGTCCGACTGTTGGGCATTATCCGCCCCGCAGGCGCACAGCGCAAGAGCCATTGCCGCGGATAAAATTCCCGCTGTAATTTTTGTGATTTTCATATGAATATACCTCTCTTTATATTTTATTATTATATTGTAAACTATTTTTTCGGATTTTTCAATCCGTCAACCGCATTTAATATTTTATTTATCAAAGCAATTATATCTCCGTCATCCGGCATAATACGAAAAGTGATCGCAGGCTGCGCGGCGCTCGCAACGCGTATGCGTTTCGGGAACATTCCGTCTATGTCCCATATCAGCGACGCGTCAAGCTCGTTTTCGGCAAACTTAAGCGTCAGCATGGCGCCGCGCTGCGTAATTTCAATTATACCTACGTCTCTTGCGGCGCATTTGAGCATGGCTATTTCTATGATATTTCCGACGGGAGCGGGCAGCGGACCGTATCTGTCCTCAAGCTCCTCCTCCGTCTCATATTTGTCATCCTCGGTTTCTATTGCCGCGATACGCTTATACATATCTATGCGCTGATTCTGATTCGGTATATACGAATCCGGCAGATACGCATCCGCCTCAATATCTATCGCTACGCTGACCGTCTCTGCCGACGGCGCGTCCTGCGCCTCGTTTATGCTTTCCCGAAGCAGCTTGCAGTACATGTCATATCCCACGGCGTCCATATGCCCGTGCTGTTCTGGACCGAGAATATTTCCCGCGCCGCGTATTTCCAAATCGCGCATCGCGATTTTAAAGCCCGAGCCGAATTCCGTAAACTCCCGTATCGCTCTGAGCCGCTTTGACGCCACCTCGGTAAGTACCTTATCGCGCTTGTACATAAGATACGCGTATGCCGACCGGTTTGAACGCCCCACGCGCCCCCGAAGCTGATACAGCTGCGCGAGTCCCATGCGGTCGGCGTTCTCGATTATAATTGTGTTCGCGTTGGGAATATCGAGTCCGGTTTCTATTATTGTGGTGCATACGAGCACGTCCACGCTGCCCTCCGCCATATCGCACATTATATCCTCGAGCTCCTCCTCGCGCATTTTGCCGTGTCCCACGGCAACGCGCGCGGACGGGAATTTGGACTGTATATATCTTGCCTTCCCGTATATCCCGGATACGGAATTAAACAGGTAAAACACCTGCCCCCCGCGCGAGATCTCGTTTCTTATCGCATCGAGAATAACGGCTTCATTTTCCTCCAGAACAAATGTCTGAACCGGATATCTGTTTTCCGGCGGCTCCGTCAGGACGCTCATATCGCGCACCGATGTCATTGCCATATGCAGTGTGCGCGGTATCGGCGTAGCGGTCATAGTCAGCACGTCCACCGAGTTTTTAAGCTCCTTGAGCCTCTCCTTATGCGCCACGCCGAAGCGCTGCTCCTCATCAACGATCAGCAGTCCCAAATCCTTGAACACCACATCCTTCGACAGCAGTCTGTGTGTACCGATTACTATGTCGACCTCCCCCGTTTTAAGCTGCTTTATAATACGCTTTATCTGCGTCGGGGTGCGGAAACGCGAGAGCATTTCGACCTTTACGGGAAAATTTTCCATGCGCTTTGAAAAGGTTTCATAATGCTGCAGCGCCAAAACCGTCGTCGGGCAAAAATACGCCACCTGCTTTGAATCGCTGACCGCCTTGAACGCGGCGCGGAGCGCCACCTCGGTTTTTCCGAAGCCTACGTCGCCGCACAGCAGACGGTCCATTGGACGCGGTTTTTCCATGTCCTCCTTGACCTCTTCGATTGCGCGGAGCTGATCAAACGTTTCCTGATATTCAAACGTATCCTCAAATTCGCGCTGCCACGGACTGTCCGCACTGTACGCAAATCCCTTTATATTCTCCCTCGCCGCATAAAGCTTCACCAGCTGCGCTGCGAGCTCCGCCGTCGAAGCCCTGACCCGCTGCTTGGCGTTATTCCATTCCTTTCCGCCGAGCTTATTAAGCTTTAACGGCTTATCGGTGCCGCCTATATACTTATATAAAACGTCAAGCTGGTCCACGGGGACATACAAAACATCGGTGCCGCGGTACTGTATTTTAAAATAATCCTTCGTCACGCCGTTGACCGTCATCCTGTGCAAGCCCATGTACTTGCCTATTCCGTGCGTCTCATGGACCACATAATCGCCTACGGAAATATCGTTATAGGACTTTAATTTATCCGCGTTTTGCACGCGGCGGACCCTTCTTTTGCGCCGCGAATCAAATATTTCGCTGTCCGCGATAAGCACAAAATTCAGCTCCGGATATTCAAAGCCGCCTCCCGCGCCGCCCTGAATAACGGTAATTTCCCCGGGATAAAATTTAGCGTCCCCCTTGCCGCGCCCCGCGAACACAGCTCGGAAGCCCCTGTCCTTTAGTGTCCCCGCAAGGTTCTCGCCCCTGCCGCGGGTGGGCGCCAAAATAACCACAGCCGCATGCTTTTGCTCATATCGTTTCAAGTCGTCGCAAAGATATTCCATTTTGCCGTGAAAAGACACTGTCGCCTTGGTTACAAACGTCTCAAGCAGCCCGTATCCGAAATCATTTTTCGTATGCGTGAGCGGCTCAAGGCATATCGCCCGATGCCCGTTAAGCTTGCCGAGCATCTCAAAATATGTCAGAGAATACCGCCCCGACGCGTCCGCCGTCATGCCTCTTTCGCACAGCTCCGCCGCCAGCTCCGCCTTTTCCTTTTCAACCGCCCTCCCGCGTTCGCAAAGCCGCTTGGGATCAAGGATAAAAAACAAATCATCGCCGCCGAACCAATCCGCAAGCGAAGGTATATTCCCGTATATCTCGCCGGCGTATTTGTCAATTGAAGGGAAATAATATCGCTCGTTAAAGCTCTCGATATCCGCGTTCAGATTTTTTATAAGCTCGCTTTTGTCCGCTCCGCTTCTCTTTGCCTTATCCGCTGCCTCCGACAAACGGCGCACGATCTCTCCCTTTTTTTCCGGCGTCAGGATCACCTCCGTAACGGGTCGTATTTTCGCCAGTTTTAGTGTCCCCATTGACCTTTGCGATAACGGGTCAAAGGTCTTAATCGTTTCAATCTCGTCGTCAAAAAAATCAACGCGCAGCGGCGAATCGTAATTCGGGGAAAACACATCTAATATTTCTCCCCGTACAGAAAACTGCCCGACTCCCTCTACCATATCCTCTCTGACATAGCCCATAAGCGCGAGCTTCGCCGTTATTTGAGCTATATCCGCCCGGGAACCGGCCTTAATACTGACGGTATACTCATCAAAAACCGCCCTGTCCGCCGTATACTGCATAAGCGCGTCGAGAGAAACGGTCACTATGCACTGTTTAGCGTCCCCGATACGCGACAAGACCGACAGCCGCTCGTTCAGCCGCGAACGGTCGGTACTGTCAACATTGAAAAAAATATAATCCCGCTCGGGAAAATGAAAAACATTATCAAAATAAAGCGCGAGACCGTCGCTGAGCGCGCGCGCCTCACTGTCGCTGTACGTCACGGCAACAGCGGATCTACCCGTGTCCGCGCACATCGAGTATATCAAATGCGCCTGCGCGGATTCCGTTATTCCCGCGACGCTTATCGGCGTTTTATCCAAATTTTCACATATCCTCTTATACGGAGGGTAATTTTTAAGAATATCGGAAAAAATCATTTTAGTGTCCCTATACAGTTTTATGCCGCCGGCAAGACGGATGTTTATATCCCGTTATACTTATTCATAGCCGAATCCGCGCCGTTTGCGATAATTTCTTCAACTGCTCCGGCGGCGTTTATTATTGCCTGCTCCATAACGGGTATCTGGCTCTTCGGGAATCTGCCGAGCACATGGTTTTTCAAATCCGAGCCCTCATGCTTGTTTCCGACGCCTATTCTGACGCGCGGAAAATCCTCCGTGCGCAGCTGATAAATAATCGATTTCAAGCCGTTATGACCTCCGGCGCTTCCTTTTTTTCTCACGCGTATGCGCCCTGCGTCAAGCGATATTTCATCGCTTATTATTATTATCCTTTCGGGCGGCACCTTGTAAAATCTCGCGAATTCAACTATGGAATCGCCGCTTAAATTCATATATGTCTGCGGTTTAATCAAATACACCTTTTCCCCCGCTATGCTACCTTCTCCGAAGAGCGCCTTGAATTTAAGCTTCTTAACCTTTATGCCGTGCTTATCCGCGATATAATCTATCGTATGAAACCCTATATTATGGCGCGTCATATCATATTCCCCGCCGGGATTTCCCAGTCCCGCAATCAAATACACAGGCGGTTCCTCCTCCTTCTTTTTCCTGAAGCTGCCGAACATATCCTTACCTCGCTATTACAAATGGGCTGTTTTCCCAACAGCCCATCAAATTATTTCTCACGCTTATCATTCCAGCCGTTCTTATTCACCTGGCGCTCGCGTGCTATTGCCAGCGAATTTTCCGGAATATCCTCGGTAATTGTCGAGCCCGCGGCAATATACGCGCCGCTGCCCACTTTTACCGGGGACACTAAATTCGTATTGCAGCCGATAAAGCAGTTATCCCCGATCGCTGTACGATATTTATCCTTGCCGTCGTAATTGCATGTCACCGTGCCGCAGCCGAAATTTACGTTTTTGCCGACGTCGCTGTCGCCGATATATGTAAGATGAGAGATTTTGGTGCCGTCTCCGATCACGGAATTTTTAAGCTCTACAAAATCGCCGACCTTGACATCTTTGCCCACTTTGCAATCCGGTCTTACATACGCGAACGGACCTACCTTCGTATTCCCGTCTATTTCCGAATTTATGATAACTGAGCTGAGAACCTCAACGTTATCGCAGATAACGGCTCCGTCAAGCGTGCTTCCCTGACCTATCACACAGCCCGAGCCTATTTTGGTGCCGGATTTAATTGTGACAGCCGCGCCTATTTCCGTATCGTTTCCTATCTCAACATCCGCTTCTATATATATGCTTTCCGGTATATGCATCGTCACGCCGTTTCTCATATGCGACGCGTTTATCCGCGCCCGCATTATTTCCTCCGCCTCGGAAAGCTGAACTCTGTCGTTTACGCCCCGTATCTCATCATTGTCGGAAATAGCGTAAGCGCCCACCTTCATGCCGTCCGAGAGAATAATTTCAAGCGTATCCGTAAGATAATACTCGCCCTGCGCGTTGTTCGGCGTAAGGCGCTCGAGCGCCGAGGAAAGAGCCTGCGAATCAAACACATACATGCCGGAATTTATTTCCTTTATTTTTCGTTCCTCTTCGGACGCGTCCTTGTGCTCGACGATTTTCAAAACGCCTCCGTCCCGTCCGCGGACTATGCGTCCGTAACCCTCCGCGTTATCCAGGACCGCCGTTATGACCGTCGCGTAATTTTTCTGCGCGTTGTGATATTGAATCGCCTTATCTATCGTATCCGCCGTTATAAGCGGCGTATCTCCGTTCAAAATGACAACGCTGCCCTTATGCGCTTTTATAAATTCCAGCGCCTGCATGACCGCGTGACCCGTGCCCTTCTGCTCCGCCTGAAGGGCGTATTCACACGAGCCGCCGAGCACCGACCTGACCATTTCGGATTTATGACCGGTAACGGTCAGCACGGCATCCGCTCCCGCCGCCTTTGACGCGTCTATAACCCATTTTGCAAGCGGCTTTCCGCAAACCCTGTGAATGACCTTGGGCATTTCGGACTTCATTCTCGTACCCATGCCCGCAGCAAGTATTACGCTTGTAAACACTGTGATCCCTCCCTTAAATATCCATTCTAAGCGTTGCTTCTATATCCATGTTGATCTGCTGCTTCAATTCCTCCATGCCCGCAAACTTGATATCGCCGCGGAGCCGCTTTATAAACAGCACGTTTACATTCCTTCCGTAAATATTTTCGTTAAAATCAATCAAATGGCTTTCCACCGTCAGCCGCTCCGCGCCGAACGTGAGATTCCTGCCCACGTTTATAACGCTTTTATAACGTCTGCCGTCCAGCTCGGTAAGCCCGGCGTATACACCTTCCTTCGGCAGCGCCATACGCGGATCAAAGCTTACGTTCGCTGTCGGCAGTCCCATTTTTCTGCCGTTTTTTAACCCCTCGGCAACCCTGCCGGAAATCGTGTAGCGGCGCCCGAGAAATTTAACCGCCTCGTCTACCCTTCCGCTGCGCACCAGTCCGCGTATAAGCGTGCTCGAAACCGTCTCTCCGTCCACGGTTATTTTATCGGTTACAATAACCTCGAAACCGTATTTTCCGCCGAGCTCTCTGAGCGTATCGACGTCTCCCGATGCTTTATATCCGAATCTGTAATCATACCCTACGCATACGAGCTTCACCTTCAGATTTTTTACAAGCAGCCGAACGAATTCCTCCGGCGTTTTTTTCATAAACTCCTCCGTGAAGCGCCGTATATAAACAAAATCAAGGCTTTCCCTCTCCAGCAGCGCGAGCTTTTGCTCGTTGGTTGTAATAAGCCTTACCGGCTTTTTCCCCGCGACGGATTTTGTGTTTTCCTCAAACAAAAGCACGCCGCTTTTTATGCCGCGCCGCTTAGCCGTCGCTATACAATCGCGTATGATTTTCATATGCGCGATATGTAAACCGTCAAAATTGCCGAGCGCGACGGCTGTATCCGCGCAGCCGACTGTTTTTTCGGCGTAAATGACCTCCACCGCGCCGCCTCCTTTGCGTTAATTAAGTCCAAAATGATTTGTATACTTTCAGCTTTTCTCCGTTAATTGTGCCGACGCAGATAAATTTGTCCCCGTCGTCGTAAACTCTGTATAATCCGTCCGGACGGTGATATGTCATAAGCACGCCGTTTTTAACGCTTTTTGTCTGATTCGGCGTAAGACGGATCCTTTCGTAATCCGGGAACAAATCGTCCACGCTTATAACCGCGTCCGCCAGCCTGCCCTCATCCTTAAGCCTTAAAAGCTCCTCGCACGTATGACTGTCTTTCTCCGTAAATCCGCCTGTCCGAAGCCGCCGCAGCGACGTCATACACGCGCCCGTACCGAGTTTTTGTCCTATATCGTGGCAAAGCGTTCGTATATATGTGCCCTTTGAGCATAAAACCTCTATTTGCGGCTCGCGCCCAAGGCGCAAAATCTTAATATCCTTGATCTCGACCGTCCGCGTTTCTCTCTCAACGGTTTTGCCCTCGCGCGCAAGCTCATACAATTTTCTCCCGTTTCGCTTTACCGCGCTGTACATCGGCGGCAGCTGGGAATACACGCCGGCAAACGATAAAATCGCATCCCGGATTTCATCCTCAGTACAGCTCACCTTTTGCTCGGAAAGTATTTTCCCAGAAGAGTCCTGCGTGTCCGTGGTCACTCCGAAAACAAGTCCGGCGCGATAAAGCTTATCCGACATTGTAATCATATCCGCCGCCTTCGTCGCGCTGCCTATGCATATCGGCAAAACTCCGGTCGCGTCCGGATCGAGCGTTCCCGTGTGCCCGACCTTTTTTATCCCCGTAAGACGGCGCATAAAATAAACCATGTCATGCGAGGTTTTACCCGCCGGCTTATCGAGCACGATTATTCCGTTAATTTCGCTCATAGCTCCGCAGCCGCCTTTTCGCATGCGGAAATTACAGCCTCTGCCGCCTCGTCCAGCGTTTTTCCCGTAATCTTAAATCCGGCTGCGGCACGATGTCCGCCGCCGCCGAACAAGCCCGCTATCTCCGACACGTCCGCGCGCCCGTTCGAGCGCAGGCTGACCTCAATCCTGTCATGCTTTTCCTTAACACACACGGCGATTTCCGTGCCCTCGATGCGCCTGGAAATTTCCACTCCGTTCGGCGCCTCCGATTCAGGCATCCCGTAACGCCTGTACATATCCGCAGTCATGCGCGTGAGCGTTACCCTTCCGTCCGCATAGGATTCGATATTGCTCATCAAATCCGCTTTAAACCTCGCAGCGCTAAGGCTGTCGGTATCGAAAAGCAGACGGGCGATGAGCGCGGCGTCAAAATCATATCCGATAAGCCTCGACGCCGTTATAAATGTTTCCGGCGATACGCTGCTGTATTTAAAGCAGCCCGTGTCCGAGCATATCGCCGTATATAAATACCGCGCGATCTCGCTGTCAAGCTCGATTTTCATTCTTTCAAATATCCTGAATAAAATCTCGCCCGTTGACGAGGTCTCTCCCTCCACATAGTTTGCGTCGGCAAACAATGTGTTTGTCCGATGATGGTCTATGTTGGCGGTGTTTCCGATTTCCTTAAACAGCTTGACCCTGTCGCCCAGGCGCTTCAAATCGCCGCAGTCCACGCATACGCACAAATCATGCTCATATACTTTGTCCTTATCGTAAATCTCATAATCGCCGCCGATAAATTTATGCTGCTCGCGCGGTTTTTCACTCACGTAGCACACGGCTGTTTTTCCCGATTTCCTCAGCGCCGAACACAGCGCGAAAGCCGAGCCGAGCGCGTCGGGATCCTCGCTGATATGCGTGAGCACAGCAACGGATTTCGCTTTATTCAATTTGTCTATAACAGCTTCCATTTATTGTTCCCCGTCGTTCCTCACCGATTTCAGAAGCTCCTCGATATGCGCGCCGTGCTCTATCGAACGATCAAGCTCAAATATGAGCTCCGGAGTATAGCGCAGATCTATGCGTCTGCCTATTTCGCGCCGCGCATATCCCGCAGCCGATTTTAAGCCCTCGATTGCGCGCTTTTGCTCCTCCGCGCTGCCCATAACGGAAATATAAGCCTTCGCATACCTTAAATCGTTCGTCACCCGTACCGCAACGACGCTCGTCATCATCGGTATTCTTGTATCCTTCAGATTTCGTATAATATCCGCAAGCTCGCGGCGAACCTCTTCGTTTATCTTATCAATTCTTGCCATTTATTTCCTCTCGACTTCCTCCATTGTGAAGCACTCTATGACGTCGCCCTCCTTGATGTCGTTAAAGCCCTCTATGCTCAGACCGCACTCGAAGTTTTCCGAAACCTCCCTGGCATCGTCCTTAAAGCGCTTGAGCGAGCCTACCTTGCCCTCGTGGATAATTATGCCGTCGCGCACTACTCTGAGCTGCGCGGTGCGCACCATTTTGCCCTGCGTCACATAGCAGCCGGCGATCGTGCCGACAGACGATACCTTGAACGTTTCTCTTACGTCCGCGTATCCCAGAACTACCTCCTTGAACTCGGGCTCGAGCATTCCCTTCATCGCCGTTTCTATTTCCTCTATCGCCTGGTAAATTACACGGTAAAGGCGTATGTCTACCTCCTGCTGCTCCGCGGAGGCGACCGCTCCCGCATCGGGACGCACGTTAAAGCCTACAATGATAGCGTTGGAAGCATTGGCGAGCATTACGTCCGACTCCGTAACCGCGCCCACGGCTCCGTGAATGACCTGAACGCGCACCTCGTCGTTCGACAGCTTTTCAAGCGACTGCTTTACAGCCTCGACGCTGCCCTGAACGTCCGCCTTGACTATAATGTTCAATTCCTTCATGTTACCCGCGTCGATCTGCGAGAACAGATTGTCAAGGTTGACCTTAACCACCTGATTAAAGCGCTCCTCCTGCTGCTCCTGCTTTCGCTGTGCCGCGACCTCGCGCGCAAGCTTCTCGTCCTTGATAACGATAAACTGATCTCCGCCCGCCGGAGCCTCGCTTAAGCCTATGATCTCGACCGGAGTGGACGGTCCCGCAGTTTTCACGCGTCTGCCCTTATCGTTTACCATTGCTCTTACGCGTCCCGTCGCCGTACCGGCAATCACGTGGTCTCCCACATTGAGCGTACCGTTCTGGATAAGTACGGTCGCGACGGGTCCGCGTCCCTTATCGACTCTCGCCTCTATTACCGTTCCCTTCGCCTCGCGGTTCGGATTAGCTTTTAATTCCTGCAAATCCGCTACGAGCAGAACCATTTCCAAAAGACCGTCTATATTAATCTTCTTCTTGGCGGAAATCTCCACGCAAACCGTCTCTCCGCCCCATTCCTCAGGCACAAGTCCCTGCTCCACGAGCATCTGCTTGACCCTTTCCGGATTGGCGCCGGGCTTATCTATCTTATTTATCGCCACGACAATAGTAACTCCCGCCGCCTTGGCATGGTTTATCGCTTCTACCGTCTGCGGCATTATTCCATCGTCCGCGGCGACTACAAGTATCGCCACATCCGTCACCTGCGCTCCGCGCGCGCGCATTGTCGTAAACGCCTCGTGACCGGGCGTATCAAGGAAGGTTATGCGGCGGTCCTTGAGCTTAACGCTGTACGCGCCGATATGCTGCGTGATTCCGCCCGCCTCCGTTTCTATAACGCTTGTATGGCGTATCGCGTCAAGCAGCGACGTCTTTCCGTGATCGACGTGTCCCATTACGACAACGACCGGCGGACGCGGAACGAGATCCTCCTCCCTGTCCGTTGCCTCGGAATCCTGCAAAAGCATTTCCTCTTTCGTTACCACGACCTCCTGCGTAGCCTTTATTCCGAACTCATCCGCAACAAGCATAGCCGTATCGAAATCTATAGTCTGGTTCATCGTCGCCATAACTCCCAGACCCATAAGCTTCATAATGACCTCCGCGCCGGTTTTTGCCATTTTCGACGCGAATTCGGAAACGGTTATCGTTTCGGGAAGCTCTATCTCCGTAACAACCTTCCTGACCGGCTGCTTTGGTCTGCGGCGGTCATTCCTTCTGCCGTTATCCTGCTCCCTGCGCGACCCGCCGCGGCGCTTTTTGCTTCTGCCGCCGTCCATACGGATATTCGCCGGCATCAGATCCTCTTCTATTCTCTGACGCGACTCGATTGTCTTCATATCGACCGTAGACTGACGCGTATCAACGTGACGCTGCTTTCTGTCGCCGGTTTTTACGATGTATTCCTCTTCCGTATTCGTGCGGTCGACACCGCTTAGATCAATCTTCTTTCCGCCCTGCTTCTTAGCCGCCTTTTTAACTTCTCTTGCGTGGCGTTTCTTCTGCTCGGGCTTTGCCTCCTTCTTTTCCTCGGCGGGCTTTTCTTCCTTCTTCTCCGCAGTCTTTTGCTCCTCGGTCTTTTTCGCCGCTGCGGGCTTTTCCTTCTTCTCCGCCGCCTTTTTCTCCCCGGCAGGCTTTTCCTTCTTCTCCGCCGCCTTTTTCTCCCCGGCAGGCTTCTCCTCCTTTTTCTCCGCCGCCTTTTTCTCATCGGCAGGCTTTTCCTCCTTCTTCTCCGCCGCCTTCTTCTCTGCGTCCTCCTTCGCGGCGCGGGCTTTAACGGCGCTGCTTCGCTCGGCGTTTATTTCCTCCTCGCTCAGCACATACATCTGGGTAAACACATCCAAAATAAGCCCGGCTTCCTCTTCGCTCAGAACGCTTGACGAGCTTTTTATCGTGACGCCGTGATCCGCCATTTTCGCGATTATGTCCTTGTTTGCCACCTTAATACTTTTTGATATTTCACTTAGCTTTATACCTGTACCTGCCATAAAATCATCATCCTTTCAGATCGTTTTGTCCCTGATTGATTATCCATTCCTCCGCCGCGGCGTATAACATCGCGGATACGGGTCTTTTAAAATGTCTTTCAAGACCCTTCTTTTTTGCGGCAAGCCTCACACACTCAGGATTTCTGCATATATACGCGCCTCTGCCGAAACGCTTTTTTTCCGGATCCGCCATAACCGCGTCCGTACCGGAATCCCTCACAAATCTTATAAGCTCCTGCGTGGGACGCATCCTCCTGCATGCCACGCACATTCTTACCGCTGTATGTTTTCCCATTTTCCTGCTCACTCCGTTTACCGCGGCAGCGTGTTCTCAACGCTTACTGCGCGGAAATATCAATCTTCCAGCCCGTAAGTCTCGCGGCGAGTCTTACGTTCTGTCCCGCTTTTCCGATTGCTAATGAAAGCTGATGCTCCGGCACCGTTACGCGCGCTGTCATTTCATCCTCGTTTATGTCCGCTGACAGTACCTTCGCCGGAGAAAGCGCCGCTGTGATATATTCAGCCGGGTCCTCGCTCCATTTTACTATGTCGATCTTCTCGTTTCTGAGCTCATCGCCTATATTCTGAACTCTTATTCCCCTCGGTCCTATGCAGGCGCCCTGCGCGTCAATATCCGGGTCCTTGGAGTGGACGGCGATTTTCGTTCTCGAACCCGCCTCTCTCGCGATGCTCTTTATTTCGACTATGCCCTCCGCGATCTCCGGCACCTCCGCTTCAAACAGCTTCTTTACCAGTCCCGGATGCGTTCTCGACAGCAAAATACTTGTGCCCCGTATTCCGTTTCGGACCTCGCTCACATAGCAGCGTATCGTTTCGTCAACGGTGTATTCCTCCCCCGGAGGCTGCTCGTTCACCGGCAGAAACGCCTCGAGCTTTCCTATGTCCACAAATACGTTGCCTCTGTCTATTCTCTCGACGCGCCCCGATACTATGTCATTCGTTTTTTCGTTATATTCGCTGTAGATTATGCCGCGCTCCGCTTCGCGTATGCGCTGCATTACGACCTGCTTCGCCGTCATGGCGCTTATGCGTCCGAAATTCTTCGGCGCCTCGACCTCAATCCGAACCGTTGAACCGGGCTCCGCCTCCGGATCAAGCTTCTTCGCTTCGTCTAAGGATATTTCGTCCGAATCATCGGCTTCCCCGCCGACAACCTTCTTTTGTATGAACACTCTCATTCCGCCGGTATCCCTGTCAACCTTTACCTCAACGGCTGAGGATGTGTTGAAATTCTTTTTGTACGCCGCTACGAGCGCGGCTTCAAGAGCGTCTATTATTATATCCTCACTCAAACCTTTTTCCTTGCAGAGCGCCGTGAGCGCCTCCAAAAATTCCTTATTCATTTTTATCCCCTTTTCTAAAACTTAAATGATAATCTTATATATACAGCCTTTTCGGGCTTTATTCCGATGTCCTCTCCACCGTATTCGATCACGGCGGCGCCGTCCCTGACGCCCTTTAAAATACCGGTAAACTCCTTCACGCCGTTGACCGCCGCGTAAAGCTTCACGTCAACCTCTCTGCCGGCATAATAATTCAGCTCGCGCCCGGTCCTTAAAATTCTGTCCGCGCCCGGCGAAGCAACCTCAAGCAGATAATTGCCTTCTATTATGTCCTCTTTATCGAGCGCCTCCTCGACGGCTTTGGAAAACATCTCGCAGTCGTCGATACCGACGCCGCCCTCCTTGTCGATATAGAAGCACAGCGAATACACCCCGTCCTCGTTTTTGACATACTCCGCGTCAACCACGTACACCCCGAGGCTTTGCGCCGTTTCCTCCGACAGCCTCAGCGCCGCTTCCCTTATGTTTCCCGCCAATTTTGACCTCCGTTTCCGCGTTTTTACGCTGAAATTTTTTCACAGCACTTTTTTCGCAATAAGAATGAAAGAGTGGGAAACCCACTCTTTCTGAATAGCATACTCAAAATCTTTTATATTATATCACGGTTTTTTGTAAAATGCAAGCATTTTTTTATATTTTTTTCATTTTTTTCTTATTCTTCACTGACGTAACCCTCATCGGAGCCGTCCGGGGAGGAATCTGTATACGATTCGCCTTCATCCGGCTCGCCGCCGTCGTCCGAACCGCCGTCGTAATACGTCTCGTCATCCTCCTGGATATATTCGTCCGACTGACCGTATGTACCGTCGTTCTCCTGCGAAACTCCGCTTACGCTGTCGGAGCCTCCTATTTCAGAGAACGAACCGTCGGGATTTCCCGCGGCTCCCGCCAGATAGTCGGCAAGATTATCGAAATACGCGTTAAATTCCTTGCCCAGATAATCCTCGTCGCTGTAGCCCGCGACATCCTCCGGGTCGCGTCCGTTAGGGTCGTTAATCGTGATATCCGTGTTGTCATAGCCGAATACGTTCAGAACCATTTCGCGCGTTGCCGGCATATCAACGATCCACACATCGCCGTTCGCGTTGTCCTCTCCGTACCAGCCGGGCAGCGAATACGAGTGCATAGTCATGCTGCTCACGCCCGTCAGGTTCCCCGCGTACTTCAATATATCGCTGAACGTTACATTCGTCTTTATCTCCGAGCTTATCTCCTGATACAGCTCCGGTATTTTAGTTATAAGACCTGCGTTCAGCTTCTGGTCCACAACCGCCTTTATAAAGTCCTGCTGAACCTTTGTTCTGTCCTCGTCTCCGTTGGTATAGCCGTTAAAGTGTCCCTCATCATCGTAAGCGTTGCCGTGGCGGTAGCGCAGAAGCTGAACCGCCTGCGAGCCGTTAAGCCCGGGATAATCGCAGTCCGGACCGTCGCCGTATTTACCCGGCGGAAGATTTATATGCAGACTTTGTATCGGGTCGTCATAGACCATGCCAACGCCGTCGTTATACAAATCGGGTATCGTAAACTCAATCGGTCCGAGAATGTTTATAATATGCGCCACCGCGTCAAACGAAAATTCCGCGTAATAATTAATCGGAATACCCGTGACGCGCTGCACCACCTCAACCGACGCCTCCGGTCCGCCTATTTCGCCGTTTTTCATGAACGCGTGCGCCGCGTTTATTTTCTGATATCTGTTTCCGACGTACATTTTCGTGTCACGCGGAACGGTCATGATATTCATTTCCTTCGTTCCCGTATTGAAGCTGAATATCATCATAGCATCCGTTCTGAGCCCCTCGACGTCAACTCCGAGAGCAAGTACGTTTATAACTCCGTTGTCAACGTCAGGCATAATATCCGCGCTGTTATCGGAGCTGCCGATATCGCCGTAGCCGTCATAATTTATTCCCATGCATACTGCCGCAGCGACAACGACAACAGACAGCGCAATGCCGAGCACCTGAAAATATCTTTTTAAATTTACTTTCATTCAATCCTCCGAAATGCCGTATTCAAATAGTACTATGTGTTATTATACCATTTCCCGCCTTTTTCGTCAACATAATTACTTTTTACGTAATATGTATTTTATGTTACAAATCCGTTACATACGACCCGAAAGCAGCGCGAGCGCGTTTTCGTGAGTGATTTTATCGAGTACTCCGCCGTCCAGACCGAGCGACCGCAGAAAGCTCATCGTATGCGACGGCGTTTCCCAGGGCGAATCGGAGCCGAAGAGTATTTTATCCGCGCCGTGCTTTTCCGTTATGGACAGAAACAGCCCGGGACTGATATAATCGGCGACAAACGCGGTGTCCATATAAACCGGTGTCCCCGCGAGCACAGCGAGAACATCGTCCCACATGCGCCAGCCGCCCATATGCGCGGCGATAATATTCGAGCCGTCAAGCCGGCTCAGCGCGTTTTTGAGCCGCTTCGGGGTGCAATGAACCGGCGGCGGCATTCCTATATCCGCTCCGGCATGCAGCATAACCAGCATATTTTCCTCCTCCGCAGCTTTTAAAACAGCCATACTTTCGGGAGAATCAATGTAGCAATGCTGAAATTCCGGATGCAGCTTTATGCCCGCGAAGCCCCGGCGCTTCAAATCGCGGACCGCAGCCGCCGCATTCCTCTGAAGAGGATGCACGCTCCCGAACGATATTACCCGCCCGTTTCTGACCGTCTCCGCGTAATTATTCACTCCGTCCGGCTTCTCCGGATTTGTAACAATAGGCATCGCAACGCTTAAATCCACGCCGTTTTCGTCCATTGATTTTATAAGTCCCCCATATGTCGCATCGGTATGCGGCTTGTTTTCTATTCCTTCTACCCTGCGCACACCCTCGGTAAGCACCGCGATCGCCCTCGGCGCTATATTTTCCGGAAATATATGCGTGTGAAAATCTATAAGCATTGCCCTGTCTCCATTATCGTCAAATATTTTTTATACCATACCATATTTTTTCCGAATTGGCAAGTATTTATAAATTTACGCCCTCCGGGAAACGGCTTGAGCCATTTCCTCATTCACCTGAATTTTTCACTTGAAACCCGGGACAAAGCGTAGTATAATGAATTTGTGAAAAAAATCACAAAAAACAATGCAAAATTGGTACAAATTCCACAATAGGAAAATCAAAGAAAACGTGATACAATATAATTGAGTACGAATGTAACGCGGCGCGTCTGTTTTAAGACTGCGGCGCAAATACAAAAAAGGAGGAAAGAATATGTACAAAGAACCGGCTGTTCCTTTTAAGGGAACAAAAGAACAGGAGCAGGAACTATTGACCTTCATTGACGCCAACAAAGACGAGGACGGCGTTCTTATGCCGGCGCTCCAAAAGGCTCAGGAAATCTACGGATACCTGCCGATAGAAGTACAGACAATGATTGCGAAAGCTCTCGATATACCTCTCAGCGAGGTATACGGGGTCGCGACCTTTTATTCGCAGTTTTCGCTTAATCCCAAGGGAGAGCACAGAATTTCGGTCTGTCTCGGAACGGCGTGCTATGTAAAGGGCGCGGATAAAATCCTTGAGGGAATAGAAGCACGGCTCGGTATAAAGTGCGGCGAATGCACGTCTGACGGCAAATTCTCGCTCGACTCAACGCGCTGTGTGGGCGCTTGCGGACTTGCTCCGGTAATGCTGGTTGACGACGATGTTTACGGCAGACTGACGGTAGATATGCTGGACGGTATTTTGGACAAATACCGCAACTGACAGGAGGGTGTAGGATGCTTACAATTCAGGAACTTGAAAATATAAAAAAGAGCAAGGAAAAGCTTGTTGCGGTGCGTCATCACCGCAGCGGCAATGTCCCGAACGAATCGGGCTATAAATATCAGGTATTGGTATGCGGCGGCACGGGCTGCACCTCGTCGGGATGCAAAAACGTCGTTGCCGCGCTCAAAGAACAAATAGCAAAGCATAAGCTTGAAAATGACGTTAAAATAGTAACAACGGGCTGTTTCGGTCTGTGCGCCCTGGGTCCCATAATGATTGTGTATCCCGAGGGCACATTCTACAGCGCGGTAAAGGCGGAAACGATACCCGAGATAGTCGAGGAGCACCTTATAAACGGAAATCCGGTCAGGCATTTGCTTTACCAGCAGACGGTATGTGACGACGGAAGCATTAAATCGCTCGATGAAACGGACTTTTACAAGAAGCAGCTCCGCGTCGCGCTCCGCAACTGCGGCGTTATCGACCCCGAGGATATAGAGGAATACATAGCGACAGGCGGATACAGCGCGCTTGCGAAGGTATTGACCGAAATGACGCCGGACGACGTCGTTCAGACGCTTCTCGATTCGGGACTGCGCGGCAGAGGCGGCGGCGGCTTCCCGACCGGACGCAAATGGGCGTTCGCGAAAGCCTCCGTAAGCGACCAGAAATACGTTTGCTGTAACGCCGACGAGGGCGACCCCGGCGCGTTCATGGACAGAAGTATACTTGAGGGCGATCCGCACAGCGTTCTGGAGGCTATGGCTATCGCGGGATACACGATAGGCGCGAATCAGGGATATATCTATGTCCGCGCGGAATATCCCGTTGCCGTTAAAAGGCTTTTGATTGCCATTGAGCAGGCTGAAAAGCTCGGAGTGCTGGGCGACAACATCTTCGGCACGGACTTCAGCTTCAGAATAGAGCTTCGCCTTGGCGCCGGCGCGTTCGTATGCGGCGAGGAAACAGCGCTGATGACGTCCATCGAGGGTCACCGCGGCGAGCCGAGACCCCGTCCCCCGTTCCCCGCGGTCAAGGGCTTGTTCGGCAAGCCGACAATTTTAAATAACGTTGAAACCTACGCGAATATCCCGCAGATCATCAATAAGGGCGCCGACTGGTTCGCAAGCATGGGTACGGAAACGTCAAAGGGCACGAAGGTGTTCGCACTGGGCGGCAAGATCACAAACGTGGGTCTTGTTGAGATACCGATGGGTACTACGCTGCGCGAGATAGTTGAGGAGATAGGCGGCGGCGTTCCCAACGGTAAGAAGTTCAAGGCGGCGCAGACCGGCGGTCCGTCCGGCGGATGTATTCCGGCTGAGCATATAGACGTTCCTATCGACTACGAGAACCTTATCGCTCTGGGCTCGATGATGGGCTCGGGAGGACTTATCGTAATGGACGAGGACAACTGTATGGTCGACATCGCGAAGTTCTTCCTCGAATTCACCGTTGACGAATCATGCGGAAAGTGTACGCCGTGCCGTATCGGTACAAAGAGACTCTATGAGCTTATCGACAAAATCACCTCCGGCAAAGGCGAGATGGAGGACCTTGACAAGATTAAAGAGCTTTGCGCTTATATGAAGTCGACTTCCCTGTGCGCACTCGGTCAGACCGCGTCAAACCCGGTCGTATCGACAATGCGTTATTTCATGGACGAGTATATCGCGCATGTTCAGGATAAGGTGTGTCCGGCGGGCGTATGCAAGGAGCTCACATCGTATGAGATAATTCCCGAAAAGTGCAGGGGATGTACTCTCTGCGCGAGAAACTGCCCCGTTAACGCGATTTCGGGCAAGGTCAAGGAGCCTCACGTTATCGACAAGGAAAAATGTATCAAGTGCGGAATGTGCATGAACAACTGTAAATTCGGCGCGATCGTGAAGAAATAAGGAGGAAGGGTAAATGGTAACATTAAAAATTAACGGCAAAAGCGTAACGGTGCCTGAAGATTATACCATTCTCCAGGCGGCGAAGGAGGTTAACGTTGAAATTCCCACGCTTTGTTATTTAAAGAATATAAACTGCATAGCTTCGTGTAGAGTATGCGTTGTTGAGTTAAAGGGCAGACCGGGTCTTGTTGCATCATGCGTGTATCCGGTTGCCGAGGGCATGGAGGTTCTCACGAATTCTCCGGCGGTAAGAGCGTCGCGTAAAATGACGATCGAAATGCTGCTCTCGAACCATAACAAGAAATGCTTGTCCTGCTCGAGAAGCACGAACTGCGAGCTTCAGAGACTTGCGAACGACTACAATGTCGATGAGAACCGCTTCGGCAGTGAGGCTCCGCGCTACGATATTGACGACGTGTCGCCGTATCTCGTGCGCGACAACAATAAATGTATACTTTGCCGCCGCTGCGTTGCGGCTTGCAGCAAGGTTCAGGGCATCGGCGCGATAGGCGCTATCGCGAGAGGCTACAAGACGCATATCGACGGCGCGTTTGAAAAGAGCGCGGATGAAACGACCTGCGTGGGCTGCGGACAGTGTATCGTGGCTTGCCCGGTAGGCGCTCTGAGAGAAAAGACAAACGTGGATTATGTATGGGAGGCGCTCGGCAACCCCGATAAGCATGTTATCGCGTTCACGGCTCCGTCGATAAAGGCGACGCTGGGCGAGTGCTTTGATATGCCGATAGGCACGAACGTTGAGGGTGAGATGGTCGCGGCTATCCGTCAGCTCGGATTCGACAAGGTATTCAATATGGACGTAACAGCCGACCTTACTATATGCGAGGAAGCGAACGAGTTCATAGGCAGAGTCCGGAACGGCGGTACGCTGCCGATGATGACAAGCTGCTGCCCGGGCTGGGTCAAATTCGTGGAGCATCAGTATCCCGAGTTTATCCCGAATCTCTCTACCTGCAAATCGCCGCAGGCTATGTTCGGCGCGGTTCTGAAATCATATTACGCGGAAAAGAACAATATCGACCCGAAGGATATTTTCGTGGTCAGCGTAATTCCGTGTACGGCGAAGAAGTTCGAGGTAACGCGCGAGCAGGTCAATAAGACGGGCGACTTCCAAGACGTTGACGTGTCGCTCACAACGCGCGAATTAGGCAACATGATAAAGAACGCGGGCATCAAGTTCGCGGAGCTTGACAAGGAAGAATTCGACAATCCGTTTGAAATCGCGTCGGGCGCGGGTATCATCTTCGGCGCTACGGGCGGCGTTATGGAGGCGGCTCTGAGAACCGCGGCGAAGAAGCTCGACCCGAATTTCGAGGGCGTTGAGTTCAAGGAGGTGCGCGGCACGGAGGGCGTTAAAGAGGCTGAGTACACGATAAACGGCACTACGGTAAAGGTAGCCGTCGCGTCGGGTCTTGCAAACGCGAGAAAGGTGCTTGAAAGCGTTAAATCTGGCGAGAAGGAATATCACTTCATCGAAGTTATGGCGTGTCCCGGCGGCTGCATAAACGGCGGCGGTCAGCCCTGCCAGAGCGACAGCGTGAAGAATTACGTCGATTTAAAGACGATACGCGCGAAGGCGCTTTACGACGCGGACGCTGCGACGGACTTGAAGCGCTCGCATGAAAGCCCCGTTATGGATATGCTCTATAAGGAGTATTTCGGCGAACCGGGCGGTGAAAAATCGCATCATCTTCTGCATACGTCGTATGTGGAAAGACATAAATATTAATCCATCCGGAAAAACGGATAGAAGCCGCGCTTCTATCCGTTTTTTCAGCTTTTCTTCAGTTTTCCGTTTAAGCCGCAGAATGGCATTTCGCCGTATTTTATATAAATCCGCTCTCCCGCCATGCCCGTTATTTCCGAAAAGATCCGCGTAACCTCCGCGCCGTGGCGGTCAAAATCCTCCCTGGGAGCGTGTCCGGCAATCATCACATCAATGAGCGCCGCGCCCTCGCTGCCCTGATAATACATCCTACAGCCGTCCTCTATGTGTATCATAAGCATTTTTTCGGTCTTGCCGCTGATAATGCCTATCGTTTCACCGAGACGATTTTTCAGGTTTGTTATCTGCTTGTCGGTAAGTCTGTCCGACGTGCGGATATGAATAAACGGCATTTTAATCCACCTCCTTAATAACGCAGCCGTAAAGCCGCATATCTACTCTGCCGTCCGGCGTAAAGCCAACGTCCTCAGCCTCGAGCATTTTCCTCTGCTCTCCCTCTCCCCCGAACGCAAACGCAGCCGCAAGCGAGCCGTCCGCATGAACGACCCTGTGACACGGCACAACGCCGAAAAACGGATTGTTATGCAATATATTACCCACCGCCCGCATTGCGCGCGGACTTCCGGCGGCTCTCGCCACCTCTGAATACGGCGCCGCTTTACCTCTCGGTATCCGCGCTACAGCCTCGAATACGCGCCTTTGAAACTCCGTCATTTTTATCTCCCTTTTTCACGGCTTTAAGATCCCGCTTTCATCTATAGCGGCGACAATTTCCTTTATCACCGGCTCGCCAACCACCAGCGCGAATCTTATATATCCCTCGCCGGACGGTCCGAACGCCGCTCCCGGCGCGCCTAAAACGCCTGCCCTTTCCGCAAGCAATTCGCAGAAATCCCATGAGCGCAGGTACCCCTTCGGCAGCGGCGCCCATACGAACATGGTGCCCTGGGAATCGGGCACGTCCCAGCCTATTTTTCTCAAACCGCCGCAAAGCGCGTCACGCCTGCGTCTGTATACCTCGCACTGCGCCTTTACCGCCTCCTCCGGCTCTCTGAGCGCGGCTATCGCGGCAGCCTGGACAGGATAAAACATACCGAAATCATACTGCGTCCGAAGCAGCTTGAGGGCGTCGATTATTTTTTTGCCGCCGATCAGAAACGATATTCTCGCTCCGGTCACGTTAAAGGATTTCGACAGCGAGAAAAACTCCGCCCCGTATTCCTTCGCTCCGTCCAGCGATAAAAACGACACTGCTTCGCGTCCGTCGAAAATTATATCGGAATACGCATTGTCATTTATAACGAGAAAATCGTATTTTTTAGCGTATGAGAGCACCTCCTCATACATTTCCCTCGGCGCCGCCGCGCCGCACGGATTGGACGGATACGATATTACAATGTATTTTGTGTCTCTCAATATTTCCTCATCTATATCCGACAGCTTCGGCAAAAAATTATTCTCCCGAAGCAGCGGATAAAACCGGACGCGCGCGCCGCCAAGTCTCGCGCCCGCTTCAAACACCGGATACCCCGGGTCCGGCAGCAGCACGGTATCTCCGTCGTTTAAAAGGGCGGAGCCGAGATGTCCCATCCCCTCCTGCGTTCCGTGTACCGACGTTATTTCATCCTCCGTCAGCTCCACGCCGAAACGACGCCTGTAATATCGTATAACCGCTTCCAAAAGCTCCTGCGAATCCGCCAGCGTGTATTTCTAGTTTTCCGGCTCGGAGGCGGCTGACCTCAAAGCGTCGATCACAGCCTTCGGAGGTGGAAAATCCGGTGTGCCTATGGACAGATTAAAAATACGCCGTCCCTGTTTTTTAAGCTCTTCTTTTTTCGCGTTGAGAGCGGCGAATATGCCGGTTTCAAAGCAATCGAGCCTCTTTGCCTTTTTTATTTCCATAGCTGTCCCTCCGGTCATTCAGATATGCTTTCCTTTTTGTTTTCATTCCAGTAAATTTTGCGCTGCTTCTCGTCCACAGCTTCAATGAAACGCTTCTTAAACACGAGAAAATCCTCCAAATCCATAAGTATGTGATATAATATCGCGCGGCTCTCAAACTCCTCGCGCGTTTTCGGCAGCGGCTGACCTCTCATGTTTTCAACAAGTCTGTTCAGCATTTCAAGCTGCTTATGCGGCGGATTCATTTCCGTGATGAAATTTGACAAATACAGAATAAATCCCGCGACAACATCCGCCTGAGCGGGCATATATCTTATTTTCTTCATCTCGTAATGCAGATTGTGCAAAACAGCGCATTGCTGAAGTCTCATTTCAAAATAATCTATGTAATAACCGGGATGCGACGAGAATGTGTTGTCCTGGTATTCGCACGCCTCAACTATATATCCTCGTATATCCTCCTCGAACGAACGAATATCGCCCCAAATGCTTCTCGATGCTTCCGGCTCTATCAAATACGCCGCCATATCCCCCAAAAGCTCTTTAAGCCGCTGCTCGGTGCTCCGCATATTCCCGACGATCGCGCGCTCTGAACCCTTGTTGCCGTGAAAAAGATTCAGCACCACCGCTATTACTATGCCTATAGCTACAAGCATGATCTCGTTCACAATGAAATCCGCGCCGAACTCCATAGCCGTCAGCATATGCGCCGCGATAACCGCGTTTACGGATATGGTCGCGCCCCAGCCGAGGAAATCGCTTATTGTGACAAGCAAAAAGATAAAAACCCCGTAAGCGACCCATTCGTTCGGCACATGCGCAAACACCAGCCACGAAATACACAGCGTCAAGGCAAGCGTAATAACGCGGAAAAGCGAAAGCTTAAGCGTATCCCATTTCGTGGACACGATTGTAAGCAGCGTTATCGTTCCGGCTGAAACCTCGTAATTAAGATTTAATCTCGCCGCTATATATATGGCGGCGGAGCTGCCCACGGCAATTTTCAGCGCGCGCAGGATTACTTTTTTTCGTCCTTTTATACTCTGCATGGCAGCCACCTCCGTCATTATATGTATTTTATAACATATCGTCTGCCGTGTCAAGCTTTGAAACCGGTTTGACATTGCCCCGGCAATATGTTAAAATATTATAAACAAACCGGAGGCTGGTTATATGACTTTCACAATTCTAATACCGCCGCTTATCGGCGGAGTAATAGGATATATCACAAACGCGCTCGCCATAAAAATGCTGTTTCGTCCGCGGCGCGCCGTATTCGTTTTCGGCAAACGCCTGCCGTTTACGCCCGGGCTTATCCCGAAGGAGCAGGCGCGTGTGGCGCGGTCGGTCGGAAATGTTATCAGCACGCAGCTTTTGAATGCGGAAACTCTGACGGAGGTCCTCACCTCCGAAAATATGACGGAAAAAATACGCTCCGGAATAGAAAGCCTTATTGAAAAAAATAAAAGCAGCTCCGCCTCCGTCGGCAGCGCCGTGCTTTGGTTCGCGCCGCGCGAGGACGCCGAGCGCGCCGCCGTGGGCATTCGCGGCGAGGCGGCGCGCATGATTTATGAGAGGATCACATCGGACACGGCAAAAGCAGCCGTAACCGAAGCCGTTTCCTCGCGTATCCGCGGCAGACTCAGCTCGGTCGGATTCGGTATCTTCGATAAAATTGCCGAGCCTGTGGCGCGCGGCGTAAGCGACTCGATTAACGGCGCCATAGCGGATAACGGTATGGAATTTATAGAAAAGCTTCTTGACGGCGAAATGGATAAGCTCAAAAACACGAAAATATGCGATTTGATTGATCGCTTCAGCGATAAAACCGACGCAGTCACGGATTTTGTCATGAATATTTATCTGCGCGTGGTGCGCGAACACCTCGGCAAGATCCTCGCGGATATCAACATCGCAGAAATCGTAGAGAACCGCGTCGCGTCCTTCGATGTTTCCCAGCTTGAGTCAATGATTTTCGGACTTATGAAAAAAGAGCTTAACGCCATAGTCTATCTGGGCGCTCTGCTCGGTTTTCTCATGGGCTGGATCAACCTTTTGTTTAGGTTTTAAGCTTGTGCCCCGATATTTTCCGGTTTTAAAAGAAAAGGCGCCGCGCGGCGCCTTTCTCATATTTAACGCGCGGCAAAATCCGCCGCTTCCGGATTTGAAAATGCGATTATTTTTTCCCTTTGAGAAAGTCCGCGTAATCCTCCACTCCGCAGACGGTAAGAACGCCGTCCTTTACGCGGAATTTTATATTTTTTCCCGCGAACGCCGTGCCGTACACGCGGCTGGGATCGTTCTGATACGGCGGGCGCGGGTCCTGCTCCAGAATGCTTATCGCCGCCGCGCGTTTTTTCTCCGGAAGCGCGTCTAAAAGCTTCCCCGGAAATTCGACGCTTAATCTGTAATCTCTCACTTCCCCCGCGAACCCGCTCTCCGCCTCCGGAATACTGTCCGCATACGGCAGATACGGCTTTATATCATAAACCGGAGTGCCGTCCATAATGTCCGCTCCGCTTATAAGCAGCAGCGGTCCAAGCTTTTCATCGCGCACGATCCCGTCAAGCCTTACGGCTGAAAGCCCTATCGGATTCGGGCGGTACGGAGAACGCGTCGCGAACACACCCATACGCTTTTTCCCGCCAAGCCGCGGCGGATGGACCATAGGCGTCCACGTCCCGCGCGCCGCCTCGGAAAATTCCCATAAAACCCATATATGAGAATACCCGTCAAGTCCGCGCAGAGCGTCCGGACTGCGATATTCCGGCTCAAACACTATAATCTCGCTCGTGTCCGCAAGACCGCTTTGACGCGGTATGCCGAATTTCTCCGGATAATCGCTTCGCACGCGTGCGATTATTTTTAGCTCCATAGCATTTTACTCCTTAACCTTTGTAAGCTTCGCGAATTTTGCCATAAGCTGCTTTGTTCCTATAGAATCGAAATCGATCTGCACGATCGCGTCCGAACCGAATTGCTGAACCGACAAAACGCGCCCGCGTCCGAATTTTCTGTGTTCCACGATATCTCCGGCTTTAAAATTCACGCCGCTTTTCTCATTTTTGCTCTGCGGTGCGCGCATAGGCTGTTTTGCCGAATAGAAAATGCCGAGCTTGGACGCGCTTTTTGCAAGCTCCGAGCGAACATCTCCCGTTTCAGACATATATTCCGCGGGAATTTCGCCGAAAAACCGTGACGGCGCCGACGGCGATGTTCTGCCGAATATCGTGCGGCTCAGAGTCTTTGTCAGATACAGTCTCTCCTTAGCCCGCGTTATCGCCACATAGCAAAGCCGCCGTTCCTCCTCTATGCTTTCCTCGTCGCCCGACGACCGCATCCCCGGGAATAATCCCTCCTCTATACCGGCGAGGAACACCACGGGGAACTCCAGTCCCTTTGCGCTGTGAATGGTCATCAGCACCACTGCGTCCGTGTCCTCGTCATAGGCGTCGATATCCGACACAAGCGAAATTCCCTCCAAAAATTCCGCGAGCGTACCATTGTAATCGGGATTGCCCTCAAATTCGCGGACAACGCTCATAAATTCCTCGAGGTTATCCATCCTCGTCCGCGCCTCTATGGAATTTTCCGCTTCAAGACTCGCCATATACCCGGTGTCCGTCATGACCCGCTCGACAAATTCCGAAATCGCAGCCTTGTCCTTGAGCTCCGCAAGCGCGCTTATCATATCGGCGAACGCCTTGAGCCTCGGTGCCGCCGCGCCAAGCTCCGTCCATTCCTCCGCGGCGGACACCGCCTCGAACAGCGTCATATTGTTCGCGTCCGCTATACGCTTCGCCTTCTCCAGCGTTGCCGCTCCGATTTTACGCTTCGGCTCATTTATTATCCGGCGCAGACTTATCTCGTCCGACGGATTGTGTATAACGCGCAGATACGCCGTAATATCCTTGATTTCCTTGCGGTCGTAGAAACGAAGTCCGGCAAGCACCCTGTACGGTACTCCCTCCCTCATAAGCATTTCCTCGATTACGCGCGACTGCGCGTTCATACGGTAAAGCACGGCGCAGTCGGAGTATTTCCCCGTTTTACCGCAGCGTTTTTTTATTTCGCGGGCAATAAAGCGTCCCTCGTCGTATTCGTTCGGAGCCGTATATGTAAAAATCTTTTCGCCCTCGCCGTTATCCGTCCACAAATCCTTTCCCATACGTCCGGCATTATGCGCTATGACGGCGTTTGCCGCGTTTAAAATATTCTGCGTTGAACGATAGTTCTGCTCAAGACGTATAACCTTCGCGTCGGGATAATCCTTTGTGAAGTTTAAAATATTCCCCACGTTTGCGCCGCGGAACTTATATATGCTCTGATCGTCGTCGCCGACCACGCAAAGATTATTGTAGCCCTTTGACAGCAGGCTTACAAGCATATACTGCGTGTTGTTCGTATCCTGATATTCATCGACAAGGATGTACTCGAAGCGGCTTTGATATTTCATCAGCACATCCGGATTTTTGCTTAAAATTTTCACCGTGAACAGAATTATATCGTCAAAATCAAGCGCGTTGGCAGCCTTCAGGCGCGACTGATAGCTTTTATACAGCTCCGCGATTATGCTCATTCGGTAATCGCCCGCATAATGCTTTTCAAATGCTGCCGCCTCCATCATGTCGTTCTTCGCGCTGCTTATAATCGAAAGCGCGTTCCTGACGGGAAAATTCTTTTCGTCAAGGTTCATTTCCTTAATGCATTCCTTCATAAGCGTGCGCGAATCCGAGCTGTCGTATATGACGAAATCACGTCCGTAGCCTGTCAAATCTATGCTTGAACGCAGTATCCTCACGCATATCGAGTGAAATGTGCCGACCCACATTCCGCCCGCCATATTTCCGAGCAGCGCGTTTATGCGCTCCTTCATCTCATTCGCGGCTTTGTTTGTAAATGTTATCGCAAGGATATTATACGGCGCTGTATGCTTTTTATCTATTATATACGCTATTCTGTTCACGAGCACCGTCGTTTTTCCGCTTCCCGCGCCGGCGAGCACCAGAAGCGGTCCCTCCGTCGAACGCACAGCCTCAATTTGCCGCTCATTTAAATTTGAAAGTATTTTATCCATTATTTCCTCTCCGCCGCCGCGCTCATTTTCATTAAAAGCACGGTAATTATCATAAGTATACCACATAAACAAAAAAAAAGCTATGTTTTTTTTAGTCATGCTTCATTAACTTTTCAGTATATAAAAATCCGCAAACGCAAAATTTAAAATGGCGGGAGGTGATACGTTTATGAAAAAATTTTACAAAAACATTTTCGCCGTATTTATTATATCGCTGTGCGCGTCGTTTTATACGCCGGTTTCGGCGGCGGATTACGTTATTCCGTCCGGGCGGATGGTCGGAATAAAAATATACGCCGATGGCGTTATAGCCGCCGGAACGGCGGAGTTTACCGACGAAAGCGGAAAAAAGGTTTGTCCGGCGCGCGACGCCGGAATACAGACCGGAGATATAATAATTAAAGCGAACGGAGAAAAGGTCGCGTCATGCGCCGACCTCGCGGAATTTGAGACGGAAAATCCGGTTGAAATCGAGTTCGTGCGCGGCAGCGAAACGAAAACGGCGTCCGTTACACCTAAGCTGTCGAATGACGGACGGTACAGAATAGGCTTATGGGCGCGCGACAGCGCGGCGGGCGTCGGCACGCTCACATATATAAATCCCGATAACATGCGCTACTGCGCGCTGGGTCACGCCATAACCGACGCCGATTCCCAAAGCGTGCTGACGGTGCGCGAGGGAAGCATTAACGAATGCAGCATAATCGGAATAAACATGGGGCATATAGGACTTCCCGGCGCCGTAACGGCTGAATTTGACGGAGAGGTCCTGGGAACGGTCGACAACAACGCGGACAACGGGATCTCGGGCGTTATGACCGCCTCGGCGGATGATGCGACGGTGCCCGTCGCGCAGCCGTCACAGGTCCACGGCGGCGAGGCAAGCGTTCTGAGCGATATAGAGGGCGGCGCCGTAACCGCGTATTCCGCGCGCATAGACGTCATATCGGATAAGGGACTCAGAAACATGACCGTCGAGATTACCGACGAAAGACTTATAAACGCCAGCGGCGGGATCGTGCAGGGCATGAGCGGCGCGCCGATAATGCAGGACGGACAGCTTGTCGGCGCAGTCACGCATGTATTCGTGAATAATCCGAAAAAGGGCTACGGCATTTTTGCAAAAAATATGGCTGAATAAAAATACCGGCGCAAAGCCGCGCTTGGATAAAGCTTCTCAAGCCGGACGGATTCATTTCGCGCCGCGCCGCAGGGACAGCCGTCTCCGACGGCGTAACGGATAATATCAATTCGCTTCCGGCTTTGCCGGCTTATTGCGTATCCGATACGCAGCCGAAAAGATGACGCATAAGCCGACCGTAACAGCGGCGGCTGCCGTCTCCGCGGCTGAGGACGCGGCGGCGGCTTTTGATATCGACGGCGCGAACACGGCGGTGGTTATCGGATTTTTCCAGAAATACGCCGCCGTAAGTGCGCCCGCGATAAGCCCATGCAGGATTTTTCCGATAAAATACGGTTTGAGCGACAGCTCATATTTCGCGATTACCGCTATCACCTGTATATGAACGCTTAATCCGGCGAAGCCCACGATTACGGCGGTCATTATGAGCCTTTTCATCACGGGCAGCGTCAGATTTGAAATCTTGACCGCTCCCGTCACGAATTCAAGTATACCCGACAAAAACGCGTCCGATTCGGGCGGAAGCGCGAAAAGATCAAGCGCCAGACGGCTCGCCATGCTGAAAAGTATCACAGCGCCGCATACCGTCAGAATATTTTGTATCGCGGACTGAAGAGCGATATTGAACACCTCGCCCGCGCTCCTGTCGGGCGTTGTCATAACGGTTTTCGGCGCCGTATAATCACGGTAACGGTAAAAACGAAAAATAACGCCCACTATAAGGGCGGCTGCGATATGCGACACATATAAAACCACCCCGTACATAATATTCGAATACATCGCCGCGCCTATCGCGCCCAGAATAAAGAGCGGGCCGCTGTTATTGCAAAATGCCAGAAGTCTCTCGGCTTCGGTTTTTGTTATATAGCTGTTTTTATAAAGCTCTCCCGCCGTGACCGCGCCGAGAGGATATCCGCTTATAATACCGAGAACAAACGCTCCGGCTCCCATAGGCGACACGTTAAAAAGCGGCTTCATGCAAAATCTGAAGGCGTGCGAAAGCCATTCGCAAAATCCCGAATAAATCAAAATTCCCGAGCATATAAAAAACGGAAACAGCGTCGGCACGATCATTTCGCAGCACAAATACATGGCGTCGCGCACATAAGCAGCCGCGCTTTGGGCATCGTTTAAAATAAGCGCAATAACAGCCGCCGCGGCAGCGGATAATAATATCTTCTTCATAATCTCCGACCTCCGCATTATCTATATGCCGAAGTTGCTGTACTTAAAACCCCCCGATTTACATAAATTTAAACCAGAAGGGAAGTATCATAATGAAAAAAGAAGATTTTAAAGCGGCGGGAAGAGAGATAATGATGAGCGTTCCGCGTATAACCGTAACCGGGAACAGCGGGCTTTACATAGAAAACCACAAGGGTATAGAGGTTTATACGCGGGAGCTTATACGGCTCTCGACATCGGAGGGAAGCGTTTCCATAGAGGGACATGACCTGAATATAGACGCTGTTCGCGTAAGCGATATCTTCATTTCCGGAATTATCGGCAAAATAGAGTTTGAATTTTAGCGGAGACGGCAAAAAAATGTTAAATAAGTTCTTTAATTTTCTTAAAGGGTATGTTATAATAGAAATAAGCGGACAAAATCCGGAACGTTTTATAAACATCTGCCTCAGGCGCGGCATACGTCTAAGCTCGGTAGAGCGAAGAGGAGGCGCCATGATCACGCGCATATACATACGCGATCTCAGGCACGCTGCCGATGTACGCCGCAAAACAAAGGTACGAATACATATTCTGAAAAAACGCGGCGTGAAAAACTTTATCAAAAGATACAAAAAGCGCGTACTGTTCGCCGTGTGCGCCGCGCTCGCCGCCGCCGCCGTTTATCAGTCCTCACGCCACATATGGACCGTGGAAATAAACGGCGTAAAGGACGCCGATATAACGCGCATCGCGCAGCTCCTTGAGGAAAACGGAATATACACCGGAGCGTCAAAAAGCAAGCTCCTCCCCATCGGGGATATAAAAAACAATATCCTCGCCGACTATCCGGAAATTTCATGGCTGTGGGTATATATGGAGGGGACGAAGGCGCGTGTGGAGGTATTTGAACGCCGCGCGCATCACGAAATAGTTGATAAGCACATACCATGCGATATTGTATCCTCCGGAGAGGGCGTGATAAAAAAGCTTACCGTTAAAGCGGGGCGTCCGGCTGTCGCCGCGGGCGACGCGGTGACCTATGGCGACACCCTTATATCCGGACAAATTGACGCAAACGGCGCGGAAGGAACAAACAAGCGGCTGCTTGTCCACGCTTTGGGAGAGGTCAGCGCATACACCATGCATTCAGCCGAAAAAGACGAGCCTCTTTACGATGAGATACGGACGCCGACAGGCGCTGTAAAGCGGTATATAACCCTTGAGATATTCGGCAAAAAATATGACCTTTTCCGCGGCATGGCGGAGGATTACGCCGATTATGACATAAAGACCGACTGCTATGAGCTGACCTTGCCCATGTTCGGATATACCGGGCTGTCGGTTACGTCTCAAAAGCACATAGAGGTGCAGCCGGAGCGCGAGCCCGTAAGCGAAGAGCTCGCCGCGGCGCGCGCGAGGGACGCGCTCGAGGAGGAGATCGCAAAAACGCTTACTCCTCTTGCCCGGCGCACGGACGAGCGCCTTGAATATAAAAAGGTCAGCGATGACATTATAAGGGTAAAATGCACTATGAGCTTTATTGAAAATATAGGCACGGAAGAAATAATTAAGGAGTGAAAAATTTGACCAACAGACAAATCGATTTGCCGCACGGCACGGACATGGCTGCGCTGTTCGGAAGCTTCGACGAGAATATAAAGCTTATCGAGCAGTCGATGCATGTCACCGTATTCGCGCGGGAAAACGCGCTGCGCATTTCCGGAGAGGAGGAGGACGCGGCGCAGGCGGCTCAGGTAATTCATCTGCTTATACAGGTGCTCGAAAACGGCGAGATCATTGATAAGCAAAAGGTCATCTACGCCATGACAATGGTTCGCGAGGACGGCGGCTTCGACATGAAGCTGCTGGGCGACAACTGTATCGCGATAAACGCCAAGGGCAGTCCCATAAAGACCAAAACTCTCGGTCAGAAACGGTATGTGGACGCGATAACCGAAAATACTATAGTGTTCGGCATAGGTCCCGCCGGCACGGGAAAAACATATCTCGCGGTCGCAAAAGCCGTAACGGCTCTGAGAGCGAAGGAGGTGAGCCGCATAATTCTGACGCGTCCGGCGGTCGAGGCCGGCGAAAAGCTCGGCTTTTTGCCGGGCGATTTACAGAATAAAGTGGATCCGTATTTAAGACCCTTATACGATGGGATGTATGAAATGCTGGGCGGCGAAGGATTCCTGAAAAATCAGGAAAAGGGGGTCATAGAGGTCGCGCCGCTGGCATATATGCGCGGGCGCACGCTCGACAATGCGTTTATAATACTGGACGAGGCTCAAAACACCACCCCGGAGCAGATGAAAATGTTCCTTACGCGTATCGGCTACGGCTCTAAGGCGATCGTAACGGGCGACGTCACACAAATCGATCTTCCCGGCGATAAGCGGTCGGGACTGAAGGAGGCGGAAAAGGTGCTCAAAAACATCGAGGGCATAAAATTCTGCTATCTGACGGAAAAGGACGTGGTGCGCCACCCGCTTGTTCAGGAGATAATAAAGGCATACGCAAAATACGACGAGGAAAGAGAAAAGAGAAGAACTCATGGCAGAACTGATAATAGAAAATGAACAAAACAAAATTGACGTAACAAAAGCGCTTACAGACCTGATAAAGGCTGTATGCGAGGAGGTGATGGCGGAGGAGGAATGCGGCTTTGACGCTCAGATAAGCGTAACGCTGACGGATGATGAGCGCATACGCAATCTTAACCGCGAACACCGCGGCATTGACCGCGCCACCGACGTGCTTTCCTTCCCCATGCTCAGCTTCGACGGCGATGAAGCCGATGCGCGTTACGATTACGACGGCGACGCGGTTTTGCTCGGGGATATCGTCATATCTCTTGAGCGCGCCGCGGCTCAGGCGGAGGAATATAATCACTCCATGCGGCGGGAAACGGCGTTTTTGACCGCCCACTCCATGCTTCATCTGCTTGGCTACGACCATATTGACAGCGAGGGCGACAGGATTATGCGCAAGAAGCAGGATAAGGTTTTGACGGCGCTCAATATCACAAGGAAACGACTGACGGGAGAAACATGAATATGAAAAAAGAATTCAAATCCGGCTTCGCCGCTATAATAGGTATGCCCAACGTGGGAAAATCAACGCTCCTGAACACAATAGCGGGGCAGAAAATCGCGATTATTTCCGATAAGCCGCAGACTACCAGAAACAAAATACTCGCTGTCTGCACCACCGACAGCGAGCAAATAATTTTCACCGACACGCCCGGAATACACAATCCGCGCAACAAGCTCGGGCAATTCATGGTCAAAGCCGCGAACGACGCCATAAACGACACGGACGTTCTTGTGTTTATGACGGACGCCTCCCGTCCCGTCCGGGACGCGGAACGCTCGATTTTAAATTCAATAGAAAATCGAGGCGTTCCGTGTATCCTTGCGCTTAATAAGATCGACCTCATAAAAAAGGAGGAGCTGCTTCCGCTCATAGCCGATTATTCGAGCATGTATAATTTCGCGGCAATCGTGCCGATGAGCGCGGAAAACGGAGACGGCACGGAAGAGCTTTTAAATGAAATACGCGAGCATCTCGACTTCGGTCCCGCATATTTTGACGAGGATACCGTGACCGACCAGCCGGAGCGTCAGATAGCGGCGGAAATAATACGCGAAAAAATGCTGTGGCTTCTGGATAAAGAGGTCCCTCACGGCGCGGCGATTGAAATAACAAAGGTTGAGGAAAAAGCGAAAATAACCAATATTCACGCCGTAATATACTGCGAAAAAAACACGCATAAGGGCATAATAATCGGAAAAAACGGTGAAATGCTAAAAAAAATCGGCTCTATGGCGCGCGCGGATATTGAAAAAATGCTCGGCAAAAAGGCGTATCTTGAGCTGTGGGTCAAGGTTAAACCGGACTGGCGCAACAGCGATTTTATGATACGCAATTTCGGATTCTCAAATGAGTAAGAAATAAGTGTCAGGTATAACCGCCGGAAAATGAAATAAACTAAATCCGAAAACAAGTCTGTTTTTCGGAGGTACGGTATGGAAAATAATTCGTTTTTATGGAATGCGTTTATTAACACGGGCTGCATAAAGGCGTATCTGGTATACAAGAACGCCGAAAAGCGCGCCGGAATGAGGAGTGAGGAGGCAAGATGGCAACCGTCAGCGCCAAAGGTATCATAATCAGGCAGACCTCTTACGGAGAAGGGCACCGGATATTGAGCATTTTTGCCGAGAATATGGGCATTATCAAAGCCGTGGCATACGGTGCGGGCAAATCCAGAAGCTCCTCCGCCGCCTCAAGCCAGTTTCTGTGCTACGGCAGCTTTGAGCTTTATCAGGGCTCCGGACGGCTTATGAGCGTCAACCGTATAAATACGATAGACGGCTTCTATCCGGTATGCGAGGACATTTACAAGCTGTCGCTCGCCTCATATCTGGCGGATATCACATACGAAACTCTCGGGGAAAACAACTGTGATGACAGGATTTTACGGCTGTACCTGAACGCCGTATACGCTCTCGCGTACCGAAACGAGTCCGTAAAGAAGGTCAAAACAGCCTACGAGCTTAAGCTTATGGCTGCGGGCGGATATTGTCCGTCTCTGGGCGAATGCGTTGGCTGCGGCAGCGAAAACGCCGTAAAATTCGATTTTGAAAAGGGCGGCGTGCTGTGCGCCGAATGCGGCGAACGCAGAGCTGTCAGAATAAACGGCGCCGTCTTAAACGCCATGAGATACATAACCGGCTGCGATGACAAAAAAATGCTTGCTTTTTCCGCAAATGACGAGCTTATAGATTATCTCAACGCCGTAACCGAAACCTATGTCGGCGTACAGCTCGACAAGCATTTTAAAAGTCTGGATTATTACAAAACTATGCTCTTATCATAGCATAAATAATCCATAAACAGGAATTATTTGGTTATTTTACATAAAATAAAAAATTTATAGCAAAAAACACTTGCAATTCTCTGAGGCTTGTTGTATAATACTGCCGTGTTATATATTAAGTTTGTGGAGGTGTAACGTAAATGCCTAATATCAAGTCGGCTAAAAAGCGCGTCAAGGTAATCGCGAAAAAGACTGCGGTTAACGTATCCCATAAGACGGCTTTGAAGACCGCGATTAAAAAGTTCGAGGCGGCAGTTGAAAACGGCGACAAGGAAAACGCTAAGGTATTGTTTAACGAAGCGTCCAAGAAGCTCGACCAGGGCGTCAGCCAGGGTATTCTTCATAAGAATAACGCCGCAAGAAAGAAATCTCAGCTTGCTTTAAAACTTGCAAAGCTTGCGTAAGGGCAGTTAAAACCGAAAAAAACGCGGTGAAAACCGCGTTTTTTTACGCCCGCAATTTAAAAACCCGCAATTAAACAAAAAAAGTGTTGACAAACTCGAAGTTTTACATTATAATATCTTTTGTTGTGAGAAACGGCGGTATAGCTCAGCTGGCTAGAGCACACGGTTCATACCCGTGGTGTCAGTGGTTCAAGTCCACTTACCGCTACCAAAAACGGCTTGAAGCTTCAGCTCCGGGTCGTTTTTTTATTCCGGCATTGATTTTTCCCGTCCGATATTATATAATCATATGTGAAGGGATTGATTTGCTTGAAACAAAATATACTGGAAATACTAAAAGCCGGCGGCGGGTACGTTTCCGGCGAAAAAATATCGCAGAAGCTCGGAATATCGCGCGCGGCGGTATGGAAACACATCAAGGCGCTCCGCGCCGAGGGCTATGAGATAGAGTCCGCGACAAACCGGGGCTACCGTCTTTCCTCCGAGCCGGATCTGATAACCGCCGGACAAATAACCGCCGGGCTTAAAACCACGCGCATGGGGCAAAACGTAATATATGTATATTCGACCGATTCCACAAACGAGGAGGCGAAGCGCCGCTGTGACGAGCCCGACGGCACTCTGTTCACCGCCGATATCCAGACCGGCGGCAAGGGGCGGCTCGGCAGGGCATGGACCTCTCCCGGGGGCGGCGGCATATGGATGTCGCTGCTTCTAAAGCCCGATATCCCGCCCTCCCGCTCATCCGGGCTGACGCTCGCCGCGGGACTTGCTGTTTACCGCGCGCTGAAGGATTTCGGCGTTATGATAAAATGGCCCAACGATATCGTGGCTGACGGCAAAAAAATCTGCGGAATACTGACCGAGATGTCCGCCGAAATGGAACGCGTAAACTACATCGTATGCGGAATAGGAATCAACGTAAATGCCGCCGGATTTCCGCCCGAAATCGGCGGCAAGGCTGTCTCGCTGCGTATGATGACCGGGAAAAATTATGAACGCGCGCCTGTTATACGGCGCGTAATGGAGGAATTCGAGCCCCTTTACGGCGAATTTCTCAAAAACGGACTTAAAAACATAATTCCCGAATATGAAGCCGCGTGCGTGAACATATCCCGCGGCGTTAACGCGGTCCTCGACGGGAAAACCGTCTCCGGCACAGCGGCGGGTATCGGACAGGACGGCTCGCTTTTGATTGATACGCCGAACGGACGCGTGACGGTATCCTCGGGCGAGATATCGGTTCGCGGCATTTACGGATACGTATAACGCAGCAGGGGAAAATTTAATAAAATATATTGAAATTTCTGGCGGATTATGTTAAAATAATGTATCTATATACACACAGGAGGCAGAATGATGTCTATACTGGAAAAAATCAAACCGAATGCAAAACAAAATAAAGGAAAAATCCTTAAAATCATTATTGTCGGCACAGGCAAGGTAGGCTCAACGCTCGCGGGAAAGCTCACCGACGAGGGATGCGACGTAACAATAATAGATAAGAACAGGGAGGTTGTCGATCATCTTGCCGAAACATATGATATTATGGGCATTGTCGGCAACGGCTCAAGCTATAAAACTCTTATCGAGGCGGGCGTTGAATCCGCGGACCTTATTATCGCCGTTACAGACAGCGATGAGTTAAACCTGCTTTGCTGCGCCCTGGCGAACATGGTCGGCAAATGCACCTGCATCGCCCGCGTAAGGAGCCCGGAATATACGGACGAGCTGAATTATCTGTGCGATAAGCTTGGCATAGCGATGATCATTAATCCCGACCTTGAGGCTGCCAAGGAAATTTCAAGAATACTTCATTTCCCGTCCGCGATATCCGTAAATCCGTTTGCGAAGGGAACGGCGGAGCTTATCAAATTCAAAATTCCCGAAGGCAGCACTCTGAACGGAATACAGCTTTCAAGCTTCCAGCGCAGCAAGGATTTCAATATTCTCGTATGCGCCGTTGAGCGCAAGGGTGAGATCACCATTCCGAACGGCTCCTTCCGCCTCTATTCCGGCGATATAATTTCGTTTGTCGCCACCCCGAAGGATGCTTTGACCTTCTTTAAGAAAATTAATATAGAAACCCACAAGGTCGGCTCCGTTATGATTATAGGCGGCGGACGAACCTCGTATTATCTGGCGCGGAGACTCGTAAAATCCGGAGTTGAGGTGAAAATAATAGAAATCAGCGCGGAGCGCTGCGCCCAGCTAAGCGAACTGCTGCCCGACGAGGTTGTAATAGTCAACGGAAACGGCACGGACGAAACTCTTTTAAACGAAGAGGATTTGCTGCGCACCGGCGCTATTATCCCGCTCACGGGCATTGACGAGGAAAACGTGATACTTTCGCTCTACGGCATGAAAGCGGCGCCCGGAATAAAGGCAATAACAAAGGTAAACCATATAAACTTCTCGAACGTCATAAACGAGCTGGAGCTGGGAAGCGTCGTATATCCCCGTCTTATAACGGCTGAAATGATAATAAAATATGTGCGCGCGAAAAAGAACACAATAGGCAGTGAAATAGAAACGCTTTATCATATGTACGGCGGACGGGCTGAAGCGATAGAATTTATCGTGCATCCCGAATTCTCACAGGTTAACGTGCCGCTGAAGAATATGCGCCTGAAGAGCAATCTGCTTATAACATGCGTATACCGCGGCGGAAGAACGTTTATTCCCGCCGGCGACGATGTTCTGCGCGGCGGTGATTCGGTAACTGTAGTCACGTCTCACACGGGGCTCAGCAGTATAGAGGAAATTATTGACTAATCATCCGGCATGTCCGGCGCGGCGGCGGTCATTTGCTTTTCGCCGCGCGTCCGGCGCTGCCGATTAAAGAGTGAAACGGGGGATAATATTGAATTACAAGGCGGTCGTTTACATACTCGGCTGGATACTTGTTATCGAAGGCGCGCTCATGCTCACGCCGTTCGCTGTATCGCTGATATACGGGGAAGAGCACGGAGCCGCGTTTGCCATAATAGCCGCGGTGTGTATCATAACGGGAGTGTTGATAGTATTCAGGCGCCCGAAGCGCATGACCTTTTACTCGCGCGAGGGCTTTGTGGTAACGGCGTTCGCGTGGATACTGATGAGCGTTTTCGGCTGTCTGCCGTTTGTCATGAACGGAGACATACCGTCGTTTACGGACGCGCTGTTTGAAACGGTATCCGGATTTACGACGACCGGAACGAGTATTCTGGATGACGTGGAGGCTCTCTCCCACGCGTCCCTTTTCTGGCGCTCGCTGACACACTGGATAGGCGGCATGGGCGTGCTTGTGTTTCTGCTCGCGCTTATACCCATGACCGGCGGCGGCTCGCATATGAATATAATGCGCGCCGAAAGCCCGGGACCCACGGTCAGCAAGCTTTTGCCGAAGGTCCGCCAGACAGCGTTCGCACTTTACACGATTTACGTCGCGCTTACATTGGCGGAATTTATAATGCTGCTGCTCGGACGTATGCCGGCATTTGAAGCGATAACAACCGCCGTCGGCACGGCGGGCACCGGAGGCTTCGGCGTAAAGGCGGACAGCATGGCAGGCTATTCGCCGTATATTCAATGGGTCGTAACGGTGTTTATGACGCTGTTCGGAATAAATTTCGGCGTGTATTTCCTGTTAGCCACAAGGAAATTCAAGGCGGCTGCGATACATGAGGAGGCGCGGTACTATCTTCTCATCATTCTCGGCGCAGCGGCGGTTATAACGATATCCTTCCTTATGAACGGCACGCTGCCGGATATGAGCTGGAGCGACAAGATACGCCACATATGCTTCCAATGCGCCTCGCTCGTCACGACCACCGGCTTTACCACGGTTGATTACGATACCTGGCCCCAGCTTGCTCTTATGGTATTGCTCACGCTTATGTTTATCGGCGCGTGCGCCGGCAGCACGGGCGGCGGCATAAAGGTGTCCAGAATACTCATAATGTGCCGCTCGGTAAAGAACGCGCTGACGCGGTTCTTTCATCCCAAACGCGTGGTAAACCTGCGCAGTGAAGGAAAAACCGTGCCCGCGGAAATCGTGCAGTCGGTAAGCGTGTATATGATTGCGTATATAATCGTTTATGTCGTGTCTATATTTATAGTTTCGCTCGACAATTATGATTTCACGACCAACTTCACCGCTATTGCCGCCACGATCAACAATATCGGTCCGGGTCTCGGAAAGGCAGGTCCCACCGAAAGCTTTTCAATGTTCTCGCCGCTGTCGAAATACGTGATGATTTTCGATATGCTTGCCGGCAGGCTGGAGCTCTATCCCATGCTTATCCTATTCTCGCCCGAGTTCTGGAAAAGCTTAAAACCGCAGCATTAACGAAAGGATAATAAAAAATGAACGATAAGATCCTGGCGATGATGCGCAAGCCGTATCATCTGCTTGTATGGGCGCTCATATGCGGACTCGGCTACCTGGCTCTGACGGCCCGGTTCATTCTCGCGTTTACCGAACGCGGCGGCGGTATCCTCATATGGCTCTTCTTCCCCGCGATAGTATGCGGAGCGGCGCTCATTATTATAAAGGGCATAAAAAAAGCCGATGAAAACGGCAACGAACGTGCCATGCTCGCCGCATTCTGGGCGCATGTGCTCGTCATTGTCATGGGCGCCGTATTTTTCGCGTCAATGCTCGTATGAAGGCTGTACACAATATTGAGCCGGTGTTCGATAATAATTCCCGAATACTGATTTTGGGCAGCTTCCCATCAGTAAAATCACGCGAAACCGAATTTTTTTACGGTCATCCCCAAAACCGGTTTTGGCGCGTTACGGCTGCCGTATGCGGCTGCGGCGTTCCCGGGACGGTAGAAGAAAAAAAGCGTATGCTCCTCGGCAATCATATTGCGCTGTGGGACGTAATAGAAAGCTGCGATATAGAGGGGTCGTCCGACAGCTCTATACGCAATGTCAGGATAAATGATTTCACGCGTATTTTCAAAACCGCGGATATACGGCGCGTTTTCGCCAACGGCTCCGCGGCGTATGAGCTGTACAGGCGGCATGTCGGAAACAGCATAACCCGGCTTCCGTCTACCAGTCCAGCAAACGCCGCGTGGAGCACCCGGAGGCTTATTGACGCATGGCGCGTTATTTTAGAATAGAAAATACCTCCGCCACGCGCAAACTCTTTTTCACCATAAATCATATTTTAATAACAAAAAGGAAGGACATCGGATAATTCGCGATGTCCTTCTTTTTAATTCAATGAATATTTTATATTATTCTCCCACGTATTCAACTTCCATATCCGCCGGAACGGTTACTCCCAGCGAATCAGCCGTAGCCTTGTTAACAGTGGTAATAGTCGCCTCGACTGCCTGAGCGGGAACCTCGGATACAGGCTTTCCGTTAAGGATTTCCACAGCCATATCCGCGGATGCCGCGCCTATCTCGGTATCGGATATAGCGATCGAAGCAAGCGCGCCGCTCGCGGGCATTACCGCCGATGAACCGTAAACCGGCTTCTTCGCGGCGGCAGCCGCCTCTACTACAACCGGCATAGCGTCCTGAATTGTCGCGTCATTGGGAATAAACAGAGCGTCGCATTCCGAAAGCAGCGACTGCGCCGCCTGCTGAACGTCCGCTGACGATGAAACCGTTCTCTCCACATATTTTATACCCGCTCCGTCAAGATACGCCTTTGCCTGCTCGCATGTCGAGACCGAATTCGGCTGCGCCTCGGTATAAAGCATACCGTATGTCTGGATTCCCGGCGTCAGCGCCTCGGCGGTTGTGAATATCTTCTCTACGGGAATGGGATTTTGCGTACCCGTCGAATTTTTATCCGGCGCATCCATTGACGTAAGTACCTGCGCGCTTACGGGGTCGGAAACGGCGATAAACACATTCGGTATATCCGTGCCCGCCGATACAACGGCCTGCGTCGCCGGAGTCGCGATCGTGGCAATAAGATCCACGCCCTCGTCAACGGCATTCTGAACATACGACTGCAAGGTAGCGGCATCGCCCTGAGCATTCATTTCTTTAAATTCAACGTTTAAGCCGCTCTCAAGCATTCTTGCCTTGAAGCCCTCCCGCATATCGGTAAACGCGCCGTTGTCTATCTGCTGAATAATCGCAATCGTCTTTACCTCTCCGTCTGACGAGCCGGTGCTTTCCGTCTGCTCCGCGGGCTGCGAGCAGCCGGCAAATCCGGCAGCGAGCGCAAACACCGCAGCGCCTGTGATGATTTTCCTGATCATGTCTTTTCTCATTTTCTCTTTCTCCTTCTATTCTCTTCTTTTCTTATTGTATTCCTCGAGATACGAAAACGCCTCCTCAAGCATCGGCACCGTCACCTCGTAGGGATAGTGCCGCACGTCGGATAACGTCGTCATTCTCGGAAGTACCGATTTTAACTGCTCCTCTGTTATTTCCACATCGAAAATCGAAATGGGGAGCCCCGTAACGCGGTTAAAATTATACACGCGCTCAAATTCCTCGTACTGCTTATCCGCGATAAGCAGTATCAGCACGCCGAGCGCTACCACCTCGCCGTGAAGATGATTTTCCTCAAGCAAAGGAAATGCCGTCAGCGCGTAAAATACCGCGTGCGCCAGTCCGCTGTTATAATCGGGCGTATGGTCGCGCGTCACAAAAATTGAGACCATAGCCGTGGAAACGGTAATTGCCAAAACCACCTGCTGCAATTCATATGAATTTTCATGACGGCGGTTATCCTCGAGCGCCTTTTGCCCGTACATAAAAATCGGGGCGGCGCACATCCCGCTCATTTCGACTCCGAGAGCCGTAAAATGCTCCAGCGTATCGCCGCGCGAGGATATCCTCGCCTCGTAAAACTTCGCGTAGGTGTCTCCCATGCCTGCCCACATATACTTGACCGGGCTTTCGCTTATGATTTTTGTATTGATAAACGCGTGCACGGGCGGCTTTTCAAAAAAGTGCGGCTCCACAAACACGCCCTCGGACGTGTACATTATCGACACGCTCGTGCAGCATGAGCAATTCGACGCTATTGTCGGGAACGAAAACACCGGCTTCCCCGTGATCTCGCCCACGCATTTTGCCGTATCGACCGCTTTGCCTCCGCCGACCGCGAAAATCATATCCGCCTTCGCTATTGTTTTGTCCGCGGCAATGGTATTCACGTTGCCGTAGCTGCATTCCCCGCCGAACCATATATAATCAAGGATTTTTATATCCGGTCTGACCGCCGCGTCAAGAGCTTCCCTCGCGGCGTTCATCGCGCGGTGACCGCCTATTACAACAGCCGTTTTCCCGTACCGGGGGCAAATCTCCTTCACCGTTTCATAAGCGCCCGGACCTATTGTATAAGACGGCAGAAACATAGAATAATTATCCATTTTCCGCTTCTCCTTAATCTGCTTTTCTACTATTATACAATCTGTTTTATAAATTGTCAAGTATGCGGACGCTCATACCCGCATATGTTAAAAATTTGTCACGCGCTCCATTTTCCCCGTTGACTTTTTACAAAATGTAGTGTATATTTATATTGTAAAATTGGGGAACGAAGGGGGAAATTCTATGGAAAGAGATACAGCCACAAAACAAATCAAATACGAGGTTCTTCGCGAGATTGCGGACAACGCGTTTAATGACACTCTCACGCAGGAAACCATAATTAACATTCCGTACAAGCTTATTCCGAACACGACGCCGCGTTACCGCTGCTGCGTGTATAAGGAAAGGGAGATCATCCGCCAGCGGATACGCCTTGCCATGAACAGACCTCCGCTCCCTCTTGAAAATGTGGAGCATATTAAAATGCGTTCCGACAAGATGATTCATGTGATTCCGGCAGCATGCGAGGGATGCCCGATAAACCGGTTCCACGTTACGGAAAACTGTCAGAACTGCATGGAAAAGAGCTGTAAAAAGGCTTGCGCGTTCGGAGCTATCACCATCAGCCCGCACGGCGCGCATATTGACCAGACAAAGTGCCGCGAATGCGGACGCTGCGCCGACGCATGTCCGTATCACGCCATAGCGGATCTTGTGCGTCCGTGCAAGAGAAGCTGCGACGTGGGCGCAATTTCCATGAACGAGGAAAAGCTTGCCGTTATAGACGATTCAAAGTGCATATGCTGCGGTCACTGCGCGCAGGCTTGCCCGTTCGGAGCTATTTCGGACATGTCGCAGATTTTGAAGGTTATAGAATACATAAAATCGGATAAAAAAACAATTGCCGTTCCCGCTCCGGCGGCGGAGGGGCAGTTCGGACCGGAAGCAACGATAGGCAGGCTCTCCACCGCTCTTAAGATTCTCGGATTTGACGAGGTCCACGAGGTCGCCCTCGGCGGCGACGCGGTGGCGTATAACGAAGCGAAGGAGCTTATCGAACACAAGGAAGCGGGCGAAAAGATGACCACGTCCTGCTGTCCCGCATTTGTGGCTCTCATACGTATGCATTATCCCGCTCTCGCGGAAAAAATGTCCACGACGCTGTCGCCTATGGGCGCGGTGGTACGCTGGCTGCGCGACCACGAGCCGGACGCGAAGATCGTATTCATAGGACCGTGCATTGCCAAAAAGGCTGAGGCAACGTTTGAACCCGAAACGGCGCCGGACGCTGTTATCACCTTCGAGGAGCTCAACGCCCTGTTTGATTCGCGCCGTATCGATCCATGCGAATGCGAAGAGGACGAAACCTTCGCAACCTCCTTTGGCAGACGCTTTTCGGGGACCCGCGGCGTAAGCGAGGCGGTTCTCAAAGCGGCAAAGGAGCTGGGCTACGAGGAGGAGCTCACAGCAAAGCCGTGCAGCGGCGTGGCTGAATGTAAAATCGCGCTGGCTATGCTAAAGGTCGGCAAGCTCAGCGAGGATATAATCGAGGGCATGGCTTGCGAAGGCGGCTGCATAGCCGGTCCGGGCTCGATAAACACCCTACAGCAGCTTAAAACGGCGAGAATGAAAAAAATCAAGGGCAAGGATGAGGACAATATAACCGAAATGCTCACAAATCAGGATTTCATGGGCACGGATATGACAAGAGGCAAATTCTCGCAGTAAGAAAACATATGCCGGAACCGGCGCGAAAACCGCGCCGGTTCTTTTTATACAGACCGATAAAATTACTTGAAGGTCTTTACTTTTCTTTTTCCGTTTTTATCGGCTGTAATCACGATATCGCCGTTTTTATCGGTCCGGTAAACCTCCGCTTCCGAAAGGCGCCCGAGCACCGCCTCGGACGGCAGTCCGTAGCCGTTATCCATGCCGACGCTTATAACAGCGGTGTCGGGCTTTACAGCGTCGAGAAACATTTTGCTTGTAGAGCTGTCGCTGCCGTGATGAGCGACCTTTAAAATTTCCGCGGGGCTCACACAGCCCGAAGCGACGAGCCCGAATTCCTCCGCCTTCGGCATATCTCCGGTAAAATAACAGTCCGTTTCGCCGTAGGACGCGCGGACAAGCAGCGATTTATCGTTTTCGTCCCCGCTCAGCAGCGCGTTTTCTCCCGGCGGATACATTATTATTCCGAGCCCGGATTTAAAGCTCAGCTTTGTCGGCTCCGTCACGATATGAATCTCGGTACCGTATTTCCTAGCCGTAAGCATAAGCTCCCTGTATACCTGATTGTCAATATCCGTTTCCGGCAAATATACATGCCTCACGCGGATATTTTTTATGGCTGCGATTATTCCCTCGGCATGGTCGCTGTGACAATGACTCACAACGGCGCAGTCGATCTCCGCCAGACCAAGGCTTTTAAGATATGGCAGATATTCCCGCTCGCCCTGATTATAGTCGGTGTATTCATTGCCGCCGCCTCCGTCAATCAAAACGGTGGTTCTGTACGGCAGACGCACAAGCGCGCCGTCGCCCTGACCGACATTAACAAAAGTAAAATCCGCCTGCGACAGCCTCGGCGCCTCCCCCGCGAGCACGACCGCAAAAAACGCCGCGGCAGCGCACAGCGCCAGAAGACCCTTGTACCGCCTTTCCCTATATATCATATATACTCCGAAAACCGCGGTGTAAAAGGCTATAATTGTAAGCGCGCCCACCTTCGGCAGCGCTATATAGTCATACGGAAGCTTGTCTATAAGATACGGCAGCTTCTCATAGATCCATGCCATCGATGTCATAATTTCCCCGACCACGGGCGCGCAGCCAAACAGCGCGAGCATGGACAGCAGCAGCGGCGCCAGCACAAGTATGATTGCCGTTACCGGCAGAAATATCAGTCCCGCCGCGATATTATATATTGTAATTCCGTTAAAATACAGCGCGCTCAGCGGCAGCAGACCAATCGTGCATATAAAACCGATTGCGAGCGTCCTTTTGTAATACCTGTTCCCGTTCTTGATTTTTTCTGTGACCGGCTCATAAAACAAGCTTATCAGCAGGCTTGCCGTAACGCTCGACACAAAGCCCGCGTTATGGAACAGCAGCGGGTTTGCCGCGCCTATCGCTATCACCGCGGCTCCAAGCACGTCCGGGAACCATATGTACCCTAATCTTCTCCTGAATATTATAAGAAACACTGCGACAAGGCAGGCTTTAACGAACACCGGACGCGAGCTCTGCGCCATAGCATAAAGCATAAGCAGCACCGCAAGCGCAATATCGCGGTATCCGCGCCTGACAATTCCGGAAAATAATCCTATCAGCCCGACTATAAGCATTATATGCAGAAACGCCGGGTAGAAAAACCGCGCGATACCCGTGCGGTTGAGCACCGCCTCAAAATCCTCGGAAAAGCAAGCCCCTTCGCCGACTATGACAGCGGTCAGGATCGCTCCCTTGTCGCCATGCGTATATTTATCTAAAATTTGGGAAATACTGTTTTTTAGCATTTGGGCATAGGAATAAACGGTGCGGCTTTTGATTTTCACATCGGATACTGCGCTGCCGCGTGAAAAACACCGGTAAAATATATCCTTTGATTTATAATAGAGCTTTGAATCAAAGCCGTTCTTGTTCAGCCTGTCGTCCAGCTCTCTCACAAAGCCGGAAAATTCGACGGTATCTCCGAATTCAAAGCTCTCGGGCGCCGTTATAAGCATCCGCTCGCGCAGATTCTCGGATTTGCCGTCCGCGCTCACGCGGCGCACATCCACGATATATCTGTTATTCTCGTATTCCGTATCCGGGATCTCGCATATGCGCCCCGTGAGAGTGACATACATGCCCTCGTAACGGCTTACCTCGCGGCGGCTCGGAGACCCGTAATACTGCGCCATTACCGCTCCGGCGCAAAACGTGAGCACCACAGCCGTGCTTAAAGCCCCCGGGCGGCTCCCGCCGGCGCGGCGGATAAGGCGTATGATCAAATATATAACAGCAAACAGAACAGTAAAGTACACGCTGATTTTGGGAGATATATAAACTCCGGCGGCATATGCCGCCGCAAGATACGCCATTCCTTCCACAGCCTCGCCTCCCGATATTTTAATTGCTGAGTATATTATATCGGATTTCGCCGCATTTTTCAACAAAACAATATAATTTTGTCAAATACGGCAAAAAAGGCGAATATTACAAACAAATTACACCGCCACTCACTCCGCCGGCGGGGTCGCGCCGCTGTTTGTAATTTAACTGTAATACTTCTGTAATTTTGAAGAAAAATTAAAAAATAATTTTTTGTGAATATATCACAATATTATTCGGTTATATTTGGAATATATGTATATAAATTACGATAAAATACCGTTTTTGAAGCATTTTCCATTACAAAATTATTTCAGAACGGTTGCAAAAACAGAAAAAAGGGGTTGACAAAAGGAAAGTATTGCTGTATAATCTTGTTTGTAACCAAAATGAAACAAAACAGAAAACAAATTGCAAATCTGTAACATTGATGAAATGTCTGGATTTGCAAAAACAGGAGGTTTTACATTTATGAAGAACTTGAAGCATTCGATTGTGGCAATGATAGCAATCGCAATGATAAGTTCACTCGCGGCGGTACAAGCCGCAACTATCAACAGTGACAAGCAGACAATGGAGTCTCAGATTAACGCGGCGGCGGCTCTTGAAAGCATAACCATCGCGGAAACGGGAGGAGATGCCAACAAGGGTGTAGCTATAGCGCAGTCGGTTCAGGCGGAAGCGTCTGACGATGAGAAAAGTTATTTTCAGCTCGGATATGTAATGCTCACGGACGGGGTTCTCGATGTTCACGAGATGCCCTCAGGCGAATCCGCCGTGACAAATACCCTCAACGCGTGCGATCAGGTGGAGATCCTTGAGAACACGGAGGGATGGTACAAGGTCCACTGCGGCGACGTGCTCGGCTACGTTCCGAATGACAAAATAACCATTCAGCGCGAGGACGCGGATTATGCGGCAATGCATTACGAAAATTATAAGCGCGCCACGGTGCAGACCGAGGGCTCGGTATATGTAAGGAAGGAGGCCTCCGCGGACAGCGAGGCTGTGGACGAGCTTGAAGCGGGCACCGAGGTGATTGTGCTTTGGGGCGAAGGCGACTTTATAAGGGTCGCTTACGGCGATGACTACGACGAGGGATATATAATAAACACCGCGTTGGAGCTCACGGGCGAATGGATTGAAAAATCCTCCGTATCGGAACGCCAGAAGGAGGTTGCGGACCGCAGAGCTGCCGAAGAGGCGGCGGAGGCGGCGGCTCAGGCAGCGGCGGCGCGCTCGTCGGATTACAGCACATCGTCTCAGTCGGCTCCGGCATATTCGTCCTCTATGGGACAGGCGCTCGTAGATACGGCCATGCAGTATCTCGGCGTACCGTATGTATGGGGCGGCACTTCCCCGTCGGGCTTTGACTGCTCCGGACTTATGCAGTACGTATGCAATAAGAACGGGATCAGCATAGCGCGCGTTGCAGCCGACCAAAGGAACTGCGGAACATATGTAAGCCGCGACAATTTACAGCCGGGCGATTTGGTATTTTTCGACGGCGGCTCGGGTATACACCACGTAGGCATGTATGTCGGTGACGGAAATATGATCCACGCTCCCCAGACCGGAGACGTTGTGAAGATTTCATCAATCAACACCGATTACAGAATATCACAGTACGCGGGCGCGGTTCGCGTATATTGATAAGACAATTACCTGCTTTAGCTTTACCCTTTAAGCTGTTTGCTTGGCAGACACAAAAAAACCGTTTTCGCGGCAAGCCGCGGAAGCGGTTTTTTGTTACTTGACGAAGCTGTTTTTTGTGATACAATATAATCGGATTGTTTTTTATGTAATAAATAAACAACGGCGGAATATATTTTGAAAAAACGCGTAATATGAGGAGTGAGCATTATGTTTTTCAGAAAAAACACATATGAGGCAGTGCGCGACGACCGCGATGTGGTCATGGAATCAAGCATATGCACGGGCGAGAAAACCATCGGCTTTAAAAATCCCGCCACGGGGCGCACGGAGCAAACCGTTGTTGTCCGTACAGCCCGCGACATAGACGATTTTTACCGTAAGCACAAATTAATAAAAACAAAGGAATTCAGGATATAAAAAAAGGAGGAGACCTCCTTTTTTTATATCTTTCAGCCAGTGATTGTCTTTACGTATTCCTTTATCTTGTCGCACTTGGCGTTAGCGAAGAACATGTCCTTAAAATGCTCTCCGGCAACCGCTCCCTTGACAAGCTCGGGGTCAAGCTGAGGAAGAATGTCGAGAAGGTCGCGGTGCGTGACCTTTTTAACCTCGTTGAGGATTTTCGCGTTTCTCTGCTCGGGAACCGCTCTCTCTTTGGGATATCCGCCGCCCCACTCTTCAACAAAGAGCTTCTCAAATACATACTGGAGATTGAGCTCGGCGCCCCAGCCCCAGCCCTTGGCAAACGGCATAGCGATACAGTTGCCGTTATTAACCTGGGTAAACTGATAAGCGTCGGTCGGGTCAACCACATGACCGCAAAGCACACCCGGGAACGCGTTGCATGCCAGGCACGCGCCTTCGCCGGTGCCGCATCCGGTGATTACAAGGTCAGCAGCTCCGGAATTGAGAAGGATCGCCGCGAGGATCCCTATCTGTACATATGTAAGCTGAGCCTCGTCGTCCGCCGTGTACATTCCGTAGTTATAAACCTCATGACCGAGCGGTTCAACCACCTTTTTAAGCGTCGCGGCAATAGTCTCGTTCTTTGCCGCCTGGCTGTTTTCGTTGATTAATGCAATTTTCATTTTGTTTTACTCCTCTCAGAATTTTTCAGATATAATAATTATACCACAATCGGTTAAATTCTGCAATATATATTTTAAATTTTGAGCGCTTTTGCGTTCCGCTTCTTTGCAATGCCGCGTTATTTAAGGCTCATATGAATTTTTGATAATATGTTTTTCGCGCCCGGATTAAATTTATCTTGCATATGTGAGCCTGATTTGATATAATTTGTTTATATCAACAAATATTTTAAGGGGGCTTCTCTCATGGTAAAATACATTTTGAAAAAATCTCTGTCGGTGCTCTCCCAAAAGCCGATCATGCTTTGGGGCGTGTCGCTCATGAGTTCGGTTATCATTTTCCTCATCACCGTTACCGGAATACTTGTTCCGATAATCACCATCCCGGTCATACTGACGATTACGGCAGGCATGTCTGCGCTCTACCTTGACGGCTATAACGGCAGACCGATAAGCTCAAAACAGCTGTTTAAGGGCTTTTCACGCGGATACGTGCCGCGCGTCGCTGGCGGAATGTGCTGGTATTATCTGTGGTCGCTGATATGGGCGTTCGTGCCGATTGTAGGCATAGTAAAGTCGTATTCGTACCGCTTTACCCCGTATATACTTATTACACGTCCCGAGATAGACGCCACAGACGCTCTTAAGATATCCATGCTTGAAACAAAGGGTTATAAGCTCATGATGTTTCTCGCCGATTTGCTGATAGCCGCCGCGGCGATCGTTGCCGTTGCCGTTTTGACCGCGCTTTCGGCGATCCCTCATGTAGGATTTGTATTCGGGATAATCTCGGCGCTGTTTAATTTCGCGCTGTGGCTGTTTTTGCCGCTGTTTTACGGGATCGTGGGCGCGGCGTTCTATCAGGAAACGAAAAACGGGACCTTCACGGCTGCCGCTTATAAGCCCGCGAGCTATAATCCGGCTGCAAACGCTCCCGCGGTCGCTCCCGTAAGCGGCACGGAGAATTTATCCATACAGCCGAACGAGGGCGATTGGTACTGTTCGGAATGCCGGACGCTGAATGCGGCGGGAACGCTGTACTGCCGGGCGTGCGGAAAAAAACACGAGGAATAAAAAAACGGGCAAAGCCCGTTTTTTTATTTAAGCAATGTTCCCAGCTTTACCGCCTTAAGATAAGCGTTTATAAAGCCGTTCAAATCACCGTCCATAACCGCGCCTATGTTGCCCATTTCAAAGTTTGTACGCAAATCCTTCACCATTGTATAGGGTTGGAAAACATACGAACGTATTTGAGAGCCCCAGCCGTTATCCATCTGAGCGCCTTGAATATCGGCGATTTTTTCCTTCTGCTGCTGCTCGGCAAGCTCAACGAGCTTAGCCTTCAGCATTTTCATTGCATAATCGCGGTTCTGGAACTGCGAGCGCTGCGTCTGGCATGATACGACTATCCCTGTCGGCTTATGCGTAAGCCTTACTGCCGACGAGGTCTTGTTTATGTGCTGACCTCCCGCTCCGCTTGCGCGGAACGCCTCCATTTCTATGTCCTCGGGTCTGATATCCACCTCTACGTCGTCGTCCAGCTCCGGCATTACCTCGACCGACGCGAACGAAGTCATGCGCTTTCCCGCGCTGTTGAACGGCGATATGCGCACGAGCCGGTGAACGCCCTTCTCCGCCTTAAGATAACCGTATGCGTTCAGTCCGCGCACCTCCATAGTGCAGCTTTTAAGTCCCGCCTCTTCACCGTCGAGGGAATCCATAATTTCCGTTTCATATCCGTTTTTCTGCGCCCACATCTGGTACATTCTCAAAAGCATCTGGCACCAGTCCTGCGCCTCCGTGCCTCCCGCGCCCGCGTGGAGCGTAATAATGGCGTTTGAGGAATCGTACTGACCGCTCAAAAGGGTTTCGAGCGTCATGGAGTCGATTGTTTCCTCCACCCTCTTCACGGCGCCGCCTATCTCGTCAAGCATACTGTCATCGTTTTCCTCGTTTGCGAGGTCGATCAATATCATCGTATCCTCCCAGAGGGAATGAAGAGAATTGTATTTCTCGATTTTCGCGTTTAGCTGCTTCGCCCTTTGCATGACCTTCTGCGACTGCTTCATATCGCTGTAAAAATCAGGCTCGAGCGATTTGGCTTCAAGCTCCTTCACCTCTGTCTCCGCGCCCGCGATGTCAAAGTGAATCCCTCAGTTCCTTAATGCCATCCTCCATAGCGGCGAGCTTAAGCTTGTACTCGTCGTATTGCAGCACTTTAATCACATCCTTTTAGAAATTTTATTTTAATTTTTATTTTTTGCCCGGGTTATACAGAACGTTTCTCGCCGCATTTTGCTGCGCCGGCGTATTCATGGGTCTTGCCGGACGCTGCTGCGGATTTGTTCTGTCCGCGCCGTTCCTGCCGCAGCAGTTTTTATATTTCTTGCCGCTTCCGCACGGACACGGATCGTTTCTGCCGACCTTACCGGCGGGCGCGGTCTTTTTCGGCTGCTTTTGCAGACTTCCGTCGCCGGCTGTTTCAATAGGCTTTGCAACCTGTTCGCGTTTTATTTCAACGCGCGGCATAGCCGTCATAAGATAACGCACCGTATCGCGCTTTATTGCATCGAGCATTCCCTCGTATAATTCCGAGCCTACCGTTCTGTACTCTATAACAGGGTCGTGCTGACCGTAAGCGCGAAGACCTATTTCGCGCTTTACATGCTCCATTTCGTCGATATGGTCCATCCACAGCGTATCGACTACCCTCAGCATGATTACGCGCTCAAGCTCGCGCATATTTTCGCCGAATATCTCCGACTGATACGCGTATCTTTTGCGCGCGATTTCCATAAGCTCGTCCTTTATGTCGTTGCGGGTCACGCTCTCCATTTCATCCTCGGGAATATCAAATGACCCCTGAGCGCACAGCACGCTGTTGGCAAACTCGCGTATGGCGCGTATATTCCATTCCTCCGGAATTTCGGAAATGCCTATATAATCATCGAGCGAGCTGTCAATTACCGACTCGATCATATCCTGAACGGTGCCGCTGATATCCTCGCCGTCGAGCACCGCCTGACGCTGACGATAAATAATCTTTCTCTGCTCATTCATTACCTCGTCATACTGAAGGACATGCTTACGCGAGTCAAAATTGCGGCTCTCTATGTTTTTTTGCGCGTTTTCTATGGAATTGGTAAGCATTTTCGCCTCGATCGGGTCTGTTTCCTCCAGTCCCATCGCGGAAACCATTTTCTTTACCTTATCCGAGCCGAAAATCCGCATCAGATCATCCTCAAGCGAAAGGAAGAACTTCGACGCGCCCGGATCCCCCTGACGTCCGGAGCGTCCGCGCAGCTGATTATCTATACGCCTTGACTCATGTCTCTCCGTGCCGATTATGAATAAGCCGCCTAAGCGCTTAACCTCCTCCTGCTCCGGCTGGATCTGCTCCTTGAATTTGCTGTACAGCTCGCCGTATTTCGCGCGGGCGTCCAGTATAGCCTCGTCGTCGGTATCCGCAAAGCCCGTAGCCTCGTTTATAAGCTCCTCGTCATAACCGAGCTTCTCCATCTCATGCTTTGCCATGAACTCGGCGTTTCCGCCGAGCATTATATCGGTTCCTCGTCCCGCCATGTTTGTGGCGATTGTCACGGCGCCCTTTTTACCCGCTTGCGCGACGATCTCCGCCTCCTTTGCGTGGTATTTCGCGTTTAAAACCTCGTGCTTTATGCCCTGACGCTTCAGCATTCCCGACAAAAGCTCCGATTTGTCAACGTCGACCGTACCGACAAGCACCGGCTGACCCTTTTCGTGACATTCCTTGATCTGCTCTATGACCGACAGGAATTTGCCGCGCTCGGTCGAATAAACGACGTCCTGCATATCGTTTCTTATGACCGGCTTATTCGTCGGAACGGCTACCACGTCCAGCTTATATATATGCTGGAACTCCTCCTCCTCGGTAAGCGCGGTACCGGTCATGCCGGAAAGCTTCCCGTAAAGGCGGAAAAAGTTCTGGAACGTTATCGTCGCCAATGTTCTCGACTCATTCTCTACCTTAACGCCCTCCTTTGCCTCAATAGCCTGATGGAGCCCGTCGCTGTAGCGTCTGCCCGGCATAATTCTTCCGGTGAACTCGTCCACGATTAAAACCTGATCGTCCTTTACTATATACTGCTTGTCGCGGTGCATTACGCCGTTTGCATGAAGCGCCTGGTTTATATGATGCTGAATCTTCATATTTTCCGGATCTGATAAGTTTTCTATACCGAACGCTTCCTCGGCTTTTTTGATTCCCCTTTCGGTCAGAGTGGCTGTTTTCGCCTTCTCGTCCACGATATAGTCCGCGTCGACGTCCTCGTCGAGCTGCTTGTCGTCATGCTCGGTGACAACAAGCTTTTTCAGGCGCTTCACAAACATATCCGCAAGCTTATACAGCTCGTTTGCGCCCTGACCCATACCCGAAATGATAAGGGGCGTTCTCGCCTCGTCGATCAGGATCGAGTCCACCTCGTCCACGATGGCGTAAAAATGACCGCGCTGTACCTGCTGCGCCTTGTTTACGACCATGTTGTCGCGCAGATAGTCAAAGCCGAGCTCATTGTTCGTTCCGTAGGTAATATCCGCCGCATACGCCGCTTTGCGCTGCTCGTTGTCGAGGTCGTGAACGATAAGACCGACGCTCAGTCCCAGGAACCGGTATACCTTCCCCATCCATTCACTGTCTCGCTTCGCAAGGTAATCATTGACCGTTACAATATGTACGCCCTTTCCCACAAGCGCGTTAAGATATGCCGGAAGCGTGGAAACAAGCGTTTTTCCTTCTCCCGTTTTCATCTCGGCGATTCTGCCCTGATGAAGTATTACGCCGCCGACCACCTGGACATAGAAATGCTTCATGCCGAGAACTCTCCGGCTCGCCTCACGCATTACCGCAAACGCCTCCGGAAGCAGATCGTCCAGCGTCTCGCCGTTGGCAATACGCTCCTTAAACTCCGGCGTTTTAGCCTTGAGCTCCGCGTCGGTAAGCTTTTCAACCTCCGGCTCCAGCGCCATGACCTTATCCGCTATCGGATATACCTTCTTTAATTCGCGGTCGGAATATGTGCCGAATATTTTGTCAAAAAGACCCAATTTTTGTCACCTCAATCATTATTGTAAATCTCGGGCGGTCCGATACGCCCGTAACAGCATTATTTTATCATAAAGGCGCCGCGTGACGCTTCCGCCGCGGCGTTCCTCCGGGTTCACAAAGTCTCGCTTTGCGTCATATGGAGTTATTATAACACATCTTTTTAAATATTACTACTGTTTTTTGTGAATTTTTTGTGAAAAGTTTAAAACTGCGGCGCTCATATATCTCCTTTAGCACAAATTCGCGGCGTATATGATTTTTTTCGGGCGGCACATACCTCATTCTCCGCCGTCCCTTTTCGGCGGAGGGTGTGCCGCGTCCTATCTGCCGGGTCCGCCGTTAAAAAGTTGTGCTCCGCGGGAATTTTGTGAGTTTACGCTATTGCAATTTTGCGTGTTTTGTGTTATAATAGAGAATGGTTTATAACGAGCTGAGATGAGATGAGCTTAAAATAGAGGAGGAAGATGAGAAATGAGAGAGCTTATTCAAAAGGTAGTGGAAAAAAAGGATTTAACGCGCGAGGAAGCCGCTGAGGCGATGGATTTAATGCTTGAAGGCACCGCGTCGCAGGTGCAGATGGCTGCGTTTTTAACGGCGCTCAGGATGAAGGGCGAAACGATCGAAGAGATCGTGGGCTGTACGCAAATGATGAAATCGAAGGCGGGCAAATTAAATCCGCTCACGGACAAAAATTATATAGACTTTGTCGGCACCGGCGGAGACGGCACAAATTCCTTCAACATATCGACCACGGCATCATTGGTTTGCGCCGCCGGAGGCGTTACGGTAGCAAAGCACGGCAACCGCGCCGCGTCGTCGAAAAGCGGCTCGGCTGATTTGCTTGAGGCGCTCGGCGTGAATATCATGCTTGAACCCGCGCAGGTTACGGAATGCATAAATAAAATAGGCTTCGGCTTTATGAACGCCCAGAAATTTCATAAGGCGATGAAAAACGTCGCTCCGGTAAGAAGCGAGCTTGGCATACGCACGATTTTCAATATGCTCGGACCGCTTTCCAATCCGTCCGGCGCCTCGCGTCAGGTTATAGGCGTGTTCAGCGCCGAAATCGCGCGGGTATTCGCGCAGGTAATGATAAACCTCGGCGTCACCGACGCGCTTGTCGTTCACGGCATGGACGGCATGGACGAGATCACCGCGGCGGATAAAACGCTTGTAAATGAGATAAAGGACGGAAAAATAACCGAGTATTATATAGATCCCGCCGACTACGGCATACCCTATGCCGATCCCGCCGACTTAAAGGGCGGCTCGGCTGCGGAAAACGCCGAGATAGCGCGCGGCATATTCGCCGGCAAAAAAGGCGCACAGCGCGACATAGTGGTATTAAACAGCGCCGCAGGGCTCTACATCGGCGGCAAAGCCGCGTCGATCGCCGACGGAATAAAGCTCGCGGAGCAGATCATAGACAGCGGCGCGGCGGCGGCTAAGCTTGAAGAGATGATCAAACTGACCAACTCCTTCGGAGGTATGGCATGATTTTAGATAAGCTTACAGCTCTTTCGCGCGCGCGCGTAAAATCGGCAAAGGAAAAAAAGAGCGCGAAGGATTTGTTAAAGGAGCTTGAAAACACCGGGTTAAAGCCGCCGGAATTTAAGAGCGCGTTATGCGGTCATGACGGCGTATCAATAATAGCGGAAATAAAAAAAGCGTCCCCGTCAAAGGGCTTGATACGCGCGGACTTCAATCATATGGCAATCGCGGAGGAATACGTCAAAAGCGGTGTGCAATGCCTGTCGGTGCTGACGGAACCGGAATATTTCAAGGGCAGCCTGCAATTTATCCGCGACATAAAGGCAAAATATGATATACCCGTTTTGCGCAAGGATTTCATAGTGGACGAATATCAGATATACGAAGCGAAGCTCGCCGGAGCGGACGCTGTTCTGCTTATTATGGCGGCGCTCACGGATGAGGAATACGCGCGCTTTTTCAAAACGGCGTCGGACTTAAGGCTCGACGCGCTTGTTGAAACGCACAGCCGCGGCGAAATAGAGCGCGCCGCAAAATTCGGTTCCATAATAGGCGTAAACAACAGAAATCTGCAAACCTTCGAGGAGGATATAACGCTGTGCGGACGTCTGGCGGAATATATTCCCGAAAACAGCGTTAAGGTCGCCGAAAGCGCAATCCGCACTCACGAGGACTATGAATATTTGCGGGATGCGGGCTATGACGCGGCATTGATAGGAGAAGCCTTTATGAGAGAGCGCGATATCGCCGCGGCGGTAAACGCCATGCGCTCCGGTGAATGATATGGATATAAAAATATGCGGCATACGCCGCGAAGCGGATATAAATATTGTCAATAAATATAAGCCGGAATACATAGGCTTTATATTCGCCCCGACAAGGCGGTATGTTTCGCCGGAATATGCGGCAACGCTGAAATCCGGTCTGGCAAACGGTATAAGGACCGTGGGCGTATTTGTGAACGAGCCGGTAAAAACGGTGCTCAGCACCGCCCGTACCGCCGGACTGGACGTTATACAGCTTCACGGAGACGAGGACGTGGAATATATAAAATCACTCGGAACAGATTATGAAATCTGGAAGGCGGTCCGCATTTCGGGCGGGGAAAAAATCCCAGAAATCGCCGGAGCAAGCCGCGTGCTGCTCGACAAATATGACGAGCGGGAGCCCGGCGGCACCGGCAAGACCTTCGATTGGTCGGCAAAGCCGCACGTATCATCCGTTCCGATCATGCTAGCGGGCGGCTTGAACACGGAAAACGTGCTGCGCGGAATAGAAATTTTTAACCCTGCGGGCGTAGATGTATCCTCGGGTGTGGAAACCGACGGAGCAAAGGACGAAAATAAGGTGAGAAAATTTATAGAAACAGTGAGAGGTAAGATATGAACAGAATAGACGAGAGGCTCGGCGCGAAAAAGGCAAGAGGCGAAAAGGCGCTCATAACCTTTTTGACAGCAGGGGACCCGAATATAGAGTTTACAAAAAAGGCTTTAAAAATCATGGAGGATGAGGGTGTGGATCTAATCGAAATCGGCGTCCCGTTCTCCGATCCGTCAGCCGACGGACCCACAATACAGGAGGCGGATATGCGCGCCCTGGAGCAGGGAGCGGATATATTCAAAATTTTCGATATGGTCGGCGAAATACGCGGCAGCATAACGGTGCCGCTGGTATTTTTGCTCTATTATAACGTAATAGTGCAATACGGCGCCGACGCGTTTTTTAAAAAATGCGCCGAGGTCGGCGTGGACGGTCTTATAATACCTGATCTTCCGTTTGAGGAAAGCGGCGAGGTCAGGGAATACGTCGATAAATACGGCGTGTACCAGATAAATCTTGTATCGCCCACGTCAAGAGACAGGATAGAAAAAATAGCAAAAGGCTCAAAGGGCTTTTTATACTGCGTGTCGTCACTGGGAGTCACGGGAGAAAAGTCATCGTTTGACACGGATTTCAGCGGGTTCTTTTCTCTGATAAACAAATACGCGTCCGTGCCGGCATGCGTGGGCTTCGGCATATCGAACGGAGCCCAGGTCAGGGAGCTTTGCTCATACTGCGACGGAGCAATTGTCGGCAGCGCAGTCGTTAAGGCGATAGCCTCCGGTGAAAACGACGCTCAGCGCGAAACGGCGCTTCGGGAGAAGCTGCGCGACTTAAAATCCGGCATATAATTTTTAAGATAAAGGAAGGTAAAAGGATATGGCTTTTATAAAAAAAGCCGCCGCATTCGCGGCAGCGTGTACAATGATTTTCGGGACCGCCGCTATGGCGAACGATTATACATACGAATATCAGAATTTTATGGCAAATGTGGTGGTTCCGCAGTCCGGGCTATGCGATTTCGCGAAATCCTACGCCGGTCATGAAAACGAGATAACGGCAAGCGAATATTTCTCGGGTATTATCTCCGCTTTCCGCATGGATATAGACGCCGACGGGAACCTTGAGCTTGTGCTTGTAGGGGATAATCTCATACGCGTTTACAGAATAAGCGAGGGGGCGCCGGTGCAGATAGGCACGGCATACGAGCTCGACCTTGTATGTGACGAGGGCGAATCGTTCGCGAATGTTTTTGTAAAGAACTATGGCGGCAGAGATTATCTGTGCGCCGAATCGTTTATAGACACCGGTTCGGAAAAATCGTACAAGCTTAAAATGATGTATGTAAACAACGGCGGGATAAAGCTTGCAAACCGCGTAAGCATAGAAAAGACGTATAAGGACGATTATGCATACGAGAGCGCGTCCATGATAACTCCCGAAAAAAGCACGTCATACTCGCAGAGCACAAACAAGGGGATAACCACGACAGCCAATACCGACGGCTATAAAGATTTATACGACGCCGCATGGCAGATGCTCTACAATTCCGGATTTGAAAATCCGAGCTTTATAAACTCGGTAAACCGTCTTATCCTGGACAAGAACGATACGGGAATGTATTTCAGGATAAGCGATATTGTTTCGGATGTGACGCTTAAAACATATGTGCGGGCGTCGGGTATACGAACCAATTCCAGACCTATGGTTTATTTTGAGGATCACAGCGAACTGTCAGCTCTTAATGTTCAGCCCTCCGCAACGCCGGTCCCCCAGCCGGAGGTCACCTCCGAGCCCTCCGCTCAGACAAGTCCGGAGCCGACCGATGAGGCTCCCTCTCCGGAACCGACCGCCGAGGCTCCCACTCCGGAGCCGGAAATAATAAATGTAACCATAGACGGAACGCCGCTTATATTTGCCGATCAGCCCGCGTGCATAATTAACGACAGAACGCTTGTTCCGGTGCGCGGAGTGCTTGAGGCGATAGGCTGCAAGGTGGATTGGCTGCACGAATACAGAATGGTCACCGCCGCCAATGACACCACATCGCTCAACATGAAGATCGACGACAGGATATATTACGTAAACGGCGAGCCGCGCGAGCTTGACGTGCCCGCGCAGATCATAAACGACAGAACGATGGTACCCGCCCGGGCATGTGCGGAGGCATTCGGCTGCAAGGTAGACTGGGATCAGGAAACAAAAACGGTGCTGATAACAACGCCCGGCTATGTTCCCCCGGTCGAAGCGACACCGGAGCCGTCGCCGGAAGCCGCGCAGGCGCCGACCGAACCGGAAGCGCAGCAGGCGCCCGAGCCGTCGCCGTCGGCTCCCGAGGTATCGGACACTGCGCCCGCCGCGGAATAAAATTTTTGCCGTGATGAAAAAAGCTCTTGCTTTTTTCGCGCGCATGTGTTATTATACACATAATTGAATAGCAAAGGCGATGAAGGAACAAAGTAACACGCGTTTCGCCACAGAGAGAGCGTAGATTATTGAGCTGGAAGTTTACGCGGTAAGAGCGCGATGCGAAATTTCATTCCGGAGCTGCACGGGTTAAAGCGCAGGCGAGTAGTCCGTGACGGGTAATGCCGTTATACATAACAGAGTGCCGGCGAATCGCCGGAAGTCGGGTGGTACCGCGGAGCATGAAACACATTTGCGCTTCGTCCCTTTAAGGGACGAAGCGTGTTTTATTATACATGAGGGAAAGGAATGTTTACATGAAGGAAAAACTGGAGGAAATCAGGAAATCCGCGCTTGAGATACTGGAAAAAGCGACGGATATGAACGCCCTGGAGGAGGCGCGCATCAAATTCCTCGGCAAAAAGGGCGAAATGACCGCCGCGATGAAGGAAATGCGCAATTTATCCGCCGAGGAGCGCCCCGCAATCGGCGCGCTCGCAAACGAGATACGCACGAGCATCGAAAGCCATATCGAGGGCAAAAAGGCGGAGCTTGCCGAAAAGCTTGAGGAGATGAAGCTTAAAGCCGAGGTAATAGACGTTACCATGCCCGGGCGCGCGCGGCAAACGGGCAAGCTGCACCCGCTTACAAAGGTTATGAACAATATTAAGGATACATTCATCGGCATGGGATTTGAAATAGCCGACGGACCCGAGGTTGAGCTCGATTACTATAATTTTGAGGCTCTTAACATCCCGAAGAACCACCCCGCCCGCGACACGCAGGACACATTTTATATATCGGATAATATCGTGCTTCGCACTCAGACGTCCGGAATACAGGTGCGTGTAATGGAGAAGAAAAAACCGCCGATAAGGATCATTGCTCCCGGCAAGGTTTATCGTTCCGACGCGGTCGACGCAACGCATTCACCGATATTTCATCAAATCGAGGGTCTTGTCGTTGACAAGGGCGTTACGATGGCGGATCTAAAGGGTACGCTCGAAATGTTTATTCACCGCTTATACGGCAATGAAACAAGGGTCCGCTTCCGTCCGCATCATTTCCCGTTCACGGAGCCGTCAGCCGAGCTCGATATATCGTGCTTCCGATGCGGCGGCAAGGGCTGCCCGATGTGTAAGGGCGAGGGCTGGATAGAGATTTTAGGCTGCGGCATGGTCCATCCGAAGGTGCTCGCCAACTGCGGTATCGACCCGGAGGTATATTCCGGCTTCGCGTTCGGCGTGGGTCTGGAAAGAATCGCGATGGGTCGTTATGACATAAACGATTTAAGACTGTTTTTCGAGAACGATTTAAGGTTCCTTGATCAGTTTTAATCGTGGATAAGGTCGTTATAATCGGCTTTTCCGGCTGCGGGAAATCCACACTGGCGCGGCGCATGGGCGAAATACTCGGCATCGAGCCGCTGCATTTTGACACGATCCACTGGCTGCCCGGCTGGGTGGAAAGCAGCGACGAGTATAAAATCAAGCGCGTTGCGAAGGAGCTTGAAAAGGACAGATGGATCATAGAGGGCAGCTATCGCCGGATATTGTGGAGGGAGCGGCTTGACGCGGCGGATATAATCATATTTCTTGATTTTAACAGATTTCTGTGTTTGTACCGCGTGATAAAGCGGCGAATCATGTACGGCGGCAAAACCCGTCCCGATATGGGCGAGGGCTGTGAGGAAAAGCTTGATTGGGAGTTCCTGCTCTGGGTTGTGTACGGCGGCAGGAGGAAGCGGAAAAATAATTTAGAGCTTATGGCTTATTTGAAAAATATGGGTAAAAAAGTGTATGTTTTTACCCGCCCGAGGGATTTGGAAAAATTTGTGCGGGAATTGGAAATGAAACGGTAAATTTTAGTTTATCACACTTTTGCATATGGCGGCGCTCAACTAAGGCCCCCTTGTCAAAGGGGGCTGTCAGCGTAGCTGACTGGGGGATTCCATAATTACAACAAATCGCTCAAATGTGTGGTTTTCTGTAAAAATGAATCCCTCCACCGCCTGCGGCGGTCCCCCTCCCTTTGACAAGGGAGGCTTTCGTCCGCCATACGTGATTTCTGCTCACGTGAATGCTCTGCTTGCGCCCCTTGTCAAAGGGGAGAGGGCAAACGAAGTTGGCGAGGGGATTCCGTAATTACAGCCAATCGTTTAAAATATGCGGTTTTCTGTAAAAAATGAATCCCTCCACCGCCTGCGGCGGTCCCCCTCCCTTTGACAAGGGAGGCTAATACGCGCCGTAAGCAAATACCCCGATAAATATAAATTTGCCACAAATAATCGAAAGGATTGAAATATTATGAATTTACCTATGAGCTGGCTTAACGATTATATGGACATAGACGTTACGCCAAAGGAATACGCGGACAGACTGACAATGACCGGATCAAAGGTCGAGTCGTTTACATCCGCCGGAGATGAAATAGAAAACGTGGTCGCGGGAAAGGTTCTGACCTGCGCGCCGCATCCCGACAGCGATCATTTATCGGTATGCACGGTCGACGCCGGTACCGGTGAGGAATTGCAAATCGTCTGCGGCGCACCGAACGTCAGGTCCGGAATAATCGTCCCGACCGCGCTGAACGGCGCAAAGCTGCCCGGAGGAATCAAAATCAAAAAGACAAAAATGCGCGGCGTGGAATCAAACGGTATGCTGTGCTCCCACGACGAGCTCGGAATAACCGAGGAGACCCTCGGCTATACGCCCGAATACGGTATATTGATACTGCCGGACGATACGCCTGTGGGCAAGGATATAAAGGATATTTTCGGGCTTAACGAAACGGTCGTTGAGTTTGAAATCACATCGAACCGCCCCGATTGCTTTTCCATTATAGGGCTCGCGCGCGAAACGGCGGCAAGCTTTGACAAGAAGTTCACTATTCCGGAGATAAAATTCAGCGAGAATAATGAAAATATCGCCGATACGATATCCGTCGAGGTGCTTGACAAGGATAAATGCAAGCGCTACTGCGCGAGAATGGTCAAAAACGTGAAGATAGCGCCGTCGCCGATGTGGATGCAGGAGAGACTGCGCGCATGCGGTGTACGTCCGATAAACAATATCGTTGATATAACAAATTACGTGCTGCTCGAATACGGTCAGCCCATGCACGCGTTTGATCTGCGCGATTTGCAGGACAATAAAATAATCGTTCGCCGCGCCGAAAACGGCGAGGTTATACAGACGCTCGACGGTCAGAACAGAACTCTTACGTCCGAGGACCTTGTAATAGCGGACGGCGGCAGAGCTGTAGCCGTCGCGGGAGTGATGGGCGGCTTCAACTCGGAGGTAAAGGACGATACGACCACTGTTATTTTTGAGTCGGCGACGTTTGACGCGTCATCCGTAAGGCTGACGGCGCAAAGAATAGGCTTAAGAACGGAATCGTCATCGCGCTATGAAAAGGGACTTGACTACCACAACACCGTTCCGGCAGTGGAGCGCGCATGCCAGCTGGCGGAAAGCCTGGGCTGCGGCGAAAATGTCGGCGGTATGATAGATATTATGGGCAATGTTACGGATATGAAGGCGCTGCCGTTCAGACCCGATAAAATCAATGCCTTTCTGGGCACGGATATCCCGACGGAAACCATGATCAAATACTTCGATGCGCTCGGAATAATTACCGATACCGGGAAAATGACCGTTACACCGCCGTCATGGAGACCGGATCTCGTGGGCGAGGCGGATATCGCGGAGGAAGCCGCGCGCTTTTACGGCTATGACAAAATTCCCGTGACGCTTCTTTCGGGCGAGGCGACATGCGGCGGGAAAACCGACAGACAGCGGTTCTCCGACGCAATCGGCGCTGAGCTTACCTCGCAGGGATTGTACGAGATATACACGTACACATTTACGAGCCCGTCTCTGTTTGACAAGCTCAACATCCCATCGGACAGCGAACTGAGAAATACGGTGAAAATCTCCAACCCGCTCGGCGAGGACACGTCCGTTATGCGGACAACGATAACAGCGAGTATGCTTGACACTCTCGCGCGCAATTATAACCACCGCAACCCGTCCGCGCGGCTGTTTGAGATAGGCAGGGTATACGCTCCCAACGGCGAAGGCGAGTTGCCGAATGAACCGCAGAAAATCGCTATCGGAATTTACGGTGGAAAAACCGACTTTTACGACATAAAGGGCGTATGCGAGGCATTGCTCGCCGGGCTGAACGTGAAGAGAACGCGTTTCGAGGCGGTCACGGATAATCCTACCTTCCACCCGGGACGCTGCGCGAAAATTACGGCGGGCGGGAAAACCCTCGGCGTGATAGGTGAGATCCATCCGTCGGTAAGCCGGCGCTTCGGCATTGACACACCGGTTTATATAGGCGAGCTTGATTTCGAGACAATGTTTAAAAACGCTGCTCCCGACATCAAATTTAAGGAGCTGCCAAAATATCCGGCGGTGACGCGGGATATAGCTATGCTCGTAGATAAATCCGTGCCTGTGGCGGACATTGAGGATGTAATCAAAAAGGCGGGCGGCGCGACGCTTGAGGGCGTTAAGCTGTTCGACGTATACGAGGGCGAACAGATCGCCGACGGCAAGAAGAGCGTCGCGTATTCGGCGACCTTCCGCGCAGCCGACCGCTCGCTTAAGGGCGAAGAGGTCCAGGCAGTATTCGATAAGATTTTGAAAAAGCTTGAAGGCAAATTGGGCGCACAGCTCAGATAAACGAAAACGCAAAAGGAGCCGCCGTTGATTTTCCGGCGGCTCCTTTTTTCGTTGTTCAGCAATCGTTCTGGTTATTGTTATATTCGTCGCTGAGCTTATTATTCTTTTTATTGGTTTTGCTGTTGGTCTTATTCGTCTTGCTGCTCTGATTGTTGTTTTGGTTGTCCCAGTTCTGGCTGTTGCTGTTGCTGTTGTTGTTAGGCATTGTAGAACTCCTCCTTTCTATATGGTTATTTTTCCACAATATCGCCGTATTATTCAGCGAGGCAGGAATCAGAAAAAAATTTTAAAAAAATTTTTTGTTTTTAAGGTTATTTTAATTCTTGCGCCGTATATTTATCAGCGTTAAAGAAAATAAATATTCCAAAAACCGAAAGGAAGAGCGGCGTATGAAAAAATTCATAAAAAGGGCGGCTGCAATTGCTGCCGCAGCGGGAATGCTGCCGATATTCGGCTGTGCGCAAGCAGCCGATTACAGTGAAAACACCGGCGGGATCGATTTGAGCTTAATGAGCGTTACGGGAAGCGGGATTTCCGTTGACGGGAAAACAATAACCATAACGGAGGGCGGCGATTTTAATGTTACCGGCGAGGCTGCCGACGCTATAATTTACGTGAACGCCGCGGATAAGGTAAAGCTTCGCCTTTCGGGCATGAAGCTTAAAAATACGGACGGACCGGCGATTTTTTTTGACAATGCCGAAAAGGCTCTTGTCACAATAACGCAGGACACGGAAAATTATCTTGAGGACGGAACGGATTACAGCGCGGATTACGAAGGGAACGCAAAGGCGGCGCTGTTTTCGAACGACGACCTTGAAATAAAGGGCGGCGGCTCGCTTACCGTAGTCGGCAATCACGCTCACGCAATCGCGTCGGACGATGATATAAGTATCGAAAACGGAACTATCAATATAACCTCCGGCGCGAAGGACGGTATACACGCAAACAACGATATAGATATTTCCGGCGGAAGCATTACCGTAGCGTCCGAAAAGCAGGGCTTTCAGGCGGAGGAGAATTTTATACAAAGCGGCGGAAGCATTATCGTCTCAAAATGCACCGAAGGCATTGAGAGCGGAGCGAGTATAACGATAAGCGGAGGCGAAACGGACATTACCTCCTCCGATGACGGCTTGAACAGCGGCGGCGGTTCAGGCGGCGGAAACGATATCGGCGGCGGACAGTCTCCCATGATGCGCCGGAACGGACGGCAGCCGGACGGCGATTTTAATCCCGACTCGACGCAGCCGCCTATGCATGAGGGTGATCGGACACAGCCGGGCGGCGATTTTAACCCCGACTCGACGCAGCCGCCTATGCATGAGGGCGATCGGACACAGCCGGGCGGCGATTTTAACCCCGATTCGGCGCAGCCGCCTATGCATGGGGACAATCAGGCGCAGCCGGGGGAACAGTCCGGAGACCGAGGAAGATTCAAACAGCAGTCCGAAATGCCGGACGGCGGGTTCGGAGGTCCGCACGGCGAAAACGCGTCAACGGCTGACAGCGGCGTTGACTCAAATATATATATCAGCGGCGGCACTATACGTATAAACGCGGAAGGCGACGGCGTTGACTCAAATTCCGGCATCATAATGACCGGCGGCGAGCTGTATATCGACGGACCTGAAAATTCCGGCAACGGCGCCATAGACTGCCTTGATTTTAACGTATCCGGCGGAACCGTCACGGCGCTGGGAGCCGCCGGAATGGCAATGGGCGTAACGGAGGGCTCGGAGCAATGCGGCATTCTGATAAATACCGATACCATCAAAGCCGGCTCTGTAATAGAGCTTAAAGACGGTGATACGGTAATTATGTCGTGTACGCCGAAAAAGGATATTTCCTCCGTCACGTATTCCTCCGACAAATTGAAGGAGGGCGCGCAGTACACGCTTTACGCAAACGGCGAAGCAATCGAAACGGTTTCCATGACGGAAAAGCAGACGACGGCAGGAGAGCAGAGCTTCGGAGGCTTTCACCGCGGCGGAGCCGCCGCGGATAAGGCAAATATCAACTCCGTTGACCCGACAAATCCGCTAAATCTGATATTGAAACGGTTTGGCATATCGATCGAGCGAAGCGACAGCAGCCCGCTCGGATTTGAAATAAAGCTTGGAGATAAACAATTATGGCAATAGAGGTTTTTAACAGATACGAGGAAAAGTACATTCTGTCGGAAAGCGATTTTATCTTTCTTACCGAATGTATAGAGCGTCATATGGATAAGGACCCGCATAACAGGGACGGCGAATTTTATCCAATCTCAAACATCTATTACGACACTCCCGATTTCAGCCTCATACGCACATCGCTTATGCGTCCGGCATACAAGGAAAAGCTCCGGCTTCGCTCTTACGGGAAAACAGATGAAAACGATATGGCGTTTCTGGAAATAAAGAAAAAATATCGCGGACTCGTGAACAAGCGCCGCACTAAGCTAATACGCGCGGAGGCGGAAAGATTTATAAAAACCGGAGCGGCGCCGGAGTATAAAGAATATATGAACGGTCAGGTCCTGAGCGAGCTTTGCTGGTTTATCAATCATCACCGGCTTCGTCCTGCCGCGTTCGTAGGCTATGACAGACTCGCGTTTTTCGGACGCGGCGGAAGCGATTTGCGTATTTCCTTTGATAAAAATATACGGGGACGCTCATATAATCTGACGCTGTCAAGCACAGACGGCACACCTATTCTGGAGGACGGATATTATCTTATGGAAATAAAAACGCGGTTTTCGAAGCCGCTGTGGCTGGCGCATCTTTTAACGGAACGCAATATACGCCGCGCACATTTTTCCAAATACGGCACGTATTACACTATGCTCCTGAACGAAAAAAAGCAGGAAGCGATTTGATAAAATTTGAAAGGAACACTGCAATGACTGATTTTATAACCGAAATAACGCAGAGCGGCGGCGCGGAGCTGACTATGACCGCGATGCTTACAACCATACTGTGCGCATTTGTTTCCGGCGTCATGATAGCCGGGACATATTACATATCAAACAAAAATAAAGGCGCCGTCCGGAGCTTTACCATTACATTGTTCATGCTTCCGGCTATAATGAGCATTATAATATTGTTCGTGGGAAGCAATGTCGCGCGGGCATTTTCTCTCGCCGGCGCGCTTACCCTCATACGCTTCCGCAGCACTGGAGAGCCGAAGGATATAGGATATATATTTTTCGCGGCGGGCGCGGGGCTCGCGGTGGGAATAGGGCTGTATCTGTACGGAACGGCATTCGTATTGATTTTATGCGCGGCTATGCTCGCCGCCGAGCGGCTCGCGTCAAACGAGAACCCTATGCGGCTGCTGAAAATCACCATACCTGAGGATCTGAATTATCACGACGCGTTTTCCGATATATTTGAGAGCTATACGTCGCGCCGGTCGCTGCACGCCATAAAAACGGCTGATTTGGGCTCGGTATTTGTGCTGTCGTATTACGTGAAAATGAAAAGCGGAGCGGATGAAAAGGCGATGCTCGACGCGCTGCGCTGCCGCAACGCTAATCTCGACATCACCTATTCCGAAATTCCCAAAGAATATTAAATCCATGCCGCGGGGCTCAAAGGCTGATTTTATCGCTTTTAAGCCCCTCGGCTGCCGCCCGCACCGAAGCGCCGCCGGCGTTTTCAAACACCGCCTGCGCAAGACCGTTAAATGCCTTGCGTCTGTTGCTGTGCGCCGGGGTATGGTCGGACGGGTCGCCGTTCGACGAACCGAGAAGCCTGCCGTTATCAATTGTAAATTCAATTTCATTATCCGCCGTCGGCACAATAAGTCCGTTTTTATCGACTATTTCCGCGCGGATCACCGACGTGCCGTTTTCGGAGAAATCCTTTACAAGTCTTACCGCCGCCGGTTTGTCCGCCGTTTTTACGATATGCTCCGATTCCGCCCTCCCGTTCCTGTATCCGACCGCCTTAAGCTCGCCCGGCTCATATTCTATATCCGTCCAAATCTGATACCAGTTCTTTTCCATCGGCTGCCTGCCGATGCTTTTTTCATTTACAAATATCTCTACCTCGTCGGCGTTTGAAAATACGCATATCCTGCGTCTTTCCCCCGCCGAGAAGCTCCAGTGTGAGCAGATATGCACCGTAGGCTCGTCAGTCCACCAGGATTTATAATAATAATAGAAATCCTTCGGGTAACCGCATATGTCCATAATACCGAACTGCGAGCTTACAGCGGGCCACGCGTAAGGGGTCGGCTCGCCGTAGTAATCAAAGCCCGTCCAAAGGAACAAGCCGCTTACATAATCCGTTTCATCGGTTATCTGCCATCGCTGGGCCCCGACAAGGTGCCCGACGTCGTCATACTGGTCGAGCATATTAAGATGGCATTTGTCCTTATCCGTATCATAGCAGCCGCGCGTTGATTTGAACGTGCCCATTTCCGTGGAAATCATGGGCTGACCCGGGTACATTTCGTGAAATTCCGCCCACCGCTCGGGATGATAATTGAAGCCGGCAACGTCGACCTTTTCGGATATTCCCGAAAGACATTCCGGCGAGTCCATTATGGTTTTATCGCGCAGGTTCCACATCAGCATCGCCTCGGTCACAAACCGCGTCGGGTCAAGCTTTTTTATCGTTCTGACCATTGTTCCCGCGATACGTCCGCCCTGCGGCGTAGTCTGCGATTGCGCCTCCTCGTTGCCTATCGAATACAGGATTACCGAAGGATGGTTCCGGGCGGTCCGTACCATATATTCAAGCTGCTCCAGATCCTCCTTCGCGCTTGACAGCAGACGATTTTCATCCATCACAAGAATACCCTGAGCGTCGCATTCGTCAAGCAGCGCCTTCGCCGCGGGATAGTGCGAGCATCGGTAGGCGTTCGCGCCCATTTCCTTTATTTTGCCTATGCGGTAACGATACATCTCATCGTTTAACGCCGTGCCCAGACCGCCGTGATTATGGTGGCAGCATACGCCCAGAAGCTTAATGCTGCGTCCGTTCAGGAAAAATCCCTTGTCCGGGTCAAAGCCGATTTCGCGTATGCCGAGCGTTTCAGTATATTCGTCTGCCGCTTCACCGTTCACCGACAGAGTAATCCTGACCGAATATAAATACGGGTCATCAATGTCCCAAAGCGTGACGTTCTCCATTTTCCCCGTCAGCACATCCGTATCTGACGGAGGAATAACCAGCTCCTCCCCGCCGTCCGCGCCGTAAACCACGGCTGAAACGGATATCGGCATATTATCCGGATTGTCAATTTCCGTCTGTATTTTTAAATCCGCCGTCTTATTTTTGATATCCGCGTCATAGCTTATAAAGACGTCCTCTATATGCGTTTGGGCGGTTTTTAAAATATACGCGCCGCGGTATATGCCGCCGCCCTCGTAAAACCAGCCCTCCGCCAGGCGCGCGTCACATTTTACGCAAAGCAGATTCTCGCCGCCGTAGTTAACGAAATCGGTAATATCATACTTCACGCCGGTATATCCGCTGCGGTGACAGCCTATAAAAAACTCGTTTAAATACACATAACTGTCGCGGTATATGCCGTCGAATATGAGATAAATTCGCCTTCCTTCATCGGAAGAGGGAATGTTAAATCTCTTTCTGTACCAGCCGACATCCTTTTTAAATGATCCGGCGGTGGTATGGATATTGCCCACATCCTCCATAAGCGGAATGACATTATCGGCTGTATCAAACTCGCGCGCCGAATATTCATACGGCTCCGTCTCAATCACAAAATCGTGCGGCACATCAACCGTCCGCCAGTCGGAATCGTCAAAATTACGGCTTTCCGGTCCTTGGTTCCACGAGCCTGATTTGCCCCACGCCCAACGATTGCGGACGCTTAAAATGTCCCCGAAATGAAATTTCCAGTTTTTGTTGATTGAAATTTTTTCACGCATAAGAAAAATCTCCTTTAATAGAACATCGCGACCTCTTCGTCGGGGCGCGTAGTCACGGCGATACTCCTGAGCTTCAAAACCGGTCCCTCACCCTCATAAAGCGGATGATACTCAAAATCTATCCGCGCCGTAATCATCCGCCAGTCGCGGCTTTTAAGCGAAATTTTATCCTCGGTCACGCACACAAACGGCATATACTGTATATCCTCGACACAGCATGTCATGACGTGGCGCCCGGCAAGAAATGTGTTTTCCGGCATATCCTTTTCCTTAGCGCATATGCCCTTGAATTTGACGGTTTTTCCGATATATTTTTTTATTTCCTCGTTTACGTCACGGTAAAACACCGCGTAGTCGTCGTCCTTAATCTCAATCACATCCGCGTCGATATCATACGGAAGCGGGTCCTCTATATCATCGTAGGCAACGCGTCCGTCCGCGAACTCATACGCTATCTGGGCGCGCTTTGACGCGCCGCGCACGATTTTGTGTATCTCCTGCGTGTCAAGGTTATCGTTCGCGCGGTTTAAAACGACAAGCTCCGCGCCCTTTAATTTATCGAACATCAGCTGCCGCATATTCGCGTTATACGGCAGAAAGGTCGCCGCGTCGGCAAAAAACATTTCCTGATATACAGGCCAGTTCCCCGGCAGCGAGCGGTAAAGATCATCCACGAGCCACATGCCGTTATACTCGATAACGGCTTTCTCGGGACGATAAAGCTTTTCCCATCGCTTAAACGCGCGCGGATTGAGCTCGTCAATGCTTTTTATGTTTATAATCTCAACATTGCCGAAGGCGAATTTGTCCTCGTCATATTCCTCCTCGCCGCGTTCGCATATGAGCATAAGCGTTTTTTCGCCGGAATTGAAGCGCTCATCCTCCATAGTTTCCTGGATAAATTTCGTTTTGCCGCTCTCTAAAAATCCCGTAAACAAATAAACTGGTATATCCATAAATATTCCTCCCGGATAAATTAACGGCGGCGGGACAATAACGTCCCGCCCCCGAGGCTGATTACGCGGTTATTAAATATTAAAAGCCTTCGCAACAGCCGATTCGTTTAATTTTGAGCCTATAACGCAGATCCTGCCTATGACGCCCGCTCTGCCGCTTCTGACGTCAATTTCGCCCGGCACATAGTCAAAATGGAGCCATTCGCCGCCAACGCCCTCAACAATTCCCTTCGCTCTGAGAACCATACCGTATTCGTCCGCGTCATTCAGACCGCCGAGTATAGATTCAAGCTCATCGGCGCTGTATTTGTTAGTGGTTTCCGCTCCCCAGCTCGTGAATACATCATCCGCGTGATGATGGTGGTGATGCTCATGCTCATGCTCATGCTCATGCTCATGGTCATGCTCATGGTCATGCTCGTGGTGATGCTCGTGCTCATGCTCATGGTCATGCTCGTGGTGATGGTGATGACCGCATACCGGACAAACATCCTCCTCCTTGAGCCGCTTCAGCTCCGCCTCAAGCGTATCGGTTTTTTCCATAGCCTCGAGCATTTGTTTTCCGTCAAGCTTTTCCCACGGCGTAACAATAATTGCCGCTTCGCCGTTCATTTCCCGAAGCAGCGCCACGCAGTCCCGTATTTTCTTTTCCGAAGCGTTTGTAGTATGGCTCAGAACCACGCAGTTCGCGTGTTCAATCTGATCCTTATAAAACTCCCCGAAATTTTCAATATACATTTTACATTTGTTAACATCCGCAACGGTCGTAAAGCTGTTGAGCTCAAGCTCCCCGCCAACGCCGCGGACCGCTCGTATAACGTCGCTCAGCTTGCCGACGCCGGACGGCTCAATCAAAATTCTGTCGGGAGCGAATTTTTCAACCACCTGCGAAAGCGCCTTGCTGAAATCGCCCACAAGCGAGCAGCATATACAGCCGGAATTCATTTCGGTTATTTCTATTCCCGCGTCCTGCAAAAAACCGCCGTCAATGCCTATCTCGCCGAATTCGTTCTCGATAAGCACCAGCTTTTCTCCGGAATATGCCTCGGATATCAGCTTTTTTATAAGCGTCGTCTTACCCGCGCCCAAAAATCCGGAAAAAATATCAATTTTCGTCATGTAAATCACTTTCCTTAAAAAAATTTCTTCTTATAACATTATAGTTCGTTTTCAAAAAAAGTCAAGCAAAATCCCGAATTAGTAAATAAAAAACGGGCGTTCGCCCGATTTTTGACTATTGCCCAAGAAACCCATGTATGCTTTGACGCATTCGGGATAGACAATGTTTTTTCATGCTTGTTCCGTTAGTCCTGTTCCTTCGCCGCTGTCGATATGATGCCGGCAACGCTCGCGCGACCGGTGAAAATGTTTGGGTCTCCGAGAATAATAATGCCATAACAGATCCCATTCTCTGCTGCTATGATATAGCTTAGACATTCCGATCCAACTTTTCTTCAAATGACAGACAATCGGTATTCGTCACTCAGTTTTTGCTCAAGCGCTGCTATCAATGCTTCAAGCTCAACCTTTGTCTGAGCCTGAAGACCTAAGCTCTTTGCTATTCCGTCCGAATCGGTGCTTATCCTTGCGGAAAGCGAAAGCTTTAAACGATTAGACATTTCATTGAAATCATATGCATGTATATGTACCGAATCGCCGGTCCTTACACCTTGAATGTGAGAAAATTGAAATTCCCGGTTTATATATTCAAAAAACGGTTTTTGAATAATCAAAACCAAATGTTTGTTAAGATATTCAAAGGTTTCAGACTTATGATGCATTTGAACCAGTATGGTTTTTGCTGTCATTTTCCAATTCATCCAAAAAGACTTTCCGTTTTCTATATCAGCCCTTTCTACGGGAAAACCATGTTCATGCAAAAGCCGCTGACGTTCCGGCCAGACTGTCCCGGTTGTATCCATAGTCTGCAATTCTATTCCTATGAAATCTTTTACCTTTCCGTCTTTGGCAGAAATAAGAAAATAATCTACATTTCCGCCCGGGATAGAAACCTCAGGAACCACATATAATTCATTTCCCGGTTCGTGCAAAGTAAGCAAGTGCAGGCAATCAAAAAAAATCTGATTGTTTTCTAAAAGTCTGTTAGGGCAAATAATAATATTGTTTGCCTGATACTGAACAGTGCAGGTCCCTATTGCTGTTCCGGGATCGCTTTTCCGTGTTTTATAGCATTTTTTACCCGAATACGGGCATCGCTGCTGTGACACAGCCTGTTTCAAGTCGGCACTGTCATCGCAGTATACGCCAAACAGTTCTTTTACTTTACTCATAGCGCTATCCTCCTATACTGACAATGAAAACTGTTCATTTCCCGGCTGCCCGCAGCGTTCCCGCGCAATGAAAATGTATTCATCGGAAATATCAATACCAATAGACTTTCTTTTATATTCCATTGCCACAAGGCAGGACGTACCTGTTCCGACGAACGGGTCTAACACGATCCCATTTTCGGGACATGTCAATATTATAGGCGTTCGGCATAAATCAGCGGGATATGGTGCGAAATGCGAGGTTCGCCCTTGTGTATCTTCCGGTATAATGTCCCATATATCGCCCGGTTTACTTCCTTTGGGATTGTATTTCAGGAAGTAGAAACCTTTTTCGTGTAATTCCCTTGCCCTTCCCGAAATCCGTTCTGAATCTGAATGCGTAGTTCTCTGAGCTCCTTTTATTACCATCCTGAAATCAGATACTTCACCGTTTTGAACTTGCTTCAACATTTCATCCAGCGCAGCCAAAGCATTCTGTTTTTGCTCGTCTGTCAATTCTGTGGAAAGTTCGATTTTTCTTTTATACCTGACACCTGTAACGCCCGTTGCCGATACAACAGCGCCGTTGACAACTTTTGTACTTTTAGGCGTGTTTCTTATGCTGTCCACATCATAGTAATACTGCTTTTCCTGCTTCACAAAATGAAACATAGGCTCATACACGTTGCGCAACCTGTCGTTTGTATTATCCAAACCGCCTTTTACCTTATTCCATATAATTGTATTTCTGAGGATCCATCCCTTTTCTGTCAATGCAATCGCCACACGCCAGGGAATATTTAACAAGGATTTTTGATAGTAGGTGTCTCCAATGTTAAGCCAGAAAGAACCGGTCGGCTTTAATACGCGATAAACCTGCATAAATACATGCACAAGGTTTTTAATGTATTTATTGTAATCGGCTTCAAGCCCTATTCCGCCGTTCGCATATTGCCTTTTGTTCCAATATGGCGGAGAGGTGATACAACAATCAATACAATCATCCGGAAACTGCTGTAATAATTCCAGTGCATCGCCAACGTAAAATTGCGGCATTATTGTCTGCGTATCTATATAATTGGTAATAGCTTGATTAACGTTCAAATCATCATCCCCCTTTTTTTGAGGAATTTACCGGACATAAAACCCCATGATTTATAGTATCAAAATATTACATGTTTGTCAACAACGCATCTGTAAGTATTTTCAGGGTATACTTTTGATTTATCTTTGCGGATTTGGGCGACAAGCAAGCGGCAAATAAGCATAACAGAACGGTCAAATCCCTTGATTTGCATGGCTTTTAACCGATTTTGACATATTTTTGCAAATGTATCTATTCCCATATACATCAATAAAAGTGAATTGCTGTCTTATCTCACATCGACCCGCGCGGTATGCCTTTTATTTGATTTTGCTGTATATAGGCTTAACCGCGCGGAGCTCAGGATGGATCTTACTTAAAATCATGAGTTGTTTTTCCCGTAGGTGCTCAGCATGAACCGGCAAAATTCCTCGTTGTCGCGGGTGTTTCCGAGTGTTTTCAGAATCATGGCTATTGATTCGGCAAAAGCGCTGTGCGAAAGCTCGCGGCGAATAACGCGGCTCGCTTCAAGCTCGGTTTCGGTAAGCAGATCCTCCTCCCTGCGCGTGCTTGTTTTTAAAATATCCACCGCGGGGAAAATACGGCGCTCCTGGAGATTCCTGTCAAGCTTCAGCTCCATATTGCCGGTGCCCTTAAATTCCTCAAAAATCACGTCATCCATGCGGCTGCCCGTTTCAACGAGCGCTGTCGCAAGAATTGTAAGACTTCCGCCTTCTTCAATATTTCTCGCCGCGCCGAAAAACTTTTTCGGCTTGAACAGCGCTTCGGGGTCGAGACCGCCGGAAAGGGTCCGTCCCGTAGGAGTGACGGTTTGATTATAAGCGCGCGCGAGCCTTGTTATTGAGTCGAGCAGCACTACGACGTCCTTTTTCTGCTCCACAAGTCTCATTGCGCGCTCCAAAACCATTTCGGCGGTTTTGCAGTGATCGATCGCCTGGCGGTCAAAGGTGGAATGAATAACCTCCGCGTCAACGGAGCGCTTCATATCCGTAACCTCCTCCGGTCGCTCGTCAATAAGAAGTATGATAAGCTTAACATCGGGGTGGTTTTTCGCTATTGCGCGCGCAATTTCCTTTATAATAGTGGTTTTTCCGGCTTTGGGCGGCGCCACAATCATTCCGCGCTGTCCCTTGCCGATAGGCGATATTAAATCTATAAGCCTTGCCGACAGATTATGCCTGTCGCCTGTATCAAGATGCAGCTTTTCAGTCGGATATATCGGCGTGAGACGCTCGAACGAGCGCCGCCTTAACGCGATTTCCAGCGGGTCGCCGTTAATTTTTTTGACAAACAAAAGCGGAGCGTATTTATCATCACCTTGCCCGGGGCGGGAATCTCCAAGAATTTCATCGCCGGTTTTCAGATTAAAACGCCGTATCTGCGTAGGCGAAACGTATACGTCGTTTGAACCGGCACGGTAATTTTCAAATCTGAGAAAACCGAATCCGTCAGCCATGACCTCCAGCACACCGCATACCTCTATGGCGTCCGCCGGTCGCTCGCGTTTCTTTCTTTCCGGAGGCTGCTCGTCCCGACGTTCCCGCTCGGGCGCTGTATGCTTAAGCCGCCGCGCGCTGTTTTCCGCAGGTTCCGCGGTTCTGCCGCTCCTCAATCCGTCGTCCGCCGCGCTCCTTTCGGGATAATCCGATGAGTGCCGCAGGGTCCTGCCGGAATTTTCCGCAATAAGCATACGCTGCTGCTCTATCCTTGCAACCAAATCAACCTTTTTCAGAGTCGAGACCCCTTTTAACCCCAAGCCCTTGGCAAGCTGCAATAGCTCGCTGCGCTTTTTCTTATCAAGCTCTTCCTGCATATAAAAACTCCTTTTTTTAATTTAATGCCTCTTAATATAAATTTATCAGATTTAGTTTTTTGAATGTCACGAGTCAATAAATGTGAATACAGTTTAAAAACATGAAGTATTTAACTTTAATGATATGTTAAAAGCCCTTTCAGGTAAAAACTTTATATTCATCGCTATTTTAACATATCCGTTTGCAAAAATCAAGTACGTTTTTTATTATTCCGGTCGGTTAGGTTTACGATTGATGTGTTACAAATCGACAAAACGCGCAGGAACACATATCAGCGGAAACGTATAGGATTAAATATTCTGTTATAGTACACTTTTGTTGTTTCAATACCAATTTCATAATACAATCTATAAAACTGAGCCAATAAAAACCACTAGTGAACTAGTGGTTTTCACAGCCCCTATAAGGGGCAGCACTTGCTAGCCGCCTCTAAGGCGGCATCGAAGATTTGTCATCGCATCATCATCATAGGCAGCCACCTTCCGATGGCTGTCTTTTTAGCCTCTCCTCGGCTTTCCCGTGAACGAATCCATATATTCCTCTATCGATATTTGATCCGTGGCATAATCGTCCTCCAACCGGTTCCGTATGTATTCCCTGATTATTTTCTCATTCTTCCCTACCGTGTCCGCAAAATATCCTCTTGCCCGGGAATTCCGCCGTCCATATTTGTATTTCAGATTTGCATATCGGTCAAATATCATCAGCGCGCTTTTTATTGAAAAAAATAATAAAATCCGCGGGGATTTGTCCGACCCGAAGGATACGCTTTTCGGATTTTACGGCGGATGCCGTCGTCCGCAATCAATCCCGCCGAAGCGGGTTTTGCAAAAAGGGTATTGTAAAGATTGGATTTTAGATGTATAATAGACTAACGATATATACAAATCCTATTTTACAAAAGGAGAACAAAAATGTTTTCACAGATAAGCACATGCGGATTAATGGGCATAGACGGTTTTGAGGTGTCGGTGCAGACGGATGTTTCAAACGGAATGCCCGCGTTTGAGATAGTCGGATTGCCGGACGCGGCTGTAAAGGAAGCGAAGGAGCGCGTTAAAGCGGCGATAAAAAACACGGGGCTGCGGTTCCCGGCAAAACGCGTAATAATCAATCTTGCGCCGGCATCCCAGAAAAAAGGCGGAGCCGGCTATGACCTTCCGATAACGGTATCGATTCTTGCCGCGACGGATCAGATGACTGTAGATGACGCCGATGAAACGATGTTCATAGGCGAGCTGTCCCTGGACGGAAGCATAAACAGCGTTGACGGCATACTGCCGATGGTGATTTACGCATACAAAAACGGTTACAGGAACATATTCGTTCCAAAGGATAACGCAAATGAAGCAGCCGTTATTGACGGTGTGCGCATTTATCCTGCCGCATCGCTGCGCGAGGTATGCGACCATTTTACCGGAGCCGCCCGCATCGCGGAGCATACTGTGAATTTAAAGGAGTATTTTTCGCGAAGCGCCGAAAGCCTGCTTGATTTCCGTGACGTTAAGGGACATGAAAACGTGAAGCGCGCGCTTGAAATAGCGGCTGCGGGAAATCATAACGTATTGCTTATCGGCTCGCCGGGAACGGGAAAAACGATGCTTGCGCAGCGGATGCCGGGGATTCTTCCGGATTTGACGTTCGACGAGTCGCTCGAGGTGACAAAAATCCATTCCATAGCCGGAGTGCTGCCCAAAAATATGCCGCTTATTTTAAATCGCCCGTTTCGCTCGCCGCATCATACCATTTCATCAGCCGGACTTTCAGGCGGCGGTTCTTCGCCGAAGCCGGGCGAATTATCGCTCGCGCATAACGGCGTGCTGTTCCTGGATGAGCTTCCGGAATTCCACCGCGATGTGCTTGAGGTATTGAGGCAGCCGCTTGAGGACGGCGAGGTGACAATATCGCGGGTCAACTCCACTCTTACATATCCATGCAATATTATGCTCATAGCGAGCATGAATCCGTGCCGCTGCGGTTATCTGGGCGACAGACGCAGGCAATGCACCTGCACTCCGAAGCAGATAAACAACTATCGGCGCAGAATATCCGGTCCTCTGCTTGACCGTATCGATATACAGGTTGAGGTCCCGAACGTAGATTACGACGATCTCACGTCCCGCGCAAAAACAGAGTCGAGCGCCGAGATAAAAAAACGCGTCAACCGCACGCGGCAGGTTCAGCTGGAGCGCTATAAGGGAATGAACATATACTCCAATTCGCAGCTTACGGCGGGTATGCTGCAAAAATACTGCGCTCTGAGCGATGAGGATAACGAAATGCTCAAGGTTGCTTTTGATACGCTCGGATTAAGCGCCCGGGCGCACAGCCGTATATTAAAGGTGGCGCGTACAATCGCGGATCTTGACGGCGACGAGAATATTAACGCGTCGCATATTGCCGAGGCGATACAGTATCGCAGTCTGGACAGAAAATATTTTGAATAACGGGGAGAAGAACATGATACCGGTCAGCGTGGGCGAGGAATATGTGATTTGTATAGAAAGCGTTGCGGCTTTGGGGTCCGGCGTGGGGCGCGTGAACGGATTCACGGTGTTTGTGCCGCTGACAGCCGGAGGCGACGTTGTAAAGGTCCGGATAATCAGAGTCCGCCGAAGCTTTGCCGAAGCGGAGCTTATAGAGGTTATAGAGCCGTCGCCGGACAGAACGGAGCAGGAGTGCCCCTATTTTCCGCGCTGCGGCGGATGTCGGCTCCGTCACATGAATTACGGCGCCCAGGTTGAATGCAAACGGATGATGGTCGAAGATACGATGAAGCGCATAGGCGGCTTTAAGGATTTCGTTCTTGATAAATTTATTCCGGCTCCGAATACGGATCATTATCGCAACAAAGCGGTTTTTCGAGCGTCCGAGAGGAATGGGCGCGTGATTTTCGGATTCAGTTCCGCTAAAAGCCGTGATATTATTCCGATCGGGCATTGTCTTATCTGCGACGCGGATTTTGCGGAAATTGCCGCCGCGGCGGCGGATCATGCGAATAAGCACGGAATCAGGGCTTATGACGGAAGGAAAGGAACGCTGAAAAGCGTTTTTGTGCGGTCGAGCCGCGCGTCGGGTAAAATCGCCGCGGTGATCTCCGCTGCTGGCAAGCTGCCGGAGGAGCGCGGACTTGCGGACGCTTTAATTGCGGCGTCCGGAAAAATATCCGGCGTAATGCTTGAAAATAACGGAAAATTGCATACCGTTTACGGGTCGGAAACGCTTACGGAAAACATACTCGGTATACGATTTGACATATCACCGGAATCATTTTTGCAGGTAAATCCCGGGCAGACGGAGCAGCTTTACAAAACGGCGCTCGATTTTGCCGATATAGGCGGCAATGACACGGTTATGGATTTGTACTGCGGCATAGGAACGATATCTCTTGCGGCGGCAAAGAACGCCGGGCGGGTTATCGGCGTGGAGAAAAATGAGCGCGCGGTGCGTGACGCGCGAAGGAACGCGGAGCTTAACGGCATACGCAATGCCGAGTTCTTTGCCGCGGGAGCGGAGGATATAGTTCCGGAGCTGATAAAAAGCGGCGCGACGCCCGATGTTGTAATACTTGACCCGCCGCGCTCGGGAAGCAGTGAAAAAACAATTGACGCCATATGCTCCGCGCAGCCCGGGAGAATAGTATACGTGTCCTGCGACAGCGCTTCGCTCGCGCGGGATGTAAAGCGCATTGCCTGCCGCGGTTATCGTATCTCCCGCGCCGCCGCGGTGGATATGTTCCCGCATACGTCACACGTGGAGACGGTGGTGCGGCTGTCAAAGTGCAAGCGGGAATAATCTGAAAGTTTATTGCGGGAAATAAAGGGGCGTATCGTAACGATACGCCCCTTAAAATTCCGCGTCCAAAAAGCTTGCATAAATTTCTTATGGTTTTGGTGATAGAATAAACCGCCTGAGACGGATAAAAATTTTTTTCAATGAGAATTTCCCGAAAACCTCCGTCCCCTTAAAGGTTTTGATTAACCGCCTCGGAATAGGATTTATAAGTCTAATAGCTGCTTTTTCTTTTCGTCAAACTCCTCCTGAGTAACGACACCTTGATCAAGCAATTCTTTGTAGCTTTTTAATTTATTTAAATTGTTTAATTCTGTCACAGATGTATTATCTTGTTCAATTTTTTCTATTTTTAAGCGCGCATTTTTCTCTCGAGTGTTTCCGCAAGAACAAGTGCCAACATACATGGAATTTTTTGCGCCACATGCAACACATTCCCAGCTTCTATCATTAGTATCGGATATTATTTTTGTTTTTGGAGCTTCAGGCTTCGTTAGAGCCACAATAAGAGCGAATATCCCAAAAAAGAATCCCCACCAAAACCAATTGGATGAATAGCCTTTGTTTTCTATAACTTTATCTACAACCACTCCCCAAATTACACCTGCTACGAGTGCAGAAATTATAATGATAGCCGTCATAACCAAAACTTCCTTTCTTAAACCAATATAATTACGGCTCGTATTTGCCGTTTTAATCAAACATTTTCTTCTATTTCCATAAACCGCCGCAATTACGGCACACGGCAAGCCGCCCCTTATGAATAAGATTTTATGTTTAATATGTATTGCGTAGTTCATTCATTGATTTGGTAGTATTATGAATTTGAGTAAAATAGTCTAAATTATTAGAAATTTTATCTACATCTAAACTTTCTTCATTTTCTATTCTTTCATAATCTCTTTTCGCCTCTGTTTGCGCAGAGTTTTGGCTGTTACCCGAATTGTTTTGTAATGAATTTAATGCATTATTAACATCATCAAGTCTGACTGATATGTTAAATCCATCCTCAAAGCCACAAGACCAAACATCTTCTTCTTGATCATAGTTGGGTTTTGTTAAGACTGTATAATAGTCATTTTCAACGCTTCCCCCAAGACTGTTTTCTGCACTATATTCGATCTTTACAAGAATGTTTCCGCGACTGTCCTCTTTCTTTGTAACAGAAAACAACTTAAGACTGTGAGGGTTCTTTAATGTTTCCTGCAGTGTTCCGACAGCAAATATTCCTGCAATATCATTTTCATTAATTGTAGCATCCTCTCCACAAGCAGATAAGGCAATGCACATAATTAATATTAATAATAAAGATGTTATTTTTTTCATATAATTCATCCTTTCAATCAATAAAGTTGTTATTTTAATAGCTGCTTTTTCTTTTCGTCAAACTCCTCCTGAGTAACGACACCTTGATCAAACAACTCCTTGTATTTTTTTAATTCGTCTGCATTACTTATGAGTTGAATCTTTGCGGTTACTTTTTCTTGCTGTCTTTCTATAAGTAATTTATTCAATATAGAATGTATTTCATCTTTGTTTTTTATGAACTTAAAATGTATTCTGCCTGATGACGTACCTATATTTATACCCCATAATATACTTGTTCCAACTGCTGAAATTGAATCAATAGGTAAATCAACACGTTTACCGAATGTAATGCCATAAATGCGTTTATTTGTTATGGCTAATTCAACCTTTGCCCAATAAATGCAAAAAATTATACCACATACAAAGAGTACTCCTGCAAGTACATAAAAAATAATAGACAGGATGAGGCAAAATTCCTGCTCCGTATCGTAATAATATGATGGTGAAAAAATGGTTATTGCCAACCCCATAAAAATCAATCCGATAATCAGTGATATAATGCTTCCGGCAATAGAAATTAGGAAAATGTTTTTTGTGGGGATTAATGTTCCTATACCTAAACTTTTTTCTTCCATAATAATCATCCTCTCTGTTTTTATCTATTCTTAAAACAAATCTTGCAGTGTTTTATATAATTTTGATGTTTTGAAATTGCGTCATCTTCTGTTTTAAATAATTCAAAAGTTATCGACGGTTTCTTTATGTTCTTTGAATGACAACAACCGTCAATAAGATGTAATGTTTTTGTATTTTTATTTAGCGCGTATTTTTCCATAATTCAATTCCTTTCTGCTGTTATTGATAATAATGGTTTTGCCTATAATTGCTATAATCCATTTTCAGAACCAATAGAAAACAATACGATTACTGAAAACATAATACCACCACCTTGTTATGTAAGATATTTTCACGCAATTAAAAATGCGTGGTACATAAATCCAATACCACGCATAAAAAACGCGGCTTGGATTTAATGTTACCACACATTTTTATTACTATATCAGAATCCTATAAAGTATTATCTATCATAGCCAAAGTATTCCAATATATAAAGCCTGCATTTTTACAAAGCATAACCTTGGTATGATAAAAATATGCAAAATACGAATATTCAAAAAATGAATATTCAAAGTTAAATATTAAAAAAATAATACTATATATGTAATACAGTAATAAAAATAATGTGGTACTTTTATTATACCACAACTTCATACTTTTTCAATACAAATTTAAAAAAAAGTATAAAACGCCACACCATACGACAAAATATGCACTGCCTATTGTAATCCGCCTTGGAAAATTGTATTATAAAATATATTCCAATTCAAAAGAAGTGTTCCAAATGCCTGAAAAATCAACATTTGAAAATACTCTACACCGCAAAATACTTGCTTGAAAATTCAGACGAAAACAATGGTGTCGGCGCGGCTGTCGAAGTGCAAGCGGGAATAATCTGAGAGTTTATTGCGGGGAATAACAGTAAAGGAGCGTATCGTTACGATACGCTCCTTAAAATTCCGCCGCAAGCTATTTATTATGCTGTCCCATGCCGTCGGAAGCGATGGCTTTGCGGGATTTTCTTATCTTTCGTTCAAATCCGTATACTTACGGCGCGGCTGCACCGCTTTGTATGCGGGGCGTATAATTTTGTTGCCGTTTATAAGCTCCTCGAGTCTGTGCGCGCTCCAGCCGGATATTCTCGCGATTGCGAATATCGGCGTGAAGAGCTCCTCCGGTATTCCGAGCATTTGATACACGAATCCGCTGTAGAAATCGACATTTGCGCTGACGCCCTTGTACATTGTGCGTTTTTTGCCGATAATTTCAGGCGCGAGGCGTTCCACGGCGGCATAAAGCCGATATTCGTCCTCGCGGTTCTTTTCTACGGCGAGCTTTTCGACGAACGCCTTGAAAATCTGCGCGCGGGGGTCGGAAACGGAATAAATCGCGTGACCGATACCGTAGATAAGCCCGCTTCTGTCATATGCGTCCTTTTCAACTATGCGGTTTAAATATGCGCTGATTTCATCATCATCGTTCCAGTCTCTTACTTCCTTTTTTATGCTGCGGAACATATCGCATACCTTTAAATTTGCGCCGCCGTGCTTGGGACCCTTCAGCGAGCCCAACGCCGCGGCTATTGCCGAGTATGTGTCCGTGCCGGACGATGTTACCACATGCGTGGTGAATGCCGAATTGTTTCCGCCGCCGTGTTCGGCGTGAATAATGAGCGCCATATCGAGTATACGGGCTTCAAGAGGCGAATATTTCATATTCGGACGCAGCATATACAGTATATTTTCCGCTGTGGACAGCTTGGGATCCGGATTATGGAAAAAGAAGCTGTTTGAGTCTTTGATGTAGTAATCATATGCCTGATAGCCGTAAATTGCGAGCTGCGGAAACAGAGCGATAAGCTGTATGCATTGCCGTAAAACATTGGGCAGGCTTATGTCGTTGGCGTTGTTATCATAGGAGTAAAGCGTCAAAACGGAACGCGCGAGCGAGTTCATAATATCATCGCTCGGCGCCTTCATTATTATATCCCTGACAAAGGAGTTCGGCAGACTTCTGTAGCTGGATAGCAGCTCTTCAAAGGCTTCAAGCTCGCCTGCCGAGGGGAGAGAACCGAACAGAAGCAAATACGTTATTTCCTCGAATCCCTGACGCTGATTGCGTATTACTCCCTTGATAAGCTCGTTTATGTCATAGCCGCGGTAGTAAAGCTCCCCCGCGCAGGGCATATCTCCGTTTTCGGTTTTTTCCTTCGCGTGTATCTCCGAAATTTCCGTAAGTCCCGTGAGGACGCCGTTGCCCGACAAATCTCTTAATCCGCGGTTGACCTTGTATTTTGTATAAAGCTCCCTGTCAATCTGACCGTAATTTTCGCACAGCTCCGCCAGTGAATAAATCTGCGGCGTTATTTCCGAATAGTCCCTTTTCAATGCAGTCATCTCCTTTTCTTTCTTCTCATGCCTTCCGTATATTAATTTTATCATACGTTAACTCTATTGTCAAATGAACTAACTGTTAACAATTTTTGCGGCACGGAGCAATGGAGAATATAACATTTGTTGATAATATTTATGAAAAAATATCCACCCGCGTGGTTGTGAGACTTTTTCTGGTGAATCGTGTTGCACCAAATCCGAATTTTTCAGTTCATCAAGCGTAATCGTCCTCGTTCCGTCCTTGATATTGTATGTGATAACAAGTTTATCATCATAAAGATAGACCGAATTTACAAACGTATCAATCAAATACTGTCGATTTTTCTCAACGTCCCTGTCCAGATATTTAAACTTGCTGATCCAAAACACAATATTTTCTTTCGTTAATGTCGGGTGCTCGATTTCCTCGTTCAGTATAGAAACCTCAATATCCGATTTGCGCTGTTCCAATTCCTCCAAGCGTTGTTTTGTCGAGGAAGTCACAACTCCCATTTGAATTGCGTCGAGCATATTATTTATTCCGGTTTCGACGTCGCTCAAACTTTTCTTCAATGCTTTCAAAATTGTGTTTTCTTTGAATTGCAAATTGTATATAGTTTCCGCGATTCGCTCAATAACGTCGTCGTTCAGCACAAACTCCTTCGTCAAATTGATTACCAAATCCTCGATCCAATCTTTCCTGACCGCCTTTTTATCGCAAATTTTACGACGTTTGGTATTGGCGCATTTGTAATAGTGGTACATATTGTTCTTGTAGCCGTAACCGCTCTCGCCGAGCATCAGCGCGCCACACTTGCCGCAGAACAGCTTTGTACTGAGCAAATAATTTATTTTCGCCTTCTCCTTCGCCGGAGCGTGTCTGTTGCGTTGCATTCGCTGCTGAACCTTTTTGAAAAAGTCCTCCGAAACAATCGGCGGTATGCCGCCCGGAATTACAATATCTTTGTACTTGTACTCGCCTATGTATTTGCGGTTTTTCAGCATCATATGCAGACTGCTTTTATTGAAGTTTGCTCCCGTCGTGGACTTAAAGCCTCGGCTGTTCAGCGAATTTACAATATCAATAATCAAATCACCGTTTGCGTAGCGAGTGAAAATTTCCTCAACTATCGGCGCGGTATCGGGATTTATCGCATAACGCCTGTCGCTTCCCGACCATGTAACCGAGCGGCATAGTGCCGCCGTTATATCTCGCCTTTAACGCATTCTCGGTCATACCGCGTGTGACCTTCTGCGCCAGCTCCGCCGAGTAATATTCTGCATAGCCTTCGAGCATTGATTCAAGAATAATTCCCTCCGGTCCGTCCGAAATACTCTCTTTAGCTGAAACTACCTTAACGCCGCTCTTGCGCAAAATTGATTTGTAATACGCCGAATCGTATCTGTTTCGAGCGAATCTATCCAGCTTCCAAACGAGCACCATGTCGAACAAACCTTTTTGACTGTCTTTAATCATATGCTGAAATTCCGGTCGGTTGTCCGTTTTGGCAGATAGAGCGCGGTCTATGTAGTTTTTTACGATTACTATATCGTTGCGGTTGGCATACTCCTTGCACTCGCGGAGCTGACCTTCGATTGACTCTTCTTTCTGATTGTCAGAACTATAGCGAGCATATATCACTGCTTTCATTTTTCATCCTCCTGTTTTTTAATCATTACCTGTTGTGATTTTTTCGATATTCATTGATGAACAATCCATTATCATGCGAACGCCTAACGCAAAACCAACTTGAAACTCAGCCGCCCCTGTTTCTCCGATAACGTCATTGTTAGCTTCGATTAAACGCTCCAACAAAGTGCGTTCCGGCTCGGAAAGCGTTTCACGCAACTGCGCCGTTATCCGTGAAATAATCGCTGTCGCCTGCTTGTACGTTTCCGTTGAGATGTGTTCCTGCGTGCTTGGTCGGATATTTCCATAGTATAATTCTTCGATAAAGTTCATGGTAAAAACCTCCGTAAAAATTTTCTTTAAGAAGATTATACTACGAATTAGACATCGCGCCCAGCGGCAGAATTACAGAAATTTATTTCGACGGTCTGTATAATGCGCCTAAATGAATTTATTTGCGAAACGGGTTATGCTCTTTTGCATATTCTTTAAACTGTTTTCAAGTTTTTCCTCCTGCTTTAAATTTCACCTTGTTTTCGCTCTCCGTCAAAAGCTATGGGTATTTTCGCCTTTTTTCTCGGCTCTTGACCTGTAAAATTCGGCGACTTTAAAATAGAAAATGCTCTGATGAACCGTGAAACATTTCTATCGTCAAATTTTCAATTTTTACGGCTCTTGACCGTATTTTGCCTATTCAATCTCCTGCTCCCGATTACGCCGTTTCGGGACATCGAGAATTGTATCAACATTCGCCTTAATAACGTCCATTTCCGAAAGAGCTTTTTTCGATTTCCGATACTCCGCATAAAGCTGTTGCTTACGCTCCGTTAATTCCGCAAGCTCTGTATTCAGACTTTCTACACTCGGCAGCTTATTACCATCGCTGACGGACGATAAATATTTCCGCGCAGCCTCGAATAAAATTATCTCGCGTCTATGCTCACGTTCAAAATCATCTTTATT
>CANQQZ010000004.1 GCA_947626135.1 uncultured Clostridia bacterium
ACAACATAATTTCCATTATGTTGTATTTTTTTCAGCATCGCAGAAGCCCGAGCTTCTGTATTTGTCTGCGGTGAACGCTTCCGCTTTCCATCGTGTAAACCCTTGTCGTATTAATGCTCGAATGACCGAGAATATCTGCGAGCCGCACAACGTCCTTTTGGATAGAATAATATGTTCTCGCGAACAAATGGCGGAAATTATGCGGAAATACCTTATCCCTCATAACTCCCGCGCTCCCGCATAAAGCCTTTAGCATTTTCCATACGTTGCTGCGGTTTATCGGATTGCCGGTTCTGGTCCGGAAAATGCTGCCCTCGGTTATGCCCCGCTCCTTCATATATCCCCGGAGCATTTTACATAGCGGCGCGGGCAGTATAACCACCCGCATTTTGCCCTTGCACCGGATTTGAGCCCTTCCGGTTTTCACGGCGTTCGCGTCGATATACCTCAGCTCCGATATACGTATTCCGGTGCTGCATAGCGTCTGCATAAGATAATACAGCCGCCTGTTTCCCTTTTTCTGCGCGGCGCTCAAAAGCCGCTCGTATTCCGCCTTTGTAAGCTCCCTGTCGCTTCTCGCGAAAATCTGCCTTTGAATTTTCAGCGTTTTCACATGGCAGTCGTGCCGGTCCGTAAAACGGAAAAAACGGTTAAGCGAGGACAGAATCGAATTAACGCTTGCCGGCGCGTAATTTTCTATCAATCGCTCCTTGTAAGCGAGAACGGCGTTTTTGTCAAGCTCCGCCCCGCGCAGCCACGCGCGGAACGCTCGGACGTCCCTAACATACTTTTCCGTTGTAGCCGCCGCGCATTCCTCGTTTTGAAGATGAGCCCTGAATTCTTCAACGCTCTCGTTTGAAATTTTTTTCATTGTCAACAACTCCTTATTCGTTTATTTTATCACGAAAACGCTGTTTTATCAGCCGACCGCGGATTTTCCGCCATTTTTATATTGCGCCCCGGCTTATCGGGATTTTCGCGGAGCGTTTCTTTTTTTTCGCAAATAAAAAAAAGCACAGCCGGCATGACTGTGCCCGTATACGCGGACGCTTTAATTATGAATATACCTCGCGGCGTCCGATACCGCCGGTTCCCGCTCATAATCCGCACCCTGCCTTTTATAAAATCGTAATACGCAAATCCCCTCCAAATCCTTTCCGTTTAATCCTCCGTATCCTTTTCCTCGTGCATTTCCTCTCCGGCATTATTATTTTCGGCGGCGGGCAATGCGGGTATATCATTATTTCGTTTTAAATAGTATCCCTTTTTGGGCTTTAACACGCCCGCCGATATAAGAATAACATCTATCAGCCACCAGATAAGATATCCGCCGAAGGTCAGCATTTTTAAAACTCCGCTTATATAATGCCCCAGATAAAACCTATCGACGCCCAGGCAGCCTAAGAACACCGATAAAACAGCGGCTTTCGTCTTCGACCGCTCCCTGACCTTCTCGGGCTCCCGGCTGTCGTCCTCCTCCGTCAGCTTCATTACGGTTTGATTTTTTTTCTTTTGAGGCTTAGCGGCGGCAGCCTCCGTAATTAACCTGTCCGTATGCCTGCGGACCTCCTCCTCGATTTGCTTACGGTCAAGCTGCGCAATAACGGATGCCACATAATCTATATCGTTAACGCATTTCTCCAATAATTCCGTTTTCATTATTAACGCCGCGCTGACGTCTATGGTATTTCCCGATTTCAGCGCGATTGAAATCGTACTGTTTTTTGTGCCGATTGTCTTAATATCGTTAAATTCAATACGCTTTGTACCGTTGCTCCCAAATACAAAAATAGCGCGCGTGGTCAGGATCAACGCGGTTTTCCATGAGCATAGCGACGTAAAATCGCAAAACAGGATCGGCATTCCGTGCTCCTCGGTGAACTCCGGAAATTTGTATTTTTTATCGGTTATAAAATCAATTTTTCTCGCGTGCTTACCCATATGCGAAAAAGCGTCGCTGTTGTCCGCATATTCGTTGAATCTTTCCAAAAATCCGTCCGGAACGGATAGTTCCTTTTTTAACTGCTGACATCCGATATTCTTTTTGATTATCTCGTCGATTTTAGACTGAGCAATTTCCGTAAATTTATCGTATTTATAATCCAGCCCGCAAAAAAACCCGGCGGTCTTTTTACAGTTTTCCTCATCCGATAAATCCACCGCGTAAAAATCATATTCTTCAACCTTGAGATTAAACAGAGCGATATCATCGCGCACCTTCTGCGCGGTCTCCCGCGTGGGGTACATAACGCCCTCCACTGTTCTCAAATTTTCATCTATTACCTTAAGCCGCTCGTCCAGCTGCTTTGTAAATTCCGCCGAAGGGTATCCCACGATTCTGCATAAATCAAGGATTTTGTTTTTCTGCTCCAGCACCTCCTCCTCGACCATAGATTTAGGCTTTATGTACTGAGCGCATGCCGATTCCAGCTTCTGCTTCTTATAGGATTTTATGTCAACGTCGAAATAATCCGCCAGCTTCTCCACTTCGCCCTTCTCATCGCCCCATTTGTTGATGGTATATTTATATACGCCTATATGTGTCGGATTTGTTTTTAATATTTTGACAACGTTTTCCTTTATCTGAGCCTCGGGGATTTTTCCCTCCGCCAGATTTTTCCGTATGGTGTCGGATGCGTCCAGTTCCTCCTCGCTTATCTCGCTGAATTTTATATTTGTATTTGATTTTATTACAGATATGACCTTGTTCATTACGTACTGGCTTATTTCATATGCGGCAAATTCAAATAACTCTATATTCTCTTTATCGCCATACAGCATCGCCTTTTTTGCAGCGGATGCCGCGCCGGTCGCGGCATTTCCGACAACATTGACCATTGAATGCCCAAGCCCTGTCGCCATGTTTATAGCGCCCGCTTTTGCGCTCTCCTTAAGCTGGCTGGAAAGATTGTATCCGTAGCCCCGGAACTTTGTTCTGTTTGCTTTCCGGTCGTGACGGTACTCCTTTTTCCCTTCGCTTTCATATTCAATATAATTGTATTCCATTTCAAAGCATTCCATCGCTTCTTTAAATTTTGAATTATAGTATGAAATACATTGATTTTCCAGCGTTTTAAGATTTGTGGCGTAAATCTTCTGGTTTTCCAAATATTTCTGAGCCGGGACAAGCATGGAGTTTATAAAAACATCCCGTTTGAACAGCGTCGCCATATTGGCTACAACACCCTCCGCGTTGCCGCACTGTTTATACGCCTTGCGCGCCGTGGCGCAGGCGTTATCGGCAATATTCTGGAATTTATAAAATATGCGTATATAATTTATTCTCGGAACAGAATATGATATAACGTATCCAAGATAGTTAAAATCCACCGTTATTATGCTCCCTTCCGTATTATCTCCAGCCCTGCGATTTTGCGTAGTCGGTCAGTGTTTTCATGTTTTGTTTTTCCATGTTGTTAAATTCCGCTTCGCATTGCGACATATCGTCTGTTGAAGGTGTATACCACTCCATAGAGCCAAAGATTTGCTTATACTTGTCGCTTGAAAAAATATACCCATGATACGCGTACATCTCGTTTATAAGGTACTCGACGTCATCCTTGCTCAGCTGCGAAACCTCGTCCGCCCGATATTCCACGCTGTCGGCAATATACTCCTCGTCATACTCCACCGGCAGGTCCGAGGCGTCCTGATACAAATCATCCTCGCCGGAATCGCTTGCGCCCTGCATTACATCGCTTGCCGGAGTTTCAACGGTGTCATATGTCGTGGCAATGGTTTTGCCGGAATATTGTCCCGTGCTGTCCGCCCCGACCTTTCCTATGATTACAGCCAGAAACAGCGCGAGTATTATTGCCGTAATCTTTCCGCTGGCAGTCGACGCCTTAAAAGCAAAACCCAATCCCGCAAGAATTATCACGACTATCGCCGCCTTCCAGAAATAGAAGGTAAGTGCCATTAAAAGCCCGCCGCCTAAAATTGCCACAATAATGCTTTGCAGCAGAGCCTTAAACCCGTCGAATACAATCAATACCGATTTCCAATACATTAAAAAAATCATTATTGAATAAATCACAAATAACCCCGCCATTACTCCCGTTGATACATCACTCATTTTTTTCACGCCTTCCTTTGAATATTTTTTGTTTTTTTATTTCAATATTTACCGTAAGGTAATTAAAGAAATCAATGTTCTCTACGGTACCAAATGCTTTGCATTTGATATCGTAAGGTTATTATAACATATTGCAATATTTATTCGCAATACATTACTGTAATTATTTTGTAGAAATTTGCTATAATAATTTTGTATATATTTCACAATCCCACGAACGGACGGTGATGGAATTGCCATACACAAGCGAATATATCGGGGCGCGGATACGCCGGCGGCGCAAGGAGCTCAACCTCACGCAGGAGCAGCTCGCGGAGCGTATCGACATCGCGTCCAACTACCTCGGGCAGATTGAAAACGGTCGGCGCGGCGTAAATATAACGAACCTCATCAAGCTCGCAAACGCGCTTAACGTCACGTTTGACTACCTCATGTCCGACGTCAATCAAGCCGCGATAGAGGAGGCGGAGGACAATAAAAAGCAGTGGCTCGCTTTGCTCTCCCGCCGCACTCCCAAGGAACAGCGGCTGCTGATCAAAATCGCATCCGATTTGTCGCGCGATTTATTTGAATAGCCTTTTTTATTGACACACTCGCGCCGCGTATGCTATAATTTCACCCGGAGGCGATAATTATGGGATATACCGACGCGGGCTTTCTCGATGTGAAGAAAAATATTCTTCTTGTCACCGATACCGACACAGGTGAAGCGTATGTAAAAAAATACATATCCGCCGAGCAGTACGGCGTGTACGAGCTTATCCGCCGCAGCGGATACGCCGGTGTACCGCGCGTGATCGACATTTACCCCGAAAACGATTATTTCGTGCTTATCGAGGAGCGCGCCGAGGGCAAATCCTTGCAGGAAATGCTTGACGCGGGTTTTTTATTCCCGCCCGAATTTATGCGGACGCTCACCGCGTTTTTTGCACGGACGCTCACGCCCATCCACCGCGACGGTATTGTCCACCGCGACATCACCGCATCGAACGTAATCTATTCCGGCGGTGATAAATTTTACCTTATCGACTTCGGCAACGCGCGGACGTACAAGAAGGAGCAATCAGCCGATACCGAGTTTATCGGTACGCAGAATTACGCTGCGCCGGAGCAGTTCGGATTCGGACAGTCCACGCGAAGAACGGATATTTTCGCGATAGGTATGCTTATGAACGCGCTGCTCACCGGCGGCAGGTTCACATATGAGCAAATGTACGAGGGCGCATTGAAGCGCGTCATAAAGCGCTGCACCGCCGTAAATCCGCGCCGCCGTTACGGAAGCGTAAAACAGCTGTCCCGTGCGGCGGCAAGGGTAACGTATCTGCCCTTTACAAGCGTGCCGATGATTATTTTCTACGTCTACGGCGTTCTTACGCTGCTTGCAATGATAATCGCTTTTTTCATCTGAAAATATTGTAGCATACTGCCGAAAAATAATATCGGACTGACAGTGATAAAAACAGTAAAACGACAAAAAAATCGGAGAGCGGTCATACTCTCCGATTTTATATTGCGATGTCCAATCTATTCCCGCAGCAACGCCTTTTCGCCCGCCTCGATAAGCATTTTATCGCACTCGATTATATCAATATGCTTTTCGAGGCAAAACAAAATTACGCTGTCGCGCACGATTTTCGGGTACAGCTCGCCGACACGCGCCATGCGCATATACCGGCGGCTCTCCTCGATGTTGAGCCCCAGCCCGAAGCACATCTGAATTATTTTATCGCGGCTGATGTTCGCCTTTACGCCCTGATTGATTTTGTAAAAATACGAGTCCGACATCTGCGCGCGGCGCGCCGCCTTCGCTATTGTAAGACCCTTTTCCGCGAGCAGCTCCGACAAGTATTCGCGCAGCTCGCCGCTTATCATATCCTCCGAATTTTCCTCGATATAATGATTTACATCGCGTTCGGATTTTAATATTTTCATCAAATCGTCCGTGGATTTCGCCATATATAACACCTCATGCGTATTATACCCGACCGCGCGGGAAAGTGCAATAGCCTTTTCGGAAATTATCACTGCCGGTGATAAATTTTTTTCTGTAAACATATCTCCCCGCCCTAAAGGGATTGCAATCCGCCAGAATATATGTTATAATAACCTCACGAAACAATACGAAATCAAAGATTTCTGTGTTTCGGAGAACATTGAAACATAACGCTGCGGCGACAGTGCCGCCTTGCAGTTATGTTATAATAACCTCACGAAACAATACGAAATCAAAGATTTCTGTGTTTCGGAGAACATTGTAACATAACGCTTTGGCGGATATCGTGAGGCTTAATATTTGAAAACGGAGGGGGCGCTTTTGTGGGAGCTGTAATCGAATCCCGAAATATAACGGATAAACAGTCGGCGTACAGTCTGCCGATTTATATCAATGTGCCTCCGGAAACGGCGTCCGCCGCCGTTTCAGCGAATAAGCCCCTCGCGGCGGAGCTCATAAGCCTGACTCCCGCGCGCAGAACCATGCAGCTTGAAAAATGCTTTATACGGCTGCTTGAGACCCTGCCGGATTTTCCGGTAATAAAAGATATTGATGTGATGTTTAATCCCGGCTATAGGGTCGATGTGATGAAAATTCTGATTTCGGCATACAAACGCAAGCCGTACAGCCTGATCTGGTCGGGACGCTGTTCCGGAGGGAGGCTGATATACGCCGAAGAGGGCTGCGCGGATTACCGGACCTATGAAATAAGCGACTATGACATCATTTGTATCATTTGACAGGAGGAACAGGATCTATGAAATATTCGGAACTGATCAGCTTTAATCCGATTGAGGATATTATCCAGCTCACATCTGCCGACGACGCGGATAAAGCCCGTGAATATGTCAAAACCTATATGATGTCCGATACAATGGCGCAAAATCTCCGCATGGCTGTTATAGACCAGCTGCAAATGGATGAAGTGATTGACAACAAGGGCGTTCTTGTCGTCGGCAACTACGGAACCGGCAAATCGCACCTGATGTCTGTAATTTCGGCGGTCGCAAATGATGAGAGCAATCTTCGCTACCTGCAAAATGCCGGATTTGCCGAAAGCATGAAGCGGATCGCGGGCAAATTTGAGGTCCTTCGTATTGAGATCGGCGGCGTAACGATGCCGCTGCGCGAGATCCTGTTCGGCTTTATCCGGGACGATTTTAATGCGCGGGGCATTTCATTCGATATACCGGACTTTAATACCGTAAGAGATAACAAAAAACTCATACGGGATATGATGCTTGCCTTTTCGGAAAAGTATCCCGGCAAGGGCTACTTAATTGTGGTGGACGAATTTTTATCATATTTATCCTCCCGCGACGAGCGCGAAATCGTATTGGATCTGGAATTTTTCAGGGCATTGGGCGAGATGTGCTCCAAATCAAATCTTCGCGTAATTTTTGGCGTTCAGGAAAAAATATTCGATAATCCGCGCTTTAGCTTCGTATCCGATACGCTGAAGCATGTCAGCGATCGTTTCACGCAGATTATCATAACCAAGGAGGCGACGTCCTACGTCGTATCCGAGCGCATCCTTAAAAAAACGCCCGGGCAAAAAGCCTTCATCCGCGCTCATCTCGAAAAATTCTGCAAGCTTTATACGGGCATGTCATCGAAGCTGGACGACTTTGTGGATCTCTTCCCGATCCACCCCTCGTACATAGATGTGTTCAATAAGCTTTATCTTATCGAGCACCGCCATATTTTGAAAAATATATCATTGGCAATAAAAAATATTTTCGATACGGATGTGCCGGAGGACGCGCCCGGCATTATCTCCTTTGACGATTACTGGCACTCCATAAAATCCAACGGTATGCTTAAGAGCGACGTTACAATCAGCCGCGTCGTAAACGCCGGCGGACAATTGGAGGATATCATAAACCGTTCGTTTCCCAAGGAGGCATACAAGCCCCTGGCAATCAAGATTATCTATGCGCTCTGTGTGCATCGCCTGACCACCGACGGGCTGGATGTACCGTTCGGTCTGACCGCGGAAAATCTAAAGGACGACCTTTGCCTGCATCTTCCGATGCCGGAGCAGGACGCCGATTTTCTTCTCAGTATCGTAAAGGTTACTCTTCAGGATATCATGACCACCGTCTCCGGTCAGTTCATCATCTTCAACGACGCCAATCGTCAATATTTCATTGACGTGGACAAGGTGGTGGACTACGACGAAAAAATCAGGCAGAAGGCGTCTCTGATGGCTGACGGCGAGCTTAACCGTTATTTCTACCGGGTGGTTTACAACTGCCTGGAGTGGGATAAAAAACCATACGTTTCCGGCTTTAATATCTATGAACACGATTTAAACTGGGAATCTCACAATATATTCCGCGAGGGCTATCTGTTTATGGGGCTCCCGGGAGAACGCAGCACGGCGCAGCCGGAACGGGACTTCTACATTCATATCATGCCGCCGTATACTGATGTGCGGATAAACACCGCCGACTCAGACGATGAGGTGTATTTTTACCTAAAGTCCGGCGATGATTTTAAAGAAACAATATCGCTGTTTTCCGCCGCCTCCAGCCTTGCGGACATCAGCGAAGGAAAGGATAAAAATGCCTATCTTAACAAGGCGGACATGCTTCGAAAAATTCTGGTCAGGCATCTGAACGAAAACAGAAATACCTGTTTTGAAGTGGCTTATAAGGGCGAGAGCTATCAGCTGCTCGAGCTTCTTAAAGGCTGCCGCGGGACGGATTCCCTCGGCGATACTATCGACCTTGCCTCCTCCGTTTGCCTGGACGAATATTTTAACGCGGCTTATCCCGATTTCCCGGTAATGAAAACCAAAATCACACGAAGAAACATAGCTGAAAATGTCAGATCGGCCATTGACCATTTTGCGGGACGGAAAACTCAGCAGTCCGTACAAATTCTGCAAAGCTTCGGGATACTCGACGGCGATAAGATCCGTCCGGAGGGATCGAAATATGCCTCTTACTACATCAACATGGTCAGGGCTCTGCCTCCTCAGGGAGTTTTAAATTATTCCGATATCTTTGAACAGCAGGGACTTTGGCAGGTCGATAAGAAATTCCGCATCTGGCATATATTTACTCCGATAATTTTTCTGTCGATGGTTTATGCGGGATACTGCGTGATTACACTGAATAACGGTCAGACGATTACCGCGTCCGCCCTGGATATGGTCCCGAAAATCAACGCGGCGCAGCTTTATGAATTCAGGTATCTTTCCAGACCCGCGCAGATTTCCGTCGCAGAGCTTAAAAAGCTGTTTGATGCGCTGAACATCAATCCCGCATTGCTTGATAATCCGAACGACCGCGAAAAGGGAGTTGAGGAGCTGCTGAAAAGGGCTCAGGAGCTCTGCAATTGCGCGGTTCTTTGCGAGCACAGGTTAGAGGACGATTTTGAGCTGTGGGGCGAGCCCCTGGTCAGCCCGCAGGTTATGCAAATGATGCGCATCGCCTGCGCAGCCGTAAAAAAAGAATTCGGCAATTACCCGTCCCGCTTCAATACTCCAGCAAAGCTGAGCAATTTCAGGCTTTCGACCGATCAGGTGGAGGAGCTGGCTGAAAATATCAGGCTGCTGTCGCTCATTCCCGAATATGTAACCTTCAAGACGGATTGCTCCCCGGAGGTCGCTTATATTTCCGGGATCGAATACATAGATCTCGGCACGGCGATAAAATCCGACATTGAAAACGCGAAAGCGCGCTTCCGCGATATCCGCGGCGGTATTTTAAACGGCGCAGCCGGCAGCGCGGCGGCGCGAACGGTCTGTGACGAGCTTGAAAAAATCAAGGAAAAATACATAGGCATATATTTCGAGGCTCACAAGAGAAAACGCCTCGGCATAAGCGATGCGAAGCGTGTGGCTGCCGTTCGCGAAAGCCGGAAGCTGTATAATCTTCGCAGTCTGCGCCGTATCGATATCCTGTCCGGCGCAAAGCTGACTGAGATTGAGCGGGAGCTTGCCTCCTTAAGGGTCTGCTATGATCTGACTCCCGCGGAGCTGAAGCAGAATCCCGTTTGCCCGCACTGCCGCTACAGCCTCGAGGATAAAACAAAAGATATATACGGTCAGCCGGATAACATTGAACGCCGCATTGACGAGCTGACTGCCGAATGGACAAAAATGCTTCTTGGCACCATCTCCGACCCGCTCGTATCCGGTCAGAAGAAATATCTGAACGCAAAGCAGGTCAGAGTAATTGACGATTTCGCAGCCTCAGGCGAGCTTCCCGGGCTTGTTGACGATTTCTTCGTTGCCTGCATTCAGGCGCTGCTTAAAAACTATGAGCCCGTTGTTATAGAGGCTGAAAACCTGATGCAAATGCTGGAGCAGCTTCCTCCTATGGATGAAGCGTCCTTTAAGGCGAAGCTAAACGACATGATTTCGGCTTATACTGCGGGCAAGGACGCCTCCACTCTCCGCATCACAGTCAAGAGAAGGGAAGGATAAACAATGAAAAAGCGCAGTATCACGAAGGAGGATATAGATACGATCAGGAATGTCGAAGGCTTCCCGATTGGCAGCGATGAGGACATCATCGCTCTTTCCGATGCGCCTTATTATACAGCCTGCCCGAATCCTTTTATCGAAGCGTTCGTCCGCGAAAAGGGGACCCCCTATAACGAGACTGATGACGATTATCACAGAGAGCCGTTCGCTGCGGACGTCCGCGAAGGGAAAAAGGACCCCGTTTATAACGCTCACAGCTATCATACCAAGGTGCCGTATAAGGCTATCATGCGCTATATAATGCACTATACAAACCCGGGGGATATTGTTTTCGACGGTTTTTGCGGTACCGGTATGACCGGAGTTGCCGCTCAAATGTGCGGCAGCGGCAATCGTTCTCTTGAATTTGAATTTGCCGGCGGATTTCCGGATAAACGATGGGGCAAAAGGCGCGCGGTTATAAGCGATCTCTCCCCCGCCGCCTCATATATATCCTCCGTTTATAACACAGCCGTTGACACACGGGAATTCAAGCGTGCCTTTGACCGGATTTTTAAAAAGGTACACGGGGAATGCGCCCGGATGTATGAAACCAATAACGGGAACGGCAAAAAATGTCATATAAATTACACTGTATACTCAGACGTTTTTATCTGCCCTCATTGCGGAAACGAGCTCGTGTTCTGGGACTGCGCCGTGGACAAGGAAACCGGAAGCGTCAAAACAAAATTTCAGTGCCCGTCATGTATGGCTGAGCTCGAAAAAAAGAATTGCGAAAGATCGATCGAATCATATTATGACGCAGCCGTCGGAGAGGTCGTGAGCACCACCAGACAGGTTCCGGTTCTTATCGCGTATCGGGATTATGACGGAGAGCATACAAAAACGCCCGATGATGAGGATCTCAGGCTTATTGCCAAAATCCAAAGCTCCGTGATCCCTTACTGGTACCCGACGGACCTTATGATGGGCATCGGCGGAAAATGGGGCGACAGCTGGCGCGCCGGATATCACTGCGGCATAACCAGGGTCCACCATTTTTTCACAAAAAGAAACCTGTTCGTTCTCGCAGCCTTGTGGGATTCGATCATGCGCGTGGAAAATAAGGATATCCGCACGGCTTTGATGTCGGTGGTCACGGGTGTGATGCAGGGCGTCAGCAAGCTTCAGCGGTTCAGGCTGAACTCGGGCTTTCCCAATATGATTCTGTCGGGAACGCTTTACATCGGCTCCATGATTCGGGAATGGAATGTCCTTGACTGGGTTCAGGGAAAATATCGCGCAATTGAAAAGCTGAAAAATACCATAGCGGAGTTTTCATCCGAGGACCGCATTATCAGCACAAATTCACTTACACAGACAAATGTCCCGGATGATTCCGTCGATTACATTTTTACCGACCCGCCGTTCGGCGACAACCTTATGTATTCGGAACTCAGCTTCATATGGGAAGCGTGGTTAAGGACGGCGACAAATAACAAAACCGAAGCAATCATGAATAATTCTCAGCACAAGGGTCTTGTTGAATATCAGACGCTTATGACAAAATGCTTTGGGGAGTATTACCGTGTATTAAAGCCCGGGCGCTGGATGACCGTGGAATTTCACAACTCCAAAAACGCCGTGTGGAATGCGATCCAGGAAAGCCTCAGCCGCGCGGGATTCATTATTGCCGACGTAAGGACGCTCGACAAAAAGCAGAGCTCATATACTCAGATAAAGAACACGGCGGCGGTCAAACAGGATTTGGTCATTTCCGCATACAAGCCGAAAAATAAGTTCACCCGGGAATTCCGCCTGAAGGCGGGAACAGAGGAAACCGCATGGGCATTCGTGCGTCAGCATTTGTCCAACGTCCCCGTAGCAGTCGGCTCCGATAAAAACGGCAGACTTGATATCGTCGCCGAGAGACAGGCATTCGTCCTGTTCGACCGCATGGTAGCGTACCACATTATGCAGGGAATTGCCGTTCCTCTTGACGCGTCAGCCTTTTATAAGGGGCTCGACGAGCGTTTTTTAAAACGCGACAATATGTACTTCCTTCCCCATCAGGTGAACGAATATGACATGGCGCGGGCGGTAAGCGATATCGAACCGCTGCAATTCAATCTTTTCGTATCCGATGAAAAATCCGCTATCGGCTGGCTGTACCGGCAGCTTGACCCGGACAGCGGCGAGGGTCCGCAGGCATACCGTGAGCTTATGCCCAAATTCATGCAGGAGCTTAAAGCGGTTGACAAACGCGAAAAAATGCCGGAGCTCTCCGTTATTCTGGAGGAGAACTTCCTAAAGGATGACAAGGGACGCTGGTATATCCCCGACCTGACCAGGAGCGGCGATATCGCAAAATTGCGCGAAAAAAATCTGCTGAAGGAATTTCATGAATATCAGTCCTCCGGTGGCAGCCTCAAAATATTCAGATCCGAAGCCATCCGCGCCGGCTTTGCAAAGCTCTGGAAGGATAACGACTATCAGGCTATAATAGACATGGCAAAGCGCCTGCCCGAGGAAACGATTCGGGAGGACAGCAGCCTTTTGATGTACTACGATATAAGCCTGAGCAGAGTATAAACCGCTTATAAAGCAAATGGGTATACCGCAGACCGGTAATTCCCGAAGGATTGGAGGCGCAGCGATGTTTGCGGATTATTTGTTTGAAAAATCGTCAGCCGAATTTTCGGACCGCATAATTCTGATTGACCAGGATAAGCTTGACGATAAAACAAAATACAGCGATTACTTCGCGGCGCGCGGCTTCCGCGTTATACGATACAAAGACGATTTGCATCTGCGTCTGGAGCATGATGACGCCGTTTCGGGCAATGACGGCAAATTCCTTCTGATTGCCGGTAAACACAGCTATATCCCATATGATGTGCTTAAGCGGTTCCGGAGCTTTACCGCCTCCGTATCCAATCTGTTTCCGATGCTTAATGCGGCAGCCGTTAAGGAAGCGAAAAAAATAGATTACGACCTTTTGTCTATCGCTTACAAAAGCAATTTTTCGGATTTGCGCAGATATCGGGCTGCCGGGCAATTTATCAGCAATGTGGTCTACAGCCGCAGCAATATCGAAAAGTATCTGCGCATAAAAAATGACGAAATGCACAGGATTGCAGCCGGGGCACGCAATTACAAGGATTGGTTTTGCGCCGCGAATTTAAAGGCGGCTGTTGACAGCATGGCGGCTGAATACGATATTGAAGCGGAAACGGACGATATTCATTCGAAATTCGCCGATTTCATTCTTTCGCAATACGGGAAGCTTTCTTCCGTAATTGACAGAGACAGTCCCGTGCTTGTCAGCCGCGCAATGGATTACATGCATTACAGCAGCGATAAGTTCGTTATTATTGTCATGGACGGCATGTCGGAATTTGACTGGCGGATCATTTCGCAGAGCTTCGACGGCATACGATATGAAAAATCGGACGTTTACGCCATGATACCGACTACCACGTCTGTTTCCCGGCAATGCCTGCTTTCCGGCAAATATCCGAGCCGGCTGGCTGAGCCCTGGAATCAGAGCAGGGAAAGATCCGAGTTTACCGAATGCGCGCAGAGCATGGGATATTCTCCGGAGCAGATAGGATACGAGCGCGGATTTGACGCGGATTTCAGCGCCTTTGTAAAATGCGCCGCCGTAATCATTAACGATGTGGACGATATGGTCCACGCTCAGATACACGGGCGTCCCGGCATGTTTAATGACGTCGGCATTCTGGCTAAACAGGGAAAGCTGGTAAAGCTGGTGAAACGGCTTTTGAAAAAAGGCTTTGACGTCTATATTTCCTCCGACCACGGCAATACACCATGTATAGGTATGGGAAGGCTTATGAAAACGGGGGTCGAAATTGAAACGAAAAGCCGCAGGATGCTTGTTTTAAAGGATTTCGCAGACAAGCAGGCGCTTATGACCAAATATCCGGTTATTGACTTTCCCAAATATTTTTTAAACAAGGATTTTGATTATTTGATTTGCGGCGCGGGAAGCTCCTTCGACGCGCGCGGCGAATCCATTATGAGCCACGGCGGAATCACCTCTGACGAGGTAATAGTTCCGTTTATAAAAATAAAGGCGGTGAAGAACAATGGCTAAGGCTGTCGGTCTGTCCAGAAAAATTAAACTGCAATGGCTGAATAAGGCAGTCGATTTTCTCGGCGAAGGTCTGACTGAGGACGAGTATAAAGAGAAGATGAACGAATACCTTTCGTTTGAAATAAAAAGCCCGACCGTACTGCGCAAAACAAGAGAGATTTTGATGCATGTATGGTTTTACGACGATAATCCGGATATAACAGACCTCCGGCGGGACGCCGCCGAGCTTATCGGGCGCTGTCCGGATTATGACGCGGCGATCCACTGGTGTATGCTTATGGCTGTTTATCCCGTATTTGCGGACATATGCAAAATTATGGGCAGAATAGCGGAATTTAACGATATTATTACCCTGAGCATGCTTAAGCGGAAGCTGTATGATGAATGGGGAGAGCGGTCTACGCTCTGTCATTCCGCGGATAAGATTATTGCTACCGTTAAGGAGCTCGGCGCGATCCGCGCGGTCAAGCCGGGAAGCTACGCAGTCATCAGGCGCAGGGTAAACGTACCGGAGGCGGTGGCTTTCATGCTTCGTGCGGCTATGAAAACCGACGGCGGCAGCTATTATTCTTTTATGGATTTGAATTCCTTTGACGCTCTTTATCCGTTTGAATATACAGTCTCCGGGGAAACGCTTATGTCGGACGGTCATTTTGTTATAACAAGCTTCGGCGGAGAAATGTCGGCGGCGCTCAGGAGCTGCTGAAGCGCCGGCATAACGGATATATATCCGCGTGTAGGTATCAAACAGGATCGGACGGCGGACGAGCCGTCAGGGCTGAATATGCAGGGAGGAAAACAATGCTGAAAGGAAAATTTATAGTAATAGGCGTCACCGGCGGCATCGCCGCCTACAAAATACCCAATCTTGCGCGGAGGCTCATAAAGGCGGGAGCCGATGTGCAGGTAATAATGACAAAAAACGCGGAAAATTTTATAAATCCGTTCACCTTTGAAACGCTTACTAAGCGCAAATGTCTCACGGATACGTTCGACCGCAATTTTGAGTACAGCGTCGAGCACGTGGCGCTGGCAAAAGCCGCGGACGCGTTTATCGTGTCGCCCGCAACCGCGAATGTAATCGGAAAGATTGCGGGCGGGATCGCCGACGACATGCTTACCACGACGATTATGGCGTGTACGTGCCCGAAAATAATCGCGCCCGCGATGAACCATAATATGTACCACAACCCGATCGTACAGGAGAATATCGACTACCTCGCCCATCTTGGCTATGAAATAATCGAGCCGGAAAACGGTATGCTTGCCAACGGCGATGTCGGCGACGGGCGTATGCCGGACGAGAAAACCTTGTTCGACTATATCGAACGGAGCATTTCGCACGAAAAGGATATGTCGGGGAAAACTGTGCTCGTGACGGCGGGCGCAACCCGGGAGTCTATCGACCCGGTACGATTTATCACCAATCATTCAAGCGGCAAAATGGGACTTGCCGCCGCAAAGGCGGCGGCGGCGCGCGGCGCTGACGTTACGGTCGTAAAAGCCGCGTCGCAGGTCGTTTTCCCGAGATATCTGAATGTGGTCGAGGCAATATCGGCGGAGGATATGTATAATGAGGTTATCAAGCGCGCAGACGCGGATATAATAATAAAGGCGGCGGCTGTGTCCGACTATACCCCCGCCGAGAAATCGGAAAACAAGCTGAAAAAATCGGACGGCGGCATGTCTGTCGCCCTTAAGCGCACAAAGGACATACTGAAGGCTCTCGGCGAAAATAAGCGCGCGGGTCAGCTCATATGCGGCTTTTCTATGGAAACGGAAAACGTGATAGAAAATTCCCGAAAAAAGCTCGAGTCCAAAAACGCGGATATGATAGCGGCGAACAGCCTCAGAACAGAGGGCGCGGGCTTCGGCTCGGACACAAACGTGATTACGCTTATAACCCGCTCCGGAATAACCGAGCTCCCGAAAATGACAAAGGACGAGGCGGCGCACAGGATTTTCGACGAGCTTCTCAAATTAAATAAATTTATGTGATAACAAAGAGGGGAATTGCTTTTTTAAGCAATTCCCCTCTTATATCAAGAAGGTTTTAATGAAAAATAAAGCTGAATTTATTACAGTCCGAGCTGCTCCTTAACGCTCGAAAGCACCTTATCGAGAATTTTTTCCGCCTCCTCCGTGGAATCCGCGAAGGTACCGAGATAGAGCTTGATTTTCGGCTCCGTGCCGGACGGACGGATTATAAAATACGTCTTATCGTCGGACAGGTTATATTTGAGCACGTTTGATTTCGGCAAGCCCTTTAACGGCGATACATGTCCCGCATTGTCCTTTATTGTCTGCTTCTGATAATCCGTATAAAGAACTATATCCATTCCGGCAGCCTTCTCGAGCGGGTCGGAGCGCAGATTCGAGAGGATTTCCGCCATTTTTTCCATGCCGTCCTTGCCGGGCATGGTGAATGAAAGCGTGCGCTCGTCATAATAGCCGTATTTGTTATATATATCCTGCAAAGCCTCGTAGAGAGACTTGCCCTTTGTCGCGTAATATGCCGCCATTTCCGCTATAAGCATAGTTGCCACAACGCCGTCCTTGTCGCGCGCATGATTTCCCACAAGGTAGCCGTAGCTTTCCTCAAAGCCGATAAGATACGTGTGATTATGCTTCTCGGCAAACTCCGTCATCTTTTCTCCGATGTACTTGAAGCCCGTCAGCACGTTCATGACCTCCATGCCGTAGCTTTCGGCGATCGCGGCGGCAAGCTCGGTCGTAACGATTGTCTTTATAACAACGCCGTCAGCCGGAAGAGTTCCCTTTTCCTTTTTCGAGCGTAAAATGTACTCGACCAAAAGCGCGCCGGTCTGGTTTCCGGTCAGCGTGCGGTAAACGCCATCCTTGTCGCGGACAACTATACCCACGCGGTCGCAGTCGGGATCCGTGCCGATTATTACGTCAACGTCATGCTCCTTTGCCATTTCTATGGCGATTGTGAAGCCCTCTTTATTTTCGGGATTGGGAGATTTGACCGTCGGGAAATCGCCGTCCTCGGTGTCCTGCTCTTTAACCACAAGCACATTTTTAAAACCTATGCGCTTTAAGACCTCTTTTATCGGACGCGAGCCCGTACCGTGAAACGGCGTGTAGATAAGCTTAAATGTATCCGCAACCTCGTGCACCGCCTCGGGATTTTGCTGCTGCGTCATAACGGTTTCAATAAACTGCTCGTTCAGCGCGGGACCCACGATTTCCACAATTCCGTCCGCTATCGCCTTATCAAGCTCCATATATGTCACATCGTCGAAAATATCGGTCGCCTCCATAGCGTCGATAACGATTTGAACCGCCTCCGGCGGAAGCTGACCGCCGTCGGGTCCGTATACCTTATAGCCGTTGTATTCCTTGGGATTGTGCGACGCCGTAACCATAACTCCCGCCGCGCAGCCCAGCGTCCGTATGCCGAACGACACCTCCGGCACCGAATGGACCGTATCAAACAAATACACCTTTATTCCTGCGTTTGCGAGAACCTTTGCCGTTTCCTCGGCAAAGCTGCGCGACATATGACGCGTATCATAGCCGATAAGAACTCCCTTTTGAGCGCCGTCGGCTTTTTTAACGTATTCCGCAACGCCCATACTCGCCTGACGAACGTTGTAGATGTTTATACGGTTGATGCCCGCGCCCAGAATCCCGCGCATACCCGCCGTGCCGAACTCCAGCTCCCGGTAAAAGCGCTCCTCAATTTCCTTCGGGTTGTTTTTGATTGCCTCAAGCTCCGCCTTTGACGCGGCGTCCACCACCGGCGACGAAAGCCACCGTTCGTAGGTTTCCATGTATCCCATTGTTTTTTCCTCCCATAAAAATTCATATTATATACATTATACAATACTTCTTCCGTTTTTTCAATTATTTTTATGTAAAAAATGTAAAAAAAATTATTTTCCGTCAGCTTAAAACGGCTTGCCAAACCGGAACGAATATATTATACTTAAATCAGGGAGGGGATTTAGCATGAATTTATCCGGAATAATATCCTTTATCGCCGGCAGCCGGCTTATAAAAGCCGCCTTCGCGGCGCTTATCGCCGTAATCACGGACAGAATAATAATAGGCTCGATAATAAAAAATTTCATCCGCGCCGCCCGGGCGCGCAATCCGGAAAACGCGCCCAAAATGCACACGCTCTTTTCCGTGCTCAGGACGCTTTTGACTATAATAATATATTTCATCGCTGCCGTATCCGTCATGCAGATACTCTTCGACATCAACGCGGCGTCGATAATCGCCGCCACGGGCGTGGTTGGCGTTGTGGCGGGTCTGGGTGCTCAGAGCATAGTAAAGGACTCGATAAGCGGATTTTTTATACTGCTGGAAAATCAATACGCGGTCGGAGACCTGGTGACGGTGGATGATTTCACCGGCTATGTCGAATCCGTAACGATACGCACTACCGTCATAAAGGATTTCGAAGGCTCAAGGCTGATTATTCCAAACGGGAATATGACGCGCATTGTAAACCACAGCCGCGATGGCAAAAGCGTGCTCGTGCGCGTACATATTTCATACGATGAATCAGTGGACCGCGCAATGTCGGTTATACGCGGCGCGCTTGCCGATGCTGCTGAGGATATGACGGATCTGACCGGAGAAGCGCGGCTTTTAGGAGTAGACGAGCTCGGACCCGTATCCGTGCGCCTGCTTATAACGGCGCGCTGCAAAACCGGCACACAGTACGAGGTGAACCGCGAGCTGCTGCGCCGGATAAAAAATGCTTTTGATAAAAACGGAATAAAAATGCCGCTGCAATCCGATACGCGCCCCAAAGACTAAACGCATTTGGGGCGCGTATTATTATAGGCGAAAAGCAGCCTCGGACTCTTCTTAACTGTTCCTGCCCGTAAGATGATCGGTCAGCGCGGCAAGGAATTCCGCGCGCTCTCCGAACGGCTCGAGCGCCGTCTTCGCATAGCCGCTGTACCGGCTCACGAGCTCCCTCGAGCGATCAAGACCAACCAGCTTTACATATGTGTTTTTTCCCTGCTTCGAGTCCGAGCCTATCGGTTTTCCCAGCTCCTCCTCGGTGCCTGTCACATCCAGAATATCGTCTCGTATCTGAAACGCTATGCCGAGATTCTCCGCGAACGTACAGAGAGCGGCGATATCGCCTTCGCTCCCGCCGCCTATAACGGCGCCCGCGGCGCATGAGGAACGGATTATAGCGCCGGTTTTGAGTGAATGAATATATTCAAGAGCGTTTATATCGATTTCCCTGCCCTCGCTTTCCATATCCACTATCTGACCGCCTATCATTCCCTCCGTGCCGGACGCCTCGGCGATAATACTCATGGCTCTGAGCGCGTTTTTCGATTTTGACGACGCCATAGCTTCAAACGCCTTGTTAAGAAGCGCATCCCCCGCCAGAATTGCCGTCGCCTCGCCGAATTTTATATGGCTGGTCGGTCGTCCGCGCCGCAGCTCGTCGTTATCCATTGCCGGCAAATCGTCATGGATAAGCGAGTATGTGTGTATCATTTCCATCGCGCACGCGAACGGCATCGCCTCCTCCTCCGAGCCGCCGCATACGGCGCACGATTCCAGCAGCAAAACGGGTCTGAGCCTCTTGCCTCCCGCAAAGACGCTGTATGACATCGCCTCGTATATTTTAGCCTGTGGATTATCCCTTTCCCGCAGATATCCGGCAAGCGCCCCGTTCGTTCTTTCTGCGAGCGCCGCAAGCCGGCTTTCAAATTCGTCAGTTTTCATTCGCAAAATCCTTCTCAACAATTTCCCCGTCTTCGGACACGAGTATTTTTACCCTTTTCTCCGCCGTGTCGAGTATCTTCTGACAGCTCTTGGTAAGCTTCACTCCCCGCTCGAAAAGCGACAGCGATTCATCCAGACTCACTCTCCCCTGCTCGAGCCTTCTTACAATTTCCTCCAGCTCCGCAAGCTGTTCCTCAAATGTTTTGGTTTCAGCCATTTTTATTCTCCTTATTTAACTATGCAGTTTTTTTCGCCGTCGTGCAGACGCAGACAAAATTCGTCGCCGCTGTTCATTTCCTTCGCGCTTTTTATCACTGCGCCGTCCGCGTTTATCGGTATCGAATAGCCGCGGGTAAGCGTTTTGAGCGGACTCAGAGCGTCGAGCTTCGACGACGCGGCGGCAAGCGCCTTTGCCCGCTCGCCCGTCTTCAGTCTGAAGCCGCTGTCCATATGCTTCATCAGACTGTCGAGCCTAAGATAATATTCCTCTATCTTATCGCGCGGTGTGCGCATTTTAAACCGCTTTAATACCAGCCGTCCGTTTTCGATACGCTTCGCCTCGGCTCTCTCTATGCGCGCCCGCATAACATTGATCGCCGATATAAGCTCCGCGGAGTCCGGAACGGCTATTTCAGCCGCCGCCGACGGCGTGGGCGCACGCAGATCCGCGGCGAAATCGGCGATTGTGAAATCCGTTTCATGTCCGACCGCCGAAATTATCGGTATTTCCGAGGCGAATATCGCACGGGCGACAAGCTCCTCGTTAAAAGCCCATAAATCCTCTATGGAGCCGCCGCCGCGCCCTATTATAAGCGTGTCCGCGTTTTTTTCGCGGTTGAAATATTCTATTGCGCCCTTAATGCTTTCCTTCGCGCCTTCGCCCTGCACAAGAGTGGGGCGGATTATTATTTTCGTATGCGGACTGCGGCGGGTTATTACGTTTATTATATCCCGCACAGCCGCGCCGGTTGCAGCTGTGGCAACGCCCACGCTGTCCGGGAAGCGCGGTATGGGTTTTTTATGCTTATCGTCAAAAAGTCCCTCGTCCGCAAGCTTCTTTTTGAGCCTCTCAAAGGCGGCGTATAGATCGCCCACGCCCTCCTTCCGCATTTCCTCTATATAAAGCTGGTACGCGCCGCCCGCTTCATATACGCTTATGCGTCCGCGCGCCATCACCTTCATTCCGTCCGCCGGTTCAAATGTAAGCGAGAGCGCCGCGCCGCGGAACATTACCGACTTGAGCACGCCGCCCTCATCCTTAAGGGTAATATAAAGATGTCCGGAAGTATGGCGTTTATAATTGGATATTTCACCCTTGACCCATACGTTATTTAAAATTATATTATGGTCGAGAATTTTTTTTACGTAGCCGTTTATCTGCGAAACAGTCGCTACTCTCGGCTCCGGTTTTACCTGCTCCATCAATTATTCCTCTCGAATATCCTTGTACACGCTGCCCAGAAGTCCGTTCACGAACGGAGCGTCGGATGCGGTCCCGTATTTTTTCGCAAGCTCCACCGCCTCGTTTATCGCCGCGCGCGGCGGAACGTCCTCGCCGTATTTCATTTCATATATCGCGAGCCTTAGGATAACATGAGAGGTTTTTGAAATTCTCGCAAGTGTCCAGCCCTTCTTAAGCTTCGACGCTATGATCGCGTCCAGCTCATCCGCGCGCTCGTACACACCGCGCAGTCCGTTCTCTATATATTCCCGGTTCGCCTCGCATTCGGGATTATCTTCAAATGTGTCCGATACGGCTTCGTCTATATCAGTCATATCATCAAACTGAAATATGCGCGTAAATAAAAGCTCCCGCGCCCGGCTTCTGGTCTGTCTGCTCATATTTATATTTCCTGCTCCTCCACGGTGTTTTCCTGATGCACTTCACTGTCCTCCTCGGGGGAGTCCTCATCAAAATTCACGCCTTCAATATGGATATTTACCTTGTCAACGGAAAGTCCTGTCATCGACTCTATGTTGTTCTTTACGCTCTCCTGGATTTCCCACGCGAGCTCGGGTATACGGACGCCGTATTTTACAATAATATACAAATCGACCGACGCGGTCGTTTCGTTCATGTCTACCTTAACGCCCTTATTCGGATTTTTTTTCTTTGCTCCGAGCCGCTCCGCAATGTCTCCCGCAAGAGTTCCCGCCATGCCGTATACTCCGTCGCAATTCATTGTCGCCACGCCCGCTATCGTCGAAACGACGTCGATTGATATTTTTATATTGCCTACGCGCTCGCTGTCCGTTTGCTCGACGGTAACCTCGGGCGAGCCCTCCGCTACCTCTTCCTCAGTTATTTCGTTCAGTTCCTCGCTCATTACATAAGCCTCCCCGGTTAATATATTATATAACTATTGTATCACATCGATCCGGCTTTTTCAATAAATTTTGCTTATACATTCTCGACAATATTCTTGCCGTTTAGTAATCATTTTTCACAAATCGCCCCCTCAGACGCCCGGCGCCGCCGATATCTCCGCGCGGCTTCTCTTCCCCTCTTGACCCGCACGCCGTTTTCATCGTAAGATGTGCCGATACATAAAAATTTTTTTCAAAAAACTGTTGACAAATCGAAAGCCGTGTGGTATTATATTATCCGTGCTTGATATTAAGCGCATATGCGTGATTAGCTCAGTTGGTAGAGCACCTGACTCTTAATCAGGGTGTCCAGGGTTCGAGCCCCTGATCGCGTACCACATAATGACAAAGGCGAACTCTGATAGTCATTACGACTATCGGAGTTTTCCTTTTTATTCATATATTCCTGTATCTCATCATAGCTGATACATTTATCGCCATCCTTGTAGTTGTAAGTAATCAGAAGTTTATTATCGTAAACGTAAATCGCGTTCACAAAAACGTCAATCAATTGCTGACGCTGGGTTAGGTCGTCTTTGTCTATCAAACGGAATTTCTCAATCCAGTGGCGAATTTGCTCCTTGCTCAGTTTGGGGCGCTCGATTTGTTCTTTTGTTACGGCTAATTCGAGATTTGCCTTTTCTTCCTCTAATTCGTCGAGCGTGGATTTTATTGTCGGCGAGTATATGCCTTGCTTGATGGCGGTCATAATGTTATTGAGTTCTTTTTCGATTTCTTTCAGCCGAGTGTTCATTGTGGGCAGCGTTGAGCTTTTATTTGTTTGCAGGCTGTAGCAGGTTTCCACAAGCTGATTTATTAGAGATTTATCGTTGAGAAGATTTACTGTGTAGTCGATTACAAAATTCTCTATCAAATCCTTGCGTATACGCTTTTTATCGCATAGCTTTTTCTTTTTGGCTCGGTTGCAGTGATAATATCGGTGCTTAGCTCCGGTCTTGCTCGTACCGCTCACTCCCGCCATAGTGCTGCCGCAGTGACCGCAGAAAATTTTGCCGGTCAATATATACTTGTCCGACGTATCTTTGAAATGCGCCGGAGTCCGCTTATTCGCCTCCAATCGCTTTTGACATTTATCGAAAATGTCCTGCGTTACCAACGGCGGCAGCGCGTTTTCAACGACCGTGTCCTTAAAACGATACTCGCCTATATAGCGGCGGTTTTTGAGTATGGCGGAAACAAAATTGATTGTAGGCGGCTTGCCGTGCTTGTTTTTTATACCGCTTTCAATAAGAGAATTTAAAATACTCTTAACCGTTTCGCCGCTTGCGTATCTGACAAAAATATCCTGCACAACGGGCGCGGTATTGGGATTGGGCTGGAAATGTTTGTTTTCATCAATCATGTAACCGAATGTAAGCGTCCCGCCGTTGAATTTGCCTTTGAGAACATTTTCCGTCATGCCTCGGCTGACCTTTACCGATAAATCCTTTATGTAGTAAACTGAGAAACCCTCGAAAATACTTTCCATGAGTTGCCCTTCGGGCGTGTCGTCAATGGGTTCTTTGGCTGATATGACACTGACACCGTTCTTTTTTAACGCATTCTTATAGAAAACGCTGTCATATTTGTCGCGCGAAAACCTGTCAATTTTCCACACGATTACAGCGTCGAATAGTTTTTGTTTGCTGTCCGCTATCATTTGCATAAACTGCGGACGGTTATCCGCCTTCTTGCCGGAGATTGCTCTGTCGGCATAGGTTTTGACTATTGTGTAGCCCTTTCTGTCAGCAAATTCCGAACACTCACGGAGTTGTCCTTCTATAGACTCCTCGCGCTGATTTTCAGAACTATAAAGAGCGTATATTACAGCATTCATTTTTATCCTCCTTCGTTAGTTGTTATCTGTAGCAATGTATAATCCTCCACAAAAAATTTATTCTACAGAAAATTATATCACCAATCTAAACCCGCGCCCAGCGGCATAATTACAGAAAAATTTATTGGTGGTCTGTATAATGCGCCCAAAGGCGATTTTACACTGGGTTTGGGATTTCGTTCCCAAAATATTTTTGCACTCCATACAAAGTATGGCTTGTGCAAAAATCGCCAATAGGGTACCCTTTGGCTTTGCTTGCTCTTTTATGAAAAACCTTCTAAATCTCCATTTTCGACATAATTCGATTTTTGGTATAAAACGCAAAAAAGCTATCACATTTTTGCAATAGCTTTATATACGGAGTAACGATTATTTTTCCAACCACTCTATAATAAAAGTTAAATTTTCTTCAACTGACTTTGTGCCGTCTGCTCGTATAATCGGGCAGCTTAAAGATTTCACCCATTCTTCAACATAGTTCTCCGGTCTGGCGCTTACCAAATCAAAAAATCGTTCCTCTCGTTCGAATAAATCACCACATTGCAACATTCTGTTCCCAAATTTTTGAAAAGAACGATTTTTACTCGCCTCATTAAGCAGCCTTTCAACTTCGTTTCGCGAGCTATGTTTTTATAAGCGACAGAGCATAATATATTCTTCGTCGTTCTCGTTCACAATTTCAAATCCGGTTTTCATATACATTCTTACAGCATAATTTGATTTTTGAACCGCAAGCGACGCTTGTTTGTATCCTCCGTTTTTCAAAATACAAAGCATTTCTTTCATTAAAGCAGTTCCTATACCTAAGCCGCGATATTCCTTATACAAGGAAATGGCGAAGGATGGCGTATTATCATCAATATGCCCGTAATCGTTCATAATTCGAACCCAAACGGCGCCGATAACTTTGCCGCCTGCTTCTGCAAGCAATCCTATATCGTCTTTTTTCTTTCCAAAGTCGGATACATATACCTGCAATTCCGGCTGATTGATAATTGATTTAGAGGGCGCGGACATTCCTTCCGGCACAAAAATAGCCTCATACAGAAAATCATCGAGCAATTTATATTCTTTATCTGATATTTCCCGAATTATATAGTCCATAATTTCCTCCGCACATCCCGATTTATCATTCTATTTTATTTATGACGAACAAAAACTTATTTCTTCTTTTTTGATTTCGGAATCGGCAATTCATCATACATAGCCTCGAACAAGCCCGCTAAATATTCTTTGTTTTCAACCTCATCTACCAAAAGCATTTCCTTTGCTCCGTCATAAGGCAGTTCATAAGAAGCTGACGGCATATAAGCTATTGCTGATTTTACCGGCTTTACAAGCAGCCTGTCGTCATATATACCGCCGATAATTTTGCCTCGATAATAAATAATAAACTCGCCCATCATCGGTCTGTAAGTAATTTCTTCCAAATCGGTCAACTGCTCCAAAATGAATTGCAGATATTCTTTACTTGACGCCATAATTTTTCATCTCTCTTTCAAGTTATGATTTGTATTTCTGCATATTATGTTTCAATTATATCACACTTGATTACATTTTGTCCAGCCTGCATTTACCATAGTTTGTGAAAACCATAAATTATTAACCTTGTTTTTGTTCCCCATTAAGAGATGTGGGGATTTTTGCTTGCTTTTTACGGCTCTTGACTTGTGAAAAACAACAATTTTGAAACAGAAAACGCTCCGATGAACCGTTGTTCATTCGGAGCATTTCTATCGTCAAATTTTCATTTTTTACGGCTCTTGACCGTGTATCGTTAATTTTTGCGTGGACATTTAGAACCCCGATTTCGAGAGGGTTAGTATAACTATACGCACCTTGTCAAAATCGATATTTTTGCTTTTTAAAAACATAGTATCCATGCGGATTTTTCAAACTAAAATTCGCCTAAATGCGGACATTTATACTACATTAAAGCGATATTAAAATACCGCACAGCCTACCCGCCCGAACGAGTTCGCCTTTATCCGTGGGTGCTGTGCCACATAAAAACCGCTTAAACACTGCGTTTGAGCGGTTTTTTATCTTCCTTTGTTTTCGAAACATTGTCTATCTGACTATACAGCGCATTCTTATAAAAAACGCTGTCATATTCGTCACGCATGCGCTTGCGAAGTTTTCGTCATTCAATACTGCTGCAAAACCACTCCGGGATTCGACAATGATTTGATTACATTTTTCGCTACAAATTTAATTTGTCTGTTCCTCCTTTGCCGCCGCCATTTGCATATTATAGAAAATTCCGCGCTTGTCCATAAGCTCGCCGTGCGTGCCTGTTTCCTCAATTCCATTGGGCGTAAGCACCATGATTTTATCCGCGTTCTGAATCGTCGTGAGCCTATGCGCGATCGTTATAACCGTTCTGCCTTGTGACAGCTGTTCGAGCGACTCCTGTATCAACCGCTCGCTTTCGTTGTCGAGCGCGGAGGTCGCTTCGTCGAGTATCAGTATCGGCGGATTTTTCAGAAATACGCGCGCTATGCTTATACGCTGCTTCTGACCGCCCGACAGCTTAACGCCGTGCTCGCCGATGTAAGAATCGTAGCCGTTATCGAGCGCGGAAATAAACTCATGCGCGCCGGCTTTTTTCGCGGCTTCGATCACCTCCCCGCGCGTCGCGTCAAGTCTGCCGTAAATAATATTCTCGTAGACCGTTCCCGAAAACAGATACACATCCTGCTGGACGATACCGATAATTTTCCGCACCGAGTTTATTTTCAGGTCGCGTATATCGCAGCCGTTGATAAGAACCGCGCCGTCTGTAACGTCATAAAAGCGGGGTATGAGGTTAATAAGCGTGGTTTTGCCGCCGCCCGACGGTCCGACGAACGCGACGTTTTCGCCTTTGCTTATTTTGAAGCTGATATTTTTGAGCACATAATCACCGGCGTCCCTGTATTTAAATGAAACATTTTTAAACTCAATACTGCTCTCGCTGCCCGTAAGCGTTTTTGGATTAGGTTTATCTATGATTTCCGGTTCTATGTCCATAAGCTCCACAAAACGTTCTATTCCGGTAATGCCGCGCTGAAATTGCTCGGTAAAATTCACGAGAGTTCCAACGCACTGCCAAAGCGTAGTGATAGACAGCAAATACGCGGCATAATCTCCGGCAAGGATTTTCCCGTTCAGCATAAATATTGCTCCGAGAACCACAACGGAAAGATACACCACTCCGCCGACAGTGCTTGTTGTTGTCTGGAACCCCGCAAGCTGAAAAAATGTTTTTGATTTTATTTTAAGATATAAATTATTTCTTTCGGCAAATTTGTCTGTTTCCGCCTGCTCGTTCGTGAATGATTTTACAAGTCTTATTCCCGAAAGCGTGTCCTCAGCCTGAGAATTTATCTCACCCACCCGCACACGCTGCTCCTTCATTGTAACTCTCATACGATGATTGAAATATTTTGTAATAACAAACACTATCGGAAGAAATCCGAATACTACCAGCGTCAGCGCAATATTGATTTTAAACAGTATTATAAATGAAATTATGATCGTGCCGACCGCGACAAGAAGCTGCTCGGGTACAATATGAACGAATGAAGCGCTGTCCGTCAAATCGTTTGTAAGACGCGACATTATCTGTCCGATCGAATTTTCGGAATAAAACGAGTACGACAGCTTTTGCAAATGCTTAAACAAATCAAACCGCATATCCGTTTCAACACGCGCGCCAAACACGTTTCCCATATGCGTCATATAGAATTTTGCAAGAGATGTTCCCGCTATGCCCGCGACATAAAGCGCAGCCGCGGATATGATCAAATCAATTGTAAGATTTTCCGCATTGGTTATATGTCTTACTATCATCGGAGCAAACATATTTGATACCGCCATAAACAGAGCGCATAGAATATCAAGCATTATGATTTTTTTGTGCTTTGTAAGGTAGGGCAGCAGGCGTTTTATTATGTATGACGTTTTCACTGAAAATCATCCCCCTTATGCAATTGATCAGAAAAAATCTACGGCACGATATTCTCCTTTAAATCATCAGATGCCCATTCCGGTATATTATCATATATTTTCGTAAGTACAAGATCCGACCCCTTTGAAAACATCTTATATATAAATTATAGCACACCTTCCCATTCAGCACAATAGCGATTTGAGATACGCAATTACAATTTCTGTCAGTCAGAAGATCCTTTAACCGCCGTAACGGTAAACTCGCCCGGCAAATTATCGTCCGTCCATGCGGGATGTTCGTCAAATCTTTTCAAAACAAACCCGCAGTTTATGACCGCGTTAATTATCTCGCTGACGGTATATTTTCTGTAGCTGCATTTAGGCATTTTGCCGCGGGTCTCATCATCAGAAAATCTCGCGTGCGCCATTTCCCCCTCGAAGATTTCCGTCGAAAAATAGCTCATAGCGGGCTGCTCCAGATTTAATATATCGGATATTTTCGTAAACGGGTGAAAATCGCTGCATATCATTTTTCCGCCGTCCTTGAGCAGGCAATACATGATATGCATGAACGCGTCAATATCGTGGAAATAGTGCAGCACTCCGCCCTCCATGAAAACAACGTCGAAGCTGTTATAATATTTTTCGTCAATTTCCAGAACGTCGCAAACCTCATAATTTATACGCACTCCGGCGGCTTCCGCAAGCTCCGACGCGTATCTTTTGTTGTCCTCCGAAATATCAAAAACCGTCACGTCCGCGCCAAGCAAAGCGAGCGGAATGGCTTTCTTGCCGCACGAGCCGCATATGTTCGCGATTTTTACGCCCTTGTATGTATCAAAATACTCCGAATACCGCTTTAGCTGCCTGATTGGATTTTCCCTGATTTTCTTCGCCCTCTCCGCGGGTTCACCCGTCTGCTTGACCCAGAATTCATAAGCGTTGTATTCCCATGCCCGCTTGTTTTGGATGCTGTAATCCTTCATATTATAACCCTTTCCTCATGCACACCGATTCCGGCATACCGACATACGGACCGTAATTCGGGATAACCTCATAGCCGATTGAGCGGTACAATGCCATAGCCGCCTCAAGCGGCTCGCCGGACTCAAGAACAAAATATTTATATCCCTGCTTTTTCGCTGTTGCCTCCAATAAATTCATAAGTTCTTTCGATATGCCTCTACCGCGATATTCCGCGCGGATAAATACGCGTTTAACCTCTGCGTTTTCATTATCATACTTTTTAAAGCTCGCACAGCCTACGGGCGTGTCATTATCGTATGCCATAACAACGTCATGAATATCGTCAAGAGTATTATATTGCACATACTCAGCTCTGTTTTCCTCGCCGCCGACAAGCTCATTCAAAAAATCGTCTAATCTGTGGCAAAGCATTATAAAATCCTTGTCCTGTCCGTTTGTGTATTTAAAGCTAATGCTCATTTTTATTCAATCCTCCGATCCATTCCCGCGTAAACTGCTGACCGCAGCGCAACAGCTTTCCTCAAATCTTCTGTTCCATTTTATATCACTATTGTTGTCACACCTTTTTATCGTTTTATAAATTATAGCATAAAATTTCATTCAAATCAATATGACATCAATTCTGCTTATTTCTCGTGAAAAGATATGGGTTTTAGTGACATTTTTCCCGGCTCTTGACCTTTAATTGATATCGCAAAAAATGGTACCGCCGTATTTATATTACATATATATCACCGACCCGCACAGTCTGCCCGCCCGGACGAATTCGCCCTTATCCGTGTGTATGCCGTACCGCAAAAAACCGCTTAAACACTGCGTTTAAGCGGTTTTTCATACTGCTGTGCGACGCGGGAAGCCGCGCCGGGATTGTCTCCTCCGGATTTTAGCCGATCAATCCTCTTATAATTTTATTTACCTTGCCCATATCCGCCTTGCCGCGCGTTTCGCGCATAACATAGCCGAATATAACGTTAATTGCCTTATCGCGCCCGTTACGCACGTTTTCAACCGCGTCCGGGTTTGCCGCTACCGCCGCCTCGCAGATTTTCGCTAAATCCTCGTCGGACATTCCGGCGGTGTCCTCCGCCTTAATGAATTTCGTCACGTCATCGCCCGATTCGAGCATCTTCATAAGCGTTTCCTGACCCTTGTTCTTGTTTATCTTCTTATCGTCTATAAGCTTTACAAGCCCCGCCATCTTTTCGGGCGTTATTTTTATATCAAACCTTTCCTTGTCCTCCTCGGTCTCGAGCGTCGAATAAATGCCGCCGATGATAAGATTCGCGGTATTTTTCACATTTGCGCCTTTCTTTACGGTATCGTCAAGAAATTCCGATACGCGGCGGTATTTGTAAATATCCCTCGCCGTGGATTCGGGGAGCTTCATATCGTCGATATACCGTCTTAGCTTTGCCGACGGAAGCTCGGGCAGATTCGCTTTAGTTTCGTCCACAAATTCCTGCGGGATTGTAAATCTCAGAATATCCGGGTCGGGGAAATAGCGGTAATCGTCGGAGTTTTCCTTCGTGCGCATCGGGTAAATCTCGTCCGTGTTCGCGTCGTAGCGCATCGTCGCCTGAACGATATGTCCCCCGCTCTCCAAAATATCCTCCTGCCGCTCAATCTCGCGGTTCATCGCTTTTACGATATTGCTAAGCGAATTTATATTTTTCGTCTCCGTCCTCGTTCCGAACTCCGTCGTTCCGACCGGACGCAGAGACAGATTCACATCGCAGCGCATCGACCCCTCCTGCATCTTGCAGTCGGAAATACCGACATAGCGCATAATAAGCTGGAGCTTTTCCGCGTACTCGCGCGCCTCCTCGGGAGTGGAGATATCCGGCTCGGAAACTATCTCGATAAGCGGAACGCCGCCGCGGTTATAATCAATATACGTCGTGCCCTGCTCATGCACAAGCTTACCCGCGTCCTCCTCGATATGGATACGCGTTATGCCTATCCTTTTGCCGCTGTCAAGCTCTATATACCCGTGCTCGCAGATCGGCTCGTCGAACTGCGAGATCTGATATGCCTTCGGCAGATCCGGATAAACATAGTTTTTTCTGTCCATATGCGAGTTGTTATTGATTTTGCAGTTAACCGCCAGACCCGCGCGCACCGCGTATTCGACAACCCTGCGGTTCAAAATCGGCAGCGATCCGGGCTGACCGGTGCAGACAGGACAGCAATGCGTGTTCGGCGCACCGCCGAACTCCGTTGTGCAGCCGCAGAAAATCTTGGTTTTTGTCGCAAGCTCTATATGCGTCTCCATTCCACAGACCATTTCATACTTCATATCCGGACACCCCCTTCGTATTCCTTAACGGGCGATACGGCTGTCTTTTCATAAAAATACGCCGCGTTTAAAATCGTGTTCTCCCCGAACCGTTTTCCCAGAATCTGCATACCTATCGGCAGTCCCGCCTTATCCGTGCCGCAGGGAACGGAAATACCGGGGATACCGGTAATATTAACCGGAACAGTGCAGATGTCGGACAGGTACATCTCGACCGCCGACGCGCCGTGATGACCGAGCTTCGGTGCCGTAGTGGGCGCGTTCGGCGCGATCAAAACATCGCAGGTGTTAAATATATCGTCGAACCGTTTTATAATATTGTTCCTCAATATGCACGCCTTTTTGTAATACGCGTCGTAATAGCCGCTTGAAAGCACGTATGTGCCCAGGATTATCCTGTGCTTTACCTCGCGCCCGAAGCCCTCGCTTCTCGTGCAGTAAATCATATCGTCTATATCCTCGTAATTATCCGCGCGGTAGCCGTAGCGAATGCCATCGTAGCGTCCCAGATTGGACGACGCCTCCGCGCAAGCGATAATGTAATATACCGGCATGGCTTCCTTGAGAATCGGCAGCCTGACATTTATAATTTCCGCGCCGTTCTTCTCATAAAGCTTTACCGCGTCCATGACAGCGTCCTTAATTTCGGGATTTATGCCGTCGAAATATTCCTCCGCGACGCCGATTTTCAAGCCCTTTATATCGCCGGTCAAAGCGTTTGCGGACGGACCCCCGTAATTATAATCTACCGACGTGTCGTCATTTTCGTCAACGCCGCGTATCGCATCGAACACAAGCGCCGCGTCCTTAACGCTGTTTGTGATAGGACCTATCTGGTCGAGCGAGCTTCCATAAGCGATAAGCCCGTACCGTGACACCGCTCCGTATGTCGGCTTTAACCCTACAACGCCGCAATATGACGCCGGCTGGCGTATAGAGCCGCCCGTGTCGGAGCCCAGTGAATATGCCGCGATATTCGCGCATACCGCCGCCGCGCCGCCGCCCGACGAGCCTCCGGTAACATGAGATGTATTGCGCGGATTTAACGGCGCGCCGTAGCAGCTTGATTCGGAGGTCGAGCCCATCGCGAACTCGTCCATGTTCGCCTTTCCGAGCATCACCGCGCCCTCGCTCTTTAATTTGCTCCACACCGTCGAATCGTAATACGGGCGGAAGCCCCGTAAAATTTTCGAGCAGCAGGTCGTCAGATGCCCGTCCGAGCAGATGTTGTCCTTCAATGCCATAGGTATGCCGCAAAGCGCTCCGGCATTTCCGGCCTTTAACATCTCATCCGCCTTTTTCGCGCCCTCGCGCGCGAAATCAAAGGTCGTGTGAACATACGCGTTTATTTGAGGATTTACCTCCTCGACCGCGCTTATATATTTCTCCGTAAGCTCCTGTGACGTAATTTCGCCCTTACGGAGCATATCGGATAGAACCGTTAATACCTCTCTCATTTCACGCACCTCTTTACATTGAAAAATCCGCGGCTGCCGTCAACGTTCGATAAAATCTTCTCATTCGGCAGCGATTCCCTTACGGCGTCCTCTCTTAAGGCTGTATACGCAACGGCGTTAACGCTCGTATTTTTAATATCGTCCGTGCCGCCGGACACCGCGTTGTTTATCGTATCGGCAAACGCGATAATGTCGTCCATCTCGTTACGGAATTCCTCCGCCTCCTCCGGCGAGAACCGCAGCCGCGACAAAACCGCCAGTTTGTCAAAATCCTCCTTTGATAATGCCATGATCAATCTCCTTTCTAAATTTAAATCGGAATTTAAACCTTCTCCATATATACAAATTGCAGTTCATCATTGATCGCTTTACTATTGAATATTTTATATCCTATAACCTTGATATAAACGAATATTATCCTTGCTTCTCGTGCTTGTAAAAAGCTCATATCGTTTGTTTGGGAAGTATTCTTCTATTTCTTTAATAAGCTTTGTGCCATATCCGTTGTGTCTGTAATCAGGGCGAACCATTAGTTTCCCAATATACATGTTCCCTTAACTTCCTTTGCGCGGACTGAACCGATTATAGTATTTTCATCATTAACCATCTTGAGTATAATACCATTATTATATTCGTCTATTACCTCATCCAGCGTTTGCCTTAGCGGCGGAATATCCGTACTCCCAAACAGTGCCGCTTCGCTTTGATACGAAAGATATTGCAGTTGTAATATCTCCTGTAAATCATCAGGGTTTGCCCGGTATATCATCACCATAGACTTCTCCTGTAAATTTTAGTTTATCGGGATATTTGCTTACGGCGGGTGTTAGCCTCCCTTGTCAAAGGGAGGCTAACGCCTGCCATATGCGATTTTTGCTTATGGGAACGCTCTGCTTGCGCCCCTTGTTAAAGGGGAGAGGGCCAACGAAGTTGGCGAGGGGATTCCGCAATTACAGCCAATCGCTTAAATATGCGGTTTTTTTTAAAAATGAATCCCTCCACCGCCTGCGGCGGTCCCCCTCCCTTTGACAAGGGAGACTTGCACCCGCCGTTTACGTTACCCCGATAAACTAAAATTTACCGTATTTTTATATGAACCTCTCTCAGCTGCTGCTCGGTGATCTCGCCCGGCGCGCCGCACATAAGATCCTGCGCGGTACCGCTCATCGGGAACGGAATGACCTCCCTGATATTTTCCTCATTCCTCAGCAGCATAATCATTCTGTCAACGCCGGGAGCCATGCCCGCGTGAGGCGGCGCGCCGAACTTAAACGCGTTATATAGCGCGCCGAACTTCTGCTTCAGCACTTCCTCGTCATAGCCCGCGATCTCAAACGCCTTTATCATAATATTCATATCGTGATTTCTGACCGCGCCGGACGAAAGCTCCACGCCGTTGCACACGATATCGTACTGATACGCCAGAATATCGAGCGGATCCTTATTTTCAAGCGCGTCAAGACCGCCCTGCGGCATCGAAAACGGATTGTGCGTAAATCCGATCTGCCCCGTTTCCTCATCACGCTCGTACATCGGGAAATCGTTTATATAGCAGAAGCGGTACGCGTCCTTTTCGAGTAAATCGAGCCTTTCCGCAAGCTCCGTGCGGATCTGTCCCGCGTACTCCGCCGCCTTTTTCTCCGTGTCGGCGATAAAGAAAATCGTGTCGAGCGCGTTAAGCCCCGCCAAACCGCGCAGCTCCGCCTTCATATCGTCGGGGATAAACTTATCTATCGGTCCCTTGTAGGACAAATCCTCCAAAACCTCCAGATATCCCAGTCCGCCCATGCCTATCGACTGCGCGAATTTGAGCATCTTCTCATGCTGACCCTTCGACAGCTTCTTATGCACGGTTATCGCGCGCACCGTCGTGTTTTGAAACGGCTTAAACGTGCAGCGGCTGAAAAATTCCGACACGTCTATGATTTTAAGAGGATTTCTCAAATCCGGCTTATCCGTGCCGTATTCGAGCATTGCCTGCTTGTAGCTGATAACGGGATAGGGCGCCTCGGTGATCTTATATCCCTTCGGAGCGAATTTCTTAAACGTATTCGTTAATACCTCCTCGCCGACCTTAAACACATCCTCCTGCGTCGCGAAGCTCATCTCAAAATCGAGCTGGTAAAACTCGCCCGGCGAACGGTCGGCGCGCGCGTCCTCGTCGCGGAAGCACGGCGCGATTTGGAAATACTTGTCAAACCCCGACACCATCAAAAGCTGCTTGTACTGCTGCGGCGCCTGAGGCAGCGCGTAGAATTTGCCCTTGTATTTACGCGACGGTACAACGTAATCCCTCGCGCCCTCCGGCGACGACGCGCAGAGAATCGGCGTTTGTATCTCCAAAAATCCCATCTGCGTCATCTGCTCGCGCAGATACGCTATTACGTTGGAGCGGAAAATCATGTTGTCGCGCACCTTGCGGTTGCGCAAATCGAGATAACGGTATTTAAGCCGCAGATCCTCCCTTGTTTCCTTCGACGCGGCGATCTCAAACGGGAGCTGCGCGTACACCTTGCCTAAAATCGTAACCTCGTGCGCCTCAAGCTCGATCGTGCCGGTCGGGATTTTCGGGTTGTACGTTTCCTCGTCCCGCTCCTGCATAGCGCCCTTTATGCTTACGCAGTATTCGCGGTTCAATCCGTCGAGCAGACTCGTGTCGCGCATAACCACCTGCAAAACGCCGTACTGGTCGCGAAGGTCGATAAACGATACTCCGCCGTGGTCGCGGATATTTTCGATCCATCCGCATACCGTAAGCTCCGCGCCCTTGTCCGCCTCCGTGATCTCACCCAGATTTTTTGTTCTGTAAACGTTTCCCATGATATTCCTCCTGTAACTTATTGGTCAATTTTATAATATAAATTTTAGTTTATGCGTGTAAATAGCCTTCCCCTTGAGGGGAAGGGGGACCGCGTAGCGGTGGATGAGGTGTAGCTGCGAAGCAGCGTTATTCCGGTACCTATAACGGCTTACAACACCTCATCCGTCATTTGCTCCTTGCAGTCGCAAATGCCACCTTCCCCTCAAGGGGAAGGCTAATGCCCGCCATATGCGATTTCTGCTCACGGCAGCGCTCTGCATCATATTCTGAGCTTTGCTCGGAATATTCTTTGCGGCGGCATGTACGTCGCAAAGATCAAAGCGAAAAAAGTTTCTGCCGGAACTTTTTTCGCCACACCGGTTAACAGCTTGCCGAAAAACGATGGTTTTTCGGCGGAGGGGCGGCAGCCCCGACCTTAGATAAACTAAAATTTACCAATACCCCATAAAAAAAGCCGCGCGTCCCGAATAATCCTTCAGGACGAACAGCTTTATTGTCCGCGATACCACCTGATTTACCGCAAACAGCGGTCACCTCAACGCGCTCCTTCAAGCGCTTACCGGTTAACGCACGGTCTTACGTCTCCCCTACTGCGCCCGCGGCGGTTCAGTTTGCGGCTCGTGAGTGTTTTTCGCGCAAATTCATTCTACGGCTCTCTCAGCCAGCGGAGCCGCTCTCTGCAAGCGATAATTTGCGTTACTCCTCTCAGTCATAGCCTTTATCTGTATTCAATTCTCCACAATTATAACATTGCTTTCCGCGGTTGTCAACAATATTTTTATATTTTCCGCATAAAATAATTCTGATATTTTCCGCGTAAAATCACACCGTGCGCTCTATTATAACGGACGGCGCGATCCCGGCGGGGCGCGTCATATAGCCGTCCGTCCACTTATCGCCGGTCGTGCGGAATGATGTGTTACCGTACCAGGTGTAATTTTCGTCCGCGTTATGGAGCGCGCCGAACGAGTTGAAGCGGTTGCCGTACATGACGATTTTAATTTCGTGCCGCCCCTCGGTCAAATTCCCGAGGCTTGCTCTGTGCGGCGAATACGCGATAAGACCGCGCTTTTCGCCGTCCGCGTAGACTGCGAGCGCGGGCGCTTTAAACTCCGGCACGCGGATATAATACTCACCCGCGCGGTCAATATCAACATCAAAAATGTATTCAATATTGCCCGTGTAAAATTCCATGCCCTGCGTGCGTATATCGCCGAATTTCAAAGATTTTTCCGGCGCGGTAACGGTCGTGCCGCGCACGCCGAAGCCGCCGAGCAGATACATATTTTCCAGATACGACTTCGCGTTGTACTCCATTTCCACTCTAAGCTCATTCGCGCCCTTTTTCAGCTTCGGCAGCCCGATAACGCTTATTGCCTTATCGACGTACCAACCGACTATATTACCGTCCACCTTATCGCCGTTCAGGTATATTTGGCATTTGTCCGCGTCCTCAAGCGCGAGGCGGCAGTCAGTCTCGATCTCCGACTGTATATCAAAATACAGCGTGACCTTATGCGACTCTCCCGCCTTCACCGCATACGGCTGGCGGTCAAGACCGGTACGCGGAACAAGTCCGAGCGCTTCTCGCACCATATTGTCCGCCTTTATTAGCGCGGTTTTTTCGTGTATCTCGCCGCCGTCAACCGCGAACCGCGCGTAATCGAGCAATAACACATTCGGCTCGCTTAAATTAAACCGGTCGATTTTGTCTAACGTCCTGACGGTTTCAAATTCACTCACTGTATAATCTTCAAATCCGTTTTCCGACTTATCAAGCCGCAGCAGAATACTGTCCTCGCCGTAAAAATCCCGTTCAAAAACCGTTTTTCCGCCCTCGAGCCGCGTCGGCGCGTTGTAACGCTCCCCGCTTATGGTGTCATAAACGACCGCCGAATATTCGCCTCGGATTTTCACCTCGACCCGTTCGCGCGCGCCGTCCGACGGGTACGCGCGGCACAAAAACAGCCATTTGCAATCACTATCCTCGCGAAGCTGGTACAACAGATTATCGTTGTCATATTCCACATCGCGGAAATCGTTAAGCGCGTTAAGCAGCGCGCCGCGCTCCATCGGTACGCGCGCGCCTTTTTCCGCAAGCTCCGCCGCCTCGTTTGACGGCTTCGCATTAACCATTGTCGGCGCTTCGCCCGCGAATATGACCGTGCCGCCGTTTTCAGCGAATCTCTTCAATATATCAAGCGTCGTGCCGCGTATCGTATCACATTCCGGTACAATGACCGCATCATATCCGCACTTGCCGACCGCGAGCGTCCTTCCGTCCGCTTTCACGTCCTGCTCCGGCAAAAGCGATTCCGATAAATAGTCAAAATCAACCCCGCCGGTCAGCAGCCAATCGGCGAATTTTTCAAACTGCCTGTCCATATGATCGCGCTTTTGCCGCGTCAAATCATCCGCGCCGTAGCTTATCCACAGGCTTTCGACCGGATTTATGACCGCAACACGCGTCACGCGTTTTCCGCGCGTAAGCACGGTATTTAGCCGCGCGAAATGGTCTTCGATACCCGAAAATTCCTCCCACCACGGCGCGTGGTAAAATATCGACCCGGGCCAGTCGCGCTTTGCCTCGCCCTTTATGGACATATGCGACAGGTGCGGCACGCGGATCGTTATCCCGAGCGCCGCCTGCCAGTCGCCCTGTAATTTATATGTTTTGAATGTGCAATCCCAATTGGTAACGCCGTATTCCTCGCTCATCACCGCTTCGCGCCCGTACTGCGCCGCGACGCTCGCCGCCTGCTTCACGCTCGTGAATTCGCGCCCGTCGATAAGCATATCGACGCCGGGCACGTCCATTTTGCGATAGCAGCGCATTGCCTCGCCGACGGTGGTTGACTGCGCGCCGAGCGGTGACTCGCCCAAAATATGACCGGTCATTAAAATTCCGTTTTTACCGCACCAGTCGCAGATTCTGTCCATAAATACCCGCGCGAAACACTCCGCCGCCGCATCGTGGTATTCGTGCCGTCCGCTCATATCGCCGTCGGCGCGGTCCCATATGTATTCGGGCGCGATGTCAAGCGGGTCAAATCCGCGTTTTTCCTTACAAAAATCCGCGAAATGCTCCGTGTACGGGATATACGCATCCTCGTCCGACTCCGCCGCTTTTATCGGCTGCTGCTTGCCAATGCGCGGCTCGTCGGTGAAAATCGCGGCTGCGGTCGTGCCGAAATCATCGCCCAAAGCCGCCTTGTACCGCTCGTGCGTGACCCCGATAAATTTGTCCGCCGCGCCGGGGTTCATCGTGTCGGAATAGGTGCAGCCGTTAAAAAACTCTTCACCCTCGGCTAATTCAAGGTACGCATACCTGACGGTTTCACCGTTTTCAACCGCCGCGTTGATCTCGTCGGGCGTATCCAAACGGCGGTAACCAACCATGCGCTTATTTTCTATCCTGACCGCATACGCCGTGAGATAATACCCGCGCGGGATTTGACCGCTGTCAACCGCCGCGTCAAATTCCGTCAGCGATGCGAGATACCCGTCGAGAGGCTTTGACGTAAGCCGCAGCTCCCGCGCGCGAAAACGCGGATTTTCCGTTACAAGCCCGTCCGCCGCTCCGGAGGGGAAGCGGTCGTCGTCATAGAGCCAGCATATAAGCCCCGCCTCGCGGCATTTCTGCGCCGTATAGCGCGCCATCTCCATAAACTCATCGCCCAGATACTCCGTATCGAGCCCATCGCGCGGGTGTATCACTACGCCTCCGAAGCCCATTTTTTTGAATATCAAAAGCTGCTCGTCGATCGTATTTTTTTCTATTTTGCAGTTCCACGACCAGAACGGCAGCCCGCGGCAGTACGCGGGCGGATTTTTAAACAGCTCATGATCGAGCTCATTATATCTTTTATTCTCCAACAGCATATAATAAAACCGCCTATCCGTATAATATGCTTTATTGTATCGCCGCCGGTCCGGAATGTCAACCTCCCGCGGGAATATTTATGCTGTCGCCCGCGAAAATTTTCGAGCAGCTCATATTATTCGCGCGCATAATATCGTCCACGACCGCCCTTATGTCGCGGTTTTTATAATTATGCTCCGCCGCTATGCTCCAAAGCGTGTCGCCCGTTTTTGCCGTTACCGTTATATATGCGTCTCCGCGCGCGAACGCCGCCGTAACGGCATTTATGCCGGCGGCTGCGGCTACGGTCAAAGCGGCGAGCGCGGCCAGAAGCCGCCTTAACAATATGCGGCGGTATGCCCTTGCCGTTTTCTCTCTTCTCATTCTCCTTATACGTCTCGATGTTTCTCTCATACCCTTATCCTCCATATCGGCAGTATTAAAAATCCGAACATTCGTTCTTGTTAAAACCACTATACCAGAAAATATGTTCGATGTCAAGACAAAAATGCGAATTTTTGTTCGTTTTTTCCGTAAACGGGCAGTTCTGTCCCGTAAACGGGACAGAACGAATCATATACGTATACTTTTCATTCTTTTGCGGCTCAGCTTAAGATATTTTTCACGCGTCGCCATACCTCCTCTTATATGGCGTTCGGATTTATTGAATTCGAGCACGGACTGCGCCTCGTTATAGAGAGCCGGATTAATTTTTTTAAGGCGCTCGTGCACATCCTTATGCACCGTGCTTTTGCTTATATTAAATTCCTTTGCTGTTTTCCTCACGGTCGCGTTGTTTTCTATTATGTATTCGGCAAGCTCTATCGCGCGCTTTTCTATATAATCCTTCAAGCGTTCCACCGACCTTTCTTTTGTACAATATATGAGGGATCAAATCGGTTTATGAACGAATATAAGCGCGCAAAAAATCCCCGTGACACATCCTCTGCGAGGTTGTCAGGGGGATTCTTAACGATTCGCTGTCAATCCGAGAACATCGGAGTGGAAAGGTATCTATCGCCGGTATCCGGCAGGAGCGCGACTATAACTTTACCGTAATTTTCCGGACGCCGCGCCAGCTGCGCCGCCGCCCATATCGCCGCGCCCGAGGAAATTCCCACAAGGACGCCGTCCGTTCCGGCGACGGCTTTTCCGGTTTTAAAAGCGTCCTGATTTTCGACCCGTATGACCTCGTCGTAAATTTCGGTATTAAGCGTATCGGGGACGAACCCCGCGCCTATTCCCTGAATGGCGTGCGCGCCCGCTCTGCCCTCGGACAGCACCGGCGACGAGGCGGGCTCAACGGCTATGATTTTTATATCGGGATTTTTGGACTTCAAAAACTCGCCCACGCCGGAGATAGTACCGCCGGTCCCGACTCCCGCGACGAATATATCCACGCCGCCATCGGTATCGTCCCAAATCTCCGGACCGGTGTGAGCCTTATGATACGCGGGATTCGCGGGATTAGTAAACTGCCCGGGTATAAAGCTGCCCGGGATTTGCGCCGAGAGCTCCTTCGCCTTTGCGATAGCGCCCTTCATACCCGCCGCGCCGTCCGTCAGCACCAGCTGAGCGCCGTAGGCTTTAAGAAGATTCCTGCGCTCTATGCTCATCGTCTCCGGCATGGTTATTATCGCCTTATATCCGCGCGCCGCCGCCACCGCCGCGAGTCCGATGCCGGTATTGCCGGAGGTCGGCTCGATGATCACCGCGCCGGGCTTTAAAACGCCCTTTTCCTCCGCGTCGTCGATCATCGCCATCGCTATTCTGTCCTTGACCGAGCCCGCCGGATTCAAATATTCCAGCTTGCCTATGACCGACGCGCGCAGCCCGTTTGCCTTCTCGTAGCCTTTAAGCTCCAGAAGCGGCGTTTTGCCTATAATATCGGTTATGCTTTGATATATTTTCGTCATTTCAACATCTCCCTTTGCTCAGAATTTTAATTTATTTTTATTTTTATTAAGCGCCGGCAGAATAATCGCGGACGCCAGCGCGCTCATCGCCCACTGTATCGGGGACGATATAAGCGACACCATCGCCTGCGCCTTGCCGAGAAGCGGCAGCTCGGCTATGAAATATCCGCCGACCACTATTACAAACGAAACCGCGGCGGCGATTGCGAGCCGTTTCGCGTTCAGACCGCCCGCGAAAATTTTCCCTGTCGCAAATCCGAGCACGCCCTTTATTATAAACGTGGGCACGCAATACACCGGGTACCCCGAAATAAGATCCGCCAGGCTGTGCCCGACCGCGCCCACCGCCGCGCCGCCCCACGGCCCGATGACCAGCGCCGCCGCGTATATAACGCAGTCGCCGAAATGAACATAGCCTTTTCCCATCGGGATTTTGGGAAATATTGTAAGCACACACGCGAGCGCGGCGAAAATCGCGCAGCGCGTCAGGAAAATCGTCTTTGTTTTCATGCTGTCGCCCTCCATTGCATTCTCCCCCGCAAAAAACGGGCGGAGATATTCGTTTCGCATTTCCTATAGGATTACTGTGGTTTAAATTATACCACATTTTTTCCGTTTGTCAACACCATTGGATAAAATTCCCTGAAATTTTTTGGGAAACCTTCAAATGCGCGGGAAAACCCGCGCCGCGCGCGGCGGACCGCGCGCGGGATTTAAAAAAATGTTCAAAAATCCGACATGGTGATATCTGATTTTTGATGTTGAAAAACATATGGTAATAATATATAATATAGTTATCTTTATAATCGGATAAATTGGGGAATTTGTCCGAAAAAAAAATAAAAAAGAGGAAAGAGGGAGAATTTATGACAAAAACAACCAAACGATTTTTGTCCTTACTGACGGCGGCGGCAATATCCGCGTCGGCATTTGCCGGATTTTCGGCGAGCGCCCTTGCGTCGGAGCAACCGCCAGGCGGAGCCGGGACGGACAAAGTATTAAACATTTATCCGGACGCGGATTTTGACGCGGCGGACGCTATGGTCATCAAGGCTGTAACGGATACCGCCGGAAAGCTCGTATCCGCCGAGATACTCACGTTTAACGTGGATATGTATGACGAGGATGCGCATACATACACGATTAACAGCTACGATGCGTCCGCGGACTATTATGTATGGGAAAAATCAACGCTTAAACCGCTTGCGGACAAGACTGAGGCAACGGAGAGAGTAACGCCTCAGCCCGCTGATACGGCTTCCCCCGAGGTAACGGAAAGCCCTGCGGCTACGGAGAACCCCGAACCTTCGGAAAGCCCCGAGGCTACGGATAATCCCGAGGTTACGGATAACCCCGAGGCTACGGATAACCCCGAGGCTACGGATAACCCCGAGGCTACGGAATCCCCCGAACCTTCGGAATCCCCCGAACCTTCGGAATCCCCCGAACCGAGCCCGACGGTCGTACCTGAGGTATCATTACCGCCCGTTGGCGACGGCGTATATATAAGCGAGCCGTTTGATTATGCTGACGGCGATATTATCGCTTCAGTCGGCAAAGATGTTGATGCCACTCCTCCCCCTGTAACAAATGGCTTGATTCAGTACTCCGCAGGACGCAGAGATAACGCAGCATCCATAAATTGTAAGGCGTCTTTTTCAGGCAAAAAGCTTAATATTTCATCCTCGGGTGAATCAACAAACAGCCGCGGCATAAGCTTTAACTTTATCGCGGACGCCGGTATCCCGAACGTGTCTGATTTATCCGACGGTGAAGTCCTTGAAATGAGCTTTGACATAACGGCGACTCAGGCGTTTACCGTAACGGCTCCCGCGGGAGGCACACAATACGGCGATATTACCGTTGCCGATTTAAACGGGGGAACTCATGCAAGAGTTGTTCTCGACAAAACGGCGGCAAAACAGTATTTGTTAGTAACCGACAGCAGCGGCAAACTTGTAAACAGCAAGGTAGCGGATTTAACCGCGACGTCATTCGGCGGAATGTCATTCTTCAAGGGCAGCGGAAATCATACAATAGATAATCTGCTTGTACAGAAGAAAGAAGCGGACGCCGGTATTTTAACAGTTACGGTAGGCGACCCGACGGAGGGCGCTGACCCGGCGGTCCTTGCCGGTGCTACCGTTACGATTGGTACGACGACCTACACCACAGGTGAGGGCGGCGCCGTTGATATTGCTTTGCCGAACGGAACATACAATGTTACCGTATCAAAGGCGGGCTATGAGCATACGGCTAATGCCGGCGACAGCCACACAGAAGAGGTTACTGTAAACTCGGGTAAAGTTACGCAAGCCTTTACGCTTGTAAAGAAGGTATACGACACCATTCCGACAAAGGCTGAAATAGCTGGTGGACAGGTATTTATCTCCGCTCCCAAAACTGCGGAGCCGAATACGACGGAGGAGTTTAGCGTAAACGTATGGGATCAGGAAGGACTTCCTATGGAGCCCGGCACGGAGGATCAGCATTTCACCACGCAATGGGAAATATACACACACGTAGACCTTACCGATGCTGACGACAACTCCAAGGGCGAAGCCGACCCGAACGTAACTATCAGCCAGTCCGGCGTTGTTTCGGTTGCTCAGGCGTTTACCGCGGGCGAAGGTCAGCAGGTCAAGGCATATGACATTATCGCAACGGTAACGGCTCAGAATCCGGGTCTCAGAAATATGAGCACGAGAAAGACTATCTATGTCGGCAACATGGATATAGTCTACTACGAGCCGCTTAACTGGAATCAGCCGGCAGGCAACAGAAACGCTGAGACTAAATTTTCATCGGAGACCACACTGGATGGTATGTTAAGCGTAACGCTCAACGTCACCTTTAAAGCGCCGGAGAAGCAAAGAACCCTTGCTATCATGTCTGACCAGGGAGCCTTGGTAGGCTTGCAGTATGTGGCATCAACAAAAACAATAAAAGCATGGACAGGTTGGGATGGAAATTCACAGATGAACCAGAACGATGACGTCGACAAATTTAAACAGAGTCAGGTGCTCGTGGAGAATTTCACGTCAGGTACGCCGCTTACGTTCACATTTGTCATCAATAAGGATACCAAATCGATTACTGCTTCGTGCGGCGCTGTTTCCCAGAGCCTGACTTATACAATGGAGGCAGCAAAGCTTACGGGATTAAAAGCGGGATTATATCGTAACGACGGCGAAATGACTGTATCTGACATCACCATGCAGGAGCCCGACCCGACTTATCTTGCAATCAACGGAGATGCCGATTTCGCCAAGGTTGCCGGCCAGACGATTACAAAGAACTATACTCTTGGTATGTCCGTAATAGACGATACAGAAAACTTTACATGGAGCATCAAGGAATCATCTCATGACGGACTTACGATTGATAACGGTACTCTTACCGTAACGGAAGCCGTTACGGCGGGAGAGTATACAATTACCGCAACGAGCGATAAGAACGACCAAAAGACAGCGGAGCTTAAAGTTACTATAGGCGACTTCCAGAGCTTTACAGCGGATAATGTTGAGATTTCCGGTCCTCGCGCGTATGTTGTAAACGACACGGCGGGCGGCACGTATAAGCTTGAAAAGGCTGTCGACAGCTTCGGCGACGATGTGGCGTCACTTCTCGCCGGTAAGGTTGCATGGACGATTGAGGGAACCGAACCGACATCGTCGATTGATAGCTCAACCGGACAGCTGACCGTTGGAAACAAGGCGGAGACCTTCAATGTTGTTGCGACCATTACAAACAGCACGGCTGTATCTACAATTAAGATACCGGTAACGGTAGGAAATTATTCGCTTACCGTATCGAATAGCGTGACCTCGGGCGGAACGGTCGATGTTAAAGACCTTGTTTCGACAAATGAGGTTACCGGCTATCAGGTAACGATTGCGGACGCTGATAAGAAGCTTATTAAGCAGGAAACTGTAACTAAACCGGCAGAAGGAACCACCATAACGCTTCCGACGTTTACAGGCAATGCGGCAAGCGCTGAAATCACTCCGGTATTCACTTATAATGTAGGTGATCCGGGCGATCTCGGAAAGCTCGGCGCCGGTAAGGAAATTCCTGTTCCGGCAGGTTCATACAACTTCACCGTTACGGCGACCGGTCAAAGAACAGACGTTTATGTAAACGACCAGATGATTGTTAATAACATTCTTCAGGGCGGAAGCGCTGTTAATTCCCTCACTGTAAATGATGTTGTTGTAAATGAGGGCGTAGCTAAGATTACAAAGACCGATTATGCGGGAACTGTCAGCTTAACAATTAAGATTGCTAAGTCACCGTCTAATGTGGAGAGAGTGAAGAAGGTTTACGTGCTCGGCGACTCGCTTGTCTGCATCTACTACAACGGCGCTAATAAGGATCATAACTGGCAGACCGGCTGGGGTCAGGTGCTTGGGGATTATCTCACGAAAGACGTTGAGATTATCAACCTCGCCAACTCCGGCGCTACAGCCAATGGTTTGATGGGCACGGCGTTCACTCAGGTTGCGAAGAGCGCTAAAGCAGGCGACTTTGTAATTATCGAAGCGGGCTATAACGATAAAACATATGATACAAAGGAAGTTATGACGAATGCGCTGAACACGATGATTGATACTACTAAATCACTCGGCGCAACTCCGATCCTCGTATCGCCCAACGCCTCCGCTCATGATTACAAGGACAGCGTATCATGGACGGACACAACCGGTACTGTTGCGGCGGCTAAGTCGGTTGAATACATTAACCTGTCGCATCTGAGCTATACGTTCCTCAGCAGTAAGTACGGCGATGCAACTAACTACGCGAAAGTTCAGTCTGTTTACAACGTGTCCGACGGGTTGCACAGCACGTATCACGGCGCAAATATGTGCGCGGCTATAGTAGCTGACGCATTGAACGCGACGCACCACGAGATAGTTAACAGCGATTATTCTTACACGTATAACGATGGTACAAACAATATCACGGTAGGCGTAGGCAAAATGCCGACGAACTGATACGAATAACTCAAAAAGGACTGCGAAAGCAGTCCTTTTTTTGTACCTTTTTGTACCTTTTTGCGCCGTTATCCGCGTTTATTTGTACCTTTTTGTACCTTTTTGCACCGTTATCCTACATCATGAACACCGCTCCGCACACTCCCGCGAACACGATAAACACGATTGGGTGCAGCTTTTTCAGGGGCTTTATATTCATCGCGACCGCCAGCGCGGCGAACAATATCACCGCCTTCACGCTCACCAGCCCCATAAGCTCGCTCACCGCCGGCGTGAACGCTCCCGTCAGCAGCGCCGACTCTATAAGCGTCGCCGCCACCGCCGCTATCATTCCCGTCACCGCCGGACGCACCGCGTAAAACGCGTTCTCCACAAGCGGATTCGACTTGAATTTTTGGTACGCCCCCGACAGCATAAGTATTATCGCTATCGACGGCGCCGCGAGCGACAGCGTCGCTATCACGCCGCCCAGTATGCCCGCCGCGAGCCCGCCCGCGCTGTACCCGGCGGTAAATCCCGCGTATGTCGCCATGTTCACGCCTATCGGTCCGGGCGTCGATTCCGATACTGCTATCATGTCCGAGAGCATCCCCGGCGAGAACCACGGGTATTTCACCGCCATTTCCCGCAGAAACGGCACCGTCGCGAGCCCCCCGCCGATTGAAAACAGCCCGGTTTTGAAAAACTCATACGCAAGCAGTAAATATGTGCGCGCTATCATTCCTTCGCGCCCCCTCTCCGCAGTATGAGCCCGAGCGCGCCCGCCGCGAGCACTATCAGTATCGGCGACACCGAGAATACCAGCGACAGCACGAACGATACCGCCGCTATCGCGATGCATATTATGTCAACCATCGACTTTTTCCCCATCGTGATTACCGAGTTGATTATCAGCACCGCCACCGCCACGCGTATTCCGCCCAGAATATGCTGCACTATCTCATATTCCAGAAAATGGTTGATAAACGCCGCGATTACCGTGATTATCACGATTGACGGGAACAGCACCCCCAGCGTCGCGCATATTCCGCCCGCTATTCCCGCGCGCTTCGCCCCGACAAACGTCGCCGTGTTCACCGCTATGACCCCCGGCGTGCACTGCGCTATCGCGTAGTAGTCGAGCAGCTCCTCCTCCGTCGCCCATTTGTGCCTGTCCACGATTTCCCGCTGCAAAAGCGAGAGCATCGCGTACCCGCCGCCGAACGTGAACGCGCCTATCTTCGCGAACGTTTTAAATAATTCCCAGATTTTTTTCAACTTATCCCCTCCCGTTACTTGTTCGTCAGCTCGCCTATGTTGCGGATGACGATAGATATCGTTCCGTCGTCGTTGCTGATTATGTCAACATAGTCGCTGTTGTCGTAGTATTCCGCCGGAAACGACAGCTCCACGCCGATATCCGTCGTCAATCGTATGTCCGACGTCGTTTTTTTCGTCACGTATTTGTTCGTTTCGATACGCGGCGGCACGTTCGCGTTTTCCAGCTTCGCGCGGAATTCGTTCAGCATCGCCGGACGCCCGTCAAACACGCGCTCCGCGAGCTTATCCGTGCTTAAATCAGCCGCCGCCTCCACGCTCTCCATGACGCATTCCTTCATCCGAGCCGCCGTTTCCATCAGATTCCCGCCGTTCTCCGCCGTAACGCGCTTCGCCTCGCGCGTTACGGTGTTGACCGCCTCGCGCGGAGATATTTCATAATCGCATTCGAGCAGTATCTCGGCAAACAGATCCGTCTTTTCGCCGTCTATTTTGCAGCTCGCGCCCCGGTAGCTTATCCGCATTCCGTCAAGCCCGATAAACGCGTATTCGCTTATTTTCTGCCCCATTGACGGCAGTATGGCGTGGTGGTTTATCAGCTCGCATAATATTCCGTCCTCGTCCTTGCTGACCCTGTGCGTGAAGCCGGTCTTGTTGTCCAGCTTCAATATCGCTATCTCGTCCCGCCCGTCCGTCATTACCGAGCATACGAGCAGGTCGCAGGGCTTGGCGTCCTCCGCCGAGCATAATCCCTCAAAAAGCCTGTTGGCAATATGCGCCGACAGCGCGAGGAAATCCGTCCCGCCGGATTTATATTCGCTTATATGATGCTTTAAGCCGCTGTTGGGCATGAACTCTCCCGCGCGTCTTGCGGGGTCGTCGCGCACCCGCTCGATAAGCCGCGTGATATACGCGTTTATAACCGCGTCGTTTACGTCTATCTCCCGCTCCGATATCACGGGTATCCTGTGCGACGCGTCAAGTATGTGCAGCGCCGCCTGCTTTATCGCAGTTATCATGCTCCTCTCCTCCTCTCGATTGGTGAAAGTATTGTATCATAAATCGATATGCTTGTAAAGAATATAAAAAATTTTGACCCCGCCCCGCGAAATATTCACGCCCCGGCGCCGTTTTTTTTCGCTAATCTCTTGAATTTTGCGCTGAAAAATGGTATAATATATACAAGTATGTACAGGCGGAGATCCGCGGATCAATTTCATTTAAACAGGATCGGAAAAAATTGACATGGAAAAAATTTGGCAATACAGAAACAGCAGTCTGCCGCGCAAAAAGGCGGAGCGGATTGCCGGACGTTATTCCATACCCGAAATAGCGGCGACAATATTATTAAACCGCGGCGTTGCGGAGGACGAAATACCGGCGTTTTTGAAAAAATCTATGCGCGGCATTTTGAACCCGATGCTGCTGTCGGATATGGAAAAGGCGGCGAAGCGCGTGGTTGCAGCCATAGAAAACGGCGAAAAAATAACCGTTTACGGCGATTACGACGTTGACGGGATTACGTCCACCGCTATGGTTTACGACTTTTTAATATCCCACGGCGCCCGCGCGGCATATTATATACCGGACCGGCGGGACGAGGGCTACGGTATAAATATTATGGCTGTCAATAAGCTGCAAAAAAACGGCACAAAGCTGCTTATAACGGTTGACTGCGGCATTACAGCCATAGGCGAGGTGGAATTTGCCGGGCTCCAGGGCATGGACGTTATTATAACCGACCATCATACCTGCAAGGAGAAGCTTCCCGAAGCAGCCGTGGCTATAGTAAATCCGAAAAAGCCCGGCTGCGGCTATCCGTTCGACGCGCTCGCCGGAGTGGGAGTCGCGTTTAAGCTGATTCTGGCTGTAACCATGCTTCTTAAGCAAAATACGACCGAATGCTTTAAGCGGTACGCGGATCTGGCGGCGATAGGCACCATAGCCGACGTGGTATCGCTTACGGGCGAAAACAGGATAATAGCGGACAAGGGACTGCGGGCGCTTCAAAATCCCGCGCGGCTCGGAATAGCGGCGCTCAAGGAGGCGGCGATGCTTGGCGGCAAGCCCGTTACGTCCGCGAGCGTGGCGTTCGCCATCGCGCCGCGCTTAAACGCGGCGGGGCGGCTCGGCACAGCCTCCACCGCCGTGGAGCTTCTGCTCACCCGCGACATAAACGAGGCGAGAAAAATCGCCGCGCAGCTTGACGAGGAAAACCGGGAACGTCAGGCGACCGAGCAGGATATTTATAACGAGGCTCTTGATATTATTGCGAAGGACCCGGGCTTCTCAAAGAAAAAGGTGCTCGTTCTGGCGCACGAGGGCTGGCATCACGGCGTAATAGGGATAGTCGCGTCGCGCATAGGCGATTTGTTTTATAAGCCGTGCATATTAATATCCTACTCAAACGGAATAGGCAAGGGCAGCGGGAGAAGTATTCCCGAATTCAATCTGTTCAACGCCTTAAGCGCGTGCGAAGAATTTCTGACCGACTTCGGCGGGCACGCCGTGGCTGCCGGATTAAATATAAACATGTCCGATATAGAGAGCTTCGACAGAGCAATAAACAAATACGCGGACGGCGTTCTCACCGAGCGGGATATGGTGCCGAAGCTCAACATCGACTGCCCGGTACGCGCAAAGGACGCAAGCATACAAAACGCCCATATCCTCGCGCGGCTTGAACCGTTCGGTATGGGCAACGAAAAGCCTCTTTTCTCCATGACGAACGTCATTGTCCGCGACGCGCTCGCGGTCGGGAACGATAAGCGTCATTTGAAGCTTCGTATCGAAAAGGACGGCATATCGCTCGCCGCAATCGGGTTCGGTATGGGGCACATGATTGAAACGATGTCTCCCAACGACAGGATAGACATAGCGTTCGGGCTTGATATAAACACATATATGGGCAGCGAAAGCGTTCAGCTTTTGCTGAAGGATCTGAAAAAGAAATAAAAAAGGAGGCGGATGTTATGCGCGAAGCGATAATGGAGGAGGCGTCGAAGCTTCCCGAGGATATTCCCAAAACGCTCGAGGACAACGACAGGCTCGTAGACACTATAATATCTATGGTCAAAACCCATAATCCGAGCGCGAATACCGATATGATCTATGTCGCGTACCGCCTCGCGAAATCGGCGCATAAAAACCAGTTCAGGAAAAGCGGTGCGCCGTATATAGAGCATCCGGTCCAGATAGCGTATATAGCGGCTCAGCTGGGTCTTGATGCAACGGCGATAAGCGCCGCGCTTCTTCATGACGTTGTGGAGGATACCCCGTACACCTCCGAGGACGTCGCGCTGCTGTTCGGGCAGCAGGTAACGGATATCGTTGACGGAGTCACAAAGCTCAAGCAGATACGGTACAGCACCCGGGAGGAACAGCAGGTGGAAAATTACCGTAAAATGTTTCTCGCTATGGCAAAGGACATTCGCGTGGTGGTTATCAAGCTTATCGACCGCCTGCACAATATGCGGACAATGAATTTTATGCCGCACGAAAAGCAGCTTGTCATTTCCAAGGAAACCCTCGACGTTTACGCGCCGCTGGCGCATCGCCTGGGTATGTCGAAAATAAAAAGCGAGCTGGAGGATCTGTCGCTTAAATATCTCGACCCTGTCGCGTTTGAGGAAATAAAGATGGGCATCAGCCAGAAGCGCAGCGAGCGCGACGAATATCTTCGCGACATAATATCCGTCCTCAACGAGGCGCTTGAAAAGAACGAAATAACAGCCGAGGTCTCCGGCAGGGCGAAGCACTTTTACAGCATATGGCGCAAGATGTATACGCAGAATAAAACGCTCGATCAGCTTTATGACCTTTTCGCGGTGCGCATAATCGTGGACACGGTAGCCGACTGCTACACGGTTTTGGGCATGGTGCATGACTTATACAAGCCGATGCCGATGCGGTTTAAGGACTACATCGCTATGCCGAAGCCGAATATGTATCAGTCAATACATACAACGCTTATCGGTCCCAACGGAACTCCGTTCGAGGTACAGATAAGAACATGGGAAATGCACAAGGTCGCCGAGGAGGGTATTGCGGCGCATTGGAAATACAAGGAGGGTATTTCCGGCGCGACAAACATGGATTCGGCATTGGAATGGGTACGCCAGTTTCTGGACACTCAGAACGGCATAATCGACACGGACGACTTCATGCAGACGCTGAAGGTTGATTTGTTTTCCGACGAGGTGTTCGTGTTTACGCCTCAGGGCAAGGTCATATCGCTGCCCGCCGGCTCGACGGTAATAGATTTCGCTTTCGCTATACATTCGCAGGTCGGATATAAGATGAGCGGCGCAAAGGTGGACGGAAAAATCGTTCCGAACAGCTATAAGATAAAAAACGGAGAAATAATAGAAATCCTGACCGCCAACACGCACGGACCCAGCCGCGACTGGCTTGCCCTGTGCAAGACCTCGCAGGCGCGCAACAAGATAAATCAGTGGTTCAAGCGCGAGCGGCGCGAGGAAAACATAGAGCACGGCAAGGAGCTTGTCGAAAAGGAGCTGCGCCGCCTGGGCAACACTCACGCGCAGCTGTTTAAGCCGGAATGGGTCGGAATACTTACCCGGCGCTACGGCTTTAACACGCTCGACGATTTATACGCGGGCGTGGGCTACGGCGGATTGACCGCGCAGAAGGTCGTTATGCGTCTGCGCGAGGAATGGACAAAGGCAAACCGCGAGGAGGAAAACAAACGCAAAATCGCCGCCGTATTCGACGAGGAAACGCAGACGGTAAAAACAGAGCCGACAAAACGGCGCGCGTCGTCAAAGGGCATAGTCGTAAAGGGCATAGACAACTGCCTTGTAAGGCTCGCGCGGTGCTGCACTCCCGTTGCGGGCGATAAAATAGTCGGTTTCATAACGCGCGGCAGAGGCGTGAGCGTACACCGCTTCGACTGCCCCAACGTCAATCCGGCGAATATGCCGGAGGAGGAAAAGAGCCGGTTTATCGAGGTATATTGGGACGAGGAAAAGAGCACGTCATATATATCGCAGCTTCAAATAGAAGCGTATGACCGTGACGGAATGGTTCTTGAAATCACCAATATCCTGTCAACGCTTAAAATTTCCCTCAAGGCGTTAAACGCGTTTGTAAACAAGCAGGGAATGGCAATAATACAGGTGGGCATCGAAATACGAAACACGTCGGATCTGGGGCTTGTAATCAAAAAAATGCGTCAGATGCATGGCGTCAAGACCGTAACGAGATTATCAAATTAAAGGAGTATCGCAATGGAAAAACTGCCGGTCAATATAAAAACCGAATATATCAGGCTCGATCAGCTTCTGAAATTTTCCGGCGCGGCGGAATCCGGCGCGGACGCGAAAAGCATAATCCTGTCGGGCATGGTAAGCGTTAACGGGGAGGTATGCTCCGCGCGCGGGAGGAAAATCCGCGCGGGCGACGCCGTTAAAATAGAATTTGAGGACGAAACCGTTGAGATTTCGGTCGGTGGAGAATAATGTATATTTCATCGCTTTCGCTGAAAAATTTTCGCAATTACACCGACCAGCGGGCTGAGTTCTCGCCGCTGACAAACGTAATCTACGGCAATAACGCGCAGGGAAAAACAAATATTTTAGAGGCGCTGTATCTGTTTTCGCAGGGGCGCAGCCACCGCGCGAAAACAGACAGAGAGCTTATTCGCTTCGGGACGGACGCGGCGCGCCTGGATATAGAGTTCCACGACGCGGAGCGCGACTACAAGGCGGTCATGCTGCTTGAAAAAAACGGCAGGAAATCCATTCTGGTAAATCATGTGCGGCTTACAAAGCTCAGTATGCTTATGAATTATCTGAACATAGTCATGTTTTCGCCCGAGGACCTCAATCTTATCAAGGGCTCACCGAGCAGCAGGCGGAGATTTATCGACGCCGCGATAAGCCAGCTTTATCCGTCGTATCTGTCCGCGCTTAACGATTACAAAAAGGCTCTTATACAAAAAAACAGCCTTTTAAAGGACAGAAAAAACGCCGACCGGGCAATGATTTCCGTATGGAACGAGCAGCTTGCCGACAACGGGGCGCGCATTATGACGGCGCGCGGCGAGTTTGTGGAGCTGCTAAACTCCTTCGCGGGAAAAATCCAAAAGGAAATTTCCTCGGAAACGCTTGAAATAACATATTCCCCGAGCGTAAAGCTCGAAAACATATCCGGGGAGGCGATGCTGGAATATCTCGACTCCCGCATGAAGCGCGAAATCGAATTCGCTTCGGCGATATTCGGCGTGCAGCGCGACGATCTGCGCGTAATGATAAACGGCTCCGACGCGCGGCTTTTCGGCTCTCAGGGGCAGCAGCGCACGGCAACGCTGGCGATGAAGATGGCAATGTCGGAATATATCCGCCATATCAAGGGCGAATATCCCGTGCTGCTTCTGGACGATATAATGAGCGAGCTCGACATATCCCGCCGAAGCTATCTCGCCGAAAAAATCCGCGATAAGCAGGTGTTTATAACATCGACCGACACCGATTTGAACGGCAGCACCGATAACGCGCGCCTTTTCAGGATAGATAACGGAACGATTTTTAAGGAGTAGAAAATGTATCTTCACGTAGGCAACGAGCTTGTGGTAAACACGCGGGACATTGTAGGAATATTCGATATGGACAACACGACCGTATCGCGTCAGGGCAGACGTTTTCTGCCCGAGTCGCAGAACAAGGGTTTAATAATAAACGCGACGGACGATTTGCCAAAATCGTTCGTTCTGACAAACAGGAGGGATATGACGAGGATTTATATTTCATCATATCTGCCGCGCGCTCTTTCGCGGGCGGCAAGCAGCATACAAAGCAAATAAAAATTAGGAGATATAGAAATGAGCGAAATTGAAAAAAAAGAAGATGAAGTAATTTACGACGAAAGCCAGATCCAGGTCCTCGAAGGGCTCGAGGCTGTAAGGAAGCGCCCGGGAATGTATATCGGCTCGACGTCCGCAGCCGGTCTGCACCACCTCGTTTATGAAATCGTGGACAACTCCATTGACGAGGCTCTCGCCGGCTACTGCTCCAAAATCAGCGTGGACATTAATCCGGACAATTCCGTTACCGTGGAGGATAACGGACGCGGTATTCCCGTGGGCATACACCCTCAGCAGGGCATTCCGACCGTGGAGGTCGTTCTTACTATCCTTCACGCGGGCGGAAAGTTCGGCGGCGGCGGATACAAGGTGTCCGGCGGTCTGCATGGAGTGGGCTCGTCCGTCGTCAACGCGCTTTCCGAGCATCTGGAGGTCGAGGTATCGGACGGCGAGCACGTTTATTATCAAAGCTACGAGCGCGGCAATCCGACCTGCGAGCTGAAAATTATAGGCGATACGGATAAAACGGGAACGAAAATCACGTTTAAGCCCGATCCGGAGATATTCGAGGTATTGGTATTTGATTATGACACGCTCCTTAAGCGCCTCAGAGAGCAGGCGTTTTTGAACAAGGGCGTTAAAATCGTGTTTACCGACCGCCGCGAAGAGGAGCCCAAATCCGTCACGCTGTACGCGGAGGGCGGAATAAAGGAGTTCGTCACCTACCTGAACGTAAACAAGGATCCCATTCATGATGAAATTATTTATTTCAGCAACAAGCGGGCGGGCATGGAGGTCGAGGTGGCTATGCAGTATACGACCGCGTATACCGAGACGCTCCTGAGCTTCGCAAACAATATTCATACCGTTGACGGCGGTATGCATGAGACAGGCTTTAAAACCGGACTGACAAAGGTTATTAACGACTATGCGCGCAAATACGGGCTTCTCAAGGACAAGGACCCGGCTCTCTCAGGCGAGGATACACGCGAGGGACTGACCGTCGTTATAAGCGTTAAGGTCGAGGAGGCGCAGTTTGAGGGTCAGACAAAAACGAAGCTCGGCAATTCCGGCGCGAGAACGCTTGTGGAAAAGGCTTTGACGGACAAGCTCACCGCGTTCCTGGAGGAAAATCCGAAAACCGCGCGCACGATTATCAATAAAACTCTTATGGCTTCCCGCGCGAGAGAAGCCGCGAAGCGCGCGAGAGAGGCGACCCGCAAAAATTCCGGCGGCAGCGACAGCGCGCTTCTGGGCAAGCTTTCCCGATGCACGGACGAGGGCGCCGATTACGCCGAGCTGTTCATCGTCGAGGGCGACAGCGCGGGCGGCAGCGCGAAGCAGGGACGCAACCGCCGTTATCAGGCTGTTTTGCCTCTGTGGGGCAAAATGCTCAACGTCGAAAAATCCCGCGCGGACAAGGTGTACGGCAACGATAAGCTGCTACCCGTAATAAAGGCGCTGGGCACCGGCATAGGCGAGGAATTTGACATAGAAAAATTAAATTACGGTAAAATTATTATAATGGCGGACGCCGATGTGGACGGCGCGCACATAAGGACGCTTCTGCTCACATTCTTCTTCCGCTATATGCGCGAGCTTATAGATAACGGAAATATTTACATCGCGCAGCCGCCGCTTTTCAAGGTATGGACCGGCAAAAACAAAAATGTCGTGGAGCGCTACGCGTTCGACGAGGCGGAGCGCGACAGGCTTATCGAGGAAATGGGCGGCTCGGGCAAATGCAAGGTTCAGCGGTACAAGGGTCTGGGCGAAATGGACCCGGCTGAGCTGAAGGAAACGACTATGGATCCGGCGCGCAGAACGATGCTGCGCGTGGAGCTTGAGGATGCTATCGCCGCCGACCAGACGTTTACGCTTCTCATGGGCGATAAGGTTGAACCGCGCCGCGAGTTTATAGAGCAAAACGCCAGGCTGGTATCTAATCTTGATATATAAATCGACAAATAAAAACCACCGGTTCACGCGAACAGCCACTGAACCGGTGGTTTTTATTTTCATCTGCGTATATCGTCTATCGCGTCCATGAGAGAACGGTTTAAACCGTCCCACAGCATATATTTATAATTGCCGCTCTGAGGCAGATCCGCCGTTATGGTCAGCGAGCCGCCGCGAATCTCCGATTTTACGCCGCGTTTCACGCTTATCATGGCGCCGTTATCGTCATATTCAGCCAGAAACAGCTTTGCCTGCGCCAGCAGCTTCCCGGAGCCCGGGGACGTCAAGGTGAAAACAGCCTTATCCGCGGAAAAGTCCGAAGCGACGTTAATCTCCGCGGGCTCCGCCCCAATCGTATACGGAGCGTCCGCCGCGCCGCTGCCCGAGGCAAAATACGCGGATTCGTTCATATAGAACGCCGGACGCACGCCGACATAGCCATACGCCGCGCTGCCGTTTCTGATGGTGCCGTCGCTGTCCGCCTGAAAGATGAATATATGCGTATTATATACGGGCGTGGACAGCCAGTATGCAAAATTACCTCCGACTGACATTTCGGGCGGGGGATTGCTTCCGGTCCAGTCATCGCAGTTTTCAACCGCGGCAGCCGACAGCCTTCCCACATAGTAATCGCAGCCCAGAATATCTCCGTTTTTATATATGGCGTTTATTTGCTTTATATCCGGCACAAATATTTTATCCGTCACACGCTCGGCATATGCTCTGTCATAATTTAAAAGCTTATCCGGACAGCTGTCAAAATAGTCTATATTTTCCGAGCCCTCGCTGTACATGCCGGCTTTTATCTCCTCCGTCGGCAGCACGGATACGCGCTCCGTGCTTTTTATCGCAAAGCGTTCAATATCGCCGAAGCTTGTCAGGAAGCCCGCCTCCCCGTCATACGCATTATAAGACGTATGCGCCGGGTCCGGAGGATTTTTGCACAGCCATTCTACATTTCCGGCTTCAGCGTCCGAATTGAGCCATGAGCGCATATTGCTGTCAGCCCAGTAGTTTGAGCCTTGCTCCGCTCTTATATCCGGCGATTTGGTACCCGGGCGGCTGTGTGAACCGCTTTCCGAATTTGCGCCGGTTCTCGCATCGAACGGCTTTAAACAAATAATTTCATCGCTTATCATGAGCGGTCCGTTTTCATCCACCGCCGCGCAGCGCCATAAAATCGGTTCTCCGTAATACGCGCCCATAAGAACGTAATCCCCGACCTTGACGCTGTCAATCGGATGCACCGTATACTCCGCCGTGCGCGGCGCTCCGTCCGAGGCGATTTCGGCTTTTATTATAAACGGCGCCATGTTCCGTCTGTCCGTAATCTTCGCAACGCCCGAGTCAATCAAAACGCGTCCGCTTACCGTGCCGTCCTCCTCAAGAGCCGTCCATGTCACGGCGCTTCCGTAAAAATCCCCGGGCAAGGCAAAATCGGCATACGCATTAATCTCGTCTTCTCCCGCCCGAGCCAGATTTGCGTCACGCATTATCTTGCAGCCGAGAACCTCGTCCGTAAATCCGCTGTCCGCCAGCTTTTCCCCGAGATAGGAAATGTCTTCGGAGCTGACGGAGCGAATCTCAAGGTCGTCGATCCATACGAATCCCTGATTTACGTCAAAATCGCTGTGCAGTACCGGCAAATCGTAAGCTCCGTCAAGCTGCTCTATCATTTCGCCGTCAAGCAGCATATATCTCCTCGAATCCAGCGTATATACCGTAACGGTATGCCATTCCGTGTCGTTTATCGGAATAACCTTATCGGACTCCTTATGCAGATCCTCACTGTAAAAAACAGTCTGCTCGGCGCTTTTCCTTATCCTCAGAGACGCCGCGCATTCTCCGTCCGAGGTAAGGGGCTTGTTCAGCGCGGCGCGCGGTCCGCGTCCCCCTCCCCTGCTCGTATATATTCCGGATACAAGGCAAAGACATTTGCCGCCGTCGTCCGATTGAGCTACGGCTACCCGCGCGCCGATATCCGCGGGCGTATACTCTCTGAACCCGACATACGTGGTTACTCCGTCAAGCTCGGCACAAGGGGCATTGTCCGCTAAGGACGAGTAATTTTTTATATCGCAGCTCTCAAAATCGTTTTTGACATAATTGACCGGCGTTACCGTATATCGGATATCCGTGACGAATTCCTCGGACCGGCACGACGCTGTAAGTATAAATGGCGACATGTTTTCCGTATCGGTAAAATGCACCCTTCCCGTTTTTTCGTCCATCCAGACGCGTCCGCAGTCCGATCCGTCAGCCTCCTCTATCGTCCATGTGATAACCGCACCGTTTGCCTCGAGCGGCAGCGTGAAGTCCGAATAAGCCTCAAACCCGGTATCCGATTTCTGGCGAAGCTGCATATCGGTTTTTATCGCGGACATAACCGAGTCCCGCGCGGCGTACTCAAACGCCGCTTCGTTGACCGCGTCCATTTCATCGCCTGTCGGCTCTCTTATTTCAAGGTCGTCAATATACAGCTTTCTGTCAGTGCCGGTGGTATCGTCATCCGTTCCCCATATGACCGGAAGGGAAAGAACGCCGTCAACGTTAATCACTTCGCCGTTAAGCGTTATGACCCTCTGACCGCCGCTCACATATACGGAAAGAGTGTTCCATACGCCGGCCTCCGTCAGCAGTTCGGTCCCTCCGCCCGTGTACTGAGCCATAGAATAGGGGTCGTCGGAATAAAACACCTTCTGCTGCTCTTCTCTTTTTATCCGGACGGACGCCATATACGTTTCCCGGTTCTCGGGAGTATTTATCTGAACTCTGCCGCCTCTTCCGACGGATACGTATCTATCGCTGTTGATAACAAGACATCTGCTTCCGTCTGTGCCGCCCGTCTCAACGGCTATATTTGTGCGTTCATTATTACGCGCCGCTCGGAAGCCTATATACAATGTCACTCCCTCGATATCGGTAAACGGGGGCGTTTCATGGTCGTCAAGGAATATGACGGTCCCTTCGTCAAGGTTATCAAAATTGTTACTAAGCGGAAAGCTGTCCGCCGCGTTTACGCCTGCCGCAATCATCAGCGCCGACGCCGCAGCCGCAGCCGCAGCATAAATTCTAAATCTCATATTCAACTCCTCCTTCATAGCGCCTCATATACCCGAAGATTGGAATATTCTCCGATAAGAGGCGTTTTCTGCCGCAGTCCTATATATCCCTCCGTTATATATCCTCCGTATTTTTTTCCGTCGTCGTCAAAACGGAATACGAAAATATCATTTACATAGAACTCGACCCTCGCGCGCGTTTTTAATATCGCAAGCCTGTACGGCTCGTTTGAACGGTACCTCGATGCGGGAATGGGGTCGGCGCCCTGCGCCGCGAGATAAAATCCCGCGGACTTACGCAGATTTGCCACGTTAAGAGCGCGCTCCTCCGTTTCGCTGCGCCTGTAATAAGACACATGAAAAGCGTTAATGTCTCCGGTATGATACTGTATATACGGTCCCGTGCGCTTCGCGAGCGATTTGTCGAACAAATCCTTCCCGTCCTTGCCGTCAGCGCCGAAAAACAGTATCGCCAAGCCCTCCTCGCTCAGCGGTGAAAATTCCCACTCGATTATGATATTGTCCGGAAATTTTCTGTCGCACCAGTATACGAAATTCGCCGCCTGTCCCGCGGACGGGTCAAGCACGCTTGCCATACGCATTCCTCTGCCTTCAAACGTTACTCTTGCCTGCCCCTCCATTATCCAGCCGTCCACATCGGACGGCGAGGACAGCGGGTTATCATACAGCAGCCGTCCTTTTTTATAAGTCATAATTATATCCCTCCGTTATAATTTTTCCGTGTTCACGGAATTACGGGCGTCCAGTACTGCTTGTTATAAATATCGGTGATCCTGTAAGCAGCCTGCGTCTCTCCGCCCACATCGACATTGCTTATGGTCATATTGTCGGTAACGGTCATCTGCTCACCAAGATAATAGCTGTCCTCGTACCCGCCGTCATAGGTGTAATAGTCGCAGATAAAGTCAAGCTTGTCGCCCGCCTTTAATTCCGTCAGACCCTTCGCAACCGTTTCGGTCTCCGTCTCGTCGTAATCCGTCTGCGCGCCCAAAATGCGCCCGTCGGGATTCCCGCTGTCAAACGACAGTATAAGGTTCACCCGCTGACCGTTAAGCATGGCGGGGACGCGTCCCAGAATCGTATAGCTTTCCCCGTCGTCGATATCGCTCATGAAATAGTACGGAACCGGCTGACCGTTTATCGCGAGCCATGTGTTATCGTTTTCGCCGATAAGATTGCCGTCGCCGTCAAATTCGTATACATTGTCCAGTCCGAGGTCTATAAAGCCCTCGCCGTCATCATAGAACATATTCAGTTCCAGCTGCTGCACAATGTCCCATTCTTTTGCCGGAAGCTCGAGAACAGTCTGTCCGTCCTTATTTCGGCTCCATACGATATCGCTTTCGTTTATCATGTTGTCCTCAAGATATTCCGCCGTTTCCCCGAGCGATTTTCCGCTCAGAAGCTGAGACAAAAAGCCGGTATTAGAGCCGTTCAGTCCGGAAACGTTTCCGCAGCCGCCGCCCGCGAGCGACTGCAAGAGCTGCGCTATCGCGTCGGCGCTCTGCGCTCCGCCCGACGATGAGCCCAATTCTCCGAGCAGCGAGCCGAGCGGCGAGCCCGTGCCCCCGGACGCCGCCTGACCGCTCACCGCCATGCCGGCAAAATCGCTTATACAGCGCACGTAATCCTCATCCATGCCTATTTCCTTATACGTCTTGATCGCCGTGTCAACCTTAGACGTTCTCTTGTACGGGAAATATATGGACAATCCGTATGCATGCGTCATGTTTTTCGACGTGAGATTGTATTTAACGGCGCTCTCAAGCGTTTTCGAGAGCTTTTTGCCGGCGCCTGTGCCGATATTGTCCGCGAGGTTTATAACGTCCACCTGGTCAATGCCCTGCGCCTGCGCGAATTCGCGCGTCCGGCTTCTCGCGTCGGAAACGGTTTTGTAGTCGCTGCTTCTTATCATTTTGCTCGTCGCCTCGGAAAACTCCGACAGCGCGTCCGGAGCCGTGGTCTCAAGCTCCGCCAGGTCGACTACCGAAAGCGTCGTCTGCTGTCCCGGGCATTTTTGCGCGCAGGTATTCACGAAATCGTCCGCTATTGTTTTTCCTATCTCAATGGTGGGCGCGGACGTATTCCCCGAAAGCTGCGTAAGCCAGTTTGTGTAATACCAGCCGACTCCCGGCTCTGTCTCCTCGGACGCTATCATGTAATCGGCATAGTCGCTGAGCATCAGACCGTTTTCAAGCGTCGCCATAAGGCATGCGTCAAAGCCGATAAAATCGAAATCCACTCCCGCGTCCTTTAACGCGCGGTCGATACCGTCGAGCGTCATGGAGCCGCTGTTGGGACGGCGCTGGTCATAGCCGTACCCGGTCAGCGAGCCGCCGCCGTGATCCCATAAAATAAGCTCGTTTCTGTTCGCGGGGAAATTGCGCGCGCACCATTTTATGTACCCGGACAGCGTTTCCGGGCTTGTCATAGACCCGTCGCCCGCGTTTTGGTTAAGGCAGGTAAGCCCGCCGTTCTTTATCTGATAAATCTGGTTCGTTCTGCTGCTTATAATATTATTTTTCCAGCCGGTGCAGCCTCCGGTAAACACTATAACGTTTACGCTATCGCCCAAATCAGCCGCAGCCATCTCCTGCAAATCGGCAGTCGCCATTCCGCCTCTCGACTCGAGATCCGTGCCGCACATATATACCATGACAGTCACGGTATCGTTGCCGCCGCCTTTAATAACGGTACGCTTCTCGCGCGCGCCGTCCGCGACGGAATAATTGAGCGTTCCGGTATTGCCTCCGTTCCAGGGGCTGTTCGCGTAGCTGCCGCCGGTTTGTCCGCCCATGAGCGACGAAAGGAGATCGCCTATGCCGTCCGATTGCTGCTGCGTGTAACCGCCGTAATCGGAATATCCGCCCGTGCCGTAGGTGTAGCCGCCGTAAAGCGGCGACGAATTCGGCACTCCCGTACCGTACATTGAAAACATGTTTGAAATCATGCTGCATCCGCCCATAAGCAAGAAAACAACTATAATGACGATCAGGCACCCGCAGCCGCAGCCGCTGTTTCTGCGTCCGGCGGGAGTGCCCATAAACATGCCGCCCATGCCGTTCTGCGGACCGCCGTACATGCCGCCGCCCATGCCGCCGAGCAGACTGCCCAATATGCCCTTGTTTCCTTCGTTCCCGCTGCCGCCGGGGTTCCCGGCTCCTTCCTTCGGACGGTTCCCGTAACCGCCGGGATTTCCGACCGGTCCGCCTGTCCCCAGTCCGCTGCCGCGCCTGTGTACTCCCGTTCCTCCGCCTGTGACGTGCTTTTCACGCCCGCGGGGTCTGTTTTGCTTATCCATAATCCCGCCACCTTCTTTAATTCATCAGTCTGTTACCTGCCGCGTGCCCGCTTAAGGCATAAATGCTCCGCAATATATAATATCATATCATAATTTGACGAGCCGTACAAGAGAAAACTGCAAATATTACCCCGTTTTTATATGCGCGGGCAAAAAAATAACGTGTCAAGCCGCACCGAGTGCGGCATGGCGCGTTATTTTCATTATATGCGCGGTCATGAGAGCCGCCGGTATGTCATTATAATCACCGCGGCGGACATTATAAACGTCAGCGCGTCGGACACCGGCATCGAGTACAAAACGCCGTCAAGACCGAAATATGCCGGCAAAATCAGCGCAAAGCCTACGCCGAAAACGATTTCCCTTACCATTGACAGCATCGTTGACGCGGCAGCCCTTCCCATAGCCTGAAGGAATATAAACGCGGCTTTGTTCACACACGCGAAAATCATCATGCACAGGTAAATCCGAAACGATTTTACGGCGAAATCGGTGTAGTACGCGCTCTCGTTCGCCGCGCCGAATACCGCGATAAGCTGACGCGGGCAAAGCTCGGCGATGAGCAGCGCCGCCGCTCCGACAGCCGCCTCGCACACGAGCAGCATGGTGAACAGCTTTTTCACTCTCGCATTCTCCCCCGCGCCCATATTAAAGCCGACTATCGGTATGCATCCCGCCGCCATGCCTACCACGATCGAGATAACAATCTGGAAGAATTTCATTACTATCCCGACGACCGCCATAGGTATCTGCGCGTACTGCGGCTGCGAAAAAATCTCGTCCAGCGCGCCGTATTTTCTAATCATGTTGTTTATCGCAGCCATTGCCGCAACGAGCGAAATCTGCGACAGGAAGCTGCAAATACCGAGCGGTATTATTTTGGCAATTACGCGCGCGCTGAGCTTAAAGCTGCGCCTTGTGAGCTTTACGGATTTTGTGTGAACGAGGTATGGCACCGCGAGCGCCGCCGTCACGATTTGTCCCGCGACCGTCGCGGCAGCCGCGCCCGTCATTCCCCACCTGAATATAAATATGAAAACCGGATCGAGGATAATATTTATGACCGCGCCCGCGAGCGTCGATACCATTGCGAATTTGGGGCTTCCGTCCGAGCGTATGACGGGGTTCATAGCCTGACCAAACATATAGAACGGTATACCGAGCGTGATGCAGAAGAAATATTCCTTTGAATATTTAAACGTTTCCGCGTTGACCGTGCCGCCGAACGCGGTGACAAGAGGGTCCCGAAGCAGCAGATAAACGGCGCACAGCGCTATGCCGCTTATCACGGACAGCACAACGGAGTTTCCGATACTCTTTTCCGCCGCTGCCTTATCCTGCCGTCCTAAGCTAAGGCTCACGAACGCACAGCAGCCGTCGCCTATCATTACGGCTATCGCAAGAGCGATGACAGTCAGCGGAAACACGACGGTGTTCGCCGCGTTTCCGTAAGAGCCGAGGTAGTCGGCGTTGGCGATAAATATCTGATCGACGATATTGTAGAGTGCGGCGACGAGCAGCGATATTATGCACGGTACGGCATATTTGCGCATAAGCGTTCCGACCCTTTCCTCCGCGAGATAGTTTGATTTTTCCATTTTCATTCTCCTTCCGGCGCCGCATATCACATCTGCCGCCGCGTATTTTCTTACGATAAAGAAAACGGCGCGTAAATCCAATCTGGATTTACGCGCCGTTCCGCTACACGATGTATTAAGTTTAACATGAACGCCGCTTTTTTTCAAATGGTAAATTTGCACAAAATTTTATCAGTTTTCCTCCTCGTCGGTATCCGAGCCTCCTCCCGATTCCGTTACGGAGGTGCCGTCAACCGACGTCCGTGTAGTCGAGCCGGAGCGCTGATTGTTTATAATAGAGCCGTCTCCGCTCAATCCGGAGCCGCCTTCCGAGCTGCTGCCGGAGCCGCCGCTTAAGCTGTCTCCCGAATCGGAATAGCCGCTCTCATCGTCATACGAGGAATCTATGTAAGCCGACGAGCTGTAATCGCTGCCGTCGTCATACGAGCCGCCGTCATCTTCGCTCACGTCGGAATACGCGCCGCCGTCCGCAGTCTGCGAACCGGTATACGAGGCGGCGATCGGCGTCGGCATTTCATCAAGCCGCTTAAACACGTATCCCTCCGACATAAGGTACTCGATAATCGCGCCGAGCCCCTCCGCCGTAGCGGTCTTTGCCGCCGCGTCATGCATAAGAACAACGGTGCTCGCGCTCGTATCAAGATTTTCCTGTAAATATTCCAGGAGCTCCTGAGAATTTTTCTTTTTGCCCTCTGCGTCTCCGTTAAGGGAATTCCAGTCTATATAGTAAAAGCCGTTTATCGCGAGGGTGTGCTTATACGTCTGCTTTTCCGCCGCGTGATCCCCGGCGTTATAGCTGCCGCCCGGGAAGCGGAACAGCTTAAAGGGGTGATCGCCGTTCGTTATGTTTGTTATGATGTCCTCGGTCTGCTGAACCTCGTTCATAAACGATTCCTCGGTCGCATATAATGTCTCATAGTTGTGACCGTTCGAATGGTTCGCGATAAGGTGTCCCTCCTCGTAAACGCGGCGCGCAAGGTCGGGATATGAATTTATTGACGTGCCGAGCATGAAGAACGTCGCCTTAATATTATAGCGCCTGAGCGTGTCGAGAATTATCGGCGTGGTATTCTCTGCCGGACCGTCGTCAAAGGTGAGATACGCCGTTTTCTCCGCGCCGCTCTCGTCTATATCCATAATTATATCGAGCAGGTCGTTGTTTTCCTCGGGCGGGGGAAGCAGCGCCGCTGCGGAGGGCGACGGCGTCGGGGCAAGCGGGTCCGCGGTGGGCTCAGGCGTTACCTCAACAGCTGCGTCGGCATCGGAATTGCCCGTATTTTCGCTGTTTTTGCCGCGGCATGATGCGAATGCCAGAATAATCAGGACTATTACCGCAATAAAAAGCACGAGCAAAAGCAGCGCGCGTATTCTCTTCTTTCGCCGTCTTTCACGTCTTCTGCGCTCCGCTCTGCGCGCTTCTATGCTTCTTTGTTGGTTTTTATTGGCAGCCACTTTAAATTCCCCCATTTTTCAGCAAATATCGTACTTATATTTTATTATATACTATTTTTTTAAAAAATTCAACATTATTTTATACATATTTGAAAATATATTCCGCATATAAATGAAATATAACAAAAAACATATGGGAGGTCGTTTCAAAATGAAAAAAATTATTGCCGCCGTCCTCGCGTCAGCCGCGCTCGTATGCGGAGGCTGCTCCGTCCCGACTTATGAGCCCGCCGAATATGATTCCTACGGCGAATTGTCGGACGAAGCGGTCAACTGGGGCTTTGTGAGACGGAAAAACTCCGCGCCCGAGGTCCTCCAAAGGGACGTTGACATGCTCGAGGCTTATGACGGGTACTACATTGACGAGCGAAGACCGAAGGCGCTGTATCTTACGTTCGACGAGGGATATGAAAACGGCTACACGTCGAAGATCCTCGACGTTTTGCAGACCGCAAAGGTAAGCGCCGCGTTTTTCGTGACCGGTCCGTATCTGGAAAATCAGCCGGAGCTTATAGAGCGGATGATACGCGAGGGACACATTGTCGGCAATCACACGATAAACCACATAAACATGCCCTCCGCATCCGAGGAGGAAATAAAATCGGAGCTTGACGGACTTAACAAAATGTGTATGGAAAAATACGGCTGCGATATGAGGTACGTCCGTCCTCCCGAGGGCATCTTTTCGGAAAAATCGCTTGCGATATCCCGCGATCTGGGCTATAAAACCATACTGTGGAGCTTTGCGTACAAGGATTGGGACGTTAACTCGCAGCAGGGGGCGCAGCACGCTTACGACAATGTCGTTCCCTATCTCCACGACGGCGCGATAATCCTGCTTCACGCGGTTTCCTCCGACAATGCCGGAGCGCTCGAGGACATTATAAATTATGCCCGGGAGCAGGGATATGAGTTCCGCTCGCTCGACGAGCTGGGAGCGCCGCAGCCCGAATAAGACGCGCTGAAATAAATTTTTTGTAAAAAATGCCCGTAACCACTTTATTTTTCGGAAAAAGAGGTGTATAATCAAAGATAGGTTTAAATAATCCGCGAAAAGGAGATACGATTATGGATATAAGCTTTGATTTCGGCAGCAAGCCCCCTGCGGAAGGGTACATAAAAATAACGGGACGGTCGCTTTACAGCGAGGAGCTCGGATACGGAATACTGCGCCGCGCGCAGGCGATGCTCAGAACGAGCGGCGAAAATCCCATCATGCGCGATTTCCTCATAATGGACCAGAACGCGTTCAAGGTTAAAATACCAAACGGCATGTACAAGGTTCGTATCGCGCTCGGCGACTACGAGGACGAGGGCGACGTGACGACGGTGTTTAAAATCAACGGCGAGGAGCAGCACTCATGGGTACACGACAGCACCGTTATAGAGCGCTTCCACGAGGTAGAGGTGACAAACGGCGAGATCCTGTTCGAGTTCTCCGGCAAGCACCCCGCGCTTAACGCTATCGATATCGCGGCAAAGCGCTGGCTCAGGATGACTCCCGTTGAATGGAGCGCCTGCGCAAAGCCGGAATCCCCGTCTATTACGCTTACGTGGCCGCCCGTCGAGGGTTCTCACGGATATCAGATTACGCGCCGCAATATGCGCAATAACGAGCACGATATAGTGCGCAACGTATACACCGAAAGCTATACGGATACCAATGTGCATCTTTGCAAAAAATATGAGTATAAGGTATACCCGCTGTATTCCAATAAATTCCGGGGCTCCAACCACAGCACCGTTATGGCGGAGGTCATCGACGGCGGCGAGGTAAAGGGTGAAATCACAAATCTGGAGGCGGTCACGCGCCTTAAGTCCGTTACCCTGCTCTGGGACAGCACCTATGACGCGGCATTTTATAATATTTATCAAAAGGCGCCGTATGGCAAGGAAAAGCTTATCGGCACGACGCGCGAATGCCGCTTTATCGACGCGGACGTCGATACGGTCGTTCCGTTTACATACACGGTAGTGGCGTGTACGCCCCACGGCTATTCCAAGCCCTATACCGTCGAAAGCTACGTGTTCGACAAGCCGATGAAAAAGAAAATGGAGACCCTCGACCGTGCGCTCGTAGCCGTTCCCACGAAGGACGGAGTGTTCCTGAGCTGGCGTATTCAGGCATATGAATACAGGCGCGGCATGAATTTCGTGCTGTTCAGAAACGGCGAGAAAATCACCGGCATTATAGACGGCGCGACAAATTATCTTGACAGGGACGGCAAAAAGGGCGATATATATACTGTTAAAGCCGTGCTTGACGGCAAAATGGAAAAGGACGGCTACAGCGCCGCCGTATGGGATAAGGAATATTTATCGATACCGCTTGACAAGCCCGACGATTTTATATCGCCGCGCGGGCGCGTGCATGAATATACAGCCAACGACGCGTCGATAGCCGATCTCGACGGCGACGGCGAATATGAGATAATCCTGCGCTGGGACGCCAACGGAAAGGACAATTCCCACAAGGGCTTCAGCGGCAACTGCATTCTCGACGCGTATAAGCTGAACGGCAAAAAGCTCTGGCGCATAGATTTGGGCAGAAATATCCGCGCGGGTCAGCATTATACGCAGTTTATGGTTTACGATTTCAATAACGACGGCAAAGCGGAGCTGATATGCAAGACCGCCGACGGCACGGTCGACGGCGTGGGCAACGTTATCGGCACCGCATCCGCCGACTACCGCAACAGCGACGGCTTCATTCTCGAGGGACGCGAGTTCCTGACGCTTTTCAGAGGCGATACGGGCGAAATAATGGACAGCGTGGAATACGACCCGCCGCGCGGAAACGTCGCCGACTGGGGAGACAGCTGGGGAAACCGCTGCGACCGCTATCTGGCGTGCGTGGCGTATCTGGACGGCGTGAACCCGAGCGTGGTTATGTGCCGCGGCTATTATGACCACGGCAGACCGACGTATCTTGTGGCATGGGACATTATCGACAACAAGCTCGTTAAACGCTGGAAATTCGTCGCGGACAAAACTCATAATATAGAATACACCTTCCAGGGCAATCATAACCTTGGCGTGGGCGACGTTGACGGCGACGGCAAGGATGAAATCATTTACGGCTCTATGGCTGTGGACCATGACGGTACCGGAATGTACACGACCGGTCTTATGCACGGCGACTGCATAAACGTCGGCAAGTTCCGCCCCGACAGCAAGGGTCTTGACTGCTTCCAGATACATGAGGAAATGGAAGCCGAATACGGCTATGAGGTCCATGACCCCGCCACGGGCGAAATCAAATGGGGCAAATTCACCGGACGCGATACCACCCGCGGTCTGTGCGCGAAAATAGACCCGCGCTATCCCGGCAACCAGTGCTGGGTAATGGACGACGGCATATTTACTATGGACGGCGAAATGATAAACGAAAAGGGACCCGAGTCCATAAACTTCGCCATCTGGTGGGACGGCGATCTGATACGCGAGCTTCTCGACCACGAATTTGACGAAACGATACGCTGCGGACGCCCCAAAATTTATAAATGGGATTATGAAAACAACAAGCTGATAACTATCCTCGACCCCGCCGGGACATTATCCAACAACTGGAAAAAAGGCACTCCCTGTATCCAGGCGGATATATTCGGCGACTGGCGCGAGGAGGTTATCTGGCGCAACTGGGACGATACGGAGCTTCGTATCTACACCACCACCGACCTCACGGAGCATAAAATTTACACGCTTATGCATGACCATGTGTACAGGCTGTCGGTGGCATGGCAGAATACGGCGTATAATCAGTGTACTCAGACCGGTTTTTACATCGGACCGGATATGAAGGAGCTTCCCGTGCCCGACCATGATTACGTCAGAGGTGAAATCCTGCCGGAATTTACGGAGGAAATCGACGAATAATTACAAATTTGTGCAAAATGTATCATTTTCATTACAAAATGGTTACATTTTCATGTAATATATAAAAAATAAAAAAATTTACAAAATTATGTTGACCTTTTTGAAAAATTAGGATAAAATATACAAGTGTAACATGGAGGACAGCGCATGCGGATAATAGCCGGCGAGCGCAGAGGACTGAAGCTCGCGGAATTTGCGGGCAGCGACGTAAGACCTACGACCGACCGCGTTAAGGAGTCTATTTTCAATATTATTCAGGCGTTCATACCGGACGCCAGCGTGCTGGATTTGTTTGCCGGCAGCGGGGCGCTGAGCCTCGAGGCTCTCTCAAGGGGCGCCGCTTCGGCTGTGTGCGTTGACACCGACCCGCGTTCGATCGCGATCGCGCGCGCAAACGCCGACGCCGCCGGATATTCGGACAAATGTATGTTTATAAACCGTTCATGCTTCGATTTTCTCGAAAAAGCGGACAAGCGGTTCGATATCATTTTCCTCGATCCTCCGTATAACAAGGGCTTTATAGAGCCGGTGCTGGCAAAAATAAACGAAAAACGCGTTTTAAACGACGGCGGAATAATCGTTCTCGAAAGCGACGGGACCGATTTTCACGGAGAAGCAGGCGGCGTTTCGGTATACAGGCAGCGCAGATACGGACGGACATATGTCACAGTGTATATTCGGGAAGGATAAACAACAAATGAAGGTTGCGGTTTACCCGGGCAGCTTTGACCCGGTAACTAACGGACATCTTGACATAATAGAGCGCGCCGCCGGAGTATGCGACAAGGTGGTCGTCGGAGTTTTGAACAATACGAGCAAAACGCCGATGTTTTCCGCCGAAGAACGCGTGGACATGCTCAAGGGCGTGACCCGCGGGCTTAAAAACGTGGAAGTGGACAGCTTCTCGGGGCTGCTGGTGGATTTTGCCGAGTCCCACGGCGCGAAGGTCATCATAAAGGGTCTGAGAACCGTCGCGGATTTCGAATACGAGTTCCAGATGGCGCTTTTGAACAAAACGCTCAATCAGAATATTGAAACAATGTTTATGATGACGAACTCGAAATATTCCTACATAAGCTCCAGCATGGTAAAGGAGCTTGCCGGGTTTAACGGAGACTTGACGGGACTGGTTCCCGCTCAAATTATAAATAAAATAAAGCAAAAATATACCGGTTGAAAGGGTGGTTTAAGTAATGGATATGGAAATGGATATCATGGAGATTATCGACATGATGGAGGAAACAATCGACAAAGCCTCCGCCGTTCCGCTTACCGGCAAGGTAATGATTGACAAAGAGGAGCTGCTTGACTACATTCAGGAAATACGCCTTTTATACCCCGACGAGCTCAAGGAAGCAAAGTGGGTCAAGGAGGAAAGACAGAGAATTTTATCCGAAGCCGAAAGCAGAGCCGAGGCGATAAGAAAGAGCGCCGAGGAAACTCAGATGCAGCTTATCGACGAGCATGAGATTACAAAGTGCGCTTACGATAAGGCAAACGAGCTTGTCAACAGCGCTACGGCAAAGGCTATGGACATCAAGACCGACACCGACCAGTATGTTGACGATATATTAAACGATGTTGAGCACCGTCTCGATCTTCTTATCCGCAAGGTTCGCGAGGACAGAGGATATTTTAATAATAACTGATGCAACATAAAACGCGCAGAGCCGGATTTTTGTTCGGCTCTGTTTAAGTTTAAAGGAGGAATAAAAAATGTTATCCGATATAGAAATCGCGCAAGCCGCGAAAATGGACCACATCAGAGACGTCGCAGCGTCGCTGGGAATAAACGAGGACGAGCTGGAGTATTACGGAAAATACAAGGCGAAGCTCGGCACGGAGGTATGGAAAAAATTCGCCGGCAATGAAAACGGCAGGCTTGTTCTTGTCACCGCGATAAATCCCACACCCGCCGGAGAGGGCAAAACGACAACCACCATAGGTCTGGGCGATGCGCTTTCGCGTATGGGGAAAAAATGCGTGCTCGCTCTGCGCGAGCCCTCGCTCGGACCGGTTATGGGCGTTAAAGGCGGCGCGGCGGGCGGCGGCTACAGCCAGGTCGTGCCGATGGATGATATAAATCTGCATTTTACCGGCGATATGCACGCTATAACCGCGGCAAACAATCTTCTCTCGGCGATGATCGATAATCATATCCATCAGGGCAACGAGCTTGATATCGACGTTACCAATATCGTCTGGAAGCGTGTGGTAGACACGAACGACCGCGCGCTGAGAAAAATCGTCGTCGGTATGGGCGGTCATATAAACGGCGTTCCGCGCGAGGACGGGTTTATGATCACCGTAGCGTCCGAGGTTATGGCGATTTTATGCCTCGCGAACGATATGGACGACTTAAAGCGCCGCCTGGGCGAAATCATAATCGGTTATAACCGCGGCGGTCAGCCCGTTAAGGCGTCCGATCTGCACGCGGAGGGCGCGATGGCGGCGCTGATGAAGGACGCCATTCACCCGAATCTTGTCCAGACATTAGAACACACGCCGTGCCTTATCCACGGCGGTCCGTTCGCGAATATCGCGCACGGCTGCAACAGCGTACAGGCAACGACGCTCGCGATGAAAATGGCGGATTACACGATTACCGAGGCGGGCTTCGGCGCGGATCTGGGCGCGGAAAAATTCATGGATATAAAGTGCCGCATGGCGGGTATAAAGCCCGACGCGGTCGTTATCGTCGCAACAGTGCGCGCGCTTAAATATAACGGCGGCGTAAAAAAGAGCGACCTGAAAATCCCGAATGTCGAAGCGCTTAAAAACGGTATAGTAAACCTCGAAAAGCATATTGAAAATATGAAGAATTTCGGCGCTCCCGTTGTAGTCGCCGTGAACCGCTTCGATACGGACAGCGACGACGAGCTTCGGTACGTAATCGACCGATGCGCCGAGCTGGGCGCGGACTGCGCGCTCTCGGAGGTATTCGCCAAGGGCGGAGAGGGCGGAGAGGAGCTTGCCGAAAAGGTTCTTAAGGCTATGGAAACGCCCTCGGAATATCATCCCGTATACGATGTGAATGACAGCATCGCGGATAAAATAAACGCAATCGTAACCAAAATTTACGGCGGCGCCGGAGTCGAATATTCGGCAAAGGCAAAAAAAGCCATAAAGAAGCTCGAGGAGCTCGGGCTCGATAAAAAACCGATATGCATAGCGAAAACGCAATACTCCCTTTCCGATAACCAGGCGCTTCTCGGACGTCCCGAGGGCTTCACGGTCAACGTAAGCGAGATACGCGTATCAAACGGAGCCGGCTTTATCGTCGCGGAAACCGGCAGCATCATGGTAATGCCCGGACTGCCGAAGGTTCCGGCGGCAAACAATATCGATATCGACAATAACGGCGTGATTTCGGGATTGTTCTGACGGGGACACTAAATCAACGGGGACACTAAAATGGAATATATATCGCATAATCCGAGCGAAACGCAAAAAATCGCGGCAAAAATGTCACAAACGCTGAATTCCGGAGATGTGCTTTGCCTTTACGGAGATCTGGGCGCGGGCAAAACCGCGTTTGTGCAGGGGCTCGCGAAGGGTCTGGGCGTAACGGAATATATTACCAGCCCGACGTTCACAATCGTGAACGTTTACGAGAGCGGTCGGCTGCCCCTGTATCATTTCGATATGTACCGTCTCGGCGACAGCGCGGAGGCGTATGAAACGGGGTACGAGGAATATGTGTACGGAGACGGCGTGAGCGTAATAGAATGGGCCCAGAACATATCGGACATTCTCCCCGCAAGCCGCTACGATATCACGATAACAGGCGGCAAAAACGCTTCGGCGGATTTCAGAAAAATTAATATAACAAGGATAGAGGCATGAAAATATTAGCTATAGACACCGCAGCCGAAACCGCTTCAGCCGCGGTCACGGATGGAGGAAGGGTTCTTGGCGAGTATGCGCTCAGCCACAAAAAAACGCACTCGCAGAAGCTTATGGTTTTAATAGAGCGCATGATGAGCGATTTGGAGCTTGACATGCGGGATATTGATTTATTCGCCGCCGCGCAGGGTCCCGGCTCGTTTACGGGGCTGCGCATAGGCATAGCGACAATAAAGGCTCTCGCGCACAGCGTAAATAAGCCTGTCGCCGGCGTGTCCACGCTGGAGAGCCTGGCGTATAATCTGCCGTTTGCGGACGGCATAATACTGCCGGTCATGGACGCGCGGAACCGGCATGTTTTCAACGCCGCATATAAATGGACCGGCAGCGGGCTCAAGACAGTTATACAGCCCAATGTCTGCGGCATTGACGAATGCGCGGAACGCATAAAGGGCGAAAATGTCATTTTCGTCGGAGACGGAGTAAACGTTCATGAGGATTTAATACTCAGCCGCGGCTTTAAGACCGCCCCGGTAAACGCGCGCCTGAACAGGGCGTCGTCGGCAGCCGCAGCGGCGCTCGTTAAAGCCGGGCGCGGCGAAACGCTCCGATATACCGAGCTTACCCCAGTATATCTGCGTCTTTCGCAGGCTGAGCAGGAATTGGAAAAGAGGATGGCAAGGGAAGCCGCCGAAGCGAAGGGGGAATTAAAATGATAGGAATAGGCTCCGACCACGCGGGCTTCGAGCTTAAAAGCCGCGTAATCAAGCATCTTAAGGAGCGCGGGGTCGATATTAAGGATTACGGGGTATATAATGAGGACAGCGTTGATTATCCCGACTGCGCCGTGCCGGTATGCGAGGCGGTTTTATCCGGCGAATGCGAGCGGGGCATACTGATATGCGGCACGGGAATAGGCATTTCGATAGCCGCGAATAAAATCAACGGCATACGCGCGGCTCTGTGCGGAGACGTGTTCAGCGCGGCTATGGCAAAGGAGCATAACGACGCAAACGTTATATGCCTCGGCGGACGCGTAGTGGGGCACGAGCTCGCGTATATGATCGTTGACACATGGCTCAGCCGCGATTATCTGGGCGGCAAGCACGCCGTGCGCGTAGCGAAGATTCACGCGCTGGAGAAATAATACGCCGCAAAAAGCTGTTTGAGGCTGTAAATTTTGTACCGACTATACAGCCGATGGTAACGACAAGCGCGTAAGCTCTGAAAGATGCAGGAGAGGTGTACGTCTGCCAAACAGTGATTTTTCAAAAACCGCTTTGAGGAATCAAAGCGGTTTTTCTGTATACGTTTTATTACGGCGATTAAGCGCGGATCCGGCGAATCTTAATCGTCCTCATATAATCCTATGTACATTTCCTCAACCTCGCGCTGAAGCGCTGTTATCCTATCCGCCAAATCTGCAAGCTCCGCGGAAATCTTTACGAGTCTGTCCTTTTCCGTCATGCCTAACACCTCCCCCGCCGGTTTTCATAAAAAAGGCGCCTTGTGTGAACAACGCGCCAAAAACGCATTACCCGTTTGAACCAAAAAAGTTAATATGCCGCCCAAAAAAAGCACCTATTAATTTTAGTGAGAATGCGCTTTTCTCCCCGCACTTTTAAAATCGGCAATATTTACTTCTTCGGTTCGATTACATTATAATACAAAATTCGCCCAAAGTAAAGAAAAATCGTTCGTCTTGTTTCGATATAATTCGACACGCGTTGAATTTATACGCCTTATTTTACAAAAAAACGCCGGACTTGACGATTTACGCAATTTGTTGTACAATGTATATTGACAGATTATGTGGTATAAAGGAGGATTTATCCAATGGCGGCTACAGTCAAAGAAAGCAAGCTCGGAAAAGGGCGTATAATCGCCATAGTATCCGCGGTAATAATACTGGCAATAATATTGGGCGCAGGCTTTATAGTGTATGACAGCTCGTCTGTCAGCGTTGACGGAGGCTCGGCGCAAATCGTAATATCGGAGGGCGAAGGCATCGGTGAAGCGTCGGCTGAGCTGGAGAGCATGGGAATAATAAAGCATCCTTTGTTTTTCAAGCTTTACTCGCGTCTGGGCGGCTTTGACGGAAACGTTCAGCCCGGAAGCCTGACCGTAAAGGACGGAATGTCCTACGGCGATATTTTGCAGCTTCTTATCACGCCTAACCGTTCCGCAACGACAATAGTGATCCCCGAGGGCTACGAGGTCAGGCAGATCGCCGAGACGCTGTGCGACGCGGGACTTGCGGACTGGAACAGATTTTATGACGCTCTGAACAACGACACATACGACTACAGGTTCTTCGCGGATATTCCGCAGCGCGAAAACAAGCTCGAGGGATATCTTTTCCCCGCGACATACGAAATCTCGGAGGGCATGACCGAGCATGAAATAATAGACTTAATGCTTCAGGCGTTTAACAATCAATTCAAGGACGAATATTACGAGCGGGCGGCGCAGATGAATATGAGCGTAGACCAAATCGTTACGCTGGCGTCGATTATCGAGCGTGAGACCGATTCCGACGCGGAGCGCGCAAAGGTTGCCGGCGTGTTCTACAACCGCATAAACTCGGGCATGAAGCTTCAATCCTGCGCGACGGTCCAATATGTTCTCGGTGAAAGAAAGCCCGTGCTCTCGATAGCGGACACGCAGACTGACTCGCCCTATAACACATACATATATCCGGGACTTCCCGTGGGACCGATAAGCAATCCCGGCATAGCCTGCATAGAGGCGGCGCTTTATCCGGAGGAAACGGACGCTTACTATTTCGTGCAGGGTCAGGACGGTCAGCATATTTTCTCGGCGACTTATGAGGAGCATCTCGCGGCAATGCAGGAGATGACGCCCTCGATAGGAGTCGATACGACGGTAATCGAAAACCAGGACGCTATGATAAACGCCGGAGAGGGCACGGCGGAAACGGAGTGACATGACAGAATATGACAAGGACGCGGTCGTGCCGCGGTATATAACGCGGTGGCTGCGCGAAAACGCTCCGCAAAGCGACGCGCTTTTATCGGAGATGGAAAAATACGCGGCTTTGAATAATATCCCTATCGCCCAGCCGGAAACGGCGCGGTTTCTATCGGTTATAACGCGGCTCGCCAAGCCGAAAAGAATGCTCGAAATAGGCACCGCCATAGGCTACTCAGCCATAATCGCCGCGCGGAGCATGGACGGCGACGGGAAAATCCTGACCATCGAATACGACGCGCCGACCGCCGTCACAGCCCGCAGAAACATTAAGCTCGCGGGCTTATCGGACCGCGTGGAGGTCGTATGCGCCGACGCGAAGGATTACCTTTCGTATATCGACGAGGACGAATGCATGGACATGATTTTCCTCGACGGTCCAAAGGCGCATTACGTATATATGCTCGACGACTGCGTGAGACTGCTCAGAAGGGGCGGCGTGCTCATATCCGATAACGTGCTCTATAAGGGCATGACCGCGGACGACGCGCATGTCGCGCGGCGCAAAATAACAATCGTCGGGCGCCTGCGCGAATATATCGCCGCGCTTACGCGCCACCCGGAGCTCGACACAGCCCTGCTGCCGCTGGGCGACGGCGTGACAATATCGGTGAAAATCTGATAAAACACCTGCAATTTACTCGAAACAAGGGATATCCATTATGCAAAAACCGGAACTTCTGGCTCCCGGGGGGAGCCTTACAAAGCTAAAAACCGCAATCGACTACGGCGCGGACGCTGTTTATATAGGCGGCGAGGCGTTTTCTTTGCGCGCGGCGGCGGAGAATTTCCCGATGGACGACATACGCCGCGGGCTCGACTACGCGCATTCGCGGGGGAAAAAGGTATATTTGACGGCGAACATAATCCCGCATAACGCCGATATAGACGCGTTTGAACGATACGCGGAGGAAATCGCGCCGCTCGGCTTTGACGCGGTGCTCGTTTCTGACCCCGGCATGTTTGACGTAATGCGCGAGAAGGCGCCCCATATTCCAATCCACATCAGCACGCAGGCGAACAACACAAATTACCGTTCGGCTGCGGCATGGCATAAGCTGGGGGCGAAGCGCGTCGTGCTGGCGCGGGAAATGACGCTCGATGAAATCTCCGAAATCCGCGCGCGCGTACCGGATGATCTGGAGCTCGAGGCGTTTGTACACGGCGCTATGTGCGTATCGTATTCGGGGCGGTGCCTGCTGTCAAGCTACATGACGGGGCGCGATTCCAACCGCGGCGCATGCGCGCATCCGTGCCGCTGGAGCTACAAGCTTGTCGAGGAAACACGCCCCGGCGAATATATGGACGTATACGAAAACGAGCGCGGCACATTCATTTTTAATTCAAAGGATCTATGCATGATTTCGCATATACCGGAGCTTGTGAAAAGCGGAATAACATCGTTCAAGCTCGAGGGGCGCGTCAAAACGGAATATTACACCGCGACGACCGTCGGCGCGTACCGCCGCGAAATCGACAAATACCTCGGCAACCCCGACGGGTACGAATTCGACGGCGCCGAATACGAGGAGCTGTGCAAGGTGTCCCATCGTCCGTATTCTACCGGATTTTATCTCGGCAGACCGGACGAGACCGGTCAGGTATACGGCTCGAGCTCGTATATAAGGGATTACGACCTCGTGGGAATAGTGACCGGCACACACGGCGGCACGGCGAGGATATCGCAGCGCAACAGATTTTTCCGCGGCGATACGGTCGAGATAATCCGCCCCGGGAAAAATTTCCTCACTCTCAGAATCGAACGCATAACGGACGAGACGGGCGCGGAAATCGAGGTCGCGAACCATGCCGGGCAAACGGTTTTTATACCGGTCCCGGAGGAGCTCGCGCCCGGCTCCATGCTCCGCCGCCGGCGCGGCTGATAAATTTGGTGAAAATCAACAAAAACCGGAGTGGTTAATTGAAAAATTCGTACATTTTTCAATTAACCGCTTTTCTTTTATTTACGAATATGCTATAATAGTCTATGGTATATTTATTCTTAAAAGGAGGAAAATAAGATGAAAAAAAGTATTAAAAAAATACTTGCGCTCATCGCGTCCGCATCGCTTGCGGCGACGATGATCACCGCCTTTCCGACGGTGACAAACGCGGTCGAAACAACTCCTCTTTTTGACGGAGACACCGTTGAAAAGGAATGGAAATTCGACTTCGGCGCAAAAGAAGCGACGCCCGAGGACGGCTATACCCTTGTGACGCCCGATATGCACTATGCAAAGGGCGGCACGGCAGAATACGGCTTTTTGGGCACGGCGGAGAACGACTGGCTTGATCAGGGTAACCGCTATGACGGCTTCGGCACGCAAAAGGGACAAAAAATAGAGCTCGGCGCCGGAGGCGGCACCGGTGAAAAAGACGCTATAGGCGCTATCGGTGCGGGCGGCACCGACGCTAACGCGGGCAAGGATTCCTACGGAAACGCGGCGGACAAATATTATCCGGTACGCTTCGCTTTAAAAGCCGCAGACGACGCGTATTACAGAGTCAGCGTGACGGTAACGACATTTGATCAGGCTAATAATGCCACAGTATCTCTTTACACGGAAAGAAAGCATCCTATATTTACAAACGAAACGATAACGGCGGGAGAAACGAAAACCGTTAAGTTTTCGGTAAGACCGACGCCGATCTACTACCAGAAATCAGACCCGCAGGGCAATATACCGGATGAGATGGTAAACATCGCCGTTGTGGGCGAGAATTCGGCGCTCGCGTCGGTCGTAATCCAGAAGGTACAGGAATACCCCGTATTCTGGGTACTCGGCGACTCTACCGTTACAGACGGCAACTGCTCGCTGCCGTTCTTCCCGCTCCAGAACTATACCGGCGTAGGCACGGGTCTGACGAAGTACCTGCCGAGTAATATAGCTATGGTAAACGAGGGCGAGGGCGGTCTTAACGCAGGGGATTCTCTGCACTTCAACATGGTTAAGGACCGCATAAAGAAGGGCGACTATCTGTATGTTGAATACGGTCATAACCATAAGGACGATGGGCCCAGCGGATATAAAGAATGTCTTCCGAAATATCTTGAAGCATGCAACAGCGCCAAGGGCGGCAAGGCAAATCTTATTATCGTCAGCCCAATCGAAAGAATCACTGAGTGGGACAGCGAGACAAGCAAATATACTCACTCTCTTGCCGGCTTCGCGACAACCGGTCAGCAGTATGTTGAAGGAAAAATCGCGGAAGGCACGGATAACATCGCGTATGTTGATTTGAATACATACAGCCTTAACTTCTACAACACGATCGTCGCGAGTAAATCAAATGATCCCAACGCAATTAAGTTCTATTTCCAGACAGGCAAGGGCGCGGGTACCGATACGACGCATCCCAACGACGCGGGAGCGGAAAATCTCGCGTATGAATTTATAAAAGCCGCTCAGGCGCGGCGCGACGCGGGGGGTACCAACGCGTCGGAGAAAGCCGTTCTCGAAGGCTTCCTCGGAACCTCCGCAGAAAGTAAGCTTACGGACGAAACGCCGAATCTCGTCGCGGACGAAATCACATCCGGCAAGCTCGGCGGCGACGCATGGCCGACATATTATCCGCCTATAAATTTCTCATATCCTGTGGCGATAGATAATGTTGTTTTTGACGATACAGGAAAAATTCAGCAGGTGGATGTAACTACGCAGCTTTGCCAGAAGGATGAAGTGACTGTTATGGATTCCTACGGTATAGTGGTAATCACCGTGACGGGGTCTGACGGCAGGGAAAAGGGTCGGATTCTGGCGACAGCACAGGTCGACAACTCTACCGGATTCGGTCCGCAGACAATCACAAAGTTTAACGACAAAGATATAACGCTTACCGACGGCGATACATATTCGGCAATCGTATACAAGGCGGAGGACAAGGGAGAAGCAGCGGGCGGTCTGCAAATTTATACGGACGAGGAAGGCAACAAGGTCGCATATTCGTCCGTTTACACGCCGGACGATATAACCAAAACGGTTATGCATGAATCGTTTGAATTTGACGGCGTTGACTACAGCACCGGCGAAGTAAAGCTGTCGGATCACGGCTGGGCGCTTGGCGGCAGCGGCGGCAACACCGTCGTGCTTAAGGAATTCGGCGGCTCCGAAGAGGACGATACACCGACCACAAAATACGCGGATGTAGCCACCGACGGAGCGAAGAAGAACGGCAGCGCAAATCAGGGCTCGTTCTATCTGACACGCAGCTTTGATAAAACCGGAGACGCGGTCAATGAAATAGGCACTACCGGAAAATATGTAATCTCAATGGATATGAAATACGTTTCCGGCGGCGGTGTAAATATAAGACTGGCGAGCGGAATTAATGACAAGAATCTTGCAGGCACACAAAGCCTGGGGCTGTTTACCGTTAACAGCGAAGGAAAGGTCACGGCAAACGGTAAGACGATCACCGACCCGATCTCGCCTATAAGCTTCAGCAAGGTTAAATATATTCTGGATATGGATAAAGGAACGGCATCAATGTCGATTGCCGGATGCGACCCGGTTGACCTTGGCGCAATTCCGAATTACGACGGCGAAGGCACGGAAATAAGCCCGTCAAAGCTTGATTCGTTTGTGTTTGACTCAAGCAAGGTCGCGTTTAACATTCAGGTCAAGAATATTACCGTAGCGGAGCTCAAGCAGGAGAAGCTGCCCGATTACACGCTTACGGTCGCGTCAAATGATGGCACAAAGGGTTCTGTTCAAATCGTGCAGGAGCCGGCGGCGGAAGCTCCGGTAACGGCGACCACAGCCCCGCTCAATACCGTAGTTACCGCGAAGGCGGAGGCGACGACAAATAATGTATTCGTAAGCTGGAATGAAGGCGACACAGTCGTATCAAAGGACGCCGAGTACACGTTCAGATTAAGAAAGAACCGTGACCTTACAGCTGTTTTCGCTTTACAGCAGTACGCGGACGCGGCAAAGAGCTTTAAGACGGAGTCCGATAAACAGCTTGTAAAAGCGGGCACGGAGCAGGTCGTTAAAGTAACCGTTTCGGATATATTGGACGACAACGGCAATCCGGTTAAGTTTGAAGCGGAAGACGTGACGGCGGCAACCACATCGCAGGGCGTTACGGCCGGCAGCGCTGTAAAGAATGGCGAAACAGCTGAAATAGACGTAACGATTTCGGCAGACTTTGCCATAGATCAAAATAAGGCCGTTGATGTTCCTATCGAGGTTACTGTCGGCTCTACCAAGGTTACTCATACAATCGGCGTATATTCGTATGATTTTTATGAGAATGTGAAGAACAACAAGACGACGGCGGCATTTGACGGCGTTGTCGGAGAGCTTGCCGGCAAGGCTTGTATAGGAATGCCCACGGGCGGCTCGACTTCGACGTTCACGCTGCCTTCACCGGTCGCTCTCGATGAAGAAAAGACAATCACATACATCGCGGCAGGCGGCGGAACAGACGGTAAAATGTGCGGACAGCCGAGATGCCTTGAGTTTTACGATTCGGCAGGCAATAAGGTTATAAACGAGGTTATCGGCTACAGCTGGGGCACCCTCACCGTAGGCGGCACTGTAAAGGGAGACTCTATAGCTGACGGAACAAACTTTGACAATGCCGTAGTTTTAGGCAAGTGGACCGATCCCGTTACAATCACAATAAAGACCGATGGAACAGGAACGGTTACGTGGGGCGGCACAACGGCGAATATTACAATTAACCCGGAAGCGGCAAACATCGCTTCAATCAAGCTGGTTTCAAGCTCCGGCGCGCCCGCTTTCGATGCGAGAGGACTCGGAATTACCGAAATTACGATATCCGAGCCGTCAGCCGAGCCGTCAATCGAGCCGACTATCGAGCCGTCAATTGAACCAACGGTTGAGCCGACAGTTGAGCCGACAGTTGAGCCGTCAGCCGAGCCGACGGTTGAGCCGTCAATCGAGCCGACAATTGAACCGACAGTCGAGCCCTCGGAGACAGCCACGCCTGTTCCCGAGGATAAAATAGAGGTCGTGGACGACGCATTCAGCGTAGACGATTCGGGTAAGGCGGCGGCAACGGTCAAGAACAACAACGAGGACGGCAGACCCGTAACCGTTTCCATTATGAGCGCGCTGTACGATGAAAACGGAGCGCTTGTAAAGGTAGAGTTCGTGTCCAAGACGATCGAGCCCGGCGCCGAGGCTGCTCTCGAAACCCCGGGACAGCTCACCGGGGAAGGCGATATAAAGGCGTTCCTCTGGAACATGCTCGGCTACAGACCGATCGTTCCGGAACCGGCTACGCCGGATACGCCGGAGGCTTAAGCCTCCGGCTCACCCGCCCGACACCCGGGTCGGGTCACGCCTTAACAGACGTAAAATGCGCGCCTGACCGTTACGGCGGCAGCGCGTCGAGTCAATAAAAAAATCAGGTTCGGAAACGAACCTGATTTTTTATATACGTTAATTAAATTTTACTGCTCCGCATTCTGAGCGTCCGCGCTGTCAGCCGCCGCGCCGTCAGCGCTTTCGTCAGCCGCCGTGTCGTCAGCCGCCGTGTCATCGGCTTCCTCTGCCGGCTCGTTTTCAGCCTTCTTACGCTCTATCTCCGTCTGTCTGTTTGCCTCGTCAACGGCGTTGCGGACCTCCTTCCACTTTGTGTCGCCCGTAACCTCGTCGCCGAAGCCGAATTCCTCCTTGAACGACTTGACAGCCTCGCCGTCACCAGTGTCGCCTACGTAATCAGAAACCTTGATCTCACCCTGAACAACGCCCCAGAGCGTGTCCTCAGTGATCTCCTCGCCGTCCTCGGTCGTGTCGGGGATATGAAGGATATCCTTCATCGACGCGAAATCCAATCCGTACATCTCTCCGTAGTTCTTCGCCGGAAGCATGTACATAGCCGCCATTTCGTTCGTGCTCGCGGGCATATCCTCGGGCATTCCGAACTGATCCTTGAAGTCAGCAACGCTCATTCCCATGCTCTCCGCGATATCGCCTATCGTGTTGCCCGTCACATCGACGTAACCCATGTGGTTATACTTATTGACAAGCTTCGGCAGCCAGCCGCCGTAGCTGTTCACACGGACGCCGCCGTCCGAGCCGCGGCTGACAAAGCCGCTTAATACTATGCCGCCCACGATTATGACTGCGCCGGCGATTATACCGGCAACCCTGAGCTTCTTGTTTCTGTCCGCCTTCTTCCTGGCGTCCTGCGCGTCGCGTTCCGCGAGCGCCTCAGCCACGGCGCGGTCAACCTCGGACATTTCCTCCGGAGCCTGAGCCTCCTGAGCCGGTTCGTCCTCGCCGCCGTCTATGGCGTCCTTAACCGCGTCTGCCGCGTCCTCCGCCTTTTCCTTAACGCCGTCTATGATATCCTCAGCGGTTTCCTTGATATCCTCAACGATCTCCTGAGCCGTTTCCTTTATCTCCTCCGCTATGTCCTCCGCTTTTTCCTTGATGCCTTCCGCTATGTTCTCAGCGCCCTCAGCCGCGTTTTCCACGGCGTCCTTAACCGCGTCTGCCGCGTCCTCCGCCTTTTCCTTTATCTCCTCCGCAGCGCCCTGCTCCGCCTGCCCGGAGATTTCGTTTAAATTTTTTTCGTCTGCCATTTTTTATTTCCTTCCTAAAATAAATTTTTTACATTATTCAGCCGTTTCCGAGTCTTCCGTGTCGGCTGACGCGTCACCCTCCGCGTCGGCTTCCGCCGGCTCGGGTGAATTTACCGGACCTTTGTCCATCATCGCCTCGACGGCGTCGTTCGCCTGCGCCATCGTCATATCAGCCGTGATCTCACTCGTGTCATAGCCGAAGGATTTATACTGCTCGATAAGATCGTTAAATTCATCCTCGCCCATAAACTTTGAAAGCGTGAGCTTATCCTGGACATCGCTCCAGAGCGTGTCCTTTGTTATGCCCAAATCTCCGGCGCCCCATTCGTTGAGCTTTGCCTCGACATCCGTGGTCTCTCCGGAATTTTCATCGCTGAACTTATAATAGTTCTCGACTGTCATATGGTTAGCCATTTCATCAAGAGTCGCCGTGTCCTTAAGGTCGCCCGAAAGCTCAAGACCGTATTGAGCAACGTAATCCTCCGAGCTCATTCCGGCGTTCGACGCCATATAGCGTATCGTAGCCTCCTGCTCTCCGTTTTGTATCGCGGTCGTCTCCGCTTCGATCGCCGCCTGCTTTACGTTCTCCGAAATCTTGCCGTATGTAGCAAATACGGCAAGCGCAAGTACCGCCGCTATAACAAGCACAATGATAGCCGTAAGCGTTTTCTCAAATGACGTCATCCTCTTTTTGGGTGTATTTTTAGCCATGTTTTAACTCCTTTCATTTGTCAGCGCGGTTTCCCCGCGTTTAAACATCTAATATACTATACCACTTTACAAACGAAAAATCAACCTAATTTTCATATTACATTTATTAATTTTTTGTTAATAGCGCAAGCGCCGCTGTTTTTATACTGTTCCCGCCGGACATGCGTAATCAGTCCGACAGACTGTCTATCGCCGCCCGCAGCTGCGGGTCCTCGTCATGCGGAACGCTCGACGCGTAATACATCGCGTATTCCTCCGGCATTTCAACCGTTTTATCAGGCTCGATCCCTATATCGTGTATACATTTTCCCGCAGGCGTAAAATACCTCGCGACCGTAAGCGAAAGCCCCGAGCCGTCGTAAAACGGCATGACGTTCTGCACTATGCCCTTTCCGTAGCTTTTCGTTCCGATAATCTCCGCCGCGCCGTAATCCTTCAGCGCGCCCGTAAGCACCTCCGACGCGCTCGCGCTGCTGCCGTTAATAAGCACGGCAATGGGGATCCCCAGCGCCGCCTCGTCCGAGGAATACGTGTCGCGGTCCCCGTTTTTGTATTCTATATATGTTATTGTTCCCTCCGGCAGCAGCATATCGGCTATATTGCACACGACGCTGAGCTCTCCGCCCGGGTTGTCGCGCAAATCTATTATCATTTTTTTCATGCCCTCGCCGCTGAGCCGTTCAACGGTTTCCTTAAATTCCGTGTATGTGTCGCGCCCTCCGGTCTGCGCCGCGGCGTTAAATCCCGAAATGCGCACCAGCGCTATCTCATCGTCAAGCATCTCGCCCGAAACGGAATCCATCTCTATATGTCCGCGCGTAACCTCGATATCCTGCTCCTCTTTGCCGCGCCGTATTGTTATAACGACGTTTGTTCCCTCCTCGCCGTCCTTTATATGCGCCACGGCGTCGTTAAGTCTGCTGCCCGTATACGCCTCGCCGTCCACCTTCACGAGTATATCCGCGGGCAGAATACCGGCGGCATACGCGGGACTGTTCTCAAATGTCGAAACGACCTCTATCTCGTCGTTTTCATTCACCGATACTACCACGCCTATTCCCGTGTATTCATCGGAAATCGCGTCGATGTAATCGGTAAATTCCGCGCGCGTGTAATAATGCGTGTATGGCTCGCCGAGCGACTCGACCATCCCGCTTATCGCCGATTCCGTAAGAGAGTTTTTGTCATAATCGTAAAGATACATTGTATCAAGGCATGACTCGACCGTGTTGATTTTGTTTATCAGATTTTCCTCCTCTGTCCTCGACGGCAAAAATGCCGCCAAATGCTTATCCACATAATTTACCGCGTTAGCCGTTACAAACGCCGTCACCGCGGCTGTTATAACAGCCGTAAGCGCTATCTTTGATTTCGTTCCCAAATTATTACCTCTCCCTTCCCTGCGATGCCGAAAATATAAAACAAGCTGCCGCAGCGCGGCAGCCCCGTATCCTCTTAATCATGTCAGATCTTCATTGGGTTGGCTTCCAGATACTTATAGACCATCATCGCCACTTTAAATACAATCGCCTGGTCGAATTTTCTCAAATCCAGCCCCGTCAGCTTATAAATCTTTTCGAGCCTGTAAACAAGCGTGTTTCTGTGAACGAACAGCTGGCGCGAGGTCTCGCTTACATTAAGATCGTTTTCAAAAAATTTGTTTATTGTAAGAATCGTTTCCTCGTCAAGCGTTTCAATGGAGCCCTTGCGGAAAACCTCCTTCAGGAACAAATCGCAAAGGCGTATCGGAAGCTGGTAAATAAGTCTGCCGATACCGAGATTGTCGTAATTTAAAATGCTTTTTTCCTCGCTGAACACCTGTCCTACCTCAATCGCCACCTGCGCCTCCTTATACGACGCGTTTAACGCGTCAATATTCGGAGCGACGGAGCCCAGACCTATCAGGACCTGGCTCATGCTTTCCGCATTTACCGTATTTAAAATCATCTGAGCCATATCCCCCATCTCCTTGGAGTCGGCGTTTTCGTTCATCTCCTTAACAAGAACTATGTCGCTTCCCTCAACGTTTATGACAAAATCCCTTTCCTTGTCGGGGAACATGTTGCGCACGACCTCATACACCGCGTTCTCCGACGGCTCCTTTATCACCTTAATGTAGAAAATCGCGCGGTAAATATCGGTATCGACATGGAGCTCGCGCGCCTTCTGATGCAAATCAAAGGCAAGAAGGTTATCAAAAAGTATATTCTGCATAAAGTTTGTCTTATCGTACTTTTCATCGTAGTAATGGCGGACATTGATCGCGGCGACAGCAACGGCATTGCAGCAGTAACGCGAAACCTCGTCTATACCCTCCACGTAAACTATATATTTCGCATACGGGTCATTGGACATAAGCCTTACCGTATAACCGCTCTTTAAAATCACCGAATCGCTGCTCACAGCAGCGTCGAGCAGCTCTGAGATAAGGTCGGGAGCAATTTCCTCCCCCGCCCTGGCAAGTATCAGTCCCTTTGAATCGGCAATACCGAATTTCTTCGCAAACACCTCAGACATCTGAGTTACAATATTCTGAAACGCCTTACTAATCATGTTCTTTCCTCCATCGTTTTTCACGCTAACACACGGCTTATTGCTGCGCTTACATCTGTACATAAAGAGCTTTATGCTTATTCTATAGTATTATACCTCATTTTACGATTAATTTCAAGTAAAATATGTCAATTTCATACAAATATTTGCGTAAGCATACGCTATTGCGAAAATATTTAACGTGTGTTATAATAGCCTGCTGAGGAGGGGCGGATAATATGGATTTGGGACACTGCGCGCTGTGTCCGCGGCATTGCGGCGCGGACAGGCGGAACGGGAAAACGGGCTTTTGCGGCGCGGACGACAGAATAAAAACGGCAAGAATCGCTCCGCATATGTGGGAGGAGCCGTGTATTTCCGGCAAAAACGGCTCCGGCGCCGTTTTCTTCTCTCACTGCACAATGAAATGCGTATTCTGCCAAAACAGAAAAATCAACCATAACGGAAACGGATATTATATAACAAGAGAGGAGCTCGCGGAGGAAATGCTCCGGCTTCGCGACGCGGGCGTTCACAATATAAATCTCGTGACGCCCTCGCATTACGTTCCGCAAATCATCGGCGCTCTTGACACCGCCAGGGCGCGCGGTCTGTCGCTGCCGGTAATATACAACTGCGGAGGCTATGAAACGGAGGACACTATCAAAGCCCTCGACGGATATATTGACGTCTATATGCCTGATATGAAATACTTTGACGATCGTTATGCGATAAAATATTCCGCCGCCCCCGATTACTTCAAAACCTGCGCCGCCGCCATACGCGCCATGCTCTCACAGGTCGGCGTGAACCGGTTCGATAAAAACGGAATGATGACGCGCGGCGTGCTCGTCCGTCATATGCTTCTTCCCGGGCTTTTGCTTGACTCAAAGCGGGTCATTGACTATCTTCACACAGCCTTCGGCAATGATATTTATATAAGCATTATGAGCCAGTACACGCCGTCGGGAGATTTGAAAAAATTCCCCGAGCTTAACAGAAAAATAAACAAAAGAGCGTATGATGCGCTCGTAAACTACTGTGTAAAAACAGGAATAGAAAACGCGTTCGTGCAGGAGTCCTCGTCCGCCGATGCGGAATACATTCCGGATTTTTACGGGGATGAATGAAGCCATCGTTTTTTCCGGCGTCCGCTGTTCATTTTTTCGCTGCCGGTCATTTTGGCGCGCCGCGATAAAATCCGCCCTTTTCCGGGCGCGAATTTATAAAGCCGATGCCGGCAAAAAAGCGGGACAAAGACGCGCGGCGCGTCCTTATCCCGCAAAAGCATACTTGCGCATCATGCCGCACGGGCGGCTTTTTTTATTCGAACTTTAAATTCAGCGGTGCTATCGCGTCGGTCCGCTCGGTGAGCTTTTCAATAATCCTTTCGCGGTCGGCGCCCTGCGCCGGCGTGGGCTGATAGTCGTTGTACTCTCCGGTTGACGAAATCATGCATGGAATAAACGAAATGTCGTCATTATCAATATATGCGCCCTTTTCATCGGTTGAGATGACCGCCCGCACAATTACCGTATCCTTATCCGCCGGGTTCGTATTTCCGCCGAAGCAGAAATTCCCAAGGCTGTATACTATATATCTTCCGTTATATTTTTCCACGCCCTGAAGCACATGCGGGTGCGACCCGAGCACCAAATCCGCGCCGGCGTCTATTGCCGCGTGAGCCATCTCCGTCTGGTCGGCGCCCGGCTCCGTATCCTTTTCTATACCCCAGTGAATGTACAGAATGACTATCTGCGCTCCGTTTATTTTCGCGCGGCGTATGCATTCCTCCATTTGCGCCGCGTCGTCGGGATTTAAGGCGTTTATTCCGACGAGAGCAATTTTTACGCCGTTTATCATGGGAGATGCTATACTCATGCCATTAAACGCAAAAATACCGGCGTTTGTCAAAGCCGAGGCTGTGTCCGTCAGAGAAACCTCGCCGTAGTCGCCCGAGTGATTGTTCGCAAGACTCGCGGCTTCCACGCTTGACGATGTGAGTATGTTAACATACTCCGGATCTCCTCTGAACGCGAAGGTCTTTTCCTGCCGCTCGCCGCGGTTGGAGAGGGTTCCCTCAAAATTCACGACAGTCAGATCGTCGGAGGCGAAGATGTCCGCGACGTTCCTGAAAAAATAGCCGTAATCTCCGCCCAGCTCCTCAACCTTGCTCTCAAAGCTGCCCTCCGCCGGCGTCGTTATATCCGTCGCGAGCGTGCAGTCGCCGACAGCGGTGAGCGTAAACTGCCCCGAATCGGGCTCGGGCGCTGCGTCCGCCTGCTCGCCCGCCGCTCCGCGTTCGGCAAGCAGCCGCCCGTGCCGCGCGTTTATAGCCGACACCGAGACCGCCGCCGCGAATAATATTATTGCTATAATTAAAAGCGTTCCTCGTTTGCTTCTCATGTTCTCCGCGTCCCTTCGTAATTATGAATAGATTTTACTATATGTTTCCCGAATTGTCAAGATACGGCGGATACAGTGTTTTTTCGCCCGAATCAAAAAAACATACAAATTTTGCGAAGATGTTGAAAATTTGATTTTTTTATGGTATATTATAATATGTAATAACATTTATGGGAGGGATTCCGGTTATGAAGCGGCTGTATAAAAGCAGGACAAATAAAATGATATGCGGCGTATGCGGAGGAATAGCCGAATATTTTAATGTTGACCCGACGCTGATACGTCTGGGCGTGGCGGCTATGACGCTGTTCGTTCTCGGGACCACAATAATAGCATATATCATAGCTGCGATCATAATTCCCGAGCAGGGATAGATGTAAAAAAGCCGGTATGAATTGATATAAATGCCAAACGGCGGCGAATCATTCGCCGCCGTTTGATATTTTTACGCCGATCGTTTTTAAATTTTCCGTATTTTTAATCACCGGTTCGCCTATGCCTCGGGCGGTCACGTTTTCCAGAAATATATTTTTATACGGCGCCTCCGGCAAGCCGCATATGTACACGGCGTTTCCCGCCGTTGTATCGACCGTGAGATTTTTCATATAAATCCCGTTTACCTCCGGCGTTCCCTCGTTAACCGGCTCCGGTAAATCCGCGTCGAATTTATCCTCGCCGTAGAATCCGCCGGCGTACAGCGCGCCGCGAAACCATTTCGTGTCCCCAAATTCCGTGCCGCGGTTTATATGCGTGCAGTTTTCGTAATGAATGTTCCTTATGTATCCGCCTCTTCCGCGCACAGCCTTTATGCTCGCAAGGCTGTGCGTATTTTCAAATACGCAGTTTAAAACATACACATCCTTTACTCCGCCCGACATCTCGCTGCCTATCGCCACGCCGAAGCCGTGCGCGAAACGGCAGCCGCTTATAACTATGTCCTCCGACGGAATGCCCGCGCGCCTGCCCTCGGCGTCTTTGCCGGATTTCACCGCGATGCAGTCATCCTGGCTTGCGATAAAGGAATCGCGTATGATGACCTTTTTGCACGAGTCTATGTCTATGCCGTCACCGTTGAAAATACCCTCGTATACTCTTCCGTTTTCATCAAATCTCGTATGTACCCCGATATTTTCAATCAGCACGTTTTTGCAGTATATAAGATGCACGCACCACGCGGGCGACTGACGTATTGTAACTCCCCTTATGGTCAGATTTTCCGTATTACGCACGCACACCGCACGCCCGCGCGCGCCCTTTTTCTCCGCCATTTCCTGTCTGAACAGCGCCGCGCCGTTCGCGTCTATCGTGCCGCGTCCGTCTATCGTTATATCCTTATACGGCGCGCCGTCAGTGTTTATAAGGCTCGCGTAGCACAGCTGCTCCCTGCCCTCAAACCTGTACGTCATGATTGGAAAATCATCCGCGCTGCCGCTTCCGAGCAGCCTTGCGCCCTCCTCAAGATAAAGCGTAACGCCGCTCTTTAAAAACAGCGCGCCCGTGACGAACGTACCCTCGGGCACATATACCTCCGAACCGCGCTCGCATAAATCTATGGCGCGCTGTATGGCTTCGGTACAAACGCTGCCGTCCGCCGAAGCGCCGTATTCGATTATGTTATGCCTCATATTTTTTCCCCCGCTTAAATGCCGTCTGTTTTTTTCCTATATGCCGTCCGCCACGCAGAATATGGGCATGGCGCCGAACTCAGACTCATATGCGAATCCTACCGACCTCATAACCTCGTCGCAGCGGCTCTCGTCCACAATCGCGGCTATGCCCTGCTCAAACATTCTCGCGCCGAGCACCGCGTCCTCCCGCAGCAGCATATCCGTCAGGTATATCCGTTCGTCATTGCCTGAGCAAAGCCTGCGCTGCGAATAATACGACCGGCTCATTATCTCGGCAAACGCGCGTATATCGCACCGCGTCAGCGCGCGCACACCCTCGCTCACGCGCCGGCACTCCTCCGACAAATGTCCCGCGCACAGCCTGATCTCCTTCGGTCTGAGTCTCGGCGCGGCAATATCAAGCATTTGAGCCGACACGTCCGAAAACGACGTTATATGCGGATACAGCTCCTTTATAAGCATATACGCGCGGCTGATCGTTCCGGCATTCACCGGCGGCACATTTTTCCGCGCGGCGGCGATTATGAACTTAAGCCCCGTCATCGGCAGCGGAACAAGCTTAGCCGAGCCGGTATCCGCATACACGCCGTAGCCTCTGCGGCAGGCGAACGCCGTTAAATATTCGTTCATCAAGCCGCGCTGCGCGCAAAGCGCCGCGCATTCTTCGGGACGCGGCATTCCGCGTTTGGACAGCTCCAAAAGCGCCTTCGCCGCCGAGGCTGTGTACGCAGTCCCGGAATCAAAGCACTCCGGTACGCTGCTGTCGCACAGCAGCTGTGTGCCGCTTATGCCGTAATACTTCGCCCGATTTAAAAAAACCGAAATTCTGTCTCCGCCGCTGCTCGCCTCTATATCGTAAACGCGGCATATATCGGTCTCCGTAGTCGTTATAACAACCGTTCCCGAACCGATTTTCCGCGCCGCAGCCTTCACGCCCATAGACATAGCGCAGCCCACGGACGGCATATGCTCCGTGTTCATATATCCCAGAAGCGAGCAGGGCAAGCCCGTTTCGGCAAACGTCATTCTGCCGTTTTCGCCGGTAAACCTTTTGTAAAAATGTGATTTAAGCTCAGACGCGTTCATCTTCCTACCTCCCGATACGCGTATATTCACTTAAATCATTCCCCTATCCGCCGAAAATTATCACATTACCGGGCAATTTTCAGCGGCGGGCGCGTTCGTTATATATGCGAAATATCATCGTCTATGTCAGCCGGTACCTCGCCCATTCCGAGCGTCTTTAACCGCTCAAACTCCTGAGCGTTCGTTTCAAATGGCGCGTCGGGATCCGGCTCGATTTCTTCGATTTCAAGCCTGTCCGTCAGCACCTTGTCGGATAAGCCGTCAATACCGGCGTTCGCTATCATACCCGCGCACAGCCGCGCTATTATCGCGCCGCCCAAATCATTGGTATGCGTAAAATCCTGCTCCTCTCCGGCATGGCGGAAATACTTTTTCGCCGTATACAGACCCAGCGGCTCGAAGAAATCCGTGGTAGCCGTCCACATATCAATAAACGGGACGTTATATTTCTCCGCGACCGCTTTCGCCGCGTTACGGTAATCGCCTAAAAGGTTAAATATTTTTCCGTCGCTTCCGAATATAATTCTGTTAATCGGCGAATTGATTATGGGGCACGCTCCCTTGCCGAGCGCGTATTCCGTAAAATAACTCAGCTGCTCCGCGTAACCGCCGGATGCGTCAAGCTCGGGAAGCTTCTGGTCATTGTGTCCGAACTCCATAATAAGATAATCGCCTTTTTTTATCTTATCCTTAACCGCGTTAAAATGAACCGCGCGCGTTTCCGCGCTTGTGGCGCCGGATTCGGCATGATTGGAAACGGCGATTTTATCGTTTAAAAGCATTGGCAGTACCTGACCCCAGCCGCAATATGTTTTTTCCGGGTCGTAAGGATACTCAGCCGGCTGGTCGGTAACGGTGGAGTCGCCTATAATCCACAATGTCGGGACCTCCGCGGGCGATATGGCTGACGTCGCCGTTATATCGCCGTCGCAGGCGATATATATTTCGGCGCCGCCGACCCTGTGCTCCGCGTCGCGGCGGATATAATCGCAGACATTTACAATAAATTTAAGCTCCCTCTTCTCCCCCGCGCGAATTTCCTCGTCCCCGGCTGCAAAACGGCGGTTCTGGGAATACACTGTAAAAACCGTATCCGAATGTGCCGTTATGTCGAGCGTAACGGCGTAATTGCCGTTGGGAACGGCTGTTTTGATTTCAAGCGGCTTGTGTTTGTATTTTATCATGGTTTTCTCCTTTATTTTACCATGCCCTTCCTGTACGCGTCAACGAGCGCGTGAAGGGCGTCAATTCTGCTTTGTATATTCTTGCCCGTGTCGGTATCCTCCACAAGCAGGCGCGAGGGGGCAAAATCAATCGTATCAAGCGTTGAATGCATATCCTTTTCCTCCACGATCGCGCGCTCCACCGACTCAAACGCCTCGTGCGCCGACAGCATTAAACCGTGTGAATTGAACAGAAGCGTATATCCGGCGATACCCGTCTGCGGCTGATACGCCTTTGCCATTCCTCCGTCTATTACAAGCAGCTTTCCGTTAGCCTTTACCGGGCTTTCGCCCTTTTTCAGCTTAACGGGCACATGTCCGTTTATTATGTGGCAGTACGAGGTCGGATCTATACCGAATTCCGCAAGGATTTTATCGCATATTTCCGGGTCCTCATACAGCTTGTAATACGCGTCCTTTATTTCCTCCTTCGGCTCATCCTCTTCTATGAAATACCTCTCGAACGTAGTCATTTTATTCTTGCCGTACAGCGGCGAAAAGCGCCCGCACCATAAGAACCAAAGAAAATCCTGACCGTATTCGCGCCCGGGATTTCCCCGCCGCACATAATACGCGTCGCGGGCAAATTTTTCGCATATATCCAGAAGCGATTTTCCGCTCACCCTTTGTCCGTGGAGCTCAACCTCCGTAAATGTGCCGTCCGGATTCATCGGTACGCAGCCGTGGTAAAGCAGATTATTATTCGTGCAAAGATACATGCTTCCGGAATGGTACAGAAAACGCACATGCTGCTGCAATTTGTCCGAATGGAGAAACGACGTCCTCAGAGAGTCCATAAGCTCCTCCTCCTCCCTCGTCAGCTTAAACGGGTCGGAGGGGTCTATCGTCGGGAAATTCATATCCTTCATCCTGTATGTATGACCCTCAAAGCTTATCGTTCCGTCATCAAAGTTGATCTTGTCCAGGCGCAAATGGTTATCCATCATAAATTCCGGATGACGCTTTATAATTTGCCCCTCAAGCTTAAATTGAATAATCGCTATTGCCTTGTGCATTTTCGCCCATATATCCACATCATGCTGGGATATTGACACCTTGTTTACGTTTTTCGGCATAAAGCATTCGCACGGGTCGTCGCCGTAGGTCTCCATTGCAAACACCGTCAGCGGACGCATGATAATTCCGTAGCCGTCCTCAAGGCACTCGAAATTCATATATCTGGTAGAGATTGACAGCACATTTGTAATGCACGCAAGCGAGCCCGCCGCCGCGCCCATCCACTGCACGTCATGATTGCCCCACTGGATATCGACGCTGTGATACCTCATCAGACGGTCGAGAATGATATCGGCACGCGGACCGCGGTCAAAAATATCGCCTATTATATGCAGCCTGCCTATGGCAAGATTCTGGATGAGATTGGATATGTCAATTATAAACGCGTCCGCCTGCCCCAGCTCAACTATGCTGGAAATGGACTGATTGTAATAATCCACTCTGTCCGCGCCGTATTCGGTGCTTATGTTTATAAGCTCCTCGATTTGGTCGCCGAAGGTCTCCGGCAGCAGCTTCCGCACACCGGCGCGCGTGTATTTTGACGCGATGCAGCGGCATATTTCAATAAGACGATTAAGCGTAATCCGGTACCAGTCGTCGGTACACTGCCCCTGACGCTTCAGAAAATCGAGCTTCCGCTCGGGATAATATATAAGCGTCGCGAGCGTGTCGCGGTCGCTCTCCGCAAGCGTATAGCCGTAGATCGACGTTATTTTGTCCTTTATAACGCCCGACGCGTTTTTCAGGATATGCAGAAACGACTCATACTCGCCGTGTATATCGCTCATAAAATGCTCGGTAAGCTTAGGCAGCTTTTGCCTCGACTGAAGCCGTATAATCTCCGATGACGCTGATTTTATCGTGGGATACTGCTCGGACAGCAGCCGCAGATATTCGATATCATATGCCATATTATCGCCCTCCGTAATTATGAAATAAACAAAATTTATATATACATTATATAAAAATATATCCGAAAAATCAATACGGCAGCGGATAAAATTTCCCTCCGGCAAAAAAATCCGAGCCGCCGCAAAAATGAAAAAACGCGGGAATTATACCCCGCGTTCCTTAATTCTTATTCCCGCATAAAATATCCGTGCGTCCGCTTAAGAATAATCCTTTTTCAGCAGAGCTCGGATATACCCGCGCGAGGAATCAGTGGATTCGATATAAAATCCGCGCCCGTAATAAAATCTTATAAGCGATGTTATCTTAGAGCCGGTGTGCAGCGATATACTCTTTACGCCGCGCTTTCGCATTATCCTGTCCACCAGATTCATTATGGACTTGCCGATACCGTTGTTCTGGCTTGTCACCTTGACCGCGAAGCGCGACAAATACGCCTCGCCCGTTTCCTCGTCCACAGCCACTCTCACGCTGCCGACCGGCGCGCTGTCCTGAATGGCGATAAGCACTATTTTCTCGTCAATATCCCTTTTTACGTCCTCATAGGTTTCCTCAAGCGCCGGCAGACCGGTCACTCCCGCCATTTCCTCATATTTTACAAACGCTTCCTTTGTAATGCTTAAAATGTCGTAAATATCATCGTATGTCGCGTGGCGCACCTGGAACAGTGACTGCATATTCTCTATTTGCTCCATAATCCCTCAAATCTTCCTCATGAATTTATCCCATAAGCGCCGCCATAACAGCCTTTTGAGCATGCAGGCGGTTTTCCGCCTCATCGAATATTATTGAGTTGGGTCCGTCAATAATATCCTCCGTTACCTCAAATCCACGGTATGCCGGCAGACAATGCATGAATACAGCGTCCGGCTTCGCATGGGAAAACAGCTGCGCATTCACCTGATACGGCATAAATACGCGCTGGCGCTCCTCTTTTTCCTCCTCCATGCCCATAGATACCCACGTATCCGTATAAACGACGTCCGCGTCCTTTATCGCCTCGACGGGATCCTGCGTAATCAGAAGGCTTGAGCCTCCCTTTTTAAAATCCTCCCTCGCGTTATCCACTACCGCCTCCGCGCACCGGTAATCCGCCGGAGTCGCTATCGCGCAGTCAAGACCCGCCTTTGCGCAGCCGTACATAATCGAGTGAGCCATATTATTTCCGTCGCCTATATACGCGAATTTTAAGCCCTCTAATCTGCCCTTGTGCTCATACACCGTCTGCAAATCCGCTAACACCTGACACGGATGAAGCAAATCCGTGAGCGCGTTTATTACCGGAATATCGGCGTATTTCGCCAAATCAAGCACATCCTTATGGTCGTATGTGCGTATCATTATACCGTCCAGGAAGCGTTCAAGAACCTTCGCCGTGTCATATATGGTTTCTCCGCGCCCGAGCTGAATGTCATTCGCCGACAAAAACAGCGGGTACCCGCCGAGCTGCACCATTCCAACCTCGAATGATACGCGGGTGCGCGTCGATGATTTTGTGAAAATCATGCCAAGCGTCTTTCCCTTTAAAATCGGATGGGCAATTCCCGCCTTGGTCTCGCTCTTTAATTTAAGCGCGAGCTTTAACAAGTCCTCCGTCTGCTCCTTTGTTATGTCATGCAGACTTATAAAATCCTTCATTTTTTCCATATTATTCCAATCCTTTCAATATACTGTCAAGCTCCGATATGAAAAGCTCTATATCGAGCTCTGATATTATAAGCGGCGGCGCAAGCCTGATTGTTTTGCCCCCGCAAAGGCTGGTCAGGATCCCGCGTTTAAACAGCCCGTCAAATACGGTCCTGCCGCGCTCTGCGCCCACCTCTATGCCTATGAGCAGACCGGCGGCTCTGACCTCGCGGATTTTATCGGGATGCTTCTCCTGTAACGCCTTGAGCTTTTTCTCAAAATACGCGCCCATTTTATTCGCCCGATTTACCAAATCCTCTTCCTCGTAAATCCGGAACACAGCCAATCCTGCTGCCGACGCAAACGGATTGCCGCCGAATGTTGTTCCGTGATCGCCCGGCTCGAACGCCGACGCGATCCTGTCGACCGCGCAGACCGCGCCTATGGGGATCCCGCCGCCCAGCGCCTTGGCGCAGGTGAAAATATCCGGATAGACCCCGTACCACTGGTGCGCGAACAGATAACCCGTTCTGCCCATTCCCGTCTGGACCTCATCGAAAATAAGCACTATATCCCTCTCGTCGCACAGCCGTCTGACCTTCCTGACGTATTCCCCGTCAAGCGGATAAACCCCGCTCTCGCCCTGTACCAGTTCTAATAATATCGCCGCTGTCTTATCAGTAACCGCGGATTCCAGCGCGTTAAAATCGTTCGGCGCAGCCTGCTTAAAGCCGTTTGTAAGCTCCTTATACGGTGCCTGGTATTTTGTCTGCCCCGTCGCCGCGACCGTCGCCACGGTTCTCCCGTGGAACGACTTGTCAAGGCTTATTACCTCGTAACGGTCGCGTCCCTGCTTGTAATTATAGATTTTCGCAAGCTTTATCGCGCCCTCGTTCGCCTCTGCGCCGCTGTTGCAGAAAAATACCTTATCCGCGCATGTGCGGCTGACCAGCTTTTCGGCAAGTCTCGCCTGATTTTCTATGTAGTAAAGACTGGAGGTATGGATCACCTTGTCAAGCTGCGTCTTTAAAGCCTCAATAAATTTCGGATGGCTGTGACCGAGCGCGTTTACAGCGATCCCGCCGAGGAAATCATAATATTCCTTCCCGTCGTCAGTATACAGACGCATACCCTCGCCGCGCTCAAAGCATACCGGAAGCCGGTCGCCGAACGTGTTCATGTAATATTTTTTGTCAAGCTCTATTATATCCTGAAGCATACCAATCTCTCCCCGTTTATGAATGTTTTTCTATTATATACCGAAACGAATAAAAATTCAAGAGCTATTTTGAAAAAATATAAATTTTAGTTTATCACACTTTTGCATATGGCGGCGCTCAACTAAGGCCCCCTTGTCAAAGGGGGCTGTCAGCGTAGCTGACTGGGGGATTCCATAATTACAACAAATCGCTCAAATGTGTGGTTTTCTGTAAAAATGAATCCCTCCACCGCCTTCGGCGGTCCCCCTCCCTTTGACAAGGGAGGCTTTCGCCCGCCATACGTGATTTCTGCTTACGGGAACGCTCTGCTTGCGCCCCTTGTTAAAGGGGAGAGGGCCAACGAAGTTGGCGAGGGGATTCCGCAATTACAGCCAATCGCTCAAATATGTGGTTTTTTTTAAAAATGAATCCCTCCACCGCCTGCGGCGGTCCCCCTCCCTTTGACAAGGGAGGCTAACACCCGCCGTAAGCAAATACCCCGATAAACTAAAATTTATATACCCATATACAATTTTAGACAAATAATAAATATGCGGCCGCATGACCGCATATTTATACTCATATTCATTCAATTTTTGTATATTTATTCAAATATGCTTTTCTATAATATCCTCATACTCGTCCCGGCTTCTCGCGCCGACAAGCTTCTCAACCATTTTTCCGTTAACGAACAGCATGACCGTCGGTATTGACACGATAGCGTTGACCGCGGCGAGCTCGCCCTCCGTATCAACATTTACCTTGCCGACCTTGATTTTGCCGTCATAATCCTCGGCAATCTGTCCGATGACCGGCGCGACCATTTTGCACGGACCACACCATGTCGCCCAAAAATCCACAAGCACCGGCACGGGTGATTTTATTACCTCGCCGTCAAAATTTTTCTTCGTAAGCTCGATTTCCATTATATATTACCTCCATATTTTATTTATAGAACGGCACCGACGAATAAAGCACATTTTTTGCCGTATCGTCAGCCAGTCTGCTCTCCATGAATCCCGAGGAGCTGTACTCATATCGTTTCAGGGACAGCCCAGAGCCGTTTGTTACTATAAGCGCCACGCTTTTGCCGTGCTTTTCGTTCTCCATAACCTCCGCGTAAACGCAGCCGTTGCTTACATAGCTGTTCATAAGCGTATAATAGCCTCCCTGACCGTCCGCGATCTCGGCGATCCAGCTTTGACCGTCGTCCCACATGAACCCGTCGTCCGACATTTCGGCTGACGTGTATATCGTCAGCGTATCGGGCTGCGAATCGCCGGTTAAATCGGTTTCATATTCGCCCGCCTTCGTCCACGCGCCCTCCGCCGCCGCGCTTACATCCGAGCGCGTCACATACGTTATCGAATCAGCCGGATCTGCTGCCGGCTCATTTTCGGGCGGGGCGGGCTTCATTGACGTTTCCTCGCGCGGTATAGCCGCCGTGATATCGTCATTCGACTGCTTTCCTATATAATATCCTCCCGCGCCGAATACAGCCGCCGCGAGAGCGCATAATACAATAGTCAGTATTGTCCTTTTCAATTCTCATCCTCCTTGTCCACGTATTTCCTTCCGGCTGCCGTGCATACCGCCGTTCCGTTCGTCAGGTCGGCGAGCGCGGCGATAAGCGCGGCGGTCGTATGTACGGGCGAGCATATTTTAATCGCAACGTCCTCGCCGTAAACCGTATCCTCCAATATATATCCGTCCGTCATAAGCTTATGCTGCACGCTTCCGAGCATGGAATAGCTCACGCGCGCGTCCACAATGTCGCATAGCCGGCGCGTGACAATCCCGGCAGCCTTTAACCCTTCGGACGCCGATGTGCCGTATGCGTGAACGAGTCCGCCGGTGCCCAGCAGCGTGCCGCCGAAATAACGCGTTACGACCACAATCACGTCTACCAGCCCCGACCTCCTTATCGTGTCGAGCACGGGCATACCCGCCGTGCCGGACGGTTCGCCGTCGTCGCTGTAGCGGAAAATATTATTTTCGTCTATAATATAGGCGTAAACGTTATGCCTCGCGTCCGGATATTCGGAACGGATCTTGTTCAGATATTCTATGGCGCTCCGCTCATCCGAAACGGGCATAACATGGGATATAAACCGCGATCTCCTGTCAATAAACACAGTCGAGCCTTCGTGCGAAACGGTTTTATATTCTTCCTTTACAGACAATATATTCGTATCCTTTCATACATTTCGTTGTCCACCATAAGCTCCATTATGGTTCCTCCCGCGGCGTATTCCTCGCTCAGGACCTTCTGACCCTCGTGCAGCTCGTTTACGAGCGAACCCTCTCCGTAGGGTATCATAACGCGAACCCTCTGCTTTCTGCCGGGAGCCGTTTCGGAAATCGCCTTTATAAGACGATTCATATGCAGACCCGTTTTCGCGCTTATAAGCACGCTGTTGCCCGCGGCGCCTATAGACATGGCTCTGCTGTGGTCGGTGAGCTTATCTATCTTATTGTATACCGAAATCGTGCGCTTTCCCGAGGCTCCTATATCACGCAGCACCGAATTGACCACCTTTATATGATTGTCCATTTCCTCGTCGGACGCGTCTATAACGTGTATAAGAAAATCCGCCACTACCGCCTCCTCGAGCGTCGATTTGAAAGCTTCTATTAAATGATGCGGCAGCTTGCGTATAAATCCTACGGTATCCACAAGCAGTATGCGGCGGTTATCCTCGAGCGTTATCGCCCGCGACGTCGGGTCGAGCGTGGCAAAAAGCTTGTCCTCCGCCGGAATGCCCGCATCGGTCAGCGCGTTTAGAAGCGTTGATTTTCCCGCGTTAGTATATCCGACAATCGCCGCTGTTATTACTCCGTCCTTCTTGCGGCGCCCCCGTATGAGAGAACGGTGCTTTTTCATTTCCTTTATTTCGTCCTCCAGAGCCGAAATACGCCGCCTTATATGCCGTCTGTCCGTTTCAAGCTGCGTTTCTCCGGGACCGCGCGTACCTATTCCGCCTCCGGTTCGGCTCATTTCCAGACCCGCGCCGCGCAGCCTCGGCAGTCTGTATTTGAGCTGCGCAAGCTCGACCTGCAATTTTCCTTCGCCGCTTTTGGCGCGCATCGCAAATATGTCGAGTATAAGCATGGAACGGTCCAGCACCTTGCAGCCGAGCTCGTCGGTGATATTCCTAAGCTGCACCGGCGAAAGCTCATCGTCAAAAACCACCGCGTCCGCTTCCGCTGACTGCACCAGCTCCGCAAGCTCAGCCAGCTTTCCCTCGCCCATATACGTGGCAGCCTCAATATCGGGTCTGTTCTGCACCAGAACGCCTATTATCTCTCCTCCGGCAGTCTTTACCAGCTCGTCCAGCTCGTCAATGGACTCGTCCGTCGTGTCGTTTATTTTATCCTGCCGCCCCGTATGGACGCCGGCTAAAATAAACCGCTCTTTTTTTTCTTCATTACTAAGCATTCACTCACCGCCCTCTTATAAATTTTAAATATATTATATCAGAAAAAAAACAAAACGTATAGTGTTATCGAAAAAAATTCAAAAATTTTTAAAAAAAATATTGTAATTGTGAAATTATGTGGTATAATGGATAGGTATTTGATTGAATTTACACGCAAAGGGAGGGAAAATCCGTGACAATAACATTCGTTATACTCCATCTTATAGTGACGCTTGCCCTTATATTTATAGTCCTTGTTCAGGAGGGTAAGGATCCCGGAATGAGAGGCATCCAGGGAGCGTCGTCGGATATGGGCGATTCGTTCTTTAAGAGGTCGGGCGGAACAACGAAGGAAAAGCTTTATGCGAGAATGACAACAACTATGGCAATCTTGTTCCTTATAACAACGCTGACCCTGATAATACTGATATCTGTATGATTAGAGAATCCGCGGCGCCAATGCGCCGCGGATTTTTTTTCGCCGCCTTGAAAATACCGTTTTTTACGGCAAATGACATTCCTGGCGGAAAATTTCCCAAAAACGCTTTTTATTTTATATTTTTTCTGTTTTTTTTAAACAAAAAACCATAATTTCCGACCGGTGAATCAGTCCGCTTCATAAATTTATTACGGTTTTTAAATTACTTGTAATAATTTTTTAACATTTTTGGGCAAATACCCACAAACAAATCAATATATTGTCCTCATTTTAGTTAATTTGAACCACATATTGTAAATGTAAACTATTTTATGTAAATCGGAAATGTAAATAATTGCCATTTTGAGGCGTTTTTTCTTGTAATATTTCAGGAAATTTACGCTTATATTTCAGAAATATTTCAATTTGATAACGTTTTTTTGAAAAAAGTTTTAAGAATTATAATATTTTTGCAATAAATGGGGTTGACACATTGAAAAAAGAGTGCTACAATAGTGACGACATCGAAAAAGATGTAAAGCTTAGGAGTAAATAACAATAGGGTAAAAATCTTGAGAGAAAAGAAGGAGAGTTCATCTTGAAAAATATCGTAAAGAAGATTATCTTATCTGCTATGACAACCGCTTTATCAGTGACAGCGCTTTTATCTCCGGCTGCATTCGCCGCGGATATGAGCGGATGGGCAGTTTCGGAATATGAAGCAGCGACCAGTGCCGGACTTGTTTCATATTCGGTTGTATCAAACAATTTAAAAGAGAATATCACCCGTGAGGAATTTTGCGAGCTCGCGGTAAATCTTTATAAGAAGCTTACCAACGAGGAGCTTATCGAGCCGGTCGGCTCGCCGTTTACGGATACCGACAGCGTGGCTGTAGCGCAGGCGTATTGCTACGGACTGGTTTCCGGCACGAGTGAGAACACATTCACACCCAACAGACTTGTTACGCGCGAGGAAGCCGCAAAGATGCTTGTCAGCACCTTTACGGCGGCGGAAATACCCTTTAATCTTTCCGACGGCGAAACGGACGAGTATGTAATAGACGCCTTCAATGACAAGGACGAGGTTTCCCCTTGGGCAAAGGCATCCGTTATAACTATTCTTAATTATTCGCTCATGAACGGAATCAACGATTCGACCTTCGGCGCCCGCGAGGCGACGACGCGCGAACAGGCTATCGCTTCCGTAAACCGCGCCTATAATACCTTTGGAAACGGTAATGTACATTTAGAGCTTCCCTCGATTTATCTGCCGGAGGACGGCGCAAAAATCGAAGAGGGCGACTTCACGGTTTCGTGGAGCTCCGTATCGAGCACAGATGAATATCACGTAATTATCAAGGACGCGGACGCAAACGCCGTTTTCCTTGAGGATGTGTCGGGCAAATCTTCAATTACCGTCCCGGCGGGTTCGCTCAAGGTAAATCAGAGCTATACGCTTACGGTAGGCGCTATCATCAGCGACAGCGAGGTATACAGTCTTCCGGTGGCATTCACATACACATCGAAGGCTCCTCTCCCGAATAAGCAGTACATAGCCGAGCATCCCACGGCACAGGCGCTTCTTGATGAAGCCGCAAAGTATCTCGGCACTCCTTACGTATGGGGCGGCACGACCCCGTCGGGCTTCGACTGCTCCGGCTTTGTGCAGTATGTGTATAACAAAATGGGCATATCCATTAACCGCGTAGCTGACGACCAGCTTCACGGAAAGGGCACATATATTTCCTCGATCAGTGATTTGGAGCCCGGAGATTTGGTATTCTTCGGAAGCGGAGATTATGCGAGCCACGTTGGTATGTATGTGGGCGACGGTCAGATGATCCATTCTCCGTCTACCGGCAAGTCCATAATGTATACCGATATAGCCGATTCATCTTATTACACATCGAGATTTATCGGCGGAAAGAGAATTATTGAATAATTAAACCGATTACATAGCATATAGGATAAAACAACGGTAGGGCGGCTGTTCGCAAGCGGACAGCCGTTTTTATTTCCTGAAAACTCCGGTCAGAACCGCTTGAAAAAAAGCTCGGATTATGTTAAAATGAACTAAAGGATATTATCGGCTGAGGGGAGGGTGCACCGCATGGTCAGAACAGAGCTTGCTTCGGGCGATTTTTTTTACCGTGACGGGACAATCGGCAGCGATTTGAAAACCGACGGCGGCGAAGGCAAAATATTCCGCGCGTCGCAGGGTCATTTTAAATGCACCGTAGAAGGCAGCGAATATCTGCTTTCAGCCGGAGACGTTATTTTCACCCTTCCGGACGAAAAAATCACAATCACGCCGGGCGGAGACGCCGTTTGCTCCGGGCAGCTTTTGGATATAAGCCGCGAATGCGTTGAGCGGTTCGTTCTCGAAAACGGCGAGCCGCCGGTAAAGCCCGCCGGCGAACGGAATTATATTCCTCTCATCATAGCGGACAAATACTGCTTCGGTCTGATATTCTCACAGCTGCACGAATATGTTCGCTCCGGCAAAAACGAGGCTCCGAAAATGCTGAAGCTTTATTCGGACATACTCATGCTGAAAATACGTGAAATACTCAGATATGAATATTTCTCGGGAGAGCTGAGCGTAAAAAAGAACATAAAAAAAATAACCGACTACATAAACGAGCATATCGCGTCCGCGATAAATCTTGACAGTATCGCCAGCTACCTGTATCTTGACAAATCATATGTGTGCAGACTTTTCAAGCGTGAAACGGGAATGACTATAAACACATATATAAACATGTCACGCGTTTCGATAGCAAAGCGGCTCATAGCCTCCGGCGTGCCGCCGCGCGCCGTATGCGGGCGCTGCGGCTATAACGATTATTCCACTTTTTACAGAGCGTTCCGCCGGCATACGGGCATGAGCCCCGAGGAATACAGGCTCGGACGCGCGGAGCATGAAGGAGAGTAATGATATGATATATTCCGAAAATATTGAAAAGCGCTGCGGTCTGTGCCGATTCTCCCGCACGGAGAACGACAGCAGCTGCTTTTGCGAAAAAGAAAAAAAGAGCCTGCCGCTTTCGCGGGAGGCATGCAAAAAATTCTCGTATGACATCCTGAAAAAACCCGTGCGGCGCCGCAAACGCTTTTCCACGTCTCTTACTCCCGAGGATTTCCGTCTTGAATAAGCAATTCGCGCCCATTTTCCGGCTCGCGCCCGTGCATAACCATGCTGATCGTCACGTCAAGCGCCGCAGACAGCTCGGCGAGCCTTTGTATATTCGGCACCGTTAAATCGTTTTCGTAATTTCTTATGGTTGTCGGCGTTACGCCTATAATCTTCGCGAGTTCCTTCTTTGTCATGTTTTTACGGCATCTGTACATCCTCAGACGCTCGCCCATTGACTGAGGATTTGTTGCCAGTATCACTATTTTTCTCCCCATCCCCTGAAATTCATTTTGTTTTATTGTATAGTCCGTCCGATAATGCGGCAAACTCCGCCAACGAAAGAGTCTCGCCTCTGCGGGAAAGGTCTATTTCCGCCTCGTCTCCTATTTCTCTCAGCTCGTCCTTCGGTATCCCGAAAAAGGAGCAAAGGCAGTTTAACAGCGTTTTGCGGCGCTGCGAAAACGCGGCGCGGACCGTTTTGAAAAACAAACCCTCGTCCGAAACGCTCACCGACGGTTCCTCAAGCATTTTAAGCCGCACAACGGCACTGTCAACCTTCGGCGGCGGCACAAACAGAGACGCGGGCGCCTTCGCAATTACCTCCGGCTCGGAAAAATAACCGCACAGCACGGAAATCGCCCCGTAGTCCTTTGAGCCGGGCTTCGCGCACAGCCTGTCCGCGACCTCCCTTTGAACCATAACGACTATGTTCTCCAACGGCAGCCTCTCCTCCAACAGCCGCGCGATCACCGGCGTCGTTATATAATACGGCAGATTAGCCGCGACGCTCACGCGCATATCACAAAACTCCGAACGTATAAGCTCCGGCAAGTCGATTTTTAATATATCGCCTTGAATAAGCGTAACGTTATCGAGTCCGGACAGCGTAAATCCGAGCACATCAATAAGGCGCTCGTCTATTTCAATCGCCGCAACCTTCTCCGCGCGCGCCGCCAGCCGCTGCGTCAGCGCGCCGAAACCCGGACCTATTTCTATAATCCCCTCCGACTCGGCAGCATCGGCAATCCTTTCGAGAATTTCACTTGAGGTCAGAAAATTCTGCCCCAGCCCCTTTTTGAAAGTAAACCCAAACCGATTTTGTATTTCCTTTACAGCCTTCGCGGACGTGAGCTCCATTATATTCCCCTCCGTAAAATATGATATTTACGATTATACCATTTACGCGCCGTTTTTTCAAGCGCCGCCGCCGTTTTTCCCATACGGCTTCCTCTCGTCGGTCCTACCGAGAATATAATCCACGCTTGTGCCGTAAAAATCCGCCAGCTTACATAAAATGGGTACGGGTATATTCAAATTCCCCAATTCATAATCAGAATACGTAGTCTGATGTATATTCAAAAGCTGCGCAAGCCGCTTCTGGCTTAAATCCGCATCCTCGCGCAAATCCCTTATACGACACGTCATATCCATCACCGATAAGATATTAACATAAGGGAATATCCCTTACATATTTTTAAGGCATATTCCCTTAACATCCACGCCGCAGCAATAACTGCCGTCAGTCGCCGTACATGGCAGCCGCCGCGAGCTCCTCCTCTATACGCAGGAGGCGGTTATATTTTGCCACTCTGTCCGACCTTGCCGGCGCGCCGGTCTTTATCTGCCCGGCGTTTACAGCCACGGCGATGTCCGCTATCGTCGTATCCTCCGTTTCGCCGCTCCTGTGCGACACCACCGCGCTGTAGCCGGATTTATGCGCCGTATCGACCGCGTCCAGCGCTTCGGTAAGAGTGCCGATTTGATTGACCTTTATAAGAATGGAGTTGGCCGCGCCCATGTCGATACCCTTTTTAAGCCGCTGCGTGTTTGTCACAAACAAATCGTCGCCGACAAGCTGTATTTTTTCTCCGAGGCGCTCCGTGATCCTCTTCCACCCCTCCCAGTCATTCTCGCCGAGCGGATCCTCGATCGAGAATATAGGGTATTTTGACGCGAGAGAATCCCAATATTCTATAAGCTCGTCAGCCGTCCTTCTGACTCCGGATTTAGGCAAAACATATCCGTCATCCGTAGCCCATTCCGACGCCGCGGCGTCAACGGCAATTTTAAAATCGCGTCCGGACGCGTAGCCCGCCTTTGAGATAGCCTCCGAGATCAACTCAAGCGCCTTTTCATCGGACGGCAAATTCGGGGCAAATCCGCCCTCGTCCCCCACTGCCGTAACGCCTCCGTCGGCGGCTATAAGCTTACGGAGCGCGTAATATACCTCACTGCACTGCCTCAGCCCCTCCCGGAATGTGCGCGCGCCGAACGGCATAATCATAAACTCCTGAATATCCACGTTATTGTTCGCGTGCGCTCCTCCGTTTAAAATATTCATCATAGGCACCGGTAGAGAATGCGCGTTTACTCCGCCGATATACCGATAAAGCGGCAGTCCCAGTTCAGCCGACGCCGCCTTCGCCGCCGCCATCGACACGCCCAGGATCGCGTTCGCGCCCAGTCTCGATTTGTTCAATGTCCCGTCAAGGGAAATCATTTTTATGTCAAGCGCCCTCTGGTCAAGCACATTCATTCCTATCAGCTCATCGGCAATGACATTGTTGACGTTGGAAACTGCCGTTTCCACACCCATGCCGCGGTAACGGCTCTCGTCCGCGTCCCGCAGCTCAACAGCCTCATATTCTCCGGTTGACGCGCCGGACGGCACGGACGCTGCGGCGCGCACATGCTCCGTCGCGACCTCGACCTCCACGGTCGGATTTCCGCGCGAGTCAAGTATTTCGCGCGAGTAAATATCGTAAATCTCAATATAATCCTTCAAAATTATTCCTCCGTTTCACAAAAGAATCATACGGTTATTTTGTCTTAATACGCGCATTTTATTCCGTCGGCGCCTTCCTGAAATTACCGATGCTCAAACGATTGCAAAATCAGTGTAAATATGGTACAATAGCTTATATTACATAAGCAAAGGAGGCTCATAATGACAGCAAAAGCGAAAATCGCCGCCGTGCTTTCAGCCGCCGTTATCTCTCTTTCTCCCGCCGCCGCATACGCGTCGGGCACAATACCCGACCATAACGGCACGAGCATGGACGGTATTGAGATAGGAACGGCGCAGCTCAGCAAGGACGTTAAATCGTATTCTGAGCTGTTCAGGGAATCGGGCGATAGATACGGCGTCGACCCTAATCTTCTCGCCGCCATATGTATGCAGGAATCATCGGGCAGAAACCTGTCATACCGCGAGGACGGCTCGGAATATCCCGCATGGGGAATAATGCAGATTGAAAACAGCAACGAAAAATTATTTGCCGAATTCGGTCTGGAGACCACCGGCACGGAATGGACGCTCGGCGACAGGCTCGACCCCCAAAAAAGCGTGGCATTCGCGGCGCATATAATTTCAAAGGCGCTTATCCGCTATGACTGCGATTATATGAAAATGGTCCAGTCATATAATTTCGGGGAAACCGTTCTTGACAAAATAATAGCGGCTGTCGGCGATAAATGGCTCGATGAGCGCAAAAACGCGAAAAATTATGTTCAGAACTGGCCCTATGACAGCTACGGCGACGCGCTTTACATTGAGCATGTGATGCGCTATTATCATAATGATATTGACTACATAGGAGCTAAAGTGCGCGTAGGCGGCAGGCTGGTAGATTTTAACGACCAGTTCCCGATAATCGAGAACGGGCGGACGCTTATCCCCATACGCGCCGTATCCGAAATACTCGGAGCGGATGTCGATTGGGACACCGGCGCGCAGGAGGCGCTGATAAGCCTGAACGGAACCGAAATCGTAATCCCGCTCGGCTCGCATGAGGCGTACATAGACGGAGAGGCGTATGCGCTTGACGTGCCCGCGAAGCTTGTCAACGACCGCACGCTCGTACCGTTCCGATTCGTCGCCGAGGCGTTCGATACGGAGGTTGAATGGGACGGCGGCACGCGTACAGTATTGATTGAAAAATAAACGGCGGAAATATCCATCGGCGGAAAAACCCAAAAAACGCTGTTGTGTCAAACAACAGCGTTTTTTCGTTTCTCATTTATGATATTCATAAGCATATCTGCTTACAATATTCCGCACACGGCCATGACCGGTCCGGGATCCGGGAAATATCTTATGCCCGTTTTTTGCTCATTCTGTCGCTCCGTTGTCGGCAGCGCCGATAATTATGTAATTATTTATTCTGCTTTTCAAGCAAATCGCGTATCTGGGCTAACAGCTCCTCCTGAGTCGGACCTGCCGGCGCCTCCTCAACCGGCTCCTCTTTCTTTGCCATCTTATCCTTCATCGTGTTAATACCCTTAACAACGCAGAAGATTACAAATGAAATAAGCAGGAAATTGATAACCGCGCCGATGAACGAGCCTATGGCGATAGTTGTCCCGGGGATAACCATTTCCTCGATGCTCGCCGCCTCCTTCATAACGTCCGTGCCGCTTACGGCTGCGGAGCCCTTGGATATAAGCCCGCCTAAAAACGCGATAAACGGATTTATGATATCGTCAACAAGCGAATTTACAATCGCCGTAAACGCGCCGCCGACAACAACGCCGACAGCCATATCCATCGCGTTTCCCTTTGCGATAAATTCCTTAAATTCGTCAATAATTTTCATTATTTTTTACCCCCCTTAGTTTTTTAAAAATTTAATTTATCATCAAGGAACGTATCAAGCTCCTTAATCGCAATCCTTTGCTGCTCCATTGTGTCACGGTCGCGAACCGTAACGCAGCCGTCGCTTTCGGAATCGAAATCGTATGTTATGCAATATGGCGTTCCTATTTCATCCTGCCTGCGGTAACGCTTGCCTATCGAGCCTGCGTCGTCAAAATCTACGCTGTACTTTTTCGACAGCGCGTCGAATACCTCGTCCGCCTTGCCGCTCAATTTTTTTGAGAGCGGCAGCACCGCCGCCTTTATCGGCGCGAGCGCCGGATGCAGATGAAGCACTATACGCGTGTCCGTCTTGCCCTTATCATCCGTAAGCGTTTCCTCGTCATACGCCTCGCACAAAAACGCTAACGCTACTCTGTCCGCTCCCAGAGACGGCTCGATGCAGTACGGCACATATTTATTCGTAACGGCTTTGCCGTTTTCATCCGTGGTCGTTTCGATGTACTCAAGCGATTTTCCGCTGTGCTCTATATGCTGCTTCAAATCATAATCCGTTCTGTCCGCGATACCCCATAATTCGCCCCAGCCGAACGGGAACATAAACTCGATATCCGCCGTCGCGTTCGAATAGAACGCCAGCTCCTCCGGACTATGGTCGCGGAACCGCAGATTTTCCTCCTTCATGCCGAGATTTAACAGGAAATCCATGCAATACTTTTTCCAATACGCATGCCATTCCAAATCGGTACCGGGAGCGCAGAAGAACTCCAGCTCCATCTGCTCAAACTCGCGCGTGCGGAAGGTGAACTGCCCGGGCGTTATTTCGTTTCTGAACGATTTGCCCACCTGGCATATACCGAACGGTATCTTTTTTCTCGTCGTGCGCTGAACATTCGCGAAGTTTACGAATATTCCCTGCGCCGTCTCGGGACGCAGATAAACCACGCTCGACGAATCCTCGGTAACGCCCTGAAATGTCTTGAACATCAGATTAAACTCGCGTATTTCGGTGAAATTGCGCTTGCCGCACACGGGACACGCTATCTCATTCTCGCTTATATACGTCTCCATCTGCTCCTTTGACCAGCCGTCAACGACTATATCCTCGCCCTTTTCGCGGGCGAAATCCTCTATGAGCTTGTCCGCGCGGTGACGCGCCTTACAGTCCTTACAGTCCATGAGCGGGTCGGAAAACGAGCCCACATGACCGGACGCGACCCATGTTTCCGGGTTCATCAAAATCGCGCAGTCAATCCCCACGTTGTACTTCGATTCCTGCACAAATTTCTTCCACCACGCCTTTTTTACGTTGTTCTTAAACTCGACTCCCAGCGGGCCATAATCCCATGTGTTGGCAAGCCCCCCGTAAATTTCCGAACCGGGATATATATACCCTCTGCCCTTGCAGAGATTGACAATCTTATCCAGAGTTTTATCCGAATTATTCATTAATGTACCTCCAAAATTGTGCTTTTATAATAACAGTTTATAGAAATAAGTCGGTTTTGTCAAGTAATTTCAACAAATTCAGGTATCTTTTTTTATCATTTTCCAAAAAAGCCGGCGTGGATAACTGTCTCAGTTAACATAAAATTATCCACGCTTTACATAAAAACGTGGATAATTTTTCTTGAACTGCCGTTTTTCGGACATGCGATGTGTGGATAAGTAGTTGGATAACGTGGATTTTTCCGAAAAATAAGCCATTTTCGCATATATTTGCGTTATGTAAACCGTTTTATCGCAATACGCAGAATCATTTGCGGGGCGTGCATACGAGCACCCTTACGCGTCCTCCGCTCACCTCGGGCTTGTCATAATACGCCTCAACGCTGTAATTGCCAGAAACAGCCTCGCTGACTGAAATTTTTCTGTAAGGCGTGCTTACGGTTTTCGCATAGCATACAATATCGGAGCTGAGCCGGTATGTCACGCCGGAAATCTGCACCGTCGATTCGGTAAGGGCGCTCGCCGCGCCGTTATAGCGGCTGAGATTTATAATGCCTCCTATTCCGGACGCGTCCATGATAACCTTCACGGGTCCTCCGTAATTTCCGTTAACAGCCGCCTGATACTGCGAGCCGTCAACATCCACCGTATACATTCCCTGATTTGAGCTGATTACGGCGCCGTATTCGTAAACATCGCCCGTAACATTATTTAAAATTAATGACGTTATTTCGTTCATGGCGTTTCTCTCGCAGTACAGCACCTGCGTCGGGCGCAGCGTCAAACCGTCGATACGCTGCGTATAAATGCGTTTATAAAGCACCTTGTCGTACACGTTATCATTCGCAACGTCCAGTATGTTAACGCCGGGGGACAGCGTGTAATCGCCTATGGTAAGATTCTCATATGACACCTTTCCGCTTATGGAAACGGACGATGATACCTTGCCCGCGGTCGCCTTGCCGTCCTTTAGTGTAAGCGAGCACACAGAGCCTATAAGACCCGACCGGTCATATGAGGTTTCGTATGTTCCCATCGTGCCGTCCGGAGCCGCAAGCGATATGTAATACGAGGAATATTCGCGGTTATTCGCGTCGGTAAACAGCTTCCTTCCCGCATCGGTAACATAGCCGACTATGATCGCCGATGAGCCGGAGGCGCCCGCCGTGCCGGATATGCCCGAAACGGACTGCGTCGCCGAGGTTACAACGCCCGCCGCGCCGCCGTCCTTGCCTATGCATATCGTTACAGTGTCGCCGTAATTAAAGCTGCCGCTCGAGGATAAATTATTAAACGCGTCTACGCCCTCGACCTCGTATTCAACGCCGGAAATCTTAACGCGCTGCGGCGAATCCTTAGTCGGCGACGCGCTTTCATAAATTCCCGTGACCTTGTTTGAATATGCGAATACAATATTAAGCGGCGCGCTGTAATAAATTATATCGTTTGTCATAACAGCGTTTTCCGTACTGCGGACGCCGTCGCGCATTACGGCTGCCGACGCGTCCGCGCCTATAGCGGACAGCCACCCGGATGATATTACCTTTACGGGTCCCTCCATAGTTGATGATTCGTATGTCACATAATCTACGGAGCCGCCGGGAGTGCGTTTTACATAAAGCGTATCTCCCATGCTCAGGCTTCCCTTAACCGCCGCGTATGTGGTCGGCGATTGGTTTCTGTACACCGTCGCGCTGTCCGGGATGTTAATTGTTTCAAAACCGCCGTCCTTGTACCCCACGACCGAGCCGGACAATGTGGAGTATACAAAATATGATTCATAATCGCGCGCCGACGCATTGTCCTCCGGCACAAACGCTATAATATCGCGCGAATTTTTTATAAACATAGTTCCCGTCATACCGACGCAGGAATCGTCAAAGAAGCCGCCCTTCGTATACGTGCCCGAGGACGTGAAAATTTTGTCGCTGCCAAGCGTTGTGTCCTGCGCGCTTCCCGCGATTATATCGGCGTTCTCAACCATCTGACAGTCGTGCGAGCCAAGGAGCGAAGTGGCATAGCTTGATGTGCCCACGGTTGTTGTAGTTGACGACGACTTCGACGATGACTGTAATGAATTATTTGCTCCCTGCATATATTGCCCTGAGCTGCTGTCATTGCTTGTTGTGGTTCTGGTGCTTGTGGATACCTCAACATTAGTCTTAAGCGTATTATACACCAGATACATTACCTGCTGTCTTGTCATATCGGCGCCGATCTCACCGTTCACATCATCGAGCATATCAAGCCCCTGCGCCTGCGCGATCTGCCCGTATGGATACGCCGCGCCGAACGACGAATCGGCGTAGCCCAAAATACGCAGCATTACAGTAACCGCCTCCTCATAGGTCACAGTATTGAGCGGACGGTAGGTCGCGTCAAGATAGCCCTTTACATATCCCGCCGACACCGCCGCGCGCACATAAGGCGCGTACCATTCGGTGTACGGCACGTCCTTATACGGCGATATTTTAAGTCCTATCGCCACGGTATTTTTCTGCGGCGACGCGGCAATGGCGATCTTCGCGAATTCGGCGCGCGACACCGGTCTGTCAAGCCCCATATCGCCGTTTTCATCGCCCTGCATAATATTTAAATCCTTTAAAAGCGATATTATACCGCTTTCCCTTGTCACAGCCGCCGTGACCGTGACCGGCATAGCGGCAAACGACGCGGCGATTGCCGCGGTGAGAATAAACGAAATAATTTTTTTCATTTTCCGTCCTCCATCAGTCATATCTGAGCGCGTCTATCGGATTGAGCGCCGCCGCCTTTTTCGCCGGCATATATCCGAAGAACACGCCTATCGCCGCCGACACGGTAAATGATACTATTATCGAATTAAGTGTCGGCAATATATTCATATCCAGCAGCTTTCCCGCGCCGATGGCTAAAAGCGAGCCGAATATTATTCCTATAACGCCGCCTATGCAGCTGAGCATTCCCGCCTCCATAACGAACTGGGTCAGAATATTGCGCTGCTTCGCGCCGAGTGATTTCCTTATTCCTATTTCCCTCGTTCTTTCCGTAACGGACACGAGCATTATATTCATGATGCCTATACCCGCCACGATAAGCGAAATTGCCGCGATCGCCACGAGCATAGCCTCCATGCTGTCAAGAATACCCATAAGAGATTCGGCTATCGCCTTCATCGCTATTATATTATAGTAATCATCGTCTCCTATATCCTTATCGCACAGATTTTCAATGAGCGACTCCGCGGCTTCAACCGTTTCCTGGTTCGTCGCGTAAACTATATAGTTGTTTATTTTGCGTGTGTTAGTGGTATGCGCCGCGACGGTATACGGAACGTACACGCTGTCGTCCTCCGAACCCTTAGTAGAGTCCCCGCGTTCCTCAAGTATTCCCACGACGCGGTATGGGACTCCCGTAATCTGCAATGTTTTCCCGAGCGCGTTCCCGCCGAATATCTCCTTTGCTATATACGTTCCTATCACGCATACCTTCTGCATTCGCTCCACATCTATATATGTAATGCCTCTGCCGCTCATGAGCTTATATTGATACAAGTCAATATATTGCTCGTTAACTCCCGTTGCCGAGGAATTCAGAGTATCGGTCCCGTCCTTTATATAAGCCGGCATTGTCACGCTCGGAGAATATCCGCGTATCACGTCCGAATGCTCCCGCGCGAGTTCGTCCATATCCTCGACCGGCAGCTCCACCGTGCTCGCTCTGTTTGTTATATTTACCGAAATAGCCTCTATGCCGACCTCCTCAAACGCGTCGGTCACCTCGGACGTAAGCCCCTCCATCAGGCTTACCAGCGAAATTACCGCCGTTATTCCTATGATTATGCCGAGCATTGTAAGCATTGAACGGAATTTATTGCTTATGATGCTCTGCACTGCCATTTTAAAGCATTTCCAAAGCATCACGTCGCCCCCTTTGCCTTTTCGTCATACGGCGCTTCCTCGCCCGCGCCGTGCATTTTCATAACCGTCACATCGCCCTCTACCGGTCCGTCATATACTATTTTGCCGTCCGTTATGCGTATGATTCGCTTTGCTCCGGCGGCTATGGAATTATCATGGGTTATCAGAATAATTGTGTTCCCCTCGCGGTTGAGCTGCCGCAAAAACATCATGACCTCGCGTCCGGTGCGCGAATCGAGCGCGCCGGTCGGTTCGTCCGCCAATATTACCGACGGATTGCCCGCAAGCGCGCGGGCTATAGATACTCTTTGCTGCTGACCGCCCGACAGCTGCGACGGATAATTCCCCGCCTTAGATTTTAATCCCACGCGCTCCAGCGACTCCAAAGCCCGTTTCCTCTGCTCGCTCTCCCGCATACCCGCGTAAAGCAGCGGCAGCTGTACATTCTCTATTACCGTAAGCTTCGGGATAAGATTATACTGCTGGAAAATAAATCCAAGCGTCTTATTCCTTATTTCGGCAAGCTCGTCTTGGGTATAATTCGTTATTGCCCTGCCGTTGAGCCTGTATACGCCCCGCGTCGCGACGTCAAGGCATCCGATTATATTCATGCACGTTGATTTGCCCGAGCCTGACTGACCTACTATAGCCACAAACTCGCCCTTTTCTATTGTCATGGAAATCCCGTCGAGCGCATGCACCGATGAGTTTCCCATTTTATATATCTTATATACGTCCTTTAATTCTACCAGCGGAGGCATTGATATCACCCCCGTCTCAGCGTCCGCCGCCCGGACCGCCCATGCCGCCGCCCGGACCGCCCATGCCGCCGCGATTGCCGCCTGAACCGCCCATGCCGCCGCCCGGACCGCCCATGCCGCCGCCCATCTGGCTGAACGCGTCCTCCATATCGTCGGAAAGCACATCGTCGTTTAACGCAAACGCGTTAACGGCTCTTACAACGTCGCCCTCGTTGATACCGGATTTTATTTCAATATAGTCCGAATCGTTTATGCCCGTTTCAACCTTGATCGCGCGATAGCCCTCCGGAACCTCTATGTTTACCGGCAAATCCTCCGAAGTCTCCGAAGTCTCCGAAGCCTCCGAAGCCGCGCCGGACGGTCCGGCGCTATGCACGGGCGCGCCGCCGCCCGCTGCTCCGTGCCGCGAGCTTTCGCGCATACCGTCGGAGGGAGCCCCGGCGCTTCGGGTGCTTTCCGGCGCGGAGGCTTTTTCATCGCCGTCCCCGCCCGACAGCATATCAGTAACATCGTTTATATGCGGCTCTCCGGTATCCTTAACGAATACTATATTGCCCCTGTTAACGCTGCTGACCGGCACCGTGACCGCGTTCACCGCCTCCTCGACGATTATTTCCGCGTCTACGTTCATTCCGGGCAGCAGGTCTCCGTAATCATCGATTTGAATGTCAATCGTATATGTCGTTACGCCGTTTTCATTCACGCCGTCCACCGGGACCTTCACGACCTTGCCCTCAAACCTGCCGTCAACGGCGTCAGCCGTGACCGAAGCCGTCTGACCGACCTTAACGAGAGCAACCTCCGTTTCGTCCACGTCTATGCTGAGCTTCACGCTCGATAGATCATATATGACGCAAAGCGGGTCGGTATTGCCGCCGTTTGCGGAGTCGACCGTGTCGCCCGATTTTGCGTTTTTCGTCACGACTGTGCCGTCGATCGGCGCCTCAACCACAAAGTCGTCCACCGCATCCTGCGCGTTCTGCACCTGGAGCCGCGCATCGTCCAGCGAAAGCTGTGCGTTCTTTATATTGGAGTCCTGGGAATATGTGTCATTGTTTATAACCTGCCTTTGAAGCGACAGCACCGCGTCGTCATACGACAAGCGCGCGTTATCGTAAGCGGTTTCAAGCTGATCGGAGTCGATATATCCCAGCCGCTCGCCCGCGTACACCGCATCGCCCTCGGATATATCAAATCCCGTAAGCGTTCCCGCCGCCTTAGCCGTTATCGTTCTTGACTCCGCATATTCAAAGCTTGCCGTATCGGCGCACGCAGCACCGTTGACAACCGCGCTGCCGACGTCCGAGGCTGTAAGCGCCCCGGGATTGGCGACCTCGATCGTAGCGTAAACGACCATAGTATGCGCGTCGGACGCGGTTGAAGCCGACGCGGTTTCCGTAACCGTGCCCCATATCGTTTCGCCTGCGCCCGCCACGGACACCTCAGCCGCAGCGCCCTCGTATACGTTCTCCGCGTCAAATTCGTTGAAGGGCAGCCTGAGCTTCATTACCGAATCGTCGTATATATCGGCAATCTGCGCGCCGTTTTGTACGTCGCTGCCGTTCTCGGCGTAAACCGCGCTGACCTTTCCGGATATATCCGGAACAATATAACGGTCCTGCAGCGCGCTGTCAGCGTCATTCAGACTGTTTAACGCGCGCTCCACGGCATTTTGCGCGCTTGCCGTCTGCGCGCTGTTCGAGCTTAAAGTCTGTGATTTCGCTTTGACCGCGTCAGCGTATTGCTGCTGCGCCTTCGTCAGGTTATTTTTCGCGCTGGTAAGCTGATTCCTCGCGTCCTCATCATCGAACTGATAAAGCTTATCGCCCTTTTTGACCTTATCGCCCTCGCTTATGTAATCCGATGTTATATCGCCCGAATGCATTGAAATCACGTTATAGGAATCGTTGGGCTCTATATATGACGAGCCGGTAATGGTATTTGACACCGTGCGGCGCTGCGCCGGCTCGTCAACATACACATCGTTTTCCTCGTCTCCGCCCTTAAGGCTGTGGCTGATAATTCCCGCTCCCACCGCAATCACCGCCGCGGCAAGAACAGCTCCGCCTATAATAAGCCTTTTCCTTTTCCTTTTTCTTTGTCTCACAAGGTAATCCTCGCCGTTATCATCGTCCTCCTGGAACGAAATTTCACCGCCCGTTTCCTCTCCGCGCGTCTCCTCTTTGATTTCGTCCTCCTCAGGTTTTTCTTCCCTTACGGTTTCCTCAAGCTCCGACATATATTTCACGCCCTCCCGCAATTGATTTCGTATAAATTAAAAAGCCGAAACAGATTATTCCCTCCGCTTCAGCAGCAATTTTCATTCTCCGTCCGCGGGAATAACCGAAAAGGCATGCCTCCTCTCAGGCAAGCCTCATTCCCCCGCAGATAAATCATATCATCGTACTTATTGTATCATCTTGATATACTTTTGTCAATCGGAGAATTATTAACAATTTATGAACAAGTGCCGCGTATTTTTATCGTAAAATTAAAAAAAAATTACAAACATTATTTTCTATTGTATTTGCGAAAAAAAGAATATATAATAAATATAATATGTTGATTTTTGGGGAAATGCTATGAAGAAGATATTCATTATAATAATATGTCTCATGGCGGCTGTAATTTTAGGATACGGAATACACTACGCCGCGGCTCCCGTATCGTCGCAGGAGCTGGAAAGAGCAACTCATGAAAAATCCGCTCCGGCGCGGGGATATATAGTCCGCGACGAAACGGCTTATTACGCCGACAGGAGCGGACAGCTGTATAACAATGTCGCGGTGGGCGCGAGAGTGGCAAAGGATTCTCTTATATATACCATTTACGACGGCAGCGTTGACCCATCGGTCATAAGCGAGCTTAATACGCTTAACCGAAGCATCGCGGCAGCCGAAGCGGAGCAGGCTTCGGAAAGCTACAGCTCGGATTCGATCTCCGTCGAGAGCGAGATCGCCTCACGCACGGCGCAGATCATCGGCGCGGCACGTGAAAACGACGTTACAAGCATAGCCCGGTATAAAAAGGATATAAACAGCCTCCGCCAAAACGGCTCCATTATAAGCGCCGCGGATGAGCTGACGGAGCTTACGGCGCGCAGGGACGCCCTCGAGGCGCAGCTTGGAAACGGCATAAGCGAGCGCTATGCCGAAAATTCCGGCGTCTTTACCACCTACTATGACGGCATGGAGGATGTTTTGAGCACGGACAGGGCGGACGAGTATACGGTGGAATATATAGAATCGCTCGGCGAGGCGTCGTCCAGGGAAAGCCATTACGATACCGTCGAGGAGGGCGGATTCGTATGCTGTATAGTAAACAACCACCTGTGGAGCGTTCTGCTCGTTACGGAGCGCAAAGCCCTTGACGGCAGCGAAATCGGCGATACCGTCACAGTGCGATTCAACAATATCGCGGGCGAGGAGCGCGACGGAAAAATATCATACATAAGCAGCGAGGAGCAGGACAAGGACGGGCGCTGCTTTGTAATTATCGAATGCTCGGAATATTTCGAGGGCGCCTATTCATACAGAAACGCCGACGCAGATATAATATTTGAAAAATATTCCGGTTACAAGGTGCCCGTTCAGGCTGTTCACAGCGAGGAGCAGCGGCAGTTTGTCATAGGCCTGTCCGATAACCGCCTGTACGAATGCGATATAAACGTACTGTATTCGAACACCGACGAGGGATACGCAATCGTGGATTCCGCAGACGGAGCCGAGCATTCGCTGTCCTCGGCGGACAGAATTCTGACCGGTGAGAGGTGATTTTATGAGCATAAATGAAAATCTGGCACAGGTGCGGCGGCGCATAGCCGAGGCGGCGGAGCGTGCCGGCAGAAGCGCTGATGAGATAACTCTTATCGCCGTAACAAAAACCCGCGCGGCGAAGGAGATAAACGAGGCAATTTCTCTGGGAGTGACCGATATAGGCGAAAACAAGCCCCAGGAAATACGCGACAAGTTCGCGGATGTAAGCCCTGTCCGCTGGCATATGATAGGTCATCTGCAAACAAATAAGATAAAATACATAATCGACCGCGTATGCATGATTCATTCCGTGGACAGCATACATCTTATGGACGAAATCGACAAACAGGCGGGTAAACATAATATCGTTATGGATATACTTATCCAGGTCAACATTTCCGGCGAGGAAACAAAGCAGGGCTGCGCTCCGGAGGAGCTTCCCCGGCTGCTTGAACACGCGGGAGAGCTTAACAATATCCGGGTCAGGGGTCTTATGACAATTGCTCCCAAAGCCGACAGCGGTGTTACAAATTCTTTACATTTTGACAACATTCGCCGGCTTTTTGTTGACATAAGTCAAAAAAAATACGATAATGTTACTATGGAATGTCTTTCTATGGGCATGAGCGGCGATTATGAAACAGCCATAGAATGCGGCGCGACAATGGTACGCGTGGGCACCGCGATATTCGGTGAACGCGACTATTCCAAATCGGCGCAATAAACGAAAAAAGGAGATGTGGTTATGAGCTTCATAAACAGCGTAAAGAATTTCATCGGCATGGAAGACGATGACGAATATTACGACGACGAATACATGGAGGACGATGACGAGGAATATGAGGAGGAGCCGAGAAAGCAGCGCTTTTCATCATTCGCGAACAGAGCGTCCAAGGTCGTTCCCGTGAGAGCGCAGGGCTCCAATAACAAGGTTCGCATCATAAAGCCAAAAAGCTTTGAGGAATCAGGTAAAATTGCCGATGAAATCAAGGGGGACAGGCTCGTTATTTTTGACGTGACCACTCTCGATATCGACCAGGCAAGACGTATCGTTGATTTTATAGTCGGCTCGGCATACGCTTTAAACGGCAATGTACGGCGCGTTTCGGGCGGTATTTTTGTCGCGGCTCCCAACAGCATAGATATTACGGGCGACAATTTAAAGGAGCAGACGAGAAGCAGCTTTGACTGGAATGTCTGATAAAAGCGAATTGAGGGGCTTTGCGGGGCCCCTTATTTCATTATGAGGTAAATTATGGACAACGGCAACGCGCTTATCACAGCGCGCGCGAACGATTTAATACGGCAATGCGAGCGGTCCGCATCCGTTAAATTCAGCGCCTTTTTAGACGGGGCGCAGCAGCGCATCATATCCGAAAATGTAAATTTTTACGGATGCGCGGCGAAATTTTTCGGCGGCTATAACGGCGCCGAAAGGAAAATGCTTGGGGTTTTCCCCGAATGGGAGGAGCCTGACGACGGTGCGTTTCCCATAAAAACGCTTAAAATCACCTCCGTTTATTCCGACGGGCTAACTCATCGTGATTACCTCGGTACGCTTATGGGACAGGGCATTGACCGCTCGAAAACCGGCGATATTATAATTGACGGCAGCACGGCATATATATTTGTATGCGCCGATATAGCCTCTTATCTGGCGGAAAATATTAAAAAGGTCGGAAACAGAGGCGTTAAGATCGAGCTTTGCAGCGGCGCGGCGGATATTCCCGAGCCGAAGCGTGAGAGGGTCGGCGCTGTGTGCGCATCGCTGCGGCTTGATTCCGTGATCGGGGCGCTCTGCGGCGTTTCGCGCTCGGAAAGTGCCCGGCTGATAAATTCGGAACGCGTCAAGCTCAACCATATTGAATGCACGGACGTTTCAAAAACCGTCCAGTCGGGCGATTTAATATCCGTCCGCGGCTTCGGCAGATTCGTGTTCCTGTCCGCCGACGGCATGACCCGCAAGGGACGGCTGCATGTGACGGCTGAGAAATATATTTAAGGGAGGACAACCCCATGATTACTCCGGTTGACATTCAAAACAAGGATTTTACAAAAAAAATGCGCGGATACGACCCCGACGAGGTGGACGATTTCCTTGACGTGATTATAAAGGATTACAGCGCGCTTCTTAAAGAAAATCAATCTCTGAAAAGCAAAATAGGTATGCTGACAAAGACAGTGGAAAACTACAAGGCTATAGAGGAATCCATGACGCGCTCCGTCGAAATGGCGAAGCAAACGGCGAAGGATATGAAGGATAACGCCAGCGCCGAGGCGCAGATGATTATAAATAACGCGAAGCTCGACGCGAGCCGTCTCGCAAAGCAGATAGACGACGAGCATATAAAAAGACATCAGGAAATGCTCCGCGTAAAGTCGGAAACGGATATGTTCAGGACCCGCGTAAAAAATATGTGTGACGGACTTGTTAAAATACTCGACGATATAGGATGATTTTTTTGTTGACAACAGAAAAAAAGTAGTGTATAATTATAGAAAATTTCAAAGGCTGCGATGGAGACAGTAGCCCGTATTGAAAGCAATGAGCGAGCCGCGGACGGTGTGAGCGCGGCTGCGAGTAAAACGGAAGCGAATATCACTCCGGAGCCGCGCGGCTGAAACGCGGGCGCATCTGCGCCGGCTGAATAGGCTTCGCCGGGTTCTCCCGTAACAGAGAGCGCATATGATTGTATGTAGAGTGGTTAACAATGAGCGTCGGCGCCCTTGTCTTGAAATACAGACAAGGGCGTTTTTTAGCCGCCGGACGGATAAATTTATATTTATCGCACAGCCGCATAAATAATTATTTAACATAAATGGAGGAATCGAAATGTATCAGAAGGTATCGCCGGATTTGAAATTCGTTGAGCGCGAAAAGCTCATCGAGCAATTCTGGAAGGACAAGGACATTTTCAAAAAGAGCATCGCCGGGCGCGAGGGCAGAGACGTTTACACATTCTACGACGGTCCCCCGACCGCTAACGGCAAGCCGCATATCGGTCACGTTTTAACACGCGTGATCAAGGACATGATCCCGCGCTATCAGACGATGAAGGGCAAAAAGGTTATAAGAAAAGCCGGCTGGGATACGCACGGACTGCCGGTGGAGCTTGAAGTCGAGAAAATGCTCGGTCTCGACGGCAAGGAGCAGATCGAGGAATACGGGCTGGAGCCGTTCATCACGAAATGCAAGGAATCGGTCTGGAAATACAAGGGCATGTGGGAGGATTTTTCCTCGACTGTCGGCTTCTGGGCTGATATGGACGACCCGTATGTAACGTACCACAACGACTTTATCGAGTCGGAATGGTGGGCGTTAAAGAAAATCTGGGATAAAGGCTTGCTGTATAAGGGTCACAAAATCGTGCCCTACTGCCCGCGCTGCGGAACGCCGCTTTCCTCGCACGAGGTAGCGCAGGGCTACAAGGACGTAAAGGAGCGCAGCGCGACGGCGAAATTCGCCGTAAAGGGCGAGGATAACACATATTTTCTCGCGTGGACGACGACCCCGTGGACGCTGCCGTCAAACGTCGCATTGTGCGTGAACCCGGACGAAGCATACGTGAAAATCAAGGTCGGAGACGTGTATTATATCCTCGCGGAGGCGCTCGTTTCCGCGAATATCGAGGAGGAATACGAGGTCGTTGAAAAATACGTCGGCAAGGATCTCGAATATAAGGAATACGAGCCGCTCTTTAAATTCGTAAGCCCAAAGGAAAAATGCTGGTACGTGACGTGCGACAGCTACGTAACGCTCACCGACGGCACGGGTATCGTCCACATTGCTCCGGCGTTCGGCGAGGACGACGCGAACGTCGGCAGAAATTACGGACTGCCGTTTGTGCAGCTCGTTGACGGCAAGGGTGAAATGACAGCCGAAACGCCGTGGGCGGGAATGTTCTGCAAGGACGCGGATAAGGAGATCCTTATCGCGCTCGACAAGGCGGGCTTACTCTTTAACGCGCCGAAGTTCGAGCACAGCTACCCGTTCTGCTGGCGCTGCGACACGCCGCTTATATACTACGCGAGAGACACATGGTTCATAAAAATGACGGCGGTGCGCGATGATTTGATCAAGAACAACGAGACAATCAACTGGATCCCTAAGAGCATCGGCGAGGGACGCTTCGGCGAATGGCTCAAGAATGTACAGGACTGGGGTCTGAGCCGCAACCGCTACTGGGGAACGCCGCTCAACATATGGGAATGCGAATGCGGCTGCCGCCACGCGATAGGCTCAATTGAGGAATTAAAGTCCATGTCGGACAACTGCCCCGACGATATAGAGCTTCACCGTCCGTATATCGACGCGGTAACGATAAAATGCCCCGAATGCGGCAAGGAAATGCACCGCGTAAGCGAGGTTATAGACTGCTGGTTCGATTCTGGCGCAATGCCGTTCGCGCAGTGGCATTATCCGTTCGAGAACAAGGAAATTTTCGACGAGAATTTCCCGGCGGATTTCATCAGCGAGGCGGTCGATCAGACGCGCGGCTGGTTCTATTCGCTGCTCGCCATTTCGACGCTCATATTCAACAAGGCGCCGTATAAAAACGTAATCGTTCTCGGACTTGTTCAGGATGAGAACGGACAAAAAATGTCAAAATCCAAGGGCAACGCCGTCGATCCCTTCGACGCGCTCGCAAAGCACGGCGCGGACGCGATACGCTGGTATTTCTACGAAAACAGCGCTCCGTGGCTGCCGAACAAATTCCACGACGGCGCGGTTACGGAGGGTCAGCGCAAATTCATGGGAACGCTCTGGAATACCTACGCGTTCTATGTGCTATACGCTAATATTGATAATTTCGACCCGACAAAATACGCGCTCGAATATGATAAGTTGTCGGTTATGGACAAATGGCTTTTATCAAAGCTCAACACGCTCGTAAAGGCTGTGGACGAAAATTTAGCGAATTATAAAATCACCGAAACGGCGCGCGTTCTCGATAATTTTGTTGACGAGCTGTCCAACTGGTATGTCCGCCGTTCGCGCACGCGCTTCTGGGTAAAGGATATGCCGCAGGATAAGATCAACGCGTACATGACGCTCTACACCGCGCTCGTTACCGTATGCAAGGCGGCGGCGCCGATGATTCCGTTTATGACGGAGGATATCTACCAGAATCTTGTAAGAAGCGTTGACAAGGACGCTCCCGAGAGCATTCACCTTTGCGACTTCCCGGAATATGACGAGAAGCTCATAGACAAGGACCTCGAGGATAAAATGGAGGAGGTCCTTGAGATAGTAGTCCTCGGACGCGCGTGCAGAAACACGGCGAATATCAAAAACCGTCAGCCTATCGGCACAATGTACGTTAAAGCCGCGTCGGAGCTTGACGAGTTCTTTAAGGCGATTATCGAGGACGAGCTGAACGTTAAATCGGTCGAATTTACAGACGACGTGTCGCGGTTTACCTCGTACTCGTTCAAGCCGCAGCTCAGGACGCTGGGCAGACGCTTCGGCAAGGATATAAACACGGTGCGCGAAATACTGGCGAATATCGACGGCGCCGCGGCTATGGCGGAGCTTAACGAGCGCGATGTGCTGACTATCGAGGTAAACGGCAATAAAGAGGAGCTTGCGCGCGAGGATCTGCTTATCGAGGCGGTCAAGTCCGACAATTACGTCTCAGCCGGCGACAGAGGCGTTACGGTAGTTCTTGACACGCAGCTCACGCCCGCACTTATCGAGGAGGGCTTTGTGCGCGAGGTCATTTCCAAAATACAGACCATGCGCAAGGACGCGGGCTTTGAGGTCATGGACCATATAAATGTCTATTCCGCCGGCTCGGATAAAATCTTTGAGATTATGAAAAATAACGACGACGGAATCAAAAACGACGTGCTCGCGGATAATATCATATCCGGCGGGGGCGGAACGTATACAAAGGACTGGAACATCAACGGCGAGGCTGTGACGCTGGGCGTTGAAAAAATCTGATAAAAATACGGCGGCGGGACTTACACACGTCCTGCCGCCGCTTCATCGTTATTCGCAAGTATCAGCATAAACAATACCGGGAACATCGTTACGCTCATAAGTAAATATCGGGTTTCGTTCGTTATTGCCGAAACGGCTATCGACAGCGCGTTAAGGACGGGAACGGCAAACACCGGTATATATTTTTTTATGGTTTTCCTCCTCCTCAGCAGGCATGCCTCCGCTAATAAAACCGCAAACAGAACGGAATTGTTAAAACAAACGATCTCCGACCGGTAATCCGGAATACCCCATATTACCGTCGTATTGTAAATTATATCCTTCAGGCATACGCCGAAATGCTTTGGCAGCAGCTTAAAATAAAGCTTTATTACCTTCCATTTGCCGTATCCCATAGCCACCACGAATTCATTGTTAAATATCTGCATCTGAGGATCCTTTAAAATGTCCGGATCGCCGCCGTTCCATATAAGAGAGCTGCCTTGCCCCGGCGTATAATTGTCTCTCATCCAGTCCACCGGTAAAATCTCATTTATTTCATCGAGCTCCTCCTCCGTTACGCTCTTATCGTTGACGACCGCGGCTATTCCCGAGCCGAACGTCTGCACGGCAAACCCGTTCGGCAGTGATTTCACGCCGAGGACGTTATACGCGTAAATATTTGTTCCGCAGCATATTACCGTCATCGTCAGCACCGCCGCCGTAAGCTCCGCGAACTGCCTTTTCTTTATAAAGCATACGCACAGATACGGAACGATTACGACGGCGACCGCCGCTCCGTTTAAACGCATAAGGCACATCATCGCCGCGGCGCCGCCCGCCAGGGCCGATTTCGCCGCGCCGAAATTTTCCGGATTGTCTATCCTTATTATAAGCAGCAGCATAAGTATTCCCGCAAAAAATATATACGGCGTATCCTTCCACGGGAAAACATACGCCTGTATGGGAGCGTAGCAGGACGTAAATATACTTATCATAACAAGCTGCGTTCCCGCTGAGAATCCCCTCCGCGCAAAATACGCTCCGTATGCTCCGTACAAGCCTGAAATCATAAGAAGATGCGCAATTATGACAATTATATAATTATCCCATATCCCGAGCAGCAGCTTAAGAAATATCGTATGCCCTATCGCGTGAACATCGTTATAGCTTATTATCCCGTGTATCTGATTCCACTGATTTACAGTGTCCGGCGAGCTGCCGTAAGGGAAATATTCGCTCCATAAAAGACACAGCGCGGCAAACGAATATATAAAAACCGCCGTTCCCGTCTTAACCGGCGGATATTCCCCGACCGGTCCCTTCATCCCGCAGTCCTTGCCGGAAACCGCTTTTGCGGCGAAAATAATGATAAGAAAAAATGCCGCGGCCAGCAATATATTATTTATCACAGACGCCGATACAAAGTGAAGCTTCGACCAGATAAATCCCGAAACAGTAATCGCAGCCGCTAAAAGCGCTTTTTTTATTTCCATTTTTCAATCTCACCAAGTCCGAATTTTCGTATTTTTTATAATTATATTTACTTTTTAGGTAAATGTCAACAAATTTTTTACCGAAACAGTGAAAATCCCAATTATTGTTACTATTAAAGTAAAATGTATTTAAAGTCAATTAAAAGGAGATGAGAAAATGAAATTCGGAGAGCGATTGCGGGCTCTGCGCGAGGATAATGATGAAAAGCAAAAGGATATAGCGGATTTGATATTTGTTTCAAACAAGGTTATAAGCGATTATGAGCGCGGCTTACATTTCCCGCGCGACGAGCGCGTGATAATAATGCTCGCGCAGCATTTCAACGTAAGTATCGATTATCTGTTCGGGCTTACTGATATAAAAAACGCTGCCGAAAGCAATGTTTTTATATTCAAATACTATTCTCTGCCTCCCGAAACAAGATGCGCCGCCGAGGATTTTGTTGATTTTCTGTATAAAAAATACGTAGAACCTCAAAACGACCCTCAGAACTGAAACCGTATGCGCGCGGAAATATAAAACGGATAAAAGCGCGGGACGGCTTGCTTACGGCGGCGCATATAAAAGGCGCGCGGAGGCATTGGTATAACCGTATGTTATGCCCGTTTCCCGCGCGCCTTTATTGTCTGTAAATCAAAAACGCGGAGCTTTTCTGCTCCGCGGCATTTTGGTGCCGATGGTGGGGGTCGAACCCACACGGTATCGCTACCACGGGATTTTGAGTCCCGCGCGTCTGCCAGTTCCACCACATCGGCGAATGCTTTAGTATATTACCACATTTACAGTAAAAAGTCAAGATTTCCGCGCACATTTTTTTCAAAAATTCCGGCGCTCCGAATTGACAATTTTGACGAATTATATTATTATATATGTAAAATAAATTTTACGGAGGAGTTTTGCATATGAATGCACTTGATTACGCGATTATCGCCGCCGACACAATGATAAACAAATTTGCGCCGGAGGAGCTGCCTCCCGCGGACCGGTTCCATTACCATCAGGGCGTAATGCTCGAGGGTATGGACAGAGTTTATAAAATAACCGGTGAAAAAAAATATCGGGACTACATAAAATCATGGGTGGATTTCAACGTTGACTCCGACGGCAATATTCCCAATTGCCACACGGATGAATTTGACGACATTCAACCCGGTCTGCTGCTGTTTGACCTTTACCGTGACACCGGCGATATCCGATACAAAAAACCGCTCGACCTTTTCGCGCGCATTACGGAGGACTGGCCCGTGAACAGCGAGGGCGCGGTATGGCACAAATACCATAAGCCGTATCAAATGTGGCTCGACTGCATGTATATGATGGGCGTTATCACGACCCGGTACGCATTTGAATTTGACCGTCCCGACCTGTTTGATATGGTATACACCTTTACCCGCGTAATGCGCAGGCATATGACGAATCCGAAAACGGGGCTTTTGTATCACATGTATGACGAATCCCGCACAAATCCGTTCGTTGACAAGGAGGGGCTCATACGCGTGCATTGGTCCCGCGCGATAAGCTGGGTAACCGTTACCTCGGCGGAAATCCTTGAAATTATCCCCGAAAATCATAAATACCGCGCCGAATTTCTTGACCTGTTCACGGGACTTATGAACAGATTAAAGGAATATCAGGACAAGGAAACGGGAATGTGGTACCAGGTAGCCGACCGCGTGAACGATCCCCGCAACTGGCTTGAAACCTCCGCCACCGCGCTTATCGCATATTCGGCGGCAAAGGGCGTGAGCCTCGGCGTACTCGATGACAGCTTCCGTGATGTGGCTCTGCGCGGCTGGGAGGGCGAGCTGACCCGCGTAAAGGTAGAAAACGGCATACTTGATATAAGCGGCATATGCGTTGGTACCGGCGTCGGACCGCTCGGCTATTACCTGAACCGCCCGACAAGCTCAAACGATTTGCACGGCATGGGCGCGTTTATGATGCTCGCCGCGCAGATACATATGCTGGAAAACGGCAAATAAATAATACTGCCGTTCCGGCAAAACCGATTTTGGATATCAAAAAAGGCATATCGCTTCATTCCGGGCGATATGCCTTTTTGGTACGTTTAAATATATTAAATATTTACAGCATCAAAGCGGATATACTCCGCATCCGAAAATGCGGCTGAAAATTTCAGCGTCCTTAACGCGCTTATTCTACCTCCGCCGCTTCGCAAAGCGGCATCATTTCGCCTTCGCCGTGCTTCCAGACGAACAGCTTCACGCCGGCTATCTCCTTAACTCCGGCAAAGCTGAATGAAAACGGAGTTTTCGACCCGCTTTCAAGATGCGCGTTCTGCATGTCAGCATCAATAAATCTGCCGCTGCCGTCATACAGCGCCATTATAATATACGCGTCCGTGTCAGCCGCCGTATTTGTAACGTTCGTCAAAAATGCGGCGCTTCCACCGCTTATTATACTGTCTGTGATTTCCGCGCTTACAGTGCCGATTGTGAAGGTGTTTTCATTGTACGCGTAATCGATAACGGAAAATTCAAGGCTGTCCCTGTCCATGTCGGTTATATCTATTTTTATTTCCGCTTCCTTCTCAGCCTTCACCGGCACGATAGCCGTTTTGCGGTTCGCGTCATACGCCTCCGCGCCCATCAAATATCGGTTATCGCTTGCCTCAAACGACGCGTATGTTTTTCCGTCCTCCTCGTAAATTTTCGGATTCTTTATCTCCGGCGGCACGCTGTCCACGTAGAATTTATACGTTTTTTCCTCTGTTCTGCTCCGCTCGCTGTCATATGCAAGAGTACCCGATACCGTCACAGAGTAATCGCCGTCCCGCAGATCAGTCGGATCTATGGAAATATCCTCCATATAATTACTGACGTCATCCTGACGCGTCAGTCCGTCGCTCTTTGACACCACCTTGCCGATAACATTACCGTCCGAATCTTTAATCGTTCTGGTAACACCGCACAGCGACCGCAGCATACGTATTTTGATATTGTAGCCAAGATCGGTGTTCCCGGAAAGACCGACATAATCCTCGCTGTCATATTCGCTCCCGTCCGCTGCATCGTCGGAAACAAGCGTATTTATGCCGAGTAAGGTGTCTCCCATCATTAAGCCGCCGTTTTCCGCGCTGCCGCCCTCCTCGAAATATGAGGGGGGCATCGCGTCAAACGAAGTCCAGTCGCCGTAAAATCCGGTGTACGGCATACTCGCCTCCGTCACCGAGCCGTCTCTCGACGAAAGAACAATATAGCCGTCCACCCAGAAGCCGTTTGTGAAAATCTTCTTATTCGCAGCCGTCCGTGTGCTGTCAAGCTTTATTTTAAGCGTTATTTCCTCTTTCCCGTTCGCGGGCACCATCACGCTTATCGGATTATCGGCGGCAGGCTCAAATTCAAGCGGCACGGAACCGGCAATTACATTTTCACCGTCTTGCTCCTCGTAACCGTCCGTGAACGCGTAGATTGTTATATCGTCGTAGGTCACATCCTCACCGGTCAGATTTTCCGCTGTGAATGTCAGCGTTATATTATCGTCAAGCTCGTCTCTTAAGCTGAGCTTCGATTTACCCGTATCGCCCTTTAATATCACCGGGATCTTCATCGCATCCTCCAAATTCGCCAGACCCGCGCCCTGCCGCCTGGGCGATTCGGGAAGCGTCTTTTCATCGTCCCGGAACACAATATCCGCCGAGCTCATCAGCAGATTTTCCATAAGCGCGACCTTATCCGCGCCGGTTACATTGGGATATTTTGACCCGACAAAGCCGCTCATAAGCGCCATCGCGCCCGTTATCTGCGGGCTGGACATAGATGTGCCGCTCTTGTTTTCGTATTGGTCGTCGTTTACCGACGAAAGTATATTGGTACCCGGAGCTGTGATTTCCGGCTTCAGCTCAAGATCTGCGCCCGTACCCCATGACGTGTAGTAAGCCATACCTACGGGGGCGTGTTCGTCCAAACGGATATGCCGCTTCGTGTCCGTTTTAAACCGCTTATCATTCGCGTTTATAAGCATGTCGCCGTAGGATCTGCGCACAACAAGTCCCGGAAATTCATCGCTCACGGTACGAAGCACGCCGTCACTCTCATCGTTTTCGATAAACATCATTCCAATTGCGCCATTATCAATAAGATACCGGCTCGTTATTCCGGAATTTAGCGTGGCAATTACTATTTTGTCCCTGACTGTGTCCCCCGGCGGTTTTATATCCGAGCCGACATACACATAGTCGTAAAATTTATCCGAAAACCTATCGAAAAACACTGCGCTGCGATTAAACGCATACTCATCAACAATCATTTCCGTGCCGTCCATGAGCATGATCTGGCCGCCGATAAGCCATTTTTGATTGGGGTCGATCGACGCGACGGATGTGGAAGCCGAAAAGGCTGCGGGCAAGTTCCGGTAAGTATAGTCGGGATTATCGGTCGTCTCATAATACCTGTCGGAATTACCCTCCGAGCACACGACCGCTATTCCGGCCTTCCTGAGAGTATCTGTGGCTTTAAGATACGGCTCTGATTCGGCTTGTGATGATCCAAGGCTCAAATTTACCGCGCATACGCCCATCTTCGCCGCGTCGTCCATAGCGGCTATAATTATCGCGTTATACGTATTGTAGTCTTTATCCATGATCTTCATCAGCACAAGCTGCGCCTCCGGCGCGACGCCCGAAAATGTCCTGCCTTCAAACACGCCGTCTTTACCCGCCGCTATACCCGCGACATGGTTTCCGTGAGGCTCCGACGCATCATACGTGTCCGCATCCTTGTCGCCGTAATCGTAGGCGAACGGGATTTTCGGGCTCTTGTAAACCTGATTTACCGAAATATCGGCATTGAGCGTATTATTTTCGATAATCTCCCCTATCGTTTCCTTTGAAAATTTCGGGTCCGCTATATCCGACGTGAAAAACTCGTGAACCACGTCAAATTCGCTGTCAATAATCGCCACAGCCTGCCCGCGCCCGTCAAAGCCCGCGGCGTACATCGCCTGCGCCCTCATCATCTGTGCGCCGATACCGGGATTGACGCTGTCGTTTGACGCAAGCTCCGGCGGTATCTCATACGCCTCTGATATGTACACGTTTTTAACGCCGTCTATCGCCTTTATCTTTTCAATATCGCTTTCGTAAGCCTCCATCGAGAAGCCGTTCAATACGCTTGTATACGTAAAGCCGGAATCCGTATCGGATTTTCTCACGCGCCTTTTAATCTCGGATTTAACATCCGACTGCTCGCTTAAAAGCCGCGCCTCCGTTTCCTTCGCCTCGTCCGTCTCCATAAACTCCGACGCGCCCATGAGTACCGCGTTTTTCGCTGCAAGAAGCGGAGCGCCCTCCGTTTCGACGATAAGCGTTACCCTTTCGCTCCCGGCAAGCGCCGGAACGTATGACGCGCCTATAAACAGCGCCGCCGACAGCGCCGCTGAAATAATTTTTCTGTTCATAAATATCAACCCTCCAAATACACTTATGTACATTTTATCATAAACCGCTTGCCGTGTCCATAACGTTCACGGCGCGTTAACCGCCTTTTACGTTTTTATGTATCATCATAAAGCCTCCGGATTACCGTAAATATATTTGCGCGCCGCCCGCCGAGGCTGCAAAGGACGGCGCTCCGCCCGAAAACGAAATACGGGACAGAGTCCGCGACCCTGTCCCGCAAAAGCATACTGTTTTATCCTCCGCCGTGAGCGGTTTTTGTCATTTCTTCCCGTCGTATCTCGGCATACCGGGGCGGACCGTCCTGTACGTGCGGTTCGAGGAACGGAAATCTATGGAGGAATTTCCCGCGAGCGCGGCGGTCAGAATCTTCTTTACCGACTTCACGTTAAAATTCATTATCGGCATGTAATAGCTGCCTCCGTCAGCCGTGTGAACATAGAAAATATCCATACCCGAAACGGTGCGCTTCTGATAATAATCCTTCGTTTTTTCATAAGGCGCGATACGCTCGAGGAACAAATCGTCCTTATCCACGCTGCGCTTTATAAAATTCTTCGTGCCAATCAAGATCCTGTCGATTTCCTCGACGGGGATTTCCGTCACCTTCGTCCTTGCCGGTATGAACTCGGACAAGAGCTTGACCTTATTCCCGACGTCGTAGGGTAAAAAGTCATTAGTCCAGTTTTTCATAACGACGCAATCGTCGTCATAGGCGAGATACGTCGTATAAACCGTATTTACGCGTATTATCACATATGTAAACAGCAATATCAGCCCTATGAAATAGCTTGCCGCGAACAGCCAGCTCGCATGCGCTATACTGTATATTATTCCGACTATACCGACAATCATCACCGCCGCGCTTAGGGCGATAAAAATGGTATTGATTTTTCGGTATTTGCCCGAGGTACGCGCTATTATTCCCCCAACCATTTTTTCTCCCCCTGCATTTTTATTATTATCGCGCCCGCGCCATCAGTAAACTCTTCTTGCTCCGGCGTATTCGCGCTGATAATATTCATTGTCAAGCGATGCGTAACGTACAACGTCGCCGGTATGCGGCGCGTGGATCATCATATTGTCGCCGGCGTATATCCCGACATGGTGGATGTATCCGTTCTGCTCAAAGAAAATCAAATCTCCCGGCATCAGCTCGTCGCGGTTCACGGGAACACCGTTCCGGAACTGATCCTCCGCAACGCGGTCTACCGTAATTCCGAGCGAAGCGCACACATACTGCACAAGTCCGGAGCAGTCAAAGCCCTCCGGCGACGTGCCGCCCCATACATAAGGCACATCAAGGTACTTTGCCGCCTCGGTGACTATAGCGTTGCCCATCACGGTTGAGGCTCCGCTTGAAATAAACGGCGCGCCGGTGGTGGACGGTCTGCGGGCAATATAGCTCGACAGGCGCTTATACGCCTTCGTCGCCTTTACCTGCTTCTGAATTATCTTTTTGCGCTTTACGGTTTCCCCGTTTTCGTCCTCGACCTCTATAATATCCTCATCATAGAAATAAAGCACTCCAAGCGCCTCGTCCTCGTAAACGAAATTATATATTTCGTCCGGCTCGAGAATAATCTCATTTATGACCGGCTCGGGCTGAGTCACGGTAAAATGAGCCATGTCCTGCGCCTTTTCAACAACGGTCCCCTTCCTCAGAGCCGTTATGTACAAATAATACTCGCCCGGGTCAACGCCGCGGATCATAGCCTCGGTATCACCCTCGACGATCTCGCTTACTATAAGACCCTCGCCGGCTTTATACAAATCAACGTAGAAATCGCTGTAGGTATCGCTTTCCCATGACGCGGCTATTATATCGTCGTCGGTAACGCCGTCGTTGTAAGGGGAAATCAGCTTTACCCCGTCATCATACTGAGAACCGTAGGTTATAAGCACCGGTTCCGAGCTTAAAGCCGTGCCGTCATCGCCCAGCGCGCTCACGATTATTTTGTAGTCGCGCCCGAAGGTAAACAAGCCGCCCGGCAGCGTGAAGGTCATATCATCCGTCGTAACATATTTGTTGACAACATAATCGTCGTTCTCGTAGTCGAACACCTCGATATGGTACTGCGTGGACGCCTGCATTGCAAGCTCGATAACAACATCCTCCGTGCCGCCGTAAACCGTTTCATATTCCGGCGAAACAATAACGGGGGTCGTTACCTCCTCAACCTCGTTAAGAGGCTCCTCCTCTATCGGCTCCGCCTCCTCCATCGGCGCGCGCGCCGCCATCTCCGGAGGAACGGCGTTATTCGTTATAATCTGCGCGGTTACGGCAAAATCGTTCGTCTCGTCTACCGCAACGTCTATGCCCACCGCTCCCGCAAGTGTGCTTTCGCCCTCGATTATATCCGCTCCGCTCCTTACCATCTGCGAATATATGGAAAATATATCGTAGCCCTCGGCTTTTTCGGCGCCCTCAGCCTCGGAGCCGCTTATGGACGCAAGAAACGCTTCGGCGTTCAAATCCTTGTTTTCGGAATAGACGGCGCGCCCGTTTCTGACACGGTTTGCATTTATCATATCAAGCAGCTCCGCCGCCCTCGCCTGCTTCGCGTATTCCGACACATTCGTTTCCTTGCCGCGCGGATTATACATTACGGCGTCGATTTTATCCCCGCCGTCTGTTATGACTCTTAAATTATCGCTTAAATACGGGACGATTTTGGCAAAATCGTCTCCCGCCCTGATCCCTCTGTATTCAAAATCGGGCGCGTTCGTGAAAAACGCGCATATTCTGTCTCCGTCCACGCCGAGCATCATAAAATTGCCGTAGTCTCCGTTATAAACGTACCAGTCAAAATCATAATCGCTCTCGTCTATTCTGTTCGGCATACCGATATCGGAAATAACCGTGTCGATATTTTCGCCTATTTTTATTTCCTCGCCGCCTACCGTTACCGATTCGCCGTTGGCGAAAAGATTATACGCAAGCTCCACCATGACGGCGCAGCCGTCCCATGTAAGCTCCGAATCCGGTTCGGAATGCATCGTATCGCGGATAAGCCCTTCCTTGATCATAAAGGCGTATGCCGTTCTGTTTTCCTCGTCAAGATAGGCGTTATCAAAGCAGTCGTTTAAAATCCGCTCCGTTTCCTCGCCGTCTATAGCAAAATTCGGGTTATATGTAATTATCGTCTTGTAAAGGATATTCATGAAGTCCTGTTTGCGTATGTACTCCGCGCTGCTTATGCCGTAAAAATCATCGAGATTCACATAGCCCATAGCAACCGACTTTAAAAATATCTCGTCATAGCCGCTTTCGATAAGCTGCTGCGGGTAGGTTACGGGTTCGCCCGTCATTTTCTCATAGAGAACCACACCCTGTTCAAGCGCGTCGCACTCCGATACGGGAACATTGTCCGCCATAGCCGCCGGAGCAGCCATAGCCGCAAACAAAGCGATTACTATTGCCGCCAGCATTCTGCGCGCTTTTTTGCTTCTTCTCATTTTCAACTTCCCTTCAATCTTCCCGAGATTAGTTATACAAACTCATGCTCTATTATAACATAAGATTTTGTCTGTGTCTACAATAAATTTATGAATTTTTTGTGTACAAAATTAATTTTCAGCCGCAAAATCGCCGTTTGTTCACAATATTCATAAAAAATTTACGTATAATCATGCGTTAAAACACTTTATTATTCCGATTTTTTATGATATACTTAATCTGATATAACAAACATTTACCGGGGAGGCGGAAAAATGGCAAAAAGCAAGATACTTATCGTGGACGACGACGCGAACATAGCGGAGCTTATAAAAATCAATTTTGAAAGCGAGGGCTTTGACACCGTAACGGCTTCAAACGGGCGCGAGGCAGTGGAAAAATTTCACGCCGAGGCGCCGTCGATCGTGATTATGGACGTTATGATGCCCGAAATGGACGGATGGGAGGCATGCCGCGAGATACGCAAAACAAGCAACACTCCCATAATCATGCTTACCGCGAAGGGCGAAACGTTCGACAAGGTGCTTGGGCTTGAGCTCGGGGCTGACGATTACATGGTAAAGCCCTTTGAAACAAAGGAGCTCACGGCGCGCGTCAAGGCGGTGCTCAGACGCACGGAAAATCAGGACAACACAAGCGACAAGACGCTCGAATATAAAAATCTGTCCGTAAACATCTCAAACTACGAGCTGAAGGTAAACGGCTCGATTGTCGAGCTGCCGCCGAAGGAGCTGGAGCTTTTGTATTTCCTCGCGGCAAATCCGAACCGCGTATTCACGCGCGAGCAGCTTTTGGAAAAGGTTTGGGGCTTCGATTATTACGGCGATTCGCGAACCGTGGACGTGCATATAAAGCGGCTGCGCGAGAAGCTTGAGGGAGTGGACGGAAACTGGCAGCTTAAAACCGTCTGGGGCGTCGGCTATAAATTCGAGGTACATTAACAAGGGAGCGGTGTAATTGTTTAAAAAAGGAATATTCAGCCGCCTCTGCCTGACATATACGGCGATATTGTTTATAGTGTTCCTCTTTATAACCGCGGCGTCGAGCTTAATGCTGACGCAGTACATGATAAACACGCAGAAGGAGCAGGTAATCGCGGCGGGAAAGGCGCTCGAATACTGGACGGCGACATATCAGATAGAGCAAAACGACGCGCGCGCGGCGCGCGCGTACAACAATTCGCTCAACTCGTGGTCGCAGCTTCTGGGCGCGGATATAACGGTCAGCAATCTTGACGGCGAGGTTATAAGCTCCACGTCGGACATGAGCTCCGTGCCCGGGGAGTATATAAAAAAGATAGCCGAAGGAAAGCGCGTCATCGTTAAGCGCGGCACCTTCGGCGGACGCTACGGCGCCTCACAGCTGACGGTCGGCGTATCGGTAAAATACAACGGAACAATTGTGGGCGCGATGTTTTTTAACACGCCCATGAAGCGCCTGAACTCCACCACAAACGAAATCGTGGAAATGATTATCGTATGCGCCGCGCTGTCCATTCTCGCGGCGTTTATCCTCGTATATATTCAGGCGAAGCGCATATCAAAGCCGATAGGCGAGATAAACCGCGCGGTGCAGAATATCGCAGCCGGCAATTTCTCCGACCGCGTGCGCGTGGACGGCAACGATGAGATAAGCCAGCTTGCCTCAAGCTTTAATTTCATGGCTGACTCCATTGAAAACCTTGAAAATATGCGTTCAGGCTTTATAAGCGACGTATCTCATGAGCTCCGTTCTCCGATGACGAGCATATCCGGCTTCGCGCAAAGCATTCTCGACGGCACTATCCCGGAGGAAAAGCGCAGCGAATATCTGAAAATAATCGTGGACGAGTCGCGCAGACTTACAAAGCTTGTGAACGATTTGCTGGAAATGTCGAAAATGTCGTCGAGCGAATACCAGCTCTCTATCGGCAAATTCGATTTAAACGAGCTCGTCAGGGTATGCATTATAAGCCTTGAAAGCCGCATAACGGAACGCAGTCTCGATTTAAACATCGATTTTGAAAACGACGCTCTCAATGTTCTCGGCGACAATGACGCCATAAAACGCGTCGTGCTTAATCTTATGGACAACGCCATCAAATTCAGCTATGAGAACACCACAATAAGCATACGCACCTGGACGCGCAGCAAAAAGGCATATTTCTCCATAGGCAATTTCGGCGCGGGCATAGATCAAAAGGATCTAAGCAATATATTTAACCGCTTTTACAAGACTGACAAATCCCGTCACCGCGAAAAAACCGGCGCGGGGCTGGGATTATCGCTGTGTAAGAATATCGTCGCGCTCCACAAGCAGAGCATCTGGGTGGAGAGCAATCCGGCGAAGGAGGGTACCGACGCGAAATATACCACGTTCACGTTCACCCTCGAGCTGGCGTAACGCCGGCGTCAAACCGCAGAAAAGCCGCTGTACGAACGCGTACAGCGGCTTTTATAGTTCATTCCTCGCCCGCGAGCTTCGCCGCCTGGTCGGCGGTGACAAGCGCGTCGATAATTTCATCGAGCGCGCCGTTTAAAACCTGCTCAAGCTTATAGAGCGTAAGATTTACGCGATGGTCCGTTACCCGGCTCTGCGGGAAATTATACGTGCGTATACGCTCGGAACGGTCGCCCGAGCCGACCTGCGATTTCCTTGCGTCGGCTATTTCCTTATGACGCTCCGCCTCCGCCTGCTCGTAAATGCGCGAACGCAGTATCTTCATAGCCTTATCCTTGTTTTTCAGCTGTGATTTCTCATCCTGGCACGACACCACTATCCCCGTCGGGATATGCGTGATCCTGACGGCGGAATCGGTCGTGTTTACGCACTGTCCCCCGGGACCGCCCGCGCGGAACACGTCTATTCTGAGGTCGTTCGGATTGATATCCACCTCGACCTCCTCCGCCTCCGGCAGCACCGCCACGGTAACCGCCGATGTGTGTATGCGCCCCTGAGACTCGGTTTCCGGCACGCGCTGGACGCGGTGAACTCCGCTTTCAAACTTGAAACGGCTGTAAGCGCCCTTCCCCTCCACGCAAAACGATATTTCCTTGTAGCCGCCGATATCCGTGGCGTTGGAGTTTAATATCTCGATTTTCCACCGCTTCGACTCGGCATACATAGAGTACATGCGCATCAGATCCGCGGCGAAAAGCGCGGCCTCTTCTCCGCCTGTGCCGCCCCGGATCTCGATTATCACGTTTTTCTCATCGTTGGGGTCCCTGGGAAGCAAAAGGATTTTCAATTCGCTCCGCGCCTCCTGCGCCGTGCGCCGCGCATCCTCCATTTCCGCGCGCACCATTTCCTCAAATTCCTTGTCCTGCCCTTCGCTGAGCATCTCCCTGTCGTCCTCTATCGTTTTCATCGCCGCCTTCAGCTCGCGGTATTTTTCTATTATAGGCTCAAGCTCAGCGTGCTCCCGGCAGTATCCGCGCCATTTATCCATATCCGCGATAACCTCCGGATTGCTTATGCTGCTGTCCAAAAATTCAAATCTCTCGTTAAGCGCTTCCAGTTTGTCAAGCATTGACTCTTCTCCTTGCAATCGTTTTCAAGTATTGTATAATATTTTTATGCGTATGTCAATTCCTTTAAACCGATGAAAATCAATTTATCCGTCTTGATATATTCAAAAAGATGTGTTAAAATAGCCTCGTAATACCAAAAGGAAGGGAGCTGTGCGCGGAATGACATTGCTTAACTGCTCGAATCTGCAAAAAATATATTCGGGTGAAACGCTGTTTTCCGGTGTATCCATGAGCGTTGAGAGCCCGGACAGGATTGGGTTTGTCGGCGCGAACGGCGCGGGCAAATCGACGCTCTTTAAAATCCTGACAGGCGAAATCGAGCCCGACGGCGGCGAAATCTTCAAAAGCCGCTGCTTAAAAATAGGCTATCTCGATCAGCACACGCTCAGCGGCAGCAGCTTGTCCGTATGGGACGAGGTTGAAACGGTCTTTTCGGAGGTAAAGGCTGTAGAGGACGAGCTTAATGAAATACATTTTGACATAGAAAACAAAAACGGCGCCATAGACGAGCTGATTACGCGGCAAGCCGCTTTACAGGAGCGCTTCGAATCGATGGACGGCTTTTATTACAGGTCAAAGATCCGCGGCGCCCTTATGGGTCTGGGCTTCAGCGAGGATGAGTTCGGTCTCGGCGTCAATTCGCTTTCCGGCGGTCAGAAAACGCGCGTATCCCTGGGCAGGCTGCTTTTGGGCGATTCGGATTTGCTGCTTCTCGACGAGCCGACAAATCATCTCGATATAGCCTCGGTCGAGTGGCTCGAGGATTTCCTGAAAAGCTGCGGCAAGGCGTTTATAGTTATCTCTCATGACCGCTATTTCCTCGACGCTGTTACCAACAAAACAATGGAAATGCGCGGCAAAACGCTGCGCGTATATAACGGCGGCTACAGCGAATTCATAAAGCAGTCGGAGATTGACAGGAAAACAGAGGAACGCAGCTATGAGAACACCGCCCGCGAAATAGAGCGTCTTGAAGGCATAGTTGAGCAGCAGCGGCGCTGGAACCGCGAGCGGAACATAAAAACCGCGGAAAGCAAGCTCAAGGTTATAGAACGGCTTGAAAAGGATCTTGTAAAGCCCGATTCGGGACCCGAGGAAATGACATTCTCCTTTTCCCCGCTCGAGGGCGGCGGTCAGGATGTGCTTATAACGGAGGGGCTGTCAAAATCCTACGGCGGCACGCCGCTGTTTAAAAGCGCGGACGTATTTATAAAAAAGGGTGAACGCGTATTTCTGATCGGTCCCAACGGCTGCGGGAAAACGACGTTTCTGAAAATCATACTCGGTCAGTGCGAGGCGGACGCGGGTGCATATAAAATAGGTGCAAACATTGTCGTCGGCTATTATGACCAGCTTCAGGAAAATCTGCATATGGGAAAAACCGTGCTCGACGAGCTGTACGACGAGTACCCCGACATGACGCTTACCGAGCTAAGGAATGCGCTCGCGGTCTTTATGTTCCGCGGCGAAGACGTTTTTAAGCGGATTGAAAGCCTGTCCGGCGGCGAGCGCGCGAGGGTGGAGCTGGCGAAGCTGATGCTTAAAAAGAACAATTTCCTTATCATGGACGAGCCGACAAACCACCTCGATATCGATTCGCGCGAGGCGCTTGAAAAGGCGCTCGGGGACTGCGGCGCAACAATGCTTATGGTATCGCACGACCGCTATTTTATTAATAAGCTCGCCGACAGGATTTTATATATGACTCCGGACGGCATAGAAAGCTATATCGGCAGCTATGACGATTTCGCCGAAAAGCGCGGGAAAACGGAGATATTTGAGCCGAAAAAGGAGAGCGCGGGAAAATCGGATTACATGGAACGCAAAAAACGCGAATCGCAAAAGCGCAAGATCCTGAACCGATTCAAAAAAACCGAGGAAAAAATCGCGGAAATCGAGGATAATATACGCGCGAAGGAGGCGGAATTAAACGCGCCGGAAATCGCGTCGGATTATGTTAAATTAGGCGAAATTTCCACGGAGATCGGATGTCTTAACGAGGAGCTGGAAAAGGAATACCTCGTATGGGAGGAATTGCAGGAAATAATTGAGGAAAGCGGGTATGAAATATGAGGGCTGTAGTGCAGAGAGTAACGTCCGCTCAGGTCAAAACTGACGGAGCCGTACACGGCAGCACGGGCGCCGGACTGCTCGTATTTTTGGGCGTAGGTAAGGGCGACACGGAAGATGATTTAAGGTATATCGCGGACAAGGTGATAAATCTGCGGATTTTCAGCGACGAAAACGGGAAAATGAACCTTTCCCTCCCGGATATCGGCGGTGAAATGCTGATAATATCGCAATTCACTCTTTACGGCGACTGTTCACACGGACGCAGACCGTATTTCGGGGACGCAATGAACCCGGACGGAGCCAACCTATTGTACGAAGCGTTCGTAGGCTATATCCGCAGCCGCGGCATACACGCGGAAACAGGAAAATTCGGCGCGGATATGAAGGTCTCGCTCGTAAACGACGGACCCGTAACCATACTGCTCGACAGTGCGAAATAACCTCTTTCATGTTGTAAAAATCACTTAAAAAACCCCGCTTCAGCCATCAAATTTGTGAACATTTAACATTGACTTTTTCAATCTCCGAGAGTATAATACAGCACAATACCGGAGAGAAAGGAGATGTTAAGTAATGGTTGAAACGGTTGTTTTATTAGACAGTCTTGACGCTGTTAAGACATTCAACAGCGCGGTTCTGAACAATCATGGAGACGTTACTTTGTTTAGCGGCAGGTACATAATCGACGGCAAGTCAATTATGGGCATATTGTCTATGGATTTATC